>NZ_JBFAXH010000005.1:0-389573 GCF_040680755.1 Nocardia sp. NPDC051990 | reverse complement strand
CAGCAGGCGGCTGCGCCGACTGCCCCGCCCCCGGACCCGGCGGCGCGACAACATTGCCCTGCGGCACAGCGGTAACGCCCGGAGCAGAACCACCCTGACCCGGTTGTCCCTGTGGCGTCGCGGGCGCGCCGTTCTGCCCCGGCGCCGCTGACGCCCCGCTCTGCCCTGGTGAGGTACCGGATCCCGGATTCGCCGGACCAGTGCCCGTGCGCGGCGCGGCCTTGCGCTCTTGCTTACCCGACCACGGCGTTACCGGGCTGGATTGTGAATCACCCTCTCCCCCAGCACCTTCGGTCTTCTCGTCGACAACTTCGACCTGGTAGTCCGCAGGCCACACCTCCGAGCTCGTCACGACCCACCCCCTAGCACTCGCTTGATGCGGACGTCACGGCCGGTCGGCATCGACTGCTCGACAAACCGTCCGGAATAGGCATCATAAGTCATGACTTGTGTTGCGCCGAGGGCGATTCCGGTCCGGGTGGGGGCGTTGCTGCGGTAATCCCAGAAGACCAGATCACCCGCCGACACCGCGGCGGGATCGACCCGTTGTCCGCACGCTGCCTGGGCCGCAACGGTTTTCGGAAGCACGATAACCGCCTTCCCGATACTCGACGATTGCCCGCACGCGACCGCCGCCGATCCCGGCTGCCCCGATGTACCCCGCGCGGGCGGTGTCACGGGTTCGGTGTTGTCCGGTGGTTGCGTCATCGGATCGCAATGCCCGGTCACCGCGGCGGCCGAGGCCTGGTAGATCACATCCCGCATCAGCCCGGCCGCACTCGAAGGGCCACTCGGCGCACCGTCGGCACTTCCCGCCGACGCTTTCAGCGCGTGATTGATCGCCAATTCGCGGGCACAGTCACCCAGCAATCCGCTCATGGTCGTCTGCAGCGGCGGCAGTTGATACGGCGCGGTACGGATCGCACTCGCGCAGGCGCGCTGCCAGTCCGAGGCAGTTCTATCATCTGGCGCCACAGTCAATTCCGCGTATGGGTTGACGGTAGGCGCGGTAGAGGGCGCTGCACCCGCCCCCGAACCGGAGGCAGCGGCTGCTCGGGGTGTGGCGGTCTCGGTCTGCGATGGGTCGGGACCTACCGCACTGTCGCATTGGTAGTGCAGGTCGGCGGAGATGGCCGAGGTCGTGCCGCCGACCACCAGCACCAGGAGGACGAGCACCGTACCCAGCCCGGACACCGCTGCCAGCAACAACCACGCCCAGGCGGGAACCATGGCGAGGAACATGAGCCGACCGATCATCGAATACCTCTCCGCACAGAACGAGCAGCTTCACTTTTCCGCAGAAACAGACCTAATTAGTTCACTTCGGCCCCGGCTTCAGAAACCGGGCTACATCCCGCATTCCCCGTGTCCAGTTCGGATGAGTCGGATTGCGCTGGTTCGGATTACCCGGCAAATGCCCGACCGGCGTCACATTATTCTCAGGAACTTCGGTACCACCGTTTGCCCAGTAATCAGTGTTACCCGCCTTGTAGATCACTTCTCTGAGATCACGAATTGCCTCCGGATTGGTTACGTCCGACATCAGCTTGCCGACAGCTTTCTCCGCGAGCCTGGCATGATCGTTCATAATCCATTGCTTCATACGAACCGCGGTCTCTGCGTCCACATTGGCGTTGTGCAATGCCTGGAGTTCAACGCTCGGATTGCTCACCGTCTTATTTGCTATCACATCGTTCAGGGCCTGCATTTTCGCCTTCGCAGCGATAGAATCGTCTTTCATGTATTGCTCGACAAAGTCCAGCTGAGGATGATGCAGTCGGTTGCCGCCGTCCAGTGTGACACCACCGCTCCTGACCAGGCGGAATTGCCGGGCGGCCTGCTCCAAGGTGGCGAAATCGGCCGCGGTCTCCATGGCGCTACCTTCTCCATTGACGAGCAGGCGTGCCGAATTCTGAGATTGCCGTAACGCAGCAGACAAGAAAGCCAGGTCAGTATCTTTGAACGGCTCGTTGCTGCCGATTTTACTGATCCTCTGACGCGAGCGAGCCGAAAGTAGCAACATTTCCTCGTTCCGCGCACCGGCACCGATCGTGGCCCCGAATGCGTCAGCCGTCGTGCCACCGGCATCGATAACACCCTGTATGGCTGCTGCGTCGCCGCGGAACGTGTCCAAACCACCATAGGCAATGCCCTCCCGCCGAGCATTCGTGGAAAAGAGGGCGCGGTTCAGATACGACTGGGCATTCCAGCCGTACCGACCACCGAACCGCTTGTCCCCGATCCACACGCCTGCCTGCGCTGCCGTCATTCGCTTCTTCATGCTCGACTGCGGACGCCAAGAACCCGGAAGTCCGCCCATCGCCCATTCGGTCAGCGGCGAGTTCGCGATGGTGCTCGCCCCACCGAGTATCGCCATCATCCCCAAGCCGGACATCTTGTGGCTCGCGCCGAATTGCCCCATGCCGAGCGCGGTCCCACCGCCGCCCCCACCCCCGCCGGCTCTGGCACCACCATTCTGGATGGCCAACGCGAATCGGTTCGCAATCCAGTCGTTGCCCTTCTCCAGACCCGCGTTGAGGCGCTTCAACTGGAAGATGGCGACGATTTCCACGATCGCGCCGATGACGAACACCGACATGACTTGACCACGCGCCTGGCGGAACAATTCGCCGATGAACAATTCGTAGACGCCGAGAAATATGACGAACGCAGCCATGCGCCCGGCCGATACGAACCCGTGCACAACACAGCGAATGGTGAATGTCTGCGTCGGCCCGTACACGAATCCGCCCGCGGCGAATCCGAATATCGTCATGAATCCGTAGTAGATCGAATCGAGCGCGGCCCAGATGACCTTGATGGCCAGGACTGCGCCGAAAACCAATAGCACCGTGCCGGACACCAGCAGAAGAATTCCGGCACCGATTTGACCGACGCTCGGGTTATCAGCCGCCGAATATGCGGCGGCGTCCCCGCACGACTTCATCCCGTTCTTGACCCGGTCCTCGTCACCGGCCATGACGCCGGCCGACCAGGCCGCTTTGCAAGACGGCCGGTCGTCCACCACGTGCCCGAAGTTCCACACCTGCAACGGACGTCGCGCGAAGTTGTCCGCCATATCGGACTGCATCGTCTGGATCAACTGGTTCGGATTCGGATTGCTATTGCCGTTCAAACCGGCCGCCACCGAAATCCCCAGATTCCGCCCCTGTGCCAGCAGTCCGTCCGGCGCCAGCACCTCGGCCAGCGGCTCGGCCAGGAACAGCGGCCCGAGTATCGCCACTCCCACCATCATCACGACCTGCATCGAGGCCTTGGAGAAATAGCCGCGCACGATGAAAACGCCCACGGGAATCCCGCCGACCGCCACTGCGGTCACCAGCATGATCGGTGTCGCGATCTGGCCCGACAGCGCGTCGGCCACACCTTGCAGTGGCTTGCTGACAAGGTTCAGCCACCCGAAATCCAGGGTGTCGGTGGGTAGCCAGATCGCGGTGACCGTGATGACCAGCCAGATGGCGAACAACACGATGATCAGGAACGACATCACGATGTTCCCGGGGCTGAAGATTCCGCCACGATTGGTGGCGAACAGATAGCTCGAGAGCTCTACTCCCGACGAATCTTTGATCCGCATCCAGCTGAGCGCACTATTCGGCGCGGACACGCTCGCCGTGCCGGTTTGCGCGTTCGCCATCACCGCCATGATGCCTGGAAAGATGAACAGCACGACAAGTGCGATGAGCGACCAGGTGATCCAACGTCGACGGCGCGTCGCGCCGATCCACTTGCGACATCGCCGGAATACCGCTGACGGTCGCCACTGCACCGGATCGAACAGCTCCGGCCCTGCCGCCGTTTCGAAGTCGGACAATTGTGGCCGATCACCACGACCGGCGCCGAACCTCACCGGACTGCCTGTCTCTCCGGTGCTGCAGTGCGCGTGGCCCCGCCGGCGTTCGGCGTGCTGGTAATCGCGGCGGCGCGATCGATCCGGGCCGGCCCGAGCACCTTGCCGCGGCCGATTCGGTTCAGTGCGTCACGCATGAACATCTCACCACGGCGTTCCTCGGGCACCTGACGACCGGCACCGACCGGCGGGGAGGTCTCCTCTCGCAAGACCTGCAGCAGAAACGGCGTTTCCTCCAGATCGACGCCGAGCCATTCCAAACTGTTGCGCGCCAAGGTCTCATCGCGCTGACGGAAGACGAACCGGTTCGGGATGAGATTGTGCGCCGCACCCTGGAAGTCGGTAGCCGGATCATGCGAGGCCAACCCGATCGCGGCTAAGTGCTTACGGCCGTCGCGGCTGAAGTCCGAGGTAACCGCGGATCCGACCTGGGTCTGCGTGAAATGGTGCGCCTCATCGCCGACCAGCAGCCCGAATCTGCCGTTATCAGTGAGGAATGCCTCTCGTGCGGCGACACCGACGAGTTCGTACAGCGCGGTTCCGAGTCGTTTTGTCAGCGGCAATCGGTTGTACAGATGTGGGGTGGTGAGCTCTTCCGCGGTCGGCAGCGCCAACTGGTGGCTGCGGACGACCGTGGCAGCGGCATTGAGCCGCAATGGTTTCAGCGATGGGTCGAACAGCACCGGCACCCGCTCGACAACCGTGCCGAGGCGCGCGGCCAGGTCGGCGTACTCCTCCTGATTGCCGGGCTGATCACGCAGTCGCCGCACCACATGGAAGAGATCCAGCAGACTGCGGATGCCATGCTCGGCGATGCCACGGGCGGTCAGCAGATTGCTCGCGGCGGCACCCGCACCGGAGGTCGGCGACAGATCCAGCAGCGGCAGGATCGAGTCGAGTGCACGCTCGCCGGCGATTCTGGGTTCGAACATCCGCAGCGGATCCAATGACACCGTCGGGTTCGCCAAATCGATGACGACGGCATTGTCGATCGCGGCGGCGAAATGCGCCCATTCACCGACTTGACTGCGGTCGATGGCCAGGAACTGCCCGCCCATATCGTGCACGAGCACCGCCATGAGCTTGAGGAAATACGACTTGCCCGATCCGAGTTCACCGGTGACCGCGAACGAAGCGGACAGATCGTGTAGCGCGGCCTCCATGATGCCGAAGTGGATCGGCTCGAATTGGCCGGACAAAAGATTGATCCCGATCACGGGGCCGCTGTCGTCGCCGATCTGGCTGGTGATGAACGGGACGAAGCCAGCCCACATATCGGAGGGCACGATATGCGCGAAATCGTCGAACGCCCGCCGCGGCGGACTCCCTGGTACCAGCATCGACCACAGATCGACCTGGGTGCCGAGCGGGGCCGTCATATCGACCTGGAACCGCTTGTAGCGGCGCTTGAGCGTATTGACCGCGTCCATGGTGACATCGCGCGAGGGCCCGCCGATGGCGATGACGGTCGTGAAGGACACCTCCGACTCGCCGCCGTTGACCTCGAAATGCTGGTTGTATTCGCCCAACATCTGTGCTTTCGAGGTCAGCGTATTCTGCGCGAACGACACCTCTTGGTCGCGCTGATCCATCTGCTCACCGAGTCGGCGCAGGCTCAGCTCGTTATTCTTGAGTACTTGGTCCGCGGGTTTGGTCGATACCCGCATCCCCCAGTCGACCGTGACGTCGCCGAGACCCTCCAGCACATTCAGGAATTCGCTGCCACCGGGAAATCGCATGCCCGCGTAGGGAAATGAATGCGGGGTGAGCATCGCCTGATAGGACGGCCGATATTCATAATCCGGTTGAACGACCTTGATCACCGGGACGAACGATGGCCGGATCCGCCGGTTGCTATCGGCCTGGGCGCCCTCGTCGAGCGCCGCCGAGGAGAACACCGCCGCTGTCGCGTCATCCAGGGCGCCTACTCTGGTCGGGGCCACCGGATCACCGGCCGCGCCGCGCGACAGGTAGTGCTCCCACAGCCACTGGAACAGTGCGGCGGGCACCGGAATCGGATCGAAATCGCCGCCGATCCGAGACAGGATCTCGTTCGCCTTATCGTCATAGGCATCCAGATCGGCGCGCGATATGGCGGTCGCATCGATCGTGGTGGTGCTGCCCCGCCACATACGTGACAGCGACGAAATACCGGAGTTCGCCGTGCCGACCGGGATGGTCAGCAAGTAGATCCGGGTCTGCGGTGATATTGCGCGGACACGCTCGTACGAGGCGACCACCTCGTCGGCGTAATCCTCGCATTCGTCGAGATCGACGCCCTCCACCATCTTGGTCAGCACATCGATCGTATTGAGCCGCGCCTGGATGCCGAGTAACAACGAACCGGCCGGCAAGCTGTTGATCAGCGCATGGTGGGCCATCTTCACATCGTGCTTGTCACTCGCCTTGCGCAACCCGTAGCCGAGCGGGTTGATGAAGTAGGTCGCGGTGACCAGACCCGAATGGGTGAATTGCAGATTTCCGCGAATCGCGGCGGTGGGCTGCAAATCTCGTCCGAATGCCATCAGCGGCTCCCTTCCGATGCCGGGCCACCGTTGCCGTTGATCCAGCTGCGCAGGTCCTTCCCACTGCTGCCGACGCCGATCACATCGAGCAACCGGATATCGGGTTTCGCGCTCTGCGCCGCAGCGGTCGGGCGGTCCGGCAGGACCACGACGACGGACTCTTCGATGAACATGGTGTGGCGCGCCGAATCGGCGTTGACCGGCATGCCGGATGCGGACACCGGCTTGCGATATACGAGGAGCCGCCCCACCCACAGCGCCCGAGAAGTCATCCGGACACCGGTATACGGCACCAATCCGACGGCGAAGACGACCGCGATCGTCAGCACCAGACCCATCACGAAGGTGACCGCCGGATTGACCGGAACTGCCATCGCGCACACCGAGGTGATCACCATCAACACCACCGCGGACGCGACTTGCGGCAGGGTGTACGGCCCGAAGGGCAGCTTCTGTCCGTTCTGGGCCTTGCCGATCATGGTGGGGACCCGCTTGATCGGCGTGAAGACCTTGATCACCTGGGTCATCGATAGCCACCGATGGGGTGATCGGGGACGATGATATTGGAGTCGGTGCGCGCGTAGTTGACCAGTGTCGGGAGTATCCAGAACAGGACCGCGGCCAGAATTGCCGATCCGGCGACGGCGAGGATCTTCGCGGGCGAGAGCTTGGATTTGGCCGCCTCGGATATCAGCACACCCATGCTGAGAATGGTGATCAGGATCAGGCCCGCCCAGCGGACGAACATCAGGACGTTGTACAGGATGGCGCTCAAATTACCCACGGCCGTGCCTCTTTCGTATCAGTTCTGGGTAGCCCGCGGAATCTGCGCCGTCGTCGACGGCACCGACGTCGTCGAGCTGGGCGCACTTGCGTGCGAGTTCTGCTGGTCGGCGATCACGGCAGGCGGGTTGGTCATCGCGGGGACGGCATCGACCGACTGCACCTGCCACTGGCCACCGTCGCGGACCATGGTCAGCGGATAGGCGAGCGTCGCGACCGTCCCGCTGTCGGCCTTGGGATTGACGGTGACGAGCACCTGCGCGTGCGAACGCGCTGCGCCACAACTGTTGTCGTCCGAGGTGACCGCGACGGTCTCCACGGTGGTGAACGGGGCCGGGCGCAGTGCGACGATACCGGCGTCCAGGGTGATGTAACGGCCTACATCGCCGTTACCCGTCAGATAGGTGGTCAGAAAGCCCGAAGCCACTTGCGCGAGCGGCGTTTCCGCCGTACACGGCGACGAGTACGCCTGCGCCAGATCGGCGCCCCGGCTGGGCGGTTCGACCAGGGCGGGCAGCGCGAGCGCCCGCAGTCGACCGTTGAGCACCGATACCCCGACCCGATAGAACTGGCGGGCGTCCGAACCGGTGTTGTTGTTGGCGGCGGTGCCGGCGGTACCGGTCGAGCTGGTGGCACCGGGGGCGGACTTCCCCATCCGGACCGATACGGTCACCGACCAGATCTCGAGTGTGTCGAAGCTCCCCACCCGCGATACGTACACAACGGCGGGATCGGATACCTGCCGGGCCGTCGCGGGCAAGGTGATCTGCTGCGCATTGGATCCGACATATTCGCCGAGTCGATCCTGTTGTCCGGCAACAGAACTCAAATAGGTCACAATGAACTGCTGAGCGAAGGAACCGGCCAATTGCGCGCGGCCGATGGTCGCGGGCGTCGCACTGTCGGATGGGGGCGGCGGATCCGCGGCGAAAAAATCGAGGATCGCGTGCCCGCCACCGAGAACGGCCAGCACCGCGAGCACCGCGACGATCACATTGTCGCGGCGGCGGCGTGCGACCATTCGGCGAAGTAATTCATCGCCCGAATCCGCCGATCTGCCAACCATTGTCCGCACTCCCGAAATG
Organism: Nocardia sp. NPDC051990; assembly: GCF_040680755.1. NCBI lineage: Bacteria > Bacillati > Actinomycetota > Actinomycetes > Mycobacteriales > Nocardiaceae > Nocardia > Nocardia sp. NPDC051990. Next base: position 381,309 of record NZ_JBFAXH010000005.1, on the reverse strand, counting down.
GTAGAGAGCACCATCATTTCCAGCCCCCGCCATCGTTCCCAATGATGGGGACAGCGGGTCAGTACACAGGACTACGTTTCAACCGATGCGCGAGTCGATACTGCAGCTGATCGTCGTACCCGATCGGCGCCTGCCGCTGCGAGGTTTCCAGCGACTGGCGCCCGGATTCCAGCATCGGCATGTCATCGGCCACGCGCACCAGCTGGGCGATCGCGAGTTGCCGACTCGGATAACCCGGATACGGGTACAGCAGCAGCGACGTCGGAGTGTAGCCACCACCGTAGTTGAGGGCCCGCACCGTGACACCCGCCGTATCACCGGATTCCAGCCGATCACTCAGCGCCATCAAACGGACGCGGTCATCCGGATGGAAGACGTCCATCGGCCGGAACAGATAGTCCCACCGAATCCAGGGCGCCGGATCCGTGAGCCAATGCGAGATGCTGGCGCGCTCGGTCTGGATGATCGCCAGATGAGTTCCGGCCCGCCGGTGGGCTTCGCGCAATCCGACTCGTTCCAGCGTCGGCCACTCCGACTGCTCATTGTCCGAGGTGACATCTTCGATCACCAACCACGCGCCCTGTGTGCGAGCGTCGTCGCGGGCCCGGATACTGATCCGCCATCGCCCCGGCCGCTCGGGACCATCGGTCACCGTGACATCGAACTGAAGTTTGTCACCAGGTCTCGGACTGTAGAGCAGATCCAGGACCTCGGCATGTCGATTGAAGCCCGAGATCCGATGGAACAACTCCGCGATCGACATCACCGGCACGTGCTGCTCGGCCGAATTCCCCGTCAACCGGGTCGCACCGATCGGTTGCTGAATCGTCTGGGTATCGAGGTCCCAGATCGCGCCCACCGCAGGCGGTAATTCGGGGCAGGCGACTGCGGCGGAGCCCACCCACAAACGGACCGCGTGCACATCACCGCCCGGTCCGAACACCGGTCGTATCCGCAGCGCGTGCGGACCCGAACCGGTCGCGAGCGTCAGATCCACATCTTTGGCTTCGTCGCGCGCCGTCCGGATCGCATCGATCAGGCTCCGGGTCTTGAGGCTGTCATAGAGCGCCGGGGTCCGCGACAGCAGCCGCTGCAGCACTCGCTGCCAGTCGGCGAATCCACGCGGCGCGTCCCCCACCGACGCCACTGACATCGCTTCGGGCGTCAACGTCTCGATCGTTACCCAAGGATTTACTGCGCCACTTGTCATCGCACTTGCCCGTACCAGCCGTTCGTCGGAAGCCGCCACCTGTGTGTGACATGAACAATGTACCGCTATATAACGGCTCGTTCAACAGGCTTAGGTATGTTGACATCAGATGCAGTCTGCATGACAGTGGCCACCCCGAAGTTCACCGGGTGGTCTTTTCTTAACATACGCTTAAGAACGCGCACATAGACGCCAAAATTTCCGCAGCTCAGCGCAGTTCGCGCAAGCCGCGACACATCACCGCACAAAGCCTGAGACCAGCGAAGAAAGCGCTGGTCTCAGGCCCTGATTCCACCCCCGCAAACCGCGACGGGCTAGCCCTCCCCCGCCGTCAGCGCCAGCACACCGGCACCCGCCAGCACACCGACCTCGCCGAGTTCCGATGGCACGACCCGTAATCCGGTCAGATGGCCGAGCCGGGCATGCGTCGCGACAGCAGCGCCGAGCGCCTTCCAGAGCGAGGTGCCCGGCGCCGCCATCGTGCCGCCGAGGACGACCAGGTCCAGGTCGAGCAGTGCGGCCACCGAGGCGATCGCGCGGCCGAGCGCCGTTCCGGCCCTGGTCAGCGCGGCATCGGCGAGTTCGTCACCCGCACGCGCCTGACCGACCAGATCATCGACCGAGGTGCCTTGCCAGCCTTGTGCGCGAGCCCAATTCACCGCCGAGGTTCCACCCGCCACCGCCTCCAGGCAGCCCCGCCCCCCGCATTCGCAGCGCTCATCGAAGCCCGGCACCAGCACATGGCCGAGGTTTCCCGCGTTCCCGGTCCGACCGACCACCACGAAACCACCGACCATGACCCCGGCGCCGATCCGGTCCGAGACCATGACCGCGACGGCATCGAGCACGTCGTTCGTCGCACCGAAGTTACGCTCGGCCAAGCCAAGGCACACGCCATCGAGCGCCAACTGGACAATGGCGCCCGGAAACAGCTTCTCTATCGCCGATACGAGCGCGAAACCAGTCGCCCACTCGGCGATTCCGGGCGGCGCGACCACACCGGCAGCCATATCGAGCGGGCCGATCGAGCCGATTCCCACCCGGGTGACATCCTCGCCGCCAGCGACCTGGAGCAGCAGGTCACGACAGCTGTCCCAGGCGGCACGAGTCGGAATCGGGACGCGCCGGATCTCGTCCGTGCCGACATTGTTTGCCACCCGACTCGCCGCGAAACCGTCTGCTCCGATCTCCAGAGCCAACATCGTCATGAGTTACACACCGCCAGAATGAAGTCCGTCGTCAACAGGTGGACGAAAGCATAAGTCAGTGCGCGCCGGTTCCGGTCGGCTCCAGCCGACGACCCAGCACTATGTGGCGCCGCGGCGCCGCCGGAATCGGATCCGCGGGCGCGGGACGCGAACCGGTGCGAATGATCCGCAGCGGCCGCTTGTGGTCGACGGGTGTAATGCGATGGCGGTCCAGATCAGCGACAACCTTGCCCGCGCTGTCATAGGGCACTCCGGCCCAGATCATCGCGCGGGGGCCGGTACCGCGCTCGGTGAGTGTCTGCGCCAACTGTTCACATTTCGCGAACACTGGGCAGCTGTCGCAGATTCGCATCGCCGCACGCCACGAGTCCGGAGTGCCGACGTCCAGATCCCAATCGTCGGGACCGTCCGCGCAGGGTGGCCGATGGGCCGACCCACTCGGAAGCGTCGAAACCTTTGCCGGCGCAATGGTTTCCAGGACGAGGGAAGATTGCGTGATGCTCATAGCCGTCTCCGGGGAGGCCGAGGGCGCGCCAACTCCGTTGTGCGGGCCCACTGGTCGGGAGGTCATCAGGGCTGCTCAACAGTCCCCGGAAGGCCAGCAGTGATTGCTGGCACACGAACGTTAACCCACGATTGGCCCCCTCGGCAATCGTTTCTGCCGCTAGTTAACGGCACGTTGACCAACATGTGATCCTGACGTATCGTTAGTTAACGGTACATTTGTTCGCGGGCCATCCGCTAAGGGGCGAATTGTGGTTTCCTATGGATATGGCTGTTGAGTCCGAGTACACGATCGACGAACTAGCGCGGGCGGCTGATACCACCGTGCGAAGCGTCCGCGTGTACCACGAACGAGGACTCCTACCCTCCCCCGATGTCCGGGGGCGCATCGGCTATTACGGGTCGGATCACCTCAACAGATTGCAGACGATCAGTCGTCTGCTCAGTCGGGGCATGAAGTTGAACGGGATTCGGGAACTGCTCGAGGCCTGGGATCGTGGTGACGGATTGGCGGAGGTGCTCGGTGTCAACGACCAGCCCATCTCCGAGCCCACTACGGTCACCGCGTCCGGCACCATCCGCACCCAACGCACGCACGCGCCCCCGAGACTTCCGGAATACGTGCAGCAGGCGCTCGCCGCCAGCGGCGATCCGCACGAGGCCTACCGGGTCGCCAACCCGCGCTGCGGTGACCTGACCACCCGACTCGTCGATGCGGGCATTCCAATGCGCGACGCCTTCGAATTGGTCGAGCGGCTCAGAGCCGATTGCAATCAGATCGCCGATCAGTATGCGACCCAACTGTTCTACTTCCTGGCTGGCCAGGCCTATGAACAGTCCGGGCGAACACCGAGGGATCGCGCCAAACTCGAATCGGAGTTGGCGATCGCCCGGCTGATCGCCACGCGCGCCACGTCGGAGCTGATCGATCAGGCCTTCGCCAGACATTCCGAGTTGCCGCCGAGCTGATATCGAATTCGTCCGGCACGTCGCGCGGATTTTCGCGGCGCAGACGCGTGTCGGTTTGTCGGACAATGACAGCAGCCATTGCCGACATGATTTGATGCGAGGCCGGTAACAGTCGCTGGGTGCCATACGGATTCCATACGAATCATGATGAGCTCAATGGGTTTTCGGTGTTCGGCCGAACATTGTGTTTGGATGCGTGTTCGGTCGATCGGATAATTTCGTTGACACGCGGCTCAGGTCGAGTAGGACAGACTGCCCAGAGACGTTGTCGGACTCGGAATTCTGGGACACGGAGCGTTGGCGCCCGCGCGCGGTGCCCCGTCGGCGCGGGCGCTGGGCCGGGGCGACTTGGCTGCGCCGAATAATAGGGCGGCGGCTAGTCGGCGTATTCGTGCTGTTCGTTGTTTCGATGACGCTCGGCGCGGTGGCGACGGCGCAGACCGGGCCCGGTACCGCCGGCTCCTCGACGATCGATGCCATCGGCTGGATGAATGTCCGGGATTCACACGGGGTACCGCTGGCCAATTATGTCTTCGCGACGAATCACGGCAACGTTCCGCACCCCGGGAATGCGGCATTGTCGACCGTGCTCGATCTGGAATTCGCGGGATTCATGGGTATCGAGGTCACCAGCATCTGGGTTATCGACTACGCGGTGAGCTTCCACTGGCTCGATCTGATCGCAGCGCCGTTGACCAAGGTCGCCGATACGCTCGCGACAGGTCGGCGCGCCTGTCATCCTCGAGATGTCGTGTCGGACACCGGCAACTCGTTTCCGGCCTGACCGGCACGGTATCCGGGATCGTGCCGCAATGATGAACAGGTTCATCAACGTGCATCTCAGCTCCCCGCCGAGGGCGAGGATTTCGCGGGGCATCCGGAATTCACCGGTCCGGAACGACTCGGTGAGAGGTCAGCCCACCTCGAACAGTTGTGCCGCCATGCGGCGGCTCGGCTTTCCGTTGGGCAAATGCGGCAACTGGGTAACCATGCGGATCTGGCCCGGAATCTGGTGGTCGGCCAGGTGCGCGTGGCAGTGCCGCTCGATATCTCGTTTGGTGATCTGAGAGCCCTTGCGCAAGCGGACCACTGCCGCGATGTCATCGCCAAGGCGGGGATGCGGTACCCGGGTCGCGAGCGACGAGACAACGTCTGGATGTTCGTCGAGGGCGGCCTCCACATCGACCGGAGCCACCGCATGGTTGCCGCGGTGCGCGATTTCGCTGAGCCGGCCCAGGATGCGCACGCGGCCGTCCTCTTCCCGGCGCGCCACGTCACGGGTTCGCAGCCAACCGTCGGCGGTGAAGGCCGCCGCGGTGGCCGCGGGATTGCCGACATATCTGCTGAACAGTGCCGTGCCGCGGACCTCTAGTTCGCGGCCGCCCGCGATTTCGTCACCAGCCAAACGGAATTCGACACCGGTCGGGGTGCCGACCGTACCGGGTACCCGCTCCCACGACGGCGGATCGGCCGCCGCCTGGTGACTGGTTTCGGCGAGTTCCAGGGCCTCCACGACCGGGCAGCCGAGCAGCCGTTCCGCACGCTCGGCCGCGAGGCGGGACAGCGGGGCCGAGGCAGTGCGCAGAAAACGCATGCCGCGCGCCCGCTTTCGCGATGCCACCAGTCCGGCGGTGATACCGGCCAGCTGCATCGGCATCACGGTGAGCCAGGTCGGCGCCGCCGCATCCAGCAGCGGGTGCGTTTGTTGCGCCTCGCCCACGGCGGGCAGCACCATGGTGCACCGGCTGCGCAGTGTTGCCATCAGGTTCGCGAACAGGCCGTGGCTCTGTGCCCATGGCAGCAGCGCAATGGTGCGGTCATCCGGCGTAAGTGCGAAATGGTCTGCGACAGCGGTGATTCCGGCCGCGATATTGGCCTCGGACAGTGCCACCGCCTTCGGCGCTCCGGTGGAGCCGGAGGTGAACAGGATCAGCCGGTCGCCCTCGTGCACCGTGGGCGCGAGCGCGATCGGCACCCAACCGCTGCGCTGCACGGGCGGGGCGGGGATCCATTCGAGCTGCACCGGGGCCTCGAACGGGTTGCGCCACAAGAGCGTTGGCGAATCGACCGACGTGCGGGTCGGCGCTACCACCACCCGGGGCCTGGCAAGTGCGAAAATCTGCTGTTTCTCCCGCGGGCTGAGCCGCGAATCCATCGGCGCGAATACCGCACCGATATTCCAGACGGCCGACATTACGGCAACGAAGGCAGGCGAATTCGGTAGTTCGGCGACCACCACGTCACCGGCACCGACGCCATTTTTCTTCAAACACCGAGCAACGGTCTCGGCCCACGCCTCGAGCTGACCGAATGACAAGAGCGGATCGGCGTCGGCAGAAACAAGAAACGGCCGATCGCGGACATCCATCGAATTGCCCTTCCCTATGGCGCGGACGGAATCCCACTCCCGTTGCGGAATTCGAGATTCCGCAATCGGGAGTGAGGTCACGAACGGCACCCATCGCAGGTCGCGGCAACTACCCCCGGCACCTCCCGGCAAGGGGAACAAGAGGTGAGCAATGGAACCCGAAGGGCTGCGCGACCAACGCCTTCCGCATCGTGACGTATCCAACACCACATCGAGGTCCAATTCTTAGCGGTGCCAGGTGCAGAACAGTACCGCCACAACACCATCGCTTGCACAATCCCCGTTCCCATTTTTGGGAACGCGACTTACGCTGCACTGTCTCGGATCAACCGGAGGGTGTATGTCTGATCAGTACGAGCCCGTCGGCCGCAAAAGAGATGCGGCCGCTACGCGACTCGCGATATTGGCGGCGGCGCAACAACTGTTCACCGAACGCGGCTACGAGCGCGCCACGGTACGCGAGATAGCCGCGCGCGCCGGGGTGAATCAGGCGCTGCTGTTCCGATACTTCGGCAATAAGGACGAGCTGTTCCGGGCGTCGATAGCCGATCGCGGCAGGCGCGTGCTCGAGGAGGGACCGGCCGAGGCATTGCTCGGCCGCCTACTGACACGCGCTCTAGAACCGACCGGTTCTGCGGCACAAGCACATTGGCTTCAGGCAGCACTGCGCTCCAGCGGGCATGACGAGGGTGCGGCCGCGGTACGACGGGAACTCGGCGACGAGTACGTGGGCGCGCTGTCCGCACTCACCGATGGACCCGATGCCGAGTTGCGCGCCGATCTCCTGCTGGCCTGGTTGCTCGGCATCGGTTTGGTTCGCTCGGTACATCGCAGAGATCCGTTGGCCAGCGCGGATCCGGCGGCGGTTGCCGACTATGTGCTGCGGGCCGCGCGCGTGCTGCTGGAGCGGGTCGACGTGAAATTTCCACCGCCATAACGGGATTCAACCGTTGACGGGTCGATGCGCTCTCCCTACCATCAGTTGTAAGCAATCGCTTACATCGCTCGCTTACATCGCTCGGGCGGCTACCGTCCGCGGAGCGGAAGGGAGATCGCATGACCGTCACCCATGAGGTGCGTAGCTACCCGTTCAGCACCCCGATCCGGCTGGATATGGATCCACTCTTCGCGCGGCTGCGGCGGGAAGAGCCGATCAGTCGCATACGACTCCCCTACGGTGGCGAGGGCTGGCTGGTCACCCGCTACGAGGACGTCAAACAGGTCCTCGCCGACCCGAGATTCAGCCGCGCCGCGGCGGTCGAGCGCGAGGATATTCCGCGCGCCACACCGGAACCCGCGCGCCGCAATGCACTGCTGAGCATGGATCCGCCGGAGCACACCCGGCTGCGCAAACTCGTGGTCAAGGCCTTCACCGGCCGCCGGGTTCAGGCATTGCGCCCACGCGCCCAGCAGATCGTGGACGAGCGGCTCGACGACATCGAGCGATCCGGCCCGCCCGCCGATCTGGTGCGATTGCTGGCATTGCCGCTGCCGGTCACGGTGATCTGCGAAATGCTCGGCGTTCCACCGCAAGACCAGCACCGGTTCCGGGAGTTCTCCGATACGGTGCTGTCCACCACCGCGCATACCCGTGCAGAGATCAGCGCCGCACGCGCGGGCCTGGAGGCGTATCTCGCCGAACTGGTGGCGCAGCGTCGCGAGCAGCCGACCGATGATCTGCTCGGTGCGTTGGTCGCCGCGCGCGATGACGAGGACCGGCTCAGCGAGGCGGAGTTGGTCAATCTGGGTATCGGCTTGCTCATCGCGGGTCACGAGACCACGGCCAATCAGATCGCGAACTTCACCTATGTGCTGCTGACCGAGCGCGAACACTGGGAATTACTCTGCGGCAGACCGGAGCTCGTCCCGAGAGCGGTAGAGGAGCTGCTGCGCTACGTCCAATTGGGTTCGGGCGGTTCCTTTCCCAGAATCGCCACCGAAGACCTCGAACTTGGTGATATCGGCATCCGCGCGGGTGAATCGGTTTTCGTCAATACCCAGGCCGCAAATCGGGACGAGACCGTCTTCGATGATCCCGAAGATCTGGACCTGACCCGAGAACGCAACCCGCACATGGCCTTCGGGCACGGCGCGCATCACTGCCTCGGCGCGCAACTGGCCAGGGTGGAACTGCAAGTGGCGCTCGGATCGCTGCTGCGCCGGTTCCCGACCCTGCACCTCGCCGTACCGGTCGACGAGGTGCCCTGGAAGAGCGGTCTGCTGGTGCGCGGACCACTGGCCCTGCCGGTGGCCTGGTAGCCCGCGTTACCGCAGGTCGCCGAGGGCGGCCGTGACTTCCTGGCACGATTCCCGCAGGATGTCGCAGTAGTCGTCGAGATCCGGGACGATATCGGGATCACATGCCACGGATACGGTGAAGCTGTCGCCCGCGCCGACGAACGAATGCGCCAATCCGATTTCCGGATACACCGGTGGCAGCATGCCCGCGCAGCGAAACGGCTTGCCCGACAGTGACCATTCGGTGGTCGGCTCGCATCGGATGCTGGTCAGGATGGTGTGTGCGTAGGCCGGGGTGTCCGGATCTGCGGGCGCGAGCGTACCGAATCGCGTTCGGTAGGTGCGGCTGGGCAGCAGGTCGATGAGCGCGAGTCGATTGAGTTCCCGGCGCGCCGACGGCGAATGCTTGCGCACCCGAAGTGTGGCGTCGACCGCGCGCGCACGAGCGGCGAGATCGGGTTCCGCCGCAGCCAGCGCGACCGCGTCGGCGCCGACGTAATTGACACCCATCACCGGCGCGTCAGGCACCGCGACCGTCACCAGTACCGCGAGATCGTCGGGACACGACCCTTCCCGCTTTTCGAGATAGCGCTGCATTGCGCGGGATATCGCCGTCAGCCCGACGGCCGTCACCGTGATTCCCGGTACACGGACAACGCTCAGTTCCAATGGAATCGTCCGCATGGCGCGTCCCGGGCCGATCCGGCGATTGAGCCGGGTGGCGGTGACCGGTGGCGTTTTCGGCCCGCTGTCATCGTTTTCGCGGGCGATCCGGCGCATCTCACGCCGGACACGAACGTTGAAACGCAGCGCCAGCAACGGCCAGCGCAGTGCACCGGCGACAGCGGCGAGCGCCGGGCGCGGGCGTTGCGTCGCGGGACCTTGCCCCCCGATGCGCAACGGCACCGAGGCGAACAACGCCTCCGACAGCGATGTCATGGCGGGACCCGCCATCAGCGCATGACTGATGTGCATCAGCACAACGGTGCCCATGCCGCTCGTCGTCGCGATACCGGTCACGTTCGGAAATACGTGTAGCTGCCAGGCACTGACCCGAGCATCCAGCGGCTGGGCCAGAATGCGCCCCACCTCGTCCTGACACTGCGCCCAATCCAGTTGCGCCGCAGTATGAGTGGCAATGTGGGCGTCGATCGGACTGTCGTCGACCACCCAGAACGGGTGCCCGAGCCCGCCGGGCACCTCCTGGATCCGACGCCGCAGCGGTTCGAGCAGTTCGGCCCGCGCACCGAAGTGGTCGGCGATATCGGCGGCGGTCAGCGGTGTGTCGCCGTTGTCGAATACCCACCACATCGGCCAGTCGGTAACCCGGCCCGAGCGGGACAAGTAGTAATAGGCGGCGTCATTGGCCACCATCTGCGCTTCATACATCATGCTGCTCTCGTCGATCCGATTGCTGCACTATGCCATCAGGCATGGGCCAGCATGTCCGCCGGAATCCACATCACCGGGTGTCGGCGCGACCGATCCAACTCCCGGGCCCCCGGTCGCATCCCCGGGGACCCAGCGCGCTTCCTCAGCCGCGTGACACTTTCGGCAGCAGGGAACGCCAACCGCGGGCACCACCCGACGCCGGGGTGCTCACCGCGGACAGGGCGGCGAATTCGTCGTCGGTGAGTGTGATGGTGGCGGCGGCGGTGTTCTCCTCGAGATGCGCCACGCTGGAGGTGCCGGGAATGGGCAGGATGACCGGCGAGCGGCGCAGCAGCCAGGCGAGCGCGAGTTGGGACGGGCCGGCGCCCGCGCGCACCAGGGCGTCCAGCGGACCACCCGGACGGGCGAGATCGCCGGTGGCCATGGGGAACCACGGGATGAAGGCGATGTTGTTCGCCTCGGCGTAATCGAGCACGTCCTCGGCACTGCGGTTGGCGAGGTTGTACTGGTTCTGGACCGAGACGATATCGACGATCTTGCGGGCCTTCTCGAGCTGCCCGACGGTCACCTCGGACAGGCCGATATGGCGGATCTTGCCCTCTTGCCGCAACGCTGCGAGCTCACCGAGTTGATCGGCGAGCGGCACCTGCGGGTCGATCCGGTGCAGCTGAAAGAGATCGATGCGCTCGACGCCCAGATGGCGCAGGCTCAACTCCAGCTGCTGGCGCAGATATTCGGGGCGCCCGTTGGGGACCCACTCACCGGGACGGGGCCGGGCCAGCCCGGCTTTGGTCGCGATGACCAGGTCGTCGGGGTACGGGTGCAGGGCCTGGCGGATGAGTGTTTCGGCGACGAACGGACCATAGGAATCCGCGGTATCGATGAGGGTGATACCGAGTTCGACGGCGCGGCGCAGGACGCGCACGGCCTCGTCCGGATCCTTCGGATCGCCCCACACACCGGGACCGGGCAGTTGCATTGTGCCGTAGCCCAGGCGCTGGACCGGTAGGTCACCACCGAGGGCGAAGGTGCCCGAAGCGGCGGCGGGACGGGGCTGGGCGTCGGCGGTCATACTTTCCTCTCTACAGCTGAACGTCACTCGGGGCGGGGAAGAAACCCGCATCGATGAAGGATCGCACATAGGCATCCAACGCCTCGGCATCGACCGGCGGACAATGGATTCCATACTGCGCCAATTCGATTCGGGTGTTGGTGTCGTCGACGGCGGCTGCGGCCCCGCCGTAGTTGCCACTGACCAAGGCGGCGCGCACCAGCGAATCGTCGCCGGTCGCATCGCGCGCCGCCGCTTCCTCGGCCAGTCTGGTCGCGATCTCCTCGATCGATGCGATCTCGACCGGAATCCCGTGCCGGCGCAGCGCTTCGAAGATATCCCCGATCGCCACCGGCAGGGTGTTCACCAGGTGATACGCCGCACCGACCGGCGGCTGATCCGCCAGTGCGACGATCGCGCCCACCACATAATTCACCGGCACCAGCGACATGGTTGCGTCGCCGATCTCCGGGGCGAGTCCGAGAATGGCGGCCGCCCGGATCATGTTCCAGAACGAGTCGTCGACACTGTTCACCCCGACTCGCGGATCGCCGGATACGGTTCCGGGACGGTAGATGCTCACCGGCACCCCGCGGGCACCGGCCTGGCGGATCAGTTGCTCGGCCACCCACTTACTGGCCACATAACCATTCGCGGACACCTCGTCGACACGCAGTTGCATATCCTCACGGCCGATGAAATCCGGTGCCGGCGCGTTCGGAATCACGGCGTTGACCGTGGAGACGAAGTGCACCGGCTTGATCCGACCGGTTGTCGCCAGCCGCAACACCTCACGCGTGCCCGACACATTGGCGGCCCGCAACCGTGCGTAGGGCTCGATGTGATTGACCCGAGCACCGTTGTGGTAGATCGTGTCGATCTGCTCCGCGAGCCGGGCATAGTCGGCCTGGTCGAGTCCGAGTCCGGGTGCGGCCAGATCACCTGCGACAGCGACGATCCGCCCCTGATAGGCATCATCCCAGATCCGGTACAGCTGCATGGCGTCGCGAATCCGCTTGTAGGCGCGCTCGTTATCGTCGCCGCGCACCAGGCACCAGACCGTCGCCCCAGTGCGGGACAGCAGTTCCCGGAGCAGATGTACGCCGACGAATCCGGTTGCGCCGGTGAGCAGTACGTCGCGCGGGGCCTCGGCCCGAGCCGGTGCGCGACCGGCACCATCGATCTCCGGTTCGAGCACCGCATCGGTGGTGATCGTCGCGACGTCGGTACCCGGTACCGCGGCCACGGGCTCGTCCGGATTGTCGAGGCGGGTGGCCAGGCCGCGCACGGTGGGCGCGGTGAACAGCGCCGCCATCGGCACGTCGATATCGAGCCGGGCGGCCAGGGCGCGCTGCAAGGTGAAGGCGAGCAGCGAGGTACCGCCGAGATCGAAGAAATCGTCCTCGGCTCCGGCCCTGGCGATGCCGAGCACTTCGGCGAACACCTCGGCGACGGCGTGTTCGGTATCGGTCGCCGGCGCCACGAACTCGCGGGCACGCAGGATCGGCCGCGGCAGCGCGGCCCGATCCAGTTTGCCGCTGCTGTTCACTGGGAAGGCTTCGAGCACCATGATGGCCGAGGGCACCATATAGCCCGGAAGCACGTGTGACAGCGATTCGCGCAGGGTATCGGCCTCTAGCTCGGTCACCGGCACCACATAGGCGACCAACTGATCGCCGGTCTCCGATTTCGCCACCACGACGACCGCCTGGGCGACGGACGGATCCGCCAGGAGCGCGGCCTCGATCTCGCCGAGCTCGACCCGGTGGCCACGGATCTTCGCCTGGAAGTCCGTGCGCCCCAGATATTCCAGTACCCCGTCGGCGCGGCGGCGCACGAGGTCACCGGTGCGGTACATCCGGGCACCGGGCGGGCCGTACGGGTCGGCGACGAACCGATCCGAGGTCAGGTCGGCACGGCCGAGATAGCCGCGGGCCAACTGGCTGCCCGCCAAATACAATTCGCCGACCACACCGGCGGGCACCAGGTGCAGCCGGGAATCCAGGACGTAGGTGCGGGTGTTCCATAGCGCCACACCGATCGGCACCGTCAACCGGTCGTCGATGGTCGCGGGCCGATACGTCACCGATACCGCCGCCTCGGTGGGACCGTACAGGTTGTGCAGTCCGGCATCCGAGAGCGCGACGAAATCGGCGACGGTGGTGGGCGGCAGGGCCTCACCGATGACGAAAACCGCACGCAGCGAGGCCAATTGCGACACCTGGGCGGCGGCCAGGAAGACCTGCAGTACCGAGGGAACGAAATCGGTGAGGGTCACCTGGTGGGTGGCGATCAGCTCGGCGATGTAGCCCGGATCGCGCTGCCCGTGCGGTGCGGCGAGCACCAGCCGCGCGCCGACCCACAGCGGGGCGAAGTAACCCCACAGCGATACATCGAAGGTCGTCGCCGTCTTCTGCAGGTAGACATCCTCGGGACCGAACCCGTATTCCGCCACCATCCATTCGATCTGGTTGGTGATCGCGCCGTGCGCGACCATGACGCCCTTCGGCCGACCGGTCGAACCGGAGGTGAACAGCACATACGCCGGATGATCGGCGCGCAGCGGCGCACGCAGCTCGCCGGAAGCGACCGGCGCGCCGGAGTATTCCGACAGCTCGAGGGCGTCGATATCGAGCACGGGAACTCCCGTGACGGGTACCGAATTGCCGTTGGTCGTCAGCACGCAGACCGGCTCGGCCGTGGCCACCATGTACCCGATCCGGTCGGCCGGATGGTCGAGATCCAGCGGCAGATACGCGCCGCCCGCGGTCAGCACCGCGTACATCGCGACGACCAGCTGCGGTGAACGCGGTATCCCCAGCGCCACCACGGATTCGGGGCCGACGCCCTGCGCGATCAGATATCTGGTGAGCCGGTTGACGCGCTCATCGAATTCCCGATAGGTCCAGGCGATCTCGTCGTGGACGACGGCCACCGCATCCGGTGTCGTCGCCACGACACGGCGATAGCCGGTCAGCAGGTAATCCGCCGATACCGGGTGCGCGGTGGCAGCCGCATCCGACAGCAGCTCGGCACGTTCGGGCGCATCGGTCAACTCGATCTCGCCCAGCACCGCATCGGGATCGGCGGCGATGGCGGTGAGCAAGCGCGCGAACCGGTCCACGAAGACCTGCACTGTGGCGGGGTCGAACATATCGGCGGCGTAGGTGACCATACCGCCGATACCCAGCGGCGTGCCCGCCTCGTCGTAGACGTCGCCGATATACCAGTGCAGATCGAACTGCGATACCTCGACGCCGATATCCAGGCTCGCGACGGTCAGCCCCGGCAGTTCCAGTGCGACGCGATCCAGGTTCTGGAACGTCAGCCCCACCTGGTACAGCGGATGCCGCGCGGGCGAGCGCACCGGGTTCAGCACAGTGACCAGCCGCTCGAACGGCACGTCCGAATTCGCGAACGCCTGCAGATCGGTTTCCCGCTGGCGCGCGAGCAGTTCGGTGAAACGCACGCCGCCGTCGTACCGGGTCCGGAACACCAGAGTGTTGATGAACATGCCGACGAGGTCGTCGAGCGTGGCGTCGCCACGCCCAGCGGTCGGCGTCCCGATGGCGATATCGCTGGTCCCGGACAACCGTGCCAGCAGCACGGCGAGTGCGGTGTGCACGACCATGAACACCGTCGCACCCTGGGCCCGCGCCAATTCGGCCAGCGCACTGTGGGTTTCGGCGTCGATCTGCACCGGCACCTGACCGCCGGCGAAGGACCGCAGCAGTGGCCGCGGCCGGTCCGAGGGCAGATCGAGTTGTTCGGGCAATCCGGCCAGTTCCTGTTGCCAGTACCCGATCTGCTTGGCCACCAAGGATTCCGGATCGTCCTCGGCACCGAGCAGTTCGCGCTGCCAGATGCTGTAGTCGGCGTACTGCACCGGCAGCGGCACCCAGTTCGGCGCCTGTCCGGCGCAACGTGCCACGTACGCGGTCATCAGATCGCGGGCCAGCGGGCCGATCGACGAACCGTCGCCCGCGATGTGGTGCACGACCATCGCCAAAACATATTCGCGCCCATCCGCGCCCTCGCCGAGGTCGAACAGACTGACCCGGACCGGCACCTCGACGGTGAGATCGAAGACGGTCTTGGCCAACGCGGCCACCGCGTCCACCAACCCGACCGGGTCGATGGTCTGGACCAGCATCGGCGGAATCGCCTGCGCCGGGGGCAGGATCACCTGCACCGGAGCGTCATCGATGGGCGGGTAGACCGTGCGCAGAATCTCGTGGCGGGTCACCAGATCCCCGATCGCCGCCCGCAGCGCCTGCACATCGATGGCACCACTCAAGCGCACCGCCATCGGCACGTTGTAGGCCACCGAGGCGGTATCCAGGCGGTTGAGGAACCACATGCCCTGCTGCGCCGCCGACAACGGAATCCGCTCCGGCCGCGGACCGGCGATCAGCTCGGGACGGTCGCTCCCGGCCTCGTTGTCACCGAGCCTGGCCGCGAGCGCGGATACCGTCGACGCCTCGAACAGCAGACGCACCGGAACCCGGGTATCGGATGCGGCGCCCAGCCGCGCCACGAGCCGGGTGGCGATCAGCGAGTTGCCGCCCAATTCGAAGAAATCGTCGTCGGCGCCGACCGGTGTCGCGGGCGCGAGCAATTCGGTGAATACGCTCGCCACCAACTCTTCCCATCGCCCGGACGGCGCGCGGTAGGCCCTGGTGTGCAGCACCGGCGCGGGCAGGGCGGCCCGGTCGAGTTTGCCGACCGGGGTCAGCGGAATCTCGTCGAGCACCATGACGATGGTCGGCACCATATGCGCGGGCAGGCTGTTCGCGGCGAATGCGGTCAGCTCGTCGGCATCGGCCACCGCATCGGTGGCTGCATGCACGTAGGAGACGAGAATCGTTGCACCGCTGGCGATTTCGTGTCCAATGGTGACCGCGAAGTCGACGGTTTCGTGCCCCGCGAGGACGGCGTCGATTTCGCCGAGTTCGATGCGGAAGCCGCGCACCTTGACCTGGAAGTCGTTGCGGCCCAGATATTCCACCGCACCGTCGACCGTCCGGCGGACCAGATCGCCGGTCCGGTACAGCCTGCCGCCGGCACGATCGAACGGATTCGCCACGAATCGGGCGGCGGTCAGCGCGGGGCGCTCGTGATAGCCGCGGGCCATCTGCGCACCGGTGATGTAGAGCTCGCCGACGGCGCGGTCCGGCACCGGCGACAACCGCTCGTCCAGGACGTACTCGGTGATGGCGCGGATCGGCCCGCCGATGGTGACGGTCTCCCCCGGCACCAGCGGCGCGCTGATATTGGTCATGATCGTGGTCTCGGTCGGCCCGTACCCGTTGTAGAACTCGCGGGTACGCCGCCCGGCGATCGGAATCGTCCAGCGCCGCACCAACTCCGGCGGGCACGCCTCGCCACCGGCGATGACGACGCGGAGCTTGTCCAGGCCCGCCGGATCGACCGAAGCCAGCGCCGCGGGCGTGATGAACGCATGCGTCACCCGCTCCCGGCGCAGCAGGGCGGCCAGTTCGTCACCGCCGTAGACCGACGGTGCGGCCACCACCATGGTCGCGGCACCACCGATGGCCAACAGCAGTTCCAGCACCGACGCGTCGAATGACGGTGAGGCGAAATGCAGGGTGCGCGAACTGCTCGTCACCCGGTAGCGCTCGCGCTGCTCATCGCAGAAACTCGACAAACCGGCCTGCGTGACGACCACGCCCTTGGGCTTACCGGTCGATCCGGATGTGTAGATGACATAGGCCGGATGCGCGGCGCGCAACGGCCGCACCCGATCCGCATCCGTCACCGGATCGGCGCTGTAGTCGTCGAGCCGTCGATCGATATCATCGACATCGATGGTCAGCCACTGCACTTCGTCGGGCAGGTCGGCGCCGACCTCGGTCACCGTAAGTCCCAGTACCGCATGCGAATCCGCGATCATGTGCCGGACCCGCTCGGCCGGATAGTTGGGATCCACCGGGACGAATCCGGCGCCGGTCTTGGCAATCGCCCATACCGCGAGCACGGACTCCGGCGAGCGCGGAATGCCGATCGCGACCAGATCCTCCGGGCCGATGCCACGGTCGATCAGCAGTCGGGCCAGCCTGCTCGAGCGCTCGTCGAGGTCGACGTACTCCCATTCGGCCAGCTTTGCCGCGGCGTCGGCGAAGACCACCGCGACACCGTCCGGATTATTGTCCACCGCATCGGCCAACAGCTGCGGCAGCAGCGTGACCTGTTCGGTCGGGCTCGGCGCGGCGGGCCGGACGGGCGCGGCGAGTGCTCGGTCCCGTTCGGCGTCGTCGAGAATGTCGATGGCACCGACGATCACCCGGGCATCGGCGGCGACCGCGGCAAGGATCCGCTCGAATCGCCGGGCGAGGCCCTGGATCGTGGCTTCCTCGAAAACATCTGTCGCATAGGCGAAGCCGATGACGAGCTCATCCGGCGTGCCATCGGCGTGCTGCCGCGGCTCGACGATCACCTGCAGGTCGAATTTCGCAACGATCTCACCGGTATCGACAGCCGAGACCGTCAGACCGGGCAACTCCAGTGTCGGCTGCTCGATGTTCTGGAACGACAGCATCACCTGGAACAGCGGATTGGCCGAGACTGCCCGCGCGGGCAGCACCTCCTCGACCACCCGCTCGAACGGTATCTCCGCATTGGCGAAGGCGGACAGGTCGGTTTCGCGGACCTGTTCGACGAATGCCTCGAACGCGGCACCGCGATCGACATCGGTGCGCAGGGTCAGCGTATTGACGAACATGCCGACCAGATCGTCCAGTTCGGCGGAACCACGACCCGCGATCGGCGTGCCGATTGCGATATCCGAGCCGCCGGACAACCGCGCGAGCAGCACGGCCAGTGCGGCGTGTACGACCATGAACAGCGACGAATTGTGCTGGCGCGCAAGGTCGGCCAAGCCGGTGTGGACCTGCGCGGACACGGCGATATCGGTCGAGCCGCCGCGCAGCGATGCCTGCGCCGGACGCGGACGGTCCAGCGGCAGCCGCGCGGTTTCACTCACCCCGGCCAGCTGTCGCCGCCAATACGCCAATTGCTGTGCGGCAATGGAGTTCTCGTCGTCCTCGGTGCCGATGACTTCGCGCTGCCAGAGCGCGAAATCCGCGTACTGCACCGGCAACGGAGCCCACCCCGGGGCGATCCCTGCCGTGCGCGCGAGATAAGCGGTCATCAGATCCCGCGCGAGCGGTGCCAGCGAGACACCGTCCGCCGAAATGTGATGCGTGACAAGGACGAGCAGATGTTCATCCCGGGCCGGATCGGAGAACAACCGGATGCGCACGGGCGGATGTTCGGTGACATCGAATCCGGCGGACAACAGTCCGGCGACCTGGTCCGGATCGGCGGTCGTTTCGACATCCAGCCCGTTCGGCAGCGTTTCGGCCACGGACAGGATCTCCTGGCACGGCAGCGCGTCCGGGCCGTCGACCGGGAACCGGGTGCGCAGCGCCTCATGCCGCTCCAGCACATCCGCGACGGCGGCGCGCAGCGCGGGCACATCCAGGGTGCCCGCGAGCCGGACGGCGAAGGGCAGGTTGTAGGAAGGGGATTCGGTATCGATCTGATTGAGCACCCACATCCGATGCTGCGCCAGCGACAGCGGGATGAACTCGGGCCGCACGGCCCGCGTCAACGGCGGCCGATCCGCGTTCACGGCATCCGGCACGATGCGCATTGCCAGGTCGGCGACTACCGGTGCGTCGAACAGGGTGCGCACCGGCACTCGCGCGTTCAACGCCGCACTCAACCGGGCCGCGACCTGGGTCGCGACCAGTGAGTTGCCGCCAAGTACGAAGAAGTCGTCGTCGGCACCCACTCGGTCCACACCGAGCACCTCGGCGAAGACGCCGGCCACGATCTCCTCGAACGGGGTGGACGGCGCGCGGAATTCCCGGCCGGCCAGGGTCGGGCGTGGCAGCGCCTTGCGGTCCAGCTTGCCGCTGGTGCCGAGCGGGAACTCGGCCAGCTCAACGATCGTGGCCGGAACCATGTACGCGGGCAGCGTGCTCGCCAGCGCGGCACGCAGCGGCTCCACCTCGAGCCGCGCGCCGGGCACCGGGACGGCGTAGGCCACCAGTTGGTCGCCGAGCTCCGTTGGCACCACCAGGACGGCCGCCTGGCTCACCGACGACTGCGCCAGCAGCGCTGCCTCGATATCGCCGAGCTCGATCCGCTGTCCGCGCAGTTTCACCTGGAAGTCGCTGCGGCCCAGGTATTTCAGGACACTCGGCGCGCTCCAGGCCACCAGGTCGCCGGTCCGGTACATCCGCTCGCCCGTGCCGAACGGGTTGGCCACGAACCGTTCCGCGGTCAGATCCGCGCGGCCCAGATAGCTGCGGGCGAGCTGATCACCGGCGAGGTAAAGCTCCCCGGTGACCCCGGCGGGCACCGGCCGCAGGCGCGAATCCAGCACGTACAGCCGGCTGTTCCAGGTCGGCGAGCCGATCGGCAGGCCGCCCTGCTCGTCGCCGGTCGCCAGCCAGCTGGTGACCGCGACCGCTGCCTCGGTCGGCCCGTACAGGTTGAGCACCGACGCGGCGCAGACCGCCCGCACCGCGGCCACGGTCTCCGCGGGCAGCAGCTCGCCGCCGGCGATGATGTGCCGCAGCGTCGGAATGGCACCGGCGGGCGTATGGGCGGCGAAAACCGCGAGCATCGACGGCACGAAGTCGGTGACAGTAACCTGCTGCGCCGCAATGGTTTCCGCAAGGTACGCGGCGTCGCGATGGCCGTCGGGCGTGGCCAGCACCAGCTTGGCGCCGACCCGCAGCGGAATGAAGTAGCCCCACATCGACGCGTCGAAGGTGAAGGCGGCCTTCTGCAGGTACACATCGTCGGCATGCAGCGGATATCGGGACTGCATCCAGGCCAGATGGTTGCCGATCGCCCGGTGCGATATCGCGACGCCCTTGGGCCGTCCCGTGGAGCCCGAGGTGAACAGCACGTACGCCAGGCTCTCCGGGCGCACCGGCTGCGGCAGCTCCCCAGCCGCCAGCGGGGTAGCGGCGAATCCGTCCAGATCCGCGGTATCAATGTGCAACACCGGAATTCCGTCCGGTACCGGCACGGCGTCCGCGGTCGTGGTGAGCACGCACAGCGGCCGCGCCGCGGTCAGCACGTGCTCGACGCGATCGGCCGGATGATCCGGGTCCACGGGCACGTACGCACCGCCGGCGGTAAGGATCGCGTACATGCCGACGACCAGATCCAGCGAGCGCCGCATCGCGAGGCCGACCAGCGATTCCGCGCCGACACCCTGCGAGATCAGCAGGCGGGCAAGGCGATTCACCCGCTCGTCGAGTTCCCGATACGTCAGCGTCGCGGAGCGACTCGTCGAGGGGTGCTGGTCGGGCGACGGGTGGGCCAGCTCGATGCCCTCGTAGGCCACAGCGACTCGATCCCGATACGCCGCCACCATGCGCTGGTAGCCGTCCAGCAGCAGCTCGGGTTCGACCGCATGACCGGTATCGTTCCACTCCAGTAGGACGCGATCCCGCTCGGCGTCGCTCAGCATGATGTCGATATCGCCGACCCTGGCGGCGGGATCGCCGACCAGCGCGTCGAGCACCCGGTCCAGCCGTGCGGCCAGGGTTCCCACCTCATCGGCGGTGAATCCACCACCGGAATACCGCCACGTCAGCTCGATGGTCGAGGCCGCGATCACCACCAGCGTCAGCGGGTAGTGCGTGCCGTCTTCCATGCCGACGCCGGTCACCTTCATGCCGTCGACGGAATCGGCGGCGGCGATCGCCTCCCGGTCGATCGGGTAGGACTCGAAGACCAGCAGGGTGTCGAATTGCGCTCCGGCACCGGCGATCCGCTGGATATCGGTGAGACCCAGGTAGTGGTGGTCGAGCAGACCGGCCTGCTCGCGCTGCAGCGACTGCAGGAACTCGCCGATGGCCGACCTGCCGTCGACCCGTACGCGCACCGGCAGCGTGTTGATGAACAGACCGACCATCGCCTCCACGCCGGACAACTCGGCCGGACGGCCGGACACCGTGGTGCCGAACACCACGTCGTCACGACCGGTGAACCGGCCGATCAGAATGCCCAACGCCGCCTGCATCACGGTATTCACGGTGACGCCGAGTTCGGCAGCCAGCTCGGCGATCCGGCGGGTGCGCTCGGCGTCGATCTCGGTGATCACCTTGCCACTGCTCGGACCTTGGACCGTCCGCGATTGCGGGGCGAGCAGCGTCGGCTCCGACACTCCGGACAGCGCCTGTTCCCACACTCGTAGCGACGCCTCCCGATCCCGACCGGCCAGCCAGTTCAGGAAGGTGCGGTAGGAGGGCACCCGCGGCAGCGCGGACCGATCGCCCCGAGTCGCGTAGAGCACCAGCACATCTCGCATCAGCAGTGGCATCGACCAGCCGTCGAGCAGGATGTGGTGGGTGGTGATGACCAGATGCCACTGGTCGGTGCAATAAAGGCTGAACCGCATCAGCGGCGGCGCCGACATATCGAAGCCGGTCTCGCGCTCCGCGTTGACAAGGCGCTGCAGCTCCGCCAACCGCTCCGATTCCGGCAGATGCGTCAAATCCACTGTCCGCCAAGGCACTTCGACCCGATCCAGGACCACCTGCACGGCGTGCCCGTCGGCGCCGGCGACGAAGGCGGTGCGCAAGTTCGGATAGCGGTCCAGGATGGCTTGGGCTGCCGCGCGCAGTCGCTCGGCGTCCACGGTGCCGCCCAGATCGACCGTCGCCTGGGTCGCGTAGACATCCACGCTCGACTCGGCGAGCATCGCGTGGAACAGCAGACCGGATTGCAGCGGCGACAGCGGCCACACGTCCGACAGCGCCGGGTAATTCCGTTCCCACACTTCGATATCCGACTGGGTAGCGGTGACCAGCGGCAGATCCGACGGCGTCATCCCACCGGCATCCGGGCGCTTGGCGTGCTCGGCCAGTGCGTGCAATGCCGCAACCCACAGATCGGCGAACTCCTGCGCCCGCGCCCGCGACAACAATCCGCGCGGGAAGGCGAACGACGCACCCAGCTGTGGTCCGTCCGCACCGTCGGTGACGATCGCATTGATGTCGATCACGCCGTTCGCCGGCATATCCGGATCCAGCTCGGCATCCAGCTGCCCCAGATCCGCGACCGGCACCCAACCCACCGCAGCGAGCTGCGCGGGAATCTCCCCCGTCGACATCCGGCCCAGATAGTTGAAGCTGATCTGGCAGGCACCGCCCAATTCGCCAGCGGTCGCCGGGTTCAGGTAGCGCAGCAGGCCGTAGCCGAGCCCCTTGTCGGGGACCGCGAGCAGCTGCTCCTTCACCGATTTCACAATGTCGCCCAAGGCTTTTCCGCCCGCGAACGCCTCGGCGATATCGGCGCCCGCGAGATCGAGCCGGACTGGGAACGCACTGGTGAACCAGCCGACGGTCCTGGACAGATCCGCGCCGGGGACGAGTCCCTCTTCACGGCCATGGCCTTCCAGCTTGACCAGCGCGGCGCCGCCCGCGCTTTCGCCACGCCACTTGCTCACCGCCAGCGCCAACGCCGAGAGCAGGCCGTCGTTGACACCACCGCGATACCGGCCCGGGATCGCGGTCAGCAGCGCATCGGTCACCTCGACAGGCAGCGTCACCTCGACGCGATCGACGGTGGCGAAGGTATCCACCGCCGGATCGAACGCCCGCATACCGAACAACGGGTCTTCGGTCCCCGAAACCTGCTGCCAGAAAGGCAGTTCCGCGAGCCGGGCCGGCTCCTGCGCCGCGTCGCGCATGGCGTGTGCCCAGCGCCGCATCGAGGTCCCGTTGGCGGGCAACGCCACCGGCTGCCCCGCCGCGAGTTGCGACCAGGCCATGGCCAGATCCGGAATCAGAATCCGCCAGGACACCCCGTCGACCACGATGTGGTGCGCGACGAAGAGCAATACATCACGACGGCGACCGCCCTGCGGGAAAGCGAACCAGATGCACTGCACCATCACCGCATTCGCCGGATCGAGTCGGCTCAGCGCCGCGTCGTACTCGACGCTCGCCCGCCGCGACAACTCCGCATCGTCGACATCGGCGGGCAGTTCGATCCGGTGCACCAGCGCGTCGACATCCACCGCGCCGGGCTCCAACGCCTCGAAGAACCGGGCCGTATCCGATGTGGCTTCGCGCAATCGAGCGCGCAGCATGTCGTGGTGGTCGAAGACCGCGCCGATGGTCGCGACCAGCGTCTCCCGATCGATGCCGTCGGGCAGCCGCAGCGCCATCGACTGCGAGAACCGCTGATACGACGAGTCATTCGGCAGCATCGCCGCCATGATCGGCAGCAACGGCAGCTCACCGACCCCACCACCGGGCAGTTCCGCCAGCTGCTGCTGCACCGCATCGGCCGAGGCGGCGATCTCGGCCAACGCCGCGACCGTGCGATGTTCGAACACCTCCGCGGCGCTGAAAACGACACCGCGCGCTTTGGCCCGCGAGACCAGTTGGATCGACAGGATCGAATCGCCACCCAAGGCGAAGAACGAGTCGTCGCGACCGACGCGCTCGACCGCGAGCAACTCGGCGAATACCTCGGCGATGGTCTCCTCGACCGGCGTCTCCGCCGCGCGGAACGCGCGCGGAGCGAAGGCCGGCTCGGGCAGCGCCGCGCGGTCGAGCTTGCCGACCGGGGTCAGCGGGATCTCGTCCAGCACAACGAAAGCGGCCGGAATCATGTACGCGGGCAACGACTCGCCGAGGAATTCGGCGAGTGCCTCGGTATCCACCTCGGCCCCTGCCCTTGGCAGCAGATAGGCCACCAGCGCGGTCGCGCCCGACGGCAGCGTCTTGCCGAGGGTCGCCGCGAAGTCGATATCCGGGTGGCCGGTGAGCGCGTTGTCGATCTCGCCGAGTTCGATGCGGAAACCGCGGATCTTCACCTGGAAGTCCGAACGACCCAGATACTCGATGACGCCGCCGTCCGTGCCGCCGGATTCGGTGCGCCGCACCAGATCCCCGGTTCGGTACAGCCGCGCGCCCGGACTGCCGATATCGGCGCCGAACGGGCTGGCCACGAACCGATCCGCGGTCAGGCCCGGCCGCCCGAGATAGCCCTGTGCCAGCGCGGGGCCCGACAGGTACAGTTCGCCGGTCACCCCGGCAGGCACCGGCCGCAATCGCGAATCCAGAACGAACGCACCGATACCCGCGATGGCCGTGCCGATCGTGATCGGCTCGCCCGGCAACAGCGGCGGGGTACCGGTGGCGAGAATCGTCGCCTCGGTGGGTCCGTAACCGTTGTGGAACGCACGCTCGTCCGCCCAGCGGCCGACCAACTCCGGACCGAACTTGTCACCGGCCACCACGATGACCCGCAGTTCATCCAGACCGTCCGGATCCACCGATTCCAGGGCGGCCGGGGTGATGAGCATGTGGGTGACGTGCTCGCGCCGCAGCAGATCCGCGAGCTCGGTCCCGCCGAACACCGTAGGCGGCGCGATCACCAAGGTGGCGCCGGACGAAAAGGCCAGCAGGAGCTCGAGCACCGAAACATCGAAGTTGGGCGAGCACACATGCAGGACCCGCGACTCCGCCGTCACCGCGTACTGCTCGCGCTGCGCGGCAACCAATCCGGCCAGACCGCCGTGGGTGACCACGACCCCCTTGGGCCGTCCGGTCGATCCCGAGGTGTAGATGACGTAGGCGGGGTGCCGCTCGTCCAGCCGGCGGACCCGGTCGGCGTAGGAGATCGGATGGGCAGGGCGTTCGGCGATGCGCCCGGCGTGCGCCGAGTCGTCGAGTTCGATCCAGTCCACGGTCGTGCCGAGCACCGATCGGTGCGCCGTGGTGGTCAACCCGAGGACGGCACCGGAATCGGCGAGGATGTGCGCGATCCGGTCGGACGGGTATCCGGGATCGACGGGCACATACGCGGCACCGGTCTTCGCGATCGCCCATACCGCCAGCACGGATTCGATGCTGCGCGCGATACCTATCGCCACCACATCGCCCGCGCCCACCCCGTGCGCGATGAGTTCGCGCGCCAACCGCGACGACATCTCGTCGAGTTCGCGATAGGTCAGCTGACGGTCATCGGATGGATCGCCCGACGGGTTGAACCGGATGGCGACGGCGTCGGCGGCGTACTCCACAGCGGCCGCGAGCAAATTTCCGAAGAGCAGACCGACTCGGCGACGACTGCCACGTGCGGAACGACGATCCCTTGCCATTTCCGGTACTACACCTCTCACCTATTGCGCGTGTAAAGACCGCTCCCTCATAATGGGACGCGCATACTTCACTACGGACGGCTGTGGTCGCAAGCCAAGCGTTCGAGCTTACAGGAGCGAACCTGTCCCCTCCCCCAAGAGCGGGAAAGTGACGGCATCCGCTCGAAGAAGCGCGACAGACTTCACTACGTGGCCTGTGACAGCCTAAGTGAAGGTCGGCCACGACATCCCCACCCTCGGCCACAACCCTCGAATTGGTATGCGCTCGCTATCAGAGCAATGGCACGCGCCTGTCGAATCTCCGCGCTCCGAACGGCATCTCCGCGTTTCATCAGCACCCGCTGACGACTGCATTCGCACCATCAGTGCAGATAACCAGCTGATCACCAGCTACGCAATTCGATGGTTGGTTCGACACCCAACCCGGGCCGGTCACCATCGCGGAACATGATTTCCGCGACATTCGTGTAACAGCGATCAGCCGAAGTAATACAGCTCGAAGCCGACGGCACGCGCGGCGGGGAATCCGGGCTTCGGGGCGGTCGCCATGTCGATGACCGCGCGCACCTGGTCCGCAACCGGCTCGGGGTTGAGCACCTCGAGGTAGCGGCGATGCTCGGCCAGCGAGGCGGCGGCCTGCTCGATGGTGGCGGTGACGTCCACGGCGTGGGTGGCTCTCGGGCCGACCACCGCGGCCAGCCGGGGCGACCACGGAGTCTCGGTGAGCTCCGGAAATATCCACTCGTTGCCCGCATCGGAAATCGCGTCGAGGGCGGCGCGGCCGACCGCGCGATGGTCCGCGCTGTTGGCGTAGCCGGGAGCCCAGGTGTCGCCGAAATTGCACAGCACCACGAATTCCGGACGGTGCCGGCGAATCGCGGCGGCCAGGTCACAACGCAGCGTCAGGGTTTCTTCGACGCGGCCGTCCGGGTAGCCGAGGAATTCCACCTCGCGCACCCCGACCACCGTGGCGGCGGCGATCTCCTCGGCCTCGCGCAGCGGCCCCGCCTCGGCGGGCGGCAGGCCCGCGATCCCGGCCTCGCCGGAGGTCACCAGGACGTAGCGAATGTCCTTGCCCTGCCCCGTCCAGCGCGCCACCGCGGCGGCCGCACCGTATTCGATATCGTCCGGATGCGCCACGATGACAAGCCCGCGCTGCCAATCCTCGGGAACCTGCTCCACCCGAGTCATTCAAGCAGATGGCCCGAACGCGGGTGCGCCGTGCGCTGCCCGTCTCGGATGGCACACGGCCCACCTCTCGAAACCGCGGCGCCCGAAGTCCGGCGGCCCCGCGGTGTACGCTACAGCCTGCTCTCGGTGGAGTTGCCCGAGCCCGCGACCGCTTTGTACAGCAGGTACAGCCCGAAGACAACAGCGCTGATCACCAGAATCGGGAACAGCCCCTTGATCAACGCACCGATGATGGCGAGCGCGATCCAGACGACCGCTACGACACCGATGATTTTCCACAACATGCCAGCCTCCAGAAGTTCTCGGGCGAACCGCCACCCGACGATCCGACTCCTCCATGCTGGCAGCCGGATGACGATAAATCACCAGCTCAGCAGCGATATCCGGGGAAAATCAGGGTTCACCCTGACGTCTGGTCAGTCCCGGCACCGCAGCCGCATTCCCGAATTCGACAGTGCGACACCGGAAAACATCGAGTGATCGATCACACGCCTGCCACACTGATGGCTGTCCGATTGTTTGTTTTCCGAACCTTAAGGGGCCACCCATGACTAGGTACGCACATTACGTCGGCAGTCTTCCAGCGGGTCTGATGATGGGCGATGGCGCTGTCCTGCAATGGTTCAGCGACCGCACAGCGGGGTGGCCGGTCACCGCGCTCCCCTGCGATCTGGACCCCGACTGGATCATGGACTATCTGCGGGCTCGTAAGCAGCATTCGGATGTCTTCGAGGTCGTCCGGGCGGGCGGGTACGCCGATTACAGCGACTTCCCCAGCTATGGCCTGCGGTCCGGCCGCAAGCTCGAAGTGCGGCACGTATCGATGGACCGCGCTGAGCGCATCGGTGCCGTGGTGGGCGCATTCGAGTCCTTGCAGCGCGAACGGCCGCAGTTGGCCGAGACGAAAGTGCAGATAAGCCTGCCGAATCCGCTGGATCTGGCAATGTTCGTCTTCGCGGGCGGAGCCGTGTCCGGCGGGCTGCCGGTCGGAAAGGCGCTGCGGCACTTCGATCTTGCGGTCGCCGCGCTGCGGCAGCTGCCGGTGTTCACCCAAGCGGTGTTGCAGGAGGTATCGGAAGTAATCGATCGGTACGGCGACCGCATCGTCTGGCAGTTGGAGTCCCCCTTCGCTCTGTTGAGCATGGTCAAGGCGGCACAACTTGGTTCGCGGTGGGCGTTGGCCCCGCTGGTGGCGCGACAGCTCGCCGGAGTCCTCGGGCAGTTGCACGAGATCGGCGCGGAAACCATCGTGCACCTGTGCTACGGCGACTATCAGCACGAGAGCCTACTGGCCCCACGCGGTCTGGCGCCGGCGGTGACGCTGCTCAATCGCACTGCGCGACTGCTGGATCGACAAGGGGCGCCACTGCCCCCGGTGCATATTCCGTGTGCGTACGGCTCCGAGCCCGCACCACTGGAACCGCGCTTCTACGCTCCCCTGCGATCACTCGCCACCGACTGGCCGGTGATCGCGGGTGTGGTTTCCACCGATTCTGTCGAGAACAGCAGCCGAGCGCGTGCGCTGTTCGAGGAGGCGTTGGGTCGCAATGCCTTCGGCATCGCGACCGCATGCGGGCTCGGACGCTGCACCCCCGAGGTCGCCCGACACGCCGCCGAGGCCACGGTCGCGGTCGCCCGGGCCGAAGAGTAGACGCCCGATCAGTTATAGCGATCAGATAACGCGGGTGCGCACTCGAAGAGTTCGCACCCGCGTTGCTGTTTCCTGGCTGGGCAAATCGACTCCACCGCAGTGGAATCCGCGCGCTGATCGCCGCGTGGAGCTCGCCAACCGCAGAAGTCAACTTTGCGAACGCGTCACACGGACCTGATTTGGGCTTTACCCTGAATTTGCCGGAAAAGCGAGGTGATGCCAAACGACATCGACAGCCTTGCCTGTCACGCCCCAGGCGATTCCCACTGATCGCGGCGCCGGATCTCGACGAAAAGCCCTGCGCTGAAATGCATTCGTAGACACCGCACCGCCGCATTCGACCCCCTGTCCCGGCGTCCTGTGTAGGGGCCGTTCAGCGAGCAGGTCCGATTCGGGGTATCAGCTACCCTTCGGACACCGGTTACTGCGCATTGGCTAATGCCACCAAATCGCATCTGGCGGTTGATGATTCGATAGTTGCGGCTACACTTCGATGAGGGCGTCGCCACGGATGGCTAACTAATGGCGACGCTCGGTCCGGGTTGATCCACCACCGTGGAACCGGAGCTTGTTCGGTTGCTGATGTGGGCGCACAGTCCGCATTGGCATCCGCTGTTCCAAGGAGTGTGCTATGGCGAACGATCCGCATGTCCTCGTTGTCGGTGGCGGCCCAGCGGGGTCGACAACCGCGGCCCTGCTTGCCAGATCAGGGATACGCGTGACGCTTCTGGAACGAGATACGTTCCCGCGGTACCACATCGGTGAGTCGATGCTCGCATCGTGCCTGTCGACGCTGCGTCTTTCCGGCGCCTTCGACAAGGTCGCGGCGCACGGCTTCCAGATCAAGCGGGGCGGCTATTTCCAGTGGCAGAACGATAACTGGATATTGGACTGGTCCCAGCTGGTGGATGCGGAAGCCTGGTCCTACCAGGTCGAGCGAGACGCGTTCGATGACATTCTGCTGCGCAACGCCGCCGACCAGGGCGCGCAGGTGATCGAGAACGCCAATGTCGAGAACGTAATCTTCGACGGTGACCGGCCGGTAGCCGTCGAATGGACCTGCCCCGGCGACACCGCTACTCGGACCACCGAATTCGATTTTCTCGTCGACGCCTCGGGACGACACGGCCTGTTGGCCAAGCGGCGCTTCAATATGCGTCGGCAGCACCCGGCCTTCCGCAATGTCGCGGTCTGGTCGTATTGGCAAGGCGCACACCTACACCCGGACAGCCCAGAAGGCGCGATCAATGTCGTGTCCACCCCCGAGGGTGGCTGGTTCTGGCATATCCCCCTGTCCAACGGCCGATTCAGCGTCGGCTACGTGGTTTCGGCGCGCAAGGCGGGCGAGCGGATACGCGAGCAGGGGCGAGACGCCTACTACCTCAATATGATTCGCGACAGCAAGGCGATGAGCGAATTGCTCGCGGGCGCGGAGCAGGTCGCCGAGGTCAAGGCCGAGCAGGACTACTCCTATGTGTCGGATCGGTTCTGCGGGCCGGGCTATGCCCTCGTCGGTGACTCGGCGGCGTTCCTCGATCCGCTGCTGTCCACCGGCGTGCATCTGGCGACGTACGGCGGGCTCGTCGCCGCGGCCGCGATCGCGACCACCCTGCGTGGCGAAATGAGCGAGACCGACGCACTGGCCTTCTACGAGCAAACTGCCCGGCGGGCCTACTCACGGTTCCTCGTGTTGGTCTCGCGTATGTACGAACAGTACATCGGTTCCGACGAATACTTCTCGCACGCGGACAAACTCACCGAGGCGCACGACGGCGACACCCCAGAGGTGTCGTTCACCAGGATCATGGCGGGGCTCACCGACGTGGACGAATCCTCGGGAGAGCAAGGGCGGACCCCGACCGACACCATCGCCACCGAGCTCACCGAGACCGAGAAACTGCACGCGGACTCGGCCAACCTCGAGTACATGGGTCATCTGGATATGTCGGTCGTTTGGGACCACTGGCGTGATCCGCTGGCGGATACGGTGCTGGACAATGTGCGGATCACCACCGAGCCGGTACTCGGCCTGACCACGCGGCCCCGTGATGCCGCCGAAATCGAGGCCATAGCGCGTCCAGTGCTACCCCCGAGGGCGGCCGACGTCACCGCGCGCTAGTCCAGCGTTCGTGAAATCCACAGCGCGGAACCGGTCGATATGACTATCACGCGCTCCGACCCCGAACCGCCGGGCGATTCCCCGCTCGGTGGTTCGGGCTCCCGGACCGCCACCCAGCAGATCGCGCGATTCGGCCATCCGGTTACCCGGATGCTGCTGGCCAGCCACGGCTTCACCCAGCCGAGACTCGAGGCCATACTCGGCACCGATCTCCAGGTGCGGGTGCTGCGCCAGGACGAACTCGCGGCCGAACAACTCCCCGCCACCGTCGCCGACGCATTGCGGTTGGCCGGTCCCGACCGCGTCATCGTTCGTCGCTCATGTCTGATCAATGCCGACATGGTGACCGCATCGGTCAACTATGTCGTCGCCGTGAGCGGCCCGGCCGCGGCGACTGGCGCCGACGATGTGCACGCGCCGATCGGACGCGGCTTGATTTCGCGGGGTGTATCCCAGCGGCGACATGTGCTTCGGGCGGGCGTCACACGATGGCTCGATGGTCGCCTCTGCGCGGCCAAGGCATACGTCATCATGCTCGGAGATCATCGGCCGCTGTGCTATATCCGCGAGATCTTCAATCCGAGTGTCGTTCCACCGGAGCATGCCCCCATCTCGGATGAGGAGCTGAGCTGGGCCGATGAGCCGGATTACCCCCGATCGCAACCCGCGCGCCGCGCGACTGCGCGCCGGGGCACCCGCGATACCGAATCGCCGCGCACCGGCGGACAGTGTGCGCGAACGCTGCCGGGGCTGGTCCAGCCGCCCGAATGCGAAGCGCTCACCGCCGATCTGGCCGCCGCAGCGCGCGGGCAGACATTCGTGGTGCATTTCGGCGCCCGCAGCTCCCCTGCCTTCGAAGTCGGGACCCTGCCGGATCGCCGTGCGCTGGCAATCTGTGCCGCCGCCGTCCTGAACCACGGATTCGACATGCCGATCGTGACCATCGGCCAATTGGGTTATGACGGAGAAACATGCAGGGCCCCAGCTGATTGCGACACTTCGGTTGGAGATCGGCGGCCGCAGGAAAACCGCGGAGTCGCGGCACAGCTCGAAAACTGGCGCGTCTCGAACCCGGCCATCGCACTCTGCGCGGACATGCTGCGCGACGCCGCGGACGACTACCCGGCGTCGGTGGCACGCGAGCTGCTGGTCGAGGTCGCCGCGATGCTCCCCATCGCGGCAAGCGCACCGACAGCCTCCCGTGAACTGTACAGTTCCATTGCACCCCTTTACATCTCGTGCGCCGTCAGGTCCTGCGAGCCGGATCCGACTCGACGCCGGACGACGACACGGCAGGAGTGGGACCGTTCGACCCAGCTGCTGTGGATCGGCGGCCGAAACCACGAATTCACGTCCCGGCACCTGTCTTTCGCTGCCACGGTCCGCAACCCGCTGGCGGTAACCCTCGGCCCTACCGCAACGCCGGACTATGTCGAGTTCCTGTGCCGATACTTGAATCCCCAACGTCGACCCGGTCGGCTCACACTGGTCCCGGCGCTATCCGGGACCCGTACCGCCGCCGCACTTCCCGCGTTGTTCGAGGCGGCAGCCCGATGCGGTACCCCGGTGTGCTGGGTGTGTGATCCGATGCATGCCGATGATCCCGCCGCCGCGATCCGCGGCTTCGTCAGTGCCTGCCGAACCACCGGCACCGCGCCGGCCGGCCTGCACCTCGACTGCGAACCCCGCAGCCGCCTCGACACCAGGCTCGATACCCGACGGGCACTGCACTGTGTCGTCACGACACTGAGCGCGATGTGGGCCAGCTGATCGCGCTCGTCGATCGCGAGGGAGAAGTAAGTGCACAGTAGCCAAATCGTCGTTTTCCTCATGGATCTCGCCCTCATCATGGCAGCGGCTCGGATCCTGGGGTGGCTGGCCGAGCGCCTCGGCCAGCCCGCGGTCATCGGGGAGATCACCGCCGGGATACTCGCGGGCCCGACCGTACTGGGGCCGCACCTGTCGGCCATGCTGTTTCCGCATGAGATCCGCTCGTACCTGAGCTTGCTCGCCAATGTGGGCGTCGCCGTGTTCATGTTCGTCGCCGGGCTCGAACTCGACCGCAGCGTGTTCGCGGGCAGCCGACGGTCGATACCGGCGGTATCGGTCGCCGCCTACGCCGTGCCGTTCGTCCTGGGCTGCGGCATAGCCGCGACCGCGCTCACGCGCCACCGTACCGGTGACCTACCGAGCTTCACGCTGTTCATCGGCTGCGCGCTTGCGGTAACCGCCTTTCCGGTATTGGCCCGGATCCTGCACGATCGCGGGCTGACCCGCACCGGAATCGGTCAGCTCAGCCTCGCCTGTGCGGCGCTGGTCGACATCTTTGCCTGGACGGCACTCGCCGTCGTGCTGGCCGTCGCGCACCCAGGAACGGGCAGCCAGTGGCGACTGGCGCTGCTGGTGCCCGTGGTGGCGGTGACGTGGTGGATCGTGCGTCCGGCATTGGCGCAGATGGCCGCAGCGGGCACCGAGCAGACGATGATCGTGGTCGGCGTCGGCGGCGCGCTGCTGCTCGGCGCGATAACCGAATGGATCGGACTGCATTTGATATTCGGTGCGTTCGCCTTCGGTGTTGTGTTCCCGCGCGCACGACGCGAGGCGGTCGAATCCGGCGCCCGGATTCTGAGCTTGGTACTGCTGCCCGGATTCTTCGTCGTGGCGGGACTCGCAGTCGATCTCGGGGCGATCGACCGGGCCGCCATCGGCGAGTTGCTGGTGATCATGGTGGTCGCCATCGCTGGGAAGCTCGCGAGCGTCTATGTGGCCGGGCGCCTGACCGGTCTGCCATCGCGATCGGCGGTGGCATTGGCGGCATTGCTGAACACCCGCGGCTTGACCGAACTCGTCATACTCAACGTCGGGCTCAGCACGGAACTCATTGGGCCACAACTATATTCGGTGCTCGTGGTGATGGCCTTGGTGACAACGGCGATGACGGCACCGATGTTGCGACTGATCGGTGTCGACGCAACGCCACGGGTCGATCCGGCGGCCCCGGACACCCGCTTGCCCATCAGCGGTCCGGTTGAATAGTTGTCGACACGCTCGAACCAACCGGGTTTCCCCGGCATAACCGTCGGCCCGTTGCTAAGTTGCTTGCTTAGGCGATTCGCCAGGTGGGTCCTAGGAAGAATGTGTCGTTTCGAACGCTCGACGACGCACCTCTGACCATGCTCGATGAACCTGTCCGCGCCGATTGATTCAGTCTTTGTCGAATTCTGTTCCACCGTTTGGAGTATGTCTTTGACCACACCACATTCCCCAACAACCGCCCCACACACCACCACGACCGGAGTGTGCCCCGTTCAGCACGGATCGTCGAGCGCTGCCCCCGACCGGATTCCGCTGTATACACCGGAGTTCGTCGCCGACCCGCACCGCGCCTATGACGAGATGCGCCGCAAGTACGGCACGCTGGTTCCGATCGAGCTCGCCCCCGGAGTGCCCGCCACCCTCGTGATCGGCTACGCGACCGCGGTGCGAATCCTCAACGACCCCAAACACTTTCCCGTCGACCCGCGCACCTGGCAGAAGACCATCCCGGAGAACTGCCCGGTGCGACCGATGATGGCCTGGTTTCCGGCCGCACGGTACAACGATGGACCTGTCCACACCCGCTATCGGGATGCCTCCGTCGCGAGTATCGACGGCATCGATGTGCACGGACTGCCGTCGATCATCGAGCAGATCGCCATCCCACTGATCAACACCTTCTGCAGAGCCGGCACGGCGAATCTGGTTACCCAGTACGCATTTCCGCTCGTCCTCGGCGTCCTCAACCACATCGTGGGCTGCCCGCCCGAAATCGGGCAGCGCGTCGCGAACGGCATGGCCGCGCGCTTCGACACGGTCCGCGGCGCCCAGGGCATGGCGATGCTCAAAGAGGCACTGCTCGAGCTGATCCAGCTCAAACGCGACCATCCCGGCGATGACGTCACCTCACGGCTGGCACACCACCCGGCCGCCCTCGACGACATAGAAATCTTCGCCCAGCTGATGAGCTTCTATGGCGCCGGATTCGAAGCACAGCGCAACCTGATCACGAATGCACTGCTGATGATGATCACCGACGACCGGTTCAAGTGCGCGGATGTGCTCGGACGAAACCTGTCGACGATCACCGCGATCGACGAGGTTCTGTTCAACGACCCGCCCATGGCGAACTTCTGTACAACCTATCCGCGCCAGCCGATCATGGTCGACGATATCTGGTTGCCCGCGGACCAACCGGTCGTCATCAGCCTCACCGGCTGCAATAACGACCCACAGATCCGCGGCACCGAGGACGCCGACGGAACACGTCTGGGCAATCGCTCACACCTGGCGTGGAGCGCCGGGCCACACGTCTGCCCTGCCAAAGGCGTTGCGTACCTCACTGTTCAGTACGCCATCGATGAGCTCCTCGACGCACTTCCCGATATCCAGCTCGGGATACCCGAGGATCAGCTGCTCTGGCGGCCGGGGCCTTTCCACCGTGCGATGACGGCCTTCCCGGTCGTCTTCACACCGGCCGCGCCGATGAACATCATGTAGATGTCGGCCGCGCATCACGGCGAGGGCCGAGATCGTCGATCTCGGCCCTCGGCGCGGCAGGACGCACATCTCAGGGCGGCGGAAACTCCGGGAACGGAGCGGACTTCGGGAAGACAACCGGCAGCGCGGTCAACGCGCGGTGGAACGGACCGGTGCGCCAGCCGAGTTCGGCGGCCGAACCGGCCAACTCGATCTCGGGCAAGGCATCGAGCAGTTGGTCGATCGCGTCTTGGGCGATCAGATAGGCGGCGTCTTGGGCCGGGCACATGTGCGGTCCGGCACCGAAGGCCAGGTGTGAACGATTGCCATCGCGCTCGACGCCGTCAACGGCATTGACAGTGGGATCGCTGTTGCACGCCGCCATGCTGATGACGACCGGCTGGTGGGCGGGCAACCACACGCCACTGAGCAGGACCGGTTGGCGCGGGTAGGAAATGCAATAGTTCGCCAACGGCGGGTCGGTGAACAGCACCTCATCGAGCGCGTCGCGGATCGACAGGCTACCGCTGTGCATGCCAGCGGCGAACCGGTCGTCGGTCAACATCAGCCGCAAGGCGTTGCCGATGAGGTGGACCAGCGGCTCGACACCGACCGCGTAATACGTCACCAACTGCTGGATCACCTCCTCATCGGTCAGACCGCTCGGATGACGCATCAATCGAGTCGTGATGTCGTCACCGGGCTCCTCCCGCTTGCGATCGATGTGCAACCGCAGTGCCTCGTGCAGCATGTGGTCGCCCGCACCGACCTCGGCCCCGGCATCGAACATGGCGGCCATCGCCGCCGCGACCCGCGCGCCGATATCGGAGTCGACGCCCAGCATGGTGTTCACCGCGGTGAACACCAGGGGAAAGACGTAGCGTTGCAACACATCAGCGTGTCCGTCTGCACAAAACTTGTTGATCAGCGGGATCGCGATCTGCTCGATCACCTCGTGCATGCCGAGCAAATCGACGTTATTGATTGCCGCGCTCGTCGGCTCGCGGTAGCGCTTATGTTCCTGCCCATCGGTGCGCAGGGCATTCTCCCGACGCTTCATCATGCCGAACACCGGGCAGTCGGCCGGGATGTCTTGCTCCCAGGTCCGGGGATCCGCCGGGAAGTGGTCCGGATCGGTCAGAATGCGGACCGCGGTGTAATAGCCGATTACCAATGTGGCCGGTACCCCCGGGGCGAGATCCACCGGCACCAGCGAACCGAACTGCTTGCGCATCCGCCCGTAGACTTGGTGCGGGTCGGCGGCGAATTCCGGGGTGTACATCGCGATGCGCGGCCCGGCCCCGAAGCCCGGTGAGCCGCCAACCGAGGACCGTGATTCGGGCGGGTGATGTGTGTGCGTTGCCACAGATGAACTCCGAACTTCCGAAAACCAAAGAACCTTGACAATCGAGACCCAGCGGTTACGTCACGGCAGCAAGCTTCGGCAGGTTGATGACGACGGATTACCAACAAACTGCTCGCACGACTCCAGTCGCGCCGATCTGCCCCACGCGGGCAGCGCATGTGGTGCGGGTCATAAGCTTCCTACCGGTCCGCTCACGATCCAAATCCGTTGCCCCAGACCAGTTCTTGCGTGCCCGCCGTCATGATAGCCACTCATCGGACGCGCAGACCCGACGGACCATTCGAGCAAGCATTCGCCCGATTCCCCAGCTCAGGAATCCCCTGTCCGCGTCATCCGGCTCGCCTGTTGCGACTCAGCACAACCAAACCCGAAACCTCGAACTCGAGTACCTTCACCACACCTGCGAGCACCACCGGACCACGACCCGTCACCACCGATCCAGGATCCCGTGAACCCCATAGCGGCAAGCCCACCGAACCCAAGGAAGACCCGGCAGCTCCCGAACGCCGACCCGACAAACCGGTCTTGCCCGAGCCGCGGAAAACGGCACGACCGCACGGCGAGAAGACAGCCCGCCGGTGACCATCATCAGATCGAGTCCCCGTTCGCCGGGCCTTATCAGGGTTTGCCTCCACCAGCGCGCATAGTGACCAGCTGCCCTGCGGCTGACGCATTTCCCGTCGCACCTCGCCGCGGCGCCATCCAGCACTCGCTCGCTGATTAAATCCCCTGCGGCGGAGGCGAAATGGGTGCGTGCTGATCGGCTACCTCGGCGAGGGCCTGCGCCCACCCGTCCAGGCGATCGGCCGCATCGCGCAGATCGGCGACGATAGTGTCGAAATTGTGCCGCAGCACCGCACTTTCGGGAACCGCGAGAATCCGTCCCGCCGCGGCAATCACCTGTTCGTATTCGGCCACCCCGCTTTCGAGGCGACCGAGCGCGAACTGGATATTCTCGGTAAGGCCAACGGCAGCACTGGATTTCGAGCGCCCCATGGCACCAAGTGCCTGTTCCATCGCGGTGATATCGACGGCCAGCGCATGCAGCGCGGCCGCACCAGAACTCGCGGTTTCGATCATGTCGGCGAGTTCGTCATCGGGCAGCCGATTCGATCGGGCGATCTGCGTGCCGAGGGCGTGTAATGCCTTTTCCGCACGAACCAGGCGCGAAATCGGCCCGCGGGCCGACGACCACGGCGGTGGCTGCTTGCGCGGCAGGAAGGCAGCCTGCGGTAGCGGCGCGCTGCGCAATTGGAGGTAGCGGCGGGCACTCAACGCGGTGCCGGTGACCAGCGCCACCGCTCCTCCGCCGACCACGACCAGGGCCCACACCGGTGCCGAAATCATCATCAGCCCAACGGTTCCCGCGGTGGTGAGACCGCCGACGGTACCCAGTTGGAAGCTCCGGCGGCGAGCCCGGCGGCGCCTACGCAGTTCCCGCTCGCGTGGGTCCGCCCAGCGCCGCACCGCCACCAGCGCATGCTCGCCCACCTCGCGCAGACTGTCGGGCAGGCTCCCCGGCGGCGGCGCGAGTACCGCCTGTGCGCGCACCAGCGTCGCACCGCGACGACGACCGCCCTTACCTTGCTCGCGAGGTCCCTGCGGGCTCATCGCTGTCCTCCAAGGCTCGCGTTCGACGCGACCCGTCGTGGCCGGACAGGCAGGGCCCGAGCATGATCGACGGCCGACCCGCCAGGTACCCGTGCCATGTCTTCCACCGAACCAGTCCTCGCCGAATGTATTCACTTCGAACGACGCGCTACTGCTGCGCGGTCTGCCCCTTGTTCATCTGCGGCTGGGGCTGCGCCGGATTCGCCTGCGCCGCACCCGGATTGATCGCTGGCGCGGGCGCACCGCCGGCGGGCAGCGCATCGCCGCGCATCGAAGCGCGGATCTGTTCCAGCTTGCTGTGTCCGGCCATCTGGATGCTGGCCTGCTGCACCTCGAGCATCCGGCCCTGCACCGAATTGCCCGCGAGTTCGGCGGCACCCAGCGCATTCGCGTAGCGGCGCTCGATCTTCTCGCGCACCGCGTCCAGGCTCGGCGTGGCACCCGGCGCGGACAGCGTTGAATCCATCTGCTGGAGCGAGGCCGAGACCTGCTCCTGCATCTTGGCCTGCTCCAGCTGGCTGAGCAGCTTGGTGCGCTCGGCGACCTTCTGCTGCAACAGCATCGCGTTCTGCTCGACCGCCTTCTTGGCCTGCGCGGCTGCCTGCAGCGACTGGTCGTGCAGCACCTTGAGGTCCTCGACGGCCTGCTCGGCGGTGACCAACTGCGCGGCGAACGCCTCGGCGGCGTTGGTGTACTGGATCGCCTTCTCGGTATCACCAGCCGCGGCGGCCTGATCGGCCAGTATGACGGCCTGGCGCGCGTTGGCATTGAGCTTCTCGACATCGTCGAGCTGACGGTTGAGCTTCATCTCCAGCTGACGCTGGTTGCCGATGACCGATGCGGCCTGCTGCGAGAGGGCTTGATGCTGACGCTGAGCTTCCTCGATAGCCTGCTGAATCTGGACCTTCGGATCCGCATGCTCCTCGATCTTCGAATCGAAGAGGGCCATCAGATATTTCCAGGCCTTGACGAACGGATTAGCCATCGATTGATTCCGCCTCCATAAGATGCGCCGCGCTTTACCGCGACTCTGGTGCGCGACCGTCACGCACCTGCTATGTGCCTATCCTCCACCATGTGGCACCCGGACCGGGCGAACCCGGCCCAACCGACGCCTAGTACAGAATCTATCCGCATTGGGCACCGGTTCGCAGCGTCGGCCGCGGACGCCACCTATCGTCTGTCGATCAGTTGCTTTTCACCAGGACCAGCATGTCGGCGTTGGGCGCCGGGATGACGATCCGGGTGTCCTCGGCGATCTGCGGGCGGGCGCCGGCCACCGACATCGTCGCGGTCGCGGGCTCCGACGCGGCCTCGGCGGGCTCTGCCGCGGCGGTCCGCTCCGCCTCGGGCGCATCGGCGGTCTGGGCGGGCGCGTCGGCAGGCAGGCGATCGGCGCCGTCCATGATCGTGCTCACATCCCACAGCACCCGCGACAGCGGCACATCCAGGGCCGCGCAGATGGCGGCGAGCAGTTCGCTGGAGGCCTCTTTACGACCCCGCTCGACCTCCGACAGATATCCCAGGCTCACACGCGCCGAGGTGGAGACCTCACGCAAGGTCCGGCTCTGGGCGAGACGAGCACGCCGCAGACTGTCCCCGATCGCCTCTCGCAGCAGCGTCATGTCGTTCTCCTTAGCTCCCAGTAACCGGTCCGCGGGCGCCTACCAGCGCTGCGCACGCCGTCCTTTCTGGCACAACGTCGAACCGGGGCCGGTTGGTTCCCACGGTGGCAAACTCGGCGCCGAAGCACCCAGCTAGCCGACCCTTTCGAGCGACCTGCAAGCAGTCCCTAACGGTCGCCTCCCACGATACGACGCAACTCCCGTACCGCGCTGTGCGTAGCGCCGATTCGGATCGCCCACCGGTCGCCGTCCAGTTTCAGCCGCATGACCTCGGTATGCCGGGGCCCGGCCAGTCCTAGGAAGACGGTGCCGACGGCGTGTCCGCCCTGGGATTCGGGCCCGGCGACGCCGGTCAATCCGATTCCCCAATCCGCACCGCAGCGCAGCCGCGCACCGACGGCCAACTCCTCGGCGGTGCTCGCGGCGACCGGCCCCTCGGTCTCGAGCACTTCGACACTGACACCGGCCAGGCTGTGCTTGAGTTCCGTCGCGTAGACGACCAGCCCACCACGCAGCACCGCACTGGCGCCCGGCACCCCGGCGATGGTCGCCGCGAGCAGGCCCGCGGTCAGTGATTCCGCGGTCGCCACGGTCTGCCGTGCGGCACCGAGTTCACGCACCAACTCGACGACGGGCGCTCCGGTCGTCAAAGGATCGGTCATGCGCCGCGCGCCCGACCCGGACCTCCCGCGAGCCACACCCGCGCCGCCTGCCCCAGATAGTCGAGGCCGGTGATGACCGTCAGCGCGACGGCCACATACATCAATGTCATGCCCGCGGTGGCGAATCCGCCGTGCAGTGGCAAGAGCAGGACGGCGATCGCGACGGACTGCACCAGCGTCTTCAATTTGCCGCCGCGTCCGGCCGGAATCACCCCGCGCCGCACCACCACCAACCGCACCAGTGTGATCCCGATCTCGCGACCACAGATCACCAGGGTGATCCACCACGCCAGATCGCCCAGCATCGAAAGTCCGATCACCGCCGCACCGATCAGCGCCTTATCCGCGATCGGATCGGCGAGTTTGCCGAAATCGGTGACCAGGCCGTATTTGCGCGCCAATTGCCCGTCGAAGCGATCGGTAATCGCGGCGATGCCGAACAGTGCGGCGGCCGCGATCCGCCAGCCGGTCTGCTGACCGCCGCCCGCGAACAGTGCGAGCACGAACAGCGGCACCAGCGCGATGCGCAGCATGGTCAGCACATTCGCGATATTCATCAGCGGGACGACGGGATCGGCCTGGGTGGGCGGGAATCCGGTGCGGACCACCGGCTCGACCCAACGTCGATCGATCTCTTCGGGCTGCACGTTCACGCCTCCGCCTCGCTCGCGCTCGGCTCCAGCGCGTGCGTGCACGGCTGTGACATGGTTCGCTCGCTGCGCTCCCGCACAGCCTCCGTCTCGCCGACGCCAGTCCCGGCCGCGCGGGCTATGCCATCCACCGCCACGAGGCTCCGACGCACGCCGATGCGATGCGGTGAGCGGAGCGGGTGGATGTGCGACACACGTTCAGAGTATCGGTAACCGAGCCGACTACTGTGCACCCCATGACCTCTCGGGGACCACTTGGTGGTTCGACTAGCGACGCGTATCCAGACGCGGCTGCGGCCGCGCACAAATCCGTACCCCTCATGCGACGCGCCCGAACCTCCGATGTGCCCCAGATCAAAGCCCTGGTCGATGTATACGCCGGTCGGATCCTGCTGGAGAAAAACCTGGTCACGCTGTACGAGGCGGTGCAGGAATTCTGGGTGGCCGAACTCGATGGCCGGGTGGTCGGCTGCGGCGCGCTACATGTGCTGTGGGCCGATCTCGGCGAGGTGCGCACGGTCGCGGTGCATCCCGATGTCAAGGGGCATGGCGTAGGGCGGCTGATCGTGGAGCGGCTGGTCGCGGTGGCCAGGGAACTCGAACTGGGGCGGCTGTTCGTGCTCACCTTCGAGGTGGACTTCTTCGGCAGGCACGGATTCGTGGAGATCGACGGCACACCGGTGACCGCCGAGGTGTACGCGGAGATGTGCCGAACCTTCGATCCGGGCGTTGCCGAATTCCTCGATCTCAGCTACGTGAAACCGAACACTCTCGGCAATACTCGAATGCTGCTGAACCTCTGACCGGAACGGATCGATCATGCCAATCTTCGCCGTGCATTACACCTATTCCGACGCCACGGTCGAGGGGCGCGACAGCTTCCGCCCCGAACATCGGGCCTGGCTCAACGGCCTGATCGATGCGGGTTCGCTGCTGACCAGCGGCCCCTACCCGGACGGTTCCGGCGCACTGCTGCTGTTCCAGGTCGCGGACGAGGCGACCCTTGAGCAACTGCTGGCGCAGGATCCGTTCGCGCGCGAGCACCTCATCGACGATGTGCGCGCGGTGGAGTGGCTACCCGTGATGGGCGCATTCGCTTCCTGACCGATCCGACAGAAGCCCGCCCGTCACCGCCCGACGATCAGCGAATTTTCGGCGACACACCGGTTCGGGTGTCGTCGAACCACAGCGTCGAGCCGCAGACTCCCCCGTACCCGCATACCCGCCGCGATCTTCGCGTCGATGCCAGCTGCGGTTCGGACGCTGGCCGTTTGTTCCTGGCCCGCGTGGGATAACAAGTCGGGCGATCCGGCAATTCCCATGGTCGCCGGTCGCCCACTGCTCTGCCGCAATGACACGACCGGGCGCGGCTTCGAGATCGCGCCCGAATACAACCGGGTGTCTTAATCGCCGATCCGGCTCTCGGCGGACCGGAGCGCGCCGCGGGTTTCGATCAGGCTCACCACGGTCGCGATGAGCAGGATCCCGACAATCACGCTCAGTGAGATCGGCGTGGAAATCTCCGGGACCTCGACATGTCGACCACCGTTGACGAAAGGCAGGGTGTTCTCGTGCAATGCGTGCAGCACCAGTTTGACGCCGCTGAACGCGAGAATCGCCGAAAGGCCATAGGACAGGTAGACCAGTCGATCCAGCAGGCCGCCGATGAGGAAGTACAGCTGTCGTAGACCCATGAGCGCGAAGGCATTCGCGGTGAACACGAGGTAGGGCTGCTCGGTCAGACCGTAGATCGCGGGAGTAGTGCGGTGACTACGTCGCCGAGCCCGTGGTTCCACTCATGTGTCACGGTCTGTGCGAGCTCCGTCTCGGTCTCGACATAAGTCGTTCCAGACGAAGACACAGTGGGCTCAAGCATTTCGAAGTAGGGATAGCCGACAGTCGGTCGGTGTGGGTTTCGTCCAGTCGAATGGCGAGTGGCGACTCCGCGAGCATCCGGAACGCCTTCCACTGACTTACACACTGCAGGCGCAGCGACAACTCGCCGGTAGGGAATAAATGGGTTCCTCATCGCGCCTTTCGGTGTTAGCGTTGTTATCTACAACGTAATCGAGCGGTAATCGGAACCACGAAAGGCAAAGGCAATGACCAGCACCCGAGACCAGGGGCTACGCTCCCGCGCCGGTGCCTGGCAATTGCGTTCCGCCACCCGACGG
Source organism: Nocardia sp. NPDC051990 (assembly GCF_040680755.1). NCBI lineage: Bacteria > Bacillati > Actinomycetota > Actinomycetes > Mycobacteriales > Nocardiaceae > Nocardia > Nocardia sp. NPDC051990. The sequence continues at coordinate 338,641 of NZ_JBFAXH010000005.1, read as the reverse complement.
TCGATGTCACAGCCGCGCCTGACCTGGCGATTAATGTTCCAGCTACGCCAGGTGAGTATCCGGAGCCGCCCCTAAGGTCTTGATTCGAGAAGGCCTGAAGGGGCCGCTCCAGGCGAAATACTCGCCAGGAGCGGCCCTATTTCTTGTCCAGCGGATGTGGCTCAACGGGAAGAGCAACGATCTCCAAAGTCGTGAGGCTGGAGGTTCGAGTCCCTCCATCCGTGCCGATAACTTCACAGTGAATATACGGCTGCAGACATTTCGTATTACCGGATTTGAATAGTCCTGCTGCATAGCGGTTTTGAGCCGGGGTAGCTCAGCGCAGGGAGCTGACCCTTTCGAGCGAACTGCGAGCAGTCGCTAGCGGTGTCCTCCGACGGCGCAGGGTCGGTGGTTCGATCCGACCCACGGGCACCGAAAACACTCCCTCGTAGCCCAATTGGCAGAGGCACCGGACTTAGAATCCGGTTGATGCGAGTTCGAATCTCGCCGAGGGAACCAGTCCGCGCGATGTGCGTTTCTCCGGTTCGATGCCGAATATCAGCCGGTCGTCCTCGATAACCGCGACCCCACCGTGGTGCGACATGCTGATTCCGCAGATCACCACGCCGGACCACGGTACCGACGCCGCAGCCGCCCACCATCGGTGAGAATATCGGCCGCCGAAGCGTTTTCACGCCTCTGGGCTTTCCGGCTCCGCATCCCGGCCACCGCGGATCGTCCACAGCAGCCCCTCGAGCTCATCGGGCTTGATGAGCACATCGCGCGCCTTCGACCCCTCACTGGGGCCGACGACGCCGCGGGTTTCCATCAGATCCATCAGCCGACCGGCCTTGGCGAAGCCGACACGCAATTTGCGCTGCAACATGGAAGTGGAGCCGAATTGTGAAGTGACGACCAGTTCCACAGCCTGCACGAAGACATCCAGATCGTCGCCGATATCGGGGTCGACATCCTTCTTCTCACCGGCCTTGGCGGCGGTGACCCCCTCCTGGTATTCGGGTTCAGCCTGGTTCTTGGTGAAGTCGACGACCGCGTGGATCTCCTCATCGGAGATGAAGGCGCCCTGCAGCCGGGTCGGCTTATTCGCGCCCATCGGCAGGAACAGTCCGTCACCCATACCGATCAGCTTCTCCGCGCCGGGCTGATCCAGAATGACCCGCGAATCCGTCAGTGACGACGTGGCGAAGGCCAATCGGGACGGCACGTTGGTCTTGATCAGACCGGTAACCACATCCACCGATGGCCGCTGCGTCGCGAGCACCAGGTGAATGCCCGCGGCGCGGGCCTTTTGGGTGATGCGCACGATCGCGTCCTCGACATCGCGCGGCGCGGTCATCATGAGGTCGGCGAGCTCGTCGACGATGGCGAGAATGTACGGATAGGGCCGGTAGACCCGTTCGCTGCCCAGCGGCGCGGTAATGGCACCCGACTTGACCTTCTTGTTGAAATCGTCGATGTGGCGCACCTTATTGGCCTGCATGTCCTGGTAACGCTGTTCCATCTCCTCCACCAGCCAGGCCAGCGCGGCGGCGGCCTTCTTCGGCTGGGTGATGATGGGCGTAATGAGGTGCGGAATGCCCTCGTACGGCGTGAGTTCCACCATCTTGGGATCGATGAGAATCATCCGAACCTCGTCCGGCGTCGAGCGCGCCAGCAGCGATACCAGCATCGAGTTCACGAAGCTCGACTTACCGGAACCGGTCGACCCGGCAACCAGCAGATGCGGCATTTTCGCGAGATTCGCCGAGACGAAATCGCCCTCGATATTCTTGCCGAGGCCGATCACCAACGGATGGTGGTCATTTCGGGTCGCCGGCGCCTTGAGCACATCGGCCAGGCGCACCAGTTCGCGATCGGCATTGGGCACCTCGATACCGACGGCGGACTTACCCGGAATCGGGGCCAGCAGCCGAACGTTCTCGGTGGCAACGGCATAAGCGATATTGCGGGCCAGCGCGGTGATCTTCTCGACCTTCACCCCCGGACCGAGCTCCACCTCATAGCGGGTGACCGTCGGGCCGCGTACGAAACCGGTGACCGCCGCGTCGATCTTGAACTGCACCAGCACCTCGGTGATCGCCTCGATCATCGATTCATTGGCGGCACTGCGCTTCTTGGGCGGATCGCCGTCGGTGAGCAGCGTCAGCGGCGGCAGGGTGTAATCACCCTCGACCTCGCGGTCGGTGATGAACTCCAGCTGCTTGGGCGGCGGTGGGGTCTGGTCTTCGACCTTGATCGGCGCGCGCTTCTTCGGCTTGGGCTTTTCCTCGGGCGCCGCCGTCGCAATCGGTTTCGCATCGCGCAGTGGCGGTTGGCCGATGATCTCGGTGGCCGCGTCGGAGCCGCCGAATTCGTCGGGCGGATAGTTCTCCTCGGGCGTGCGACCGCGCCGCTTGGACTTGGTTTTGCGATGCAGCGGAAATCCGTCGGCATCATAGTCGGCCGGATCGAATCCGGATTCGCCGTCGAAGTCACCGTATTCGTCGCCAGCGCTGCCGGTGTCGAAGTACTCGCGCAACCGCTGCGGCACCTCGCGCACGGTGGTCCCGGTAACAAGCAACACACCGAAAATGCTGGCCAGCAACAGAATCGGCACCGAAAGCCAGGCCGTAAGCCCATTGGTGAGCGGTCCGCCGACCACCAATCCGACGAAACCCGCCGCGCGCGAACGCCCGTGCGCATCGGTCGGCGAATCGGCCGCGATATGCCACAGTCCCAGAACCGGCAATCCGATCAGCAATCCGCCGAGTACCAACCGCGGCCGGATCTCCGGACGTGCCTCGGTCCGCATCAGGACAACGGCGATTCCAGTGGCCACGAACGGCAATCCGGCCGAAGCCGACCCGGAGACCGCCCGAATCGCCTCCTCGACCCAGTGCCCGATCGGTCCGCCCGCCGAGAGCCATACCGCGGCCGCGATGACCGCACTGACGGCAATGAGGGCAAGCGCGATGCCGTCGCGACGATGCCCGTGTTCGATTTCCCCGGCCCGACTCACCGCACGGGTGGTGGCTCCGAGCCCGCGGGCGAGCATATTCCAGCCGCTGCTGATGCCGCGGTTGATCACCTCGAGCGGCGCGGTATTCGACGTGCGCCGGACTGGGCGGCGCGCCGGTGTGGTGCGGCCACGCGATGCGGGCGAGCGGCGTTGCCCGGTGGTGCGAGCCTGGGCCGAACGAGATGCCGCCGTGGTCCGCCCCCGGGCCGATCCCGCCCGCGCACGAGTGGTCGTGGAGCTGCGGGACTTACCTGCCATGGACCTAGGCTAGCGGCAAACGCCCCATCCAGACCATCAACCACACACGTATCACAGATCGCTCCCCCGCCTCCCCGCGTATTTTGCCGGGCGAAAGTGCCACTGATCTCCCGCACCGGACCGTAAGTAAGAGCTAGGCAGCTTTTGGGCGTACCCGACGAGCTACCCAGGTACGAACCGAATCAGTCGTCACGAAATTGCGCACTCTTGGCGTGTCGGGCCCCGATTACACGGAGCGATCCGCGTCGAGAACAGCCCGCACATCGGCTGGATCACCCGCGGTTTCGATTCGGACCTCATCGCGGCCGAAGGCGTGCAGCAGCAGTTCCGAGGGCTTGCCGGTCAACGTCACCTGCGCCGTTCCGGACTTCGTATGCACCACCGCGCGGCGGCCGTCGGGAGTGGCGAGTTCGACGGTGACCGGCGCTTTGCGATAGGCCATCCGGCCCATGCGCCGCAGCGTCGACCACAGCTTGTCCTCATCGGCGGCGGGCAGCTCACGCGGCTCCCAGCCGGGTGCACCGCGCCGCACATCCTCGTGATGGACGAACATTTCGGTCAGATTGACGACGGAATCGACCGGTTTGAGCGGGGACCACCACGGCGGGCCGGAGCGCACCTGCGCCAGCAGTTCCGGAAAGGGCCGCCGCGCCGCCTTGGCCTGCACCGACTCCAGATATCCGGCAAGCGGTTTCAGCATGATGCCAGGGGACGCGTCCGGGCGGCGTTCGCGAACTACCAAGTGCGCGGCCAGATCTCGCACGGTCCAGCCACCGCACAATGTTGGCGCGTCCGGCCCCACCGCGGACATCGTATCCAGCAGTGCCCGACGTTCCCGTTGCGCCATGCTCATCTGCCGAACATACCGGATGCGGTGTCGGCACAGCAGTCCGAATCCGAAGGCGCACCGGGCGTCCTCCGGACCGGACGGTATCGCCCGAAACTCGTGGTGGCGATCAGCAGCAGATCGCGCACCAATTCGTGTGCAGCATTGTGATATCCGCAGAGCTGGACTCGGCGGCCTGTCAGCAATAGTGCCGTAACATGCGAAAACCGCCGGATAGCAACGGCTTCCGGCGGTTTCCGGTAGGTGTCAGACGCCGATGACCGTCGGCACGATCATCGGGCGGCGGCGGTAGGTCTCGGCCACCCAGCGGCCGACCACGCGCCGCACACTCTGTGCGATGCGATGGGTGTCGTTCACACCCTCGCCCGCCAGTCGCAAGAGTTCGATCTCGACGAGTTCCGCGGCATCGACGAGCGCGGTCGGATCATCGGAGAATCCGCGCCCACTCACCTCGGGTGTGCTGACCGCCTTACCCGTGGTCGAGTCGACCGCGAGGGTGATCGAGATGAATCCGCCCTCACCGAGAACCAGCCGATCCGAGAGCGTCGACTCACCGACATCGCCGACCGAGAGTCCGTCGACGTACACATGCCCGACCGGCACGCGACCCACGATCGAGGCGATCCCGTCGACCAGGTCCACCACCACACCATCCTCGGCGAGCACCACCCGGTCCTCCGGCACACCGGTCGCCACGGCCAGCGCGGCATTGGCGCGCAGATGCCGCCATTCGCCGTGTACCGGCATGGCATTGGTGGGACGCACCGCGTTGTACAGGTACAGCAATTCACCCGCGGACGCGTGTCCGGAGACGTGCACCTTCGCATTCTGCTGGGTGATCACCGTAGCGCCGAGCCGCGCCAGACCGTTCACCACCGCGAATACCGAATTCTCATTGCCGGGAATCAGTGAGGAGGCCAGCACCACGAGATCGTCGGCGCGGATATTGATCTGGCGGTGTTCACCGCGCGCCATCCGCGACAGCGCCGAAAGCGGTTCCCCCTGCGAGCCGGTCGAGATGAGCACCAGCCGATCGCCCGGCAGGGTCGCGGCGACATCGAGATCGACGACCACACCATCGGGCACCGTCAGATAGCCCAGTTCCTGCGCGATCTCCATATTGCGCACCATCGAGCGACCGACGAAACACACGCGCCGCCCGTACTTCTGGGCGACATCGACCACCTGCTGGATGCGATGCACATGGCTGGCGAACGAGGCGACGATCACCCGGTTCCTGGCCTTGCCGATCACCGTATCGAGTACGCCGCCGATTTCGCGTTCCGGCGTGACGAACCCCGGTACCTCGGCATTGGTGGAGTCCACCAGGAACAGATCGACACCCTCGTCACCGAGGCGGGAGAAGCCGGCCAGGTCGGTGAGGCGACCGTCCAGGGGCAACTGATCGAGTTTGATATCGCCGGTGTGCAGCGCGACGCCGGCAGGCGTACGGATAGCGACGGCAATGGCATCGGGAATCGAGTGGTTGACCGCGAAGTACTCGCAGCCGAACGGGCCGTGCGTGGTGTGTTGGCCCTCGATCACCTCGACGAGCTTGGGGCGCTGCCGGTGTTCGCGGCATTTCGCGGCCACCAGCGCAAGGGTGAATTTCGAACCCACGACCGGGATATCCTGACGCAGCCGCAGCAGGAACGGCACCGCGCCGATGTGATCCTCGTGGCCGTGGGTGAGCACGATGGCTTCGACATCGTCCATCCGGCCCTCGATGGGCCGAAAGTCGGGCAGGATCAGATCGACGCCGGGCTGCTGGTCCTCCGGAAACAGCACGCCGCAGTCGACGATGAGCAGTTTGCCGCCGTATTCGAAAACAGTCATATTGCGGCCGATTTCGCCGATACCGCCAAGCGCGAAGACCCGCAGACCGTTCTTGGGCAGCTTCGGCGGGGCACCGAGCCGGTCGGCCGCTGCCCGCTCGACCGGGGCCGACACGGGTTGCTCGCCGCGTCCGCGACCGCCCTGCTGACGACCGCGCCCCTGTCTGCGGGGCTGCTCGGCCGGGGCCTGCAGCGCGGCCTTCTTGGCGGCCTTTTTCGCCGGGGCCTGCTCCGGCGCGGTCTGTCTGGATGCGCTATCCGGCCGCAATAGGTCGCCGACGTCGGATTGCGCTGCCTGATCAGACTTTTCGGCGCTGGCCGGACGCTGGGCGGCGGGTTCAGGTGCGCCCGCGGCCCTGGTCGCGGCCCGGCGGGGGCGACGGCCTGCTGCTTCGGTCATGACTGCACCTCGCTACTGGTCGGTTCGATCATGTCTGACAGTGCGGTGACTCTGATTCGCTTGCTCCTCATGAAAGCACCCCTGTCAGCCGGAGGTCGGCGGCGAGGGCATCGAGTTGTTCGGTGGTCGGCATCAATTGCGGCAGCCGTGGTTCGCCGACTTCCACACCGAGCAGACGCAGCCCGCCCTTGCTCATCGCGACACCACCCAGTCGCGACATCGCGGCGTTCAACGGCAGCAGGCTCGCATTGATCTCGCGGGCGCGCAGCACGTCACCGGCGGTATAGGCATCGAGCAGGGCGCGCAGCCGCTCGGGCACGAGATGTCCGATGACACTGATGAATCCGGTCGCGCCGACCGACAGCCACGGCAGGTTCAGCGCATCGTCACCGGAGTAGAAGGCCAGATCGGTATTCGCGATGAGATCCGCACCCGCGTTCAGATCGCCCTTGGCATCCTTGACCGCGACGATACGCGGATGTTCGGCGAGTTTGCGGATGGTGTCGCTGGCAATGGGGACCACCGAGCGCGGCGGAATGTCGTACAGGGTGACCGGAAGATCGGTGGCGTCGGCGACGGCGGTGAAATGCGCGATCAGGCCGTCCTGGGTGGGCCGGGAGTAATACGGGGTCACCACGAGCAGGCCGTGCGCGCCTGCCCGCTGGGCATTGCGGGCGAGTTCGACCGAATGCGCGGTGTCATAGGTACCCGCGCCCGCGATCACGGTGGCGCGCGCGCCGACGGCATCGACGACGGCGCGCAGCAGGTCCGCCTTCTCCGATTCGGTGGTGGTCGGCGATTCCCCGGTGGTACCGGAAATCGCCAGCAAATCGACGCCGCGGTCGACCAGCCGGGCTGCGAGCGCGACCCCGGCATCGACATTGAGCTTGCCGTCGACACCGAAGGGGGTCACCATCGCGACTCCTACAGTGCCGGACGCGCGCAGCTGTGTCGGATTCGCGGCGCTCGCCGACCCTCCGTCGTTACGCATGCTGCCGCCTCCGGGCCTGAGGCTCACACCGCGGTGTAGGCGTCGATTCACCGTTCGTCATGGTCAGAAAGGCTACCCGCTCCCGGGAACAGCCTCGACACCATCATCGCCGAACGGCCTGCCACGGCGAGTGATTCACCTCCCAGCCCCCGGCCATGATGTCAAATCCATCCTTGAATGACGCTACAAATGGCGTCACACTGATGTCATGGATTTGAACAAATACACCGCCCGGCTGCGCGAGGACCTGATCGCAGCCGCCGCACTCGGTGATGAAAAGACCCAGGCCACCGCCGCTGCCCTGGCCGCAGCGACGGAGAGTTCGGCGCGCTTGGCGCTGCTCGCGGCGCTATCGGACCTCGCCGCAGAGGTCAGCGCGGAGCTCAGCGACCGCACAGTTCACGTCTCGGTAGACGGCACCGATGCAACCGTTGACGTCCGCAAGAACCCGGCGACAGACAGCGAGCATCCGACAATCGAGGAGATGACCGGCGATATCAGCCGGGTCACCCTGCGGATGGTCGAGCAGTTGAAGGCCAAGGCCGAGGAAGCCGCTGCCGCCAGCGGAGTCTCCTTGAACTCCTGGCTCTCGAGTGCCGTCAGCGGCGCACTGCGCGACCAGATGCGTGGGTACGGCGGCCCCAAGCGCGACGTTTGAAGAGATCCGACCCAGCGCCCCGACGAGGACACCGCCAGAAGTTAGCGAGAAGTTCACAGTAGCGGCGCGAGATCACCACGTGCGCCGATCACCACCTCGTCCAACTCCAGCCAATCCGCCATCTCACGGAGGGCATCGGACAGTGCCGCAGCGGTTTCCGATGTGCGGTGGCCCGGCTCGGCGAACGCACCGGGCACCAGCAGCCTGCCCGATGCGCGCTCGGCACGCAGGTCGACACGTCCCACCAATGCTCCGTTCAGGAGAAACGGAAACACGTAATACCCGTGCACCCGTTTGGGTTCCGGCGTATAGATCTCGATCCGATAGTGGAAGTCGAAGATCCGCTCGGTGCGCGTCCGGAAGAAGATGAGCGGATCGAAGGGGCACAGCAGGGCCGCACCCTCGATCCGGCGTGGCGTCGCGGCACCGGAGCGCAGATAGGCGGGTTTACCCCAGCCCGCCACCTCGGCCGGTTCCAGCTCCCCGGCATCGACCAGCTCCGCGATGGCAGGTTCGGTTTGGGAGCGGTGCAGACGGTAGTAGTCGCGCAGGTCGGTCTCGGTCGCGATGCCGAGCGCGGTGCCCGCGCGCAGCACCAATTCCCGCACGGCTTCGGCCTCGGATACGTTGCGCGCCAAGATCTCCGGCGGAAGCACGCGCTCGGCCAGGTCGTAGTGACGAGTGAACCCGACCCGCTTGTCGACCGAGAGCGCACCGGCGGCGAAGAGCGCCTCGCAGACCATTTTGGTATCGCTGAGATTCCACCACGAGCCTTTAGGGCGCGGCTTGTCCAGTTCGAGGTGGCGTTCGACCTCACCGGCGGTGGTGGCGCCAACCTCGGTGATGACGTCGAGAATGTCCTTGCCGAGGGTGGGATTGCGTTCGGTCACCCGGCGCATGGCGTTCCACCGTCCGTGTTCGTATTTCCGCATCCGCCAGCGCATGAGCGGCCAATCCTCGACCGGAATCAGCGCGGCCTCGTGCGCCCAGTACTCGACCAGCCGCCGCGGACGGCGCACACCATTGCTCCAGACTGCCTCGTCCAGCAGCGCCCGATCGTAACCGCCGATCCGGCTGAAGACCGGCGCGTAGTGCGCCCGCACCACCGCCGATACCGAATCCAGTTGCAGCAGTTGGGTTCTGCCGAGCACATCGAGGACTGTCCGCCGGGTGGGCGTGGCCGGTTTACGCCGCCCGAAGCCCTGCGCGGCCAGCGCCGTCCGACGCGCCGCTGCCGCACTCATCGTCTGCATGATCACGACAATGCCATGGAGGTACGACAGTTTCGGAGACAGACGCAATAGCCTGCACGAGCGGGCATGAGGGCTACTCTGCATCCGACCCGGCGGCCGAAAACCAAGTCCGCTGGGAATGCACCTCCTGCGGCGGTAGACGAAACATGCGACACAGCAATACGTCGCCCGGAGTGGCAGAGAGACGCCGAACGGACATGGAGCCGACCAGAAGATCTGGGCAATACCGGGCAGGTGGCTGTGCGGCATCTACCCCGCAGTCGATCAGGTGCATGGCGGGGATCGTCGGCTGACAACGGCTGACCGCGGGCGCGTATCTGCCGACTCGCCCGCATCGGTACGACCGATTACGTCGAGACCGAGACCTCACCCGCAGTGTCGATCTCGGTCCGCCGATCCCGATCGGGTGCGTTCGCGAGAACTGTCGCCAGCACCCGTCGGCCCATCGGCAATACCCGCACCGTCACCGAACCGGCATTGGCCGCATCCAATTCCCGGGTCGCCGATTCGATCACCTGCTGGCGCACCCATTTCGGCACCCCAGCGAATCCGCCGTCGTCGAGCAGCACTACCTCGACCCCACGCGAACGCGCGCCGCGGGCGGCGCTGCTCAACTCGTCGGTCACCAATTGCGGTGCGCGCAGGCCGTCCCGGAGTTCGGCCTCCAGCAGCCGGCACTCTTCGCGTTCGGCCGCGGTGAGTTCGGCGCCTTCGGCAATGCGTTCCAGAATCGGCCGGGCCACCTTGTCGAGCCGGGCCAGCTGTCGATCCCGCTCGCCGTTCTGCGCGGCCATGGTCGCCTCGGCGGCGGCGCGCATGGTCGCCTCCTCGCGCAGCAGCCGCAACGAGCGCTGCATGGGCCGCATGACCGCCGCACCGATCGAGACTCCGGCCACCGTGGCGATCGGCACGATGGATCCGACCACCACCCGCAGTCCGTTCGTCGCGCTGACCACCGCGATCACCGCCGCGATGCCCGCGACACCGCACCACGCCGCACCCAGACGACCGCGCACCACCAGTACCGCGAGTACATAGGACGAGGCGAATGCGGTCCACACCTGCTTGGACATGCCGTGGTCGATATCCACGGCGGTCAAGGCCGCCGCGATCGGGCCGGCCGCGGCCACTGCGATAGCGGCGGGCAATGGCAGCGGATCGACCGGAATCACCAGGACCAGCACGCCGGCACCGGCCACCAGCGCCAGCGCGATCACGGCCAGGATCACCGGCGATTCGGCGAAATTGCGCACCATGTACAGCAGGATTGTGGCCTCGAAGATGACCAGGAAAAGCCAGGCCGATCGGTCCCGCAGGCCGAGCAGATCGCGCAGGCCGAATTCGTTATCGTTAGCAACCATCGCCGCCCCAGACCAGGGTCACCGTGGTCCCCTCCCCCGGTTGGGATTCCACGAAACCGGCGCCACCGGCCAACTGACGCATCCGGCCGAGGATGCTCACCGAAACGCCGAGCCGGTCGGCGGGCACCCGGTCCAGATCGAATCCCGCGCCGTCATCACGGAATACGACGCGGATACCGCCCGCACTGATGGTCACAGTGACGGTGCGCTGCACGGTACGACCCGCAACGGTGGCGTGGCGCAGACTGTTTCGCGCCGCCTCGGCCAGCGCGGCGGCGATGGTGCCCGCCGCCTGCACCGGCAGGCGCAGGTCATCGAGTCCGGCCCAGCGGCGCGCGGTGAACCGGATGCCCGGATTCACCTCGTACACCGCCGAGCGCAGGAAGCCGATCGCCGATTGCGCGTCCAGCAGGTCGGGTTCGGTATTGGTGCCGCGACATTCGTCTAGTTGTTCCAGTGTGCGTTCGGCCTGACTACGCAGCACCGGCGATTCGGCACCCGCCCGCGAGGCGTCGAGCAGGGTCGACAGCACCGCGTCATGGATCAATGCGGCGAAGCGGGCGCGCTCGCGATCCCGTGCCGCGGCACCGGCAACGGAGGCCGCGCGGCGGCTCGCGATCACCGATTCCCGGTCCACCCGCGCGGCCGCCGCGAGCGCGAAGATGCAGCACCACAGGAACAGTGCGCACAGCCCGGCGGCCCGGGCGAAGTCGCCGATCAGGGACAGGACCGTCGCATCGGGCACCACATACCGGTTCGCCAGGGCCGCGGTTGCCGCGGCGACCAGGAGATAGGCGGTGGCGAGCGCCGGACGCCAGGCCAATACCGCCGCCAACACACCGAGCGCGAGCACCCGATACATCCACACCGAGGTGATGTCGATCAACGGCACGGCGTAGATGAACGGAACCGTCGCAAGCGCCGCGAGATAACTCACCGCGGCCACACCGGCCACCACGCGAATCGCCCTGCGGCCCATGGTGAACGAGACAACCGCGAGCACCGGGAACCAGCCGAGCGCCACGCCGACCACCAGGCTCGCCCACGGGGCGGAGACGAATTCGGACTGGTCGGCAATGTCGGGCAGTTCGACGATCGCGACGATCATACCGGCGATACCGACGGCCAGACCCATGCGGCGCAGAATGCGATCCGAGGCCGCCTCGACAATCTTCTCCCTGGACACCGTGGTCCGCCCACGACGCCACCGACTCGCCCGGAACGGGTCGAGCGCGGCGGAGCCCGCGGTGGTTGTAGAGGTGTCCAGCGCGCTGGACGCGATCATACCAGCGCCTCGCTGGCGCTCGGATCCTGCAGGGAAGACCCCCACAGGATCCGAGCCGCGGGGCTTCGCCCCTTGGACCTCCCGTCGGGCTCCGATGTGCCCGCGAATGCGGCTGCGTTCATGGTCGCGGATGCCGCTCGGGAACCGGTAGCCATCCGTCCTCTACCGCCCGCTTGTAGAGGTCGGTTTTAGTGGGGGCCGGACGACCCGCATCGGCGTACTTCTGCCGGATGCGCCCGAGATAGTCGTTGACGGTCTGTTCGGACAGACCGGTCAGCCGCGCGACGCGGGAGGCCTTCTCACCGGAGGCGTAAAGGGTGAGCACCTCTTCCTGGCGCGGGCTCAGACCCACATTGGACAGTTGCGGATCGCCATCGATGGCGGCTGCCCAGTCGGTGGTCACCACCTGCTCACCGGAGGCGGCGCGGCGCACCGCCGCGACCACCGTCGGCACATCCTCGGATTTGCGCACGACCCCGAGCACACCGGCCTTGGCCGCGGCGCGCACCAGGAATGCGTTATCCGCGCCGGTGAATACGAGCACCTCGACGCCGCGGTTGCGCAGCGCGCGCACATTATCTTCGGGCGAGGATCCGTCGGCCAGTCGCAGATCGAGAACGACCAAATCCAGCGGGGCGCTATTCGCCGCCGCCCCGAGCAGTTCCGGTACGGTCCCCGCCGTCAGCACCAGATCGAGATCGGATTCCGGCGCCAGCATCGCAGCAAGCCCGATCGCCACCGATTCGTGATCTTCGACCAGCCCGATCCGGCGCGGTGCTGTTTCGCCCCCTTCGGCCCACATCGCCTCGACACTCCGTTCCCGAGCAAACTCGTCCACTTCCCTGCCGCTACAAGGTCACCTCGTAGTATGCCCGGATTCGCCGGACACCAGTCAGCCACCAAAATTCGGGGGACGTGCGTTACCCCATGAGCTGCGCGGCGACGGTCGCACCGAGTTCCCAGCACTGCTGGATCTCTTCTCTACCCGGCGCTCCCATCACGATGACCGGCGCGGCGACCTGCTCCCAGCCGAGCCCGGTGGTCACACTGCGCACGCCGCGCTCGGCTCCCTCGGTGCCCTCATTGCCATGTAGATAGAAGCCGAACGGCCGACCGCGCGTCGAGTCGAGGCACGGGTAGTAGAACGTGTCGAACGCATGCTTGAGCGCGCCGGACATATAGCCGAGATTCGCGGGGCTACCGAGCAGATAACCGTCGGCGGCCAGCACATCGCTCGCGGTGACCGCGAGGGCGGCCCTGCGCTCGACCTCCACCCCTTCGATCTCCGGATCCGTCGCCCCGGAGACAACCGCCTCGAACATCGCCTGCATATGCGGTGACGGAGTGTGATGAATGATCAGCAGCCGAGGCACATGCAGCAGCGTACTGCCGCCTTCGAACTCGAAGTGAGATCTAAGGGTGCCCGGCTCTTGACTGGCGACAAAATAGGAGGAAAATAGATATTCACACCAGAAGACCGGAAAGTGCCGAAAGGTCGGAGGAGACGTCCAAAGACATAGGAGACACTTTCAAGGATCTGGCCAGGCCCCCGGCAAGCCAGTCGAATATCGGAGCTGTCAGCGACGACTGAAACTCATGATTTCGATGGAGACTACCGGGGACTGATCTGTTTTGGGGGTCTTTTCAGGTCAGGGTTCGTGGGGAGTGCGATCCAGTTTTTCCAGGGCTACTGCGCGGCGCATGGTTTCGCGCGCGCGGGTGCGGTCCCCGGCGTAGTCGTAGGCGCGGGCGAGCCGGTAGGAGACGCGCCAGTTGTCGGGGTCGGCCTCCCATTCCTGTTTGACCTGGTTGAACAGTTCGTCGGCGGCGGTGCGTTCGATGCGGCCGGAGGCGCGGCGCGGGAGGTTCGAGGTGTCGAGTTCGAGGCCCTCGTCGTGGATGCGGCGGGCCAGGTGCTGGTGGGCCAAGGCGGCGCGGACGGTGGCGACGACAATCCAGACACCGAGTAGCGGCAGGATCAGCACGCCGATGCCGATGACGACGGCGGCAAGGTCGCCGGAGCCGATGAGGCTGACCGCGATGCGGCCGAGCAGCACGAAGTAGAAGCCGAGCACGACGACCAGGGCCGCGATGAACGCGACGACCTTGCGGACGTCGCTGCCGCGCGCGTCCGAATCCGAACCCTGGTCGTCCGGCTGGACCGGTTCCCGAGTCACAGATCCAGGAACGGGTCGAGCCCGACGGTCAGGCCGGGGCGATGCGCGATCTCGCGGACGCCGAGCAATACGCCGGGGGCGAAGGAGGAGCGGTCGATGGAATCGTGCCGGATGGTGAGGGTTTCGCCTTGGGTACCGAAGAGCACCTCTTGATGCGCGACGAGCCCGGCCAGGCGCACCGAATGCACCCGCACGCCATCGACATCGGCGCCGCGGGCACCATCGAGTTCCTGGGTAGTGGCATCCGGGCTGCGGCCGACTCCGGCCTTGTCCCGCGCGGCGGCGATCAGGCCCGCGGTGCGATACGCGGTGCCCGAGGGCGCGTCGACCTTATTCGGGTGATGCAGTTCGATGACCTCGACCGAATCGAAGAACCGCGCCGCCTGCTCGGCGAACCGCATGGACAGCACCGCGCCGATGGCAAAGTTCGGGGCGATGAGCACACCGGTCTCCGGTCGCCCCGCCAACCAGCCGCGCACCTCGTCCAGGCGGGCTTCATCGAATCCGGTGGTCCCGACAACCGCGTGTATTCCGCGCTCCACCAGGAACTTCAGATTCCCCATCACCACATCGGGATTGGTGAAGTCGACGACCACCTGAGTGCCCGACTCGGTGAACGACTCCAGCGAATCGTCTTTGTCGACGGTCGCGACCAACTCCAGATCGTCGGCCGCCTGCACCGCCGCACAAATCGCCTGACCGACTTTCCCCCGCGCACCGATCACTCCGACCCGAATGGTCACCGCACCTCCTAATTCCACCGCTGACCCCGCCAGCCTATCGACACTGCTCCCTTCCCGGTCCGCTGACCTCCGGTGATCGGCAACACTACGGCGACATGCAACTCAGGCGCCGGCCATATTCTCGGCCATCTTTTCCAGCAGGCGAACGGTCTCGACGTACTGGTCATTGCGGTCGAGTTCCTCGAGCCAGTAGCCGATCGGACGTTGCGATGCCAGCATTCCTTCAAATTACAACTATATGTAATATGACATGAAAATGAGGCCCGATGGAAGAGCATGATGCGGTTACCGCCGTCCGTCGAGGCAGCGATGGTGCGGATTCGGAGCGGCGGCAGACCCGCGGGACGCTCGGCCAGGATTCGCCGGCGCCGATCGCGTGTTCCACGTGCTGGACGCGGTGGCCGGCGCGAATGCCGACACCGTCGGCACCCTGGCCGCGGCATTGGGTGTCGATCAGCCACGCGCGAGCCGCCTTGTCGCCCAGGCGGTTTCATCCGGCCACCTGGAGCGGGTGGCGGATCAGCAGGACGGCAGGCGAGCCGTGCTGCAACTGACTCCCGCCGGAAGCGCCGCCGTGACAGCAGCACGCGACGGCCGCCGCGCCGCCATGGCGGACTGGACCGACCGCGAGCGCATCGAATTCGTCCGTCTCCTCGGACGATTCGTCGACGCCTCGACGAACACCCCCGGACTGGGCCACGCGCAACGCACCGTGGCGTTACTTGAACACAATGACCTGCCGCAGCGCATGCCCGGCGGCGAGGTCGTCCATGGCGTGGTTGATTTCGTCCAGCCCGACGTGCGAGGACACCAGCTTTTCGACCGGCAACCGACCTTCGCGCCACATGCGGACGTACTCCGGGATATCCCGGGAGGGCACCGCCGAGCCGAGGTAGCTACCGATGATGGTGCGCCCCTGAGCTACCAGCCCCAAGGGCGAAATGCTCGCACGTGCGTCGGGGGCGGGCAGTCCGACGGTGACTGTCGTACCACCGGGTCCCGTTGCGGCGACGGCGGTTTCGAAGGCACGAACATTTCCCGCGGCCTCGACCACGACATCGGCCGAGATGCCCTGTTGCGCGAGTTCGGCCGGTGTGTACGCGGCGCTCGCGCCGAGTTCCTTTGCTAGAGCGAGCTTTTCCGGCACGGTATCGACCGCGATCACCTCGTGCTTACCGAGCGCCAGCGCGACGAGCACCGCCGCCATACCGACACCGCCCAGCCCTACCACCATGATCCGGTCGGCCACACCGGGTTTCGCGGAGTTGAGCAGCGCACCACCACCGGTTAGCACCGCACAGCCCAGTACCGCGGCAACCTCCGGCGGCACATCGGCATCGACCGGAACCACCGATCGGCGATCGACGACGGCGTGCGTCGCGAAGGCAGACACGCCGAGGTGATGGTGCACCTCCACGCCCTCCCGGTGCAGCCGCCGCCCGCCGTTCAATAGCTCACCCGCGTTATTGGCGACACTGCCCGGACCGCACGGCGTGCGGCCGTTACTGGCGCAGCCCGCGCACTCCCCGCAGCGCGGCAGGAAGGTCATCACCACGCGCTGCCCCACTGCGACGTCGCTGCCACCGGGCCCGATCGCTTCGACAATGCCCGCCGCCTCGTGTCCGAGCAGCATCGGCACCGGTCGCACCCGGTTACCGTCCACCACCGACAGGTCGGAATGACATAACCCGGCGGCCTCGATACGCACCAGCAGCTCACCCGGACCCGGCTCCCCCAGGTCCAGCTCACAGATGGTGATCGGCGCCGACTCGGCGAACGGCGTGGGCGCTGCGATCCGCTCCAGGACCGCCCCTCGAATCTTCATTCCACCGACGCTACCGTGCGGCGTCACGGACAGACCACCATGGCCCGCATCACTCGGGGGTGGCACCGTGGAGTGCGATTAGCTAATCTCGACGCCCGTGACGGTGCTCCCGTAGGCCGCCTTGTACCGAGCCCGGGGTCGGGACCGTCACGACATAAGGAGAAATCCGTGTCTGTACAGTTCAATCACACCATTGTCGGCTGCCACGACAATCGGGTGTCCGCCGAATTCTGGTCGGACATCCTGGGTTTGGAGCCAGGAAAGGAATGGGGTCCGTTCATCCCGTTGCCCACGGGTAATGGAGTCACCTTCGACTTCGCGAACGTGCCACCGCACATCACCGAAATCCAGCCCCAACATTACGCATTCCTGATCTCCGAGGCCGAGTTCGACGCGGCCTACGCCAAGATCCAGCGCTACAAACTGGAACATTGGGCCGACCCCCGCCGACAGGGCGTCAACGAGATCAATCACAACGATGGTGGTCGCGGCGTCTATTTCCTCGACCCAAGTGGGCATTTCATGGAACTGATCACCGTTCCCTACGGTGGTTGGCCGACGTAAGCGCACTCCGGCCGTCACGCCGAGGTGGCCGGGGGCCACGGATTCGGTTTGACGCCGGTCGGTTTGCGGGTGGGCACGTCATCCCAGTCGAAATGCGTGCCCACCCAGGCTTTCGGCCGATCGAAGTGGATTTCCTGGGCGGCGAAGCGCGTGCCGAGGAAGGAGATGTCGCCGAAGAAGTCGGCCTCGGTGAAGTCGACCGTGCGTCCGCCGAGCACGGTGCGGGCAAAGGTGATGGCCCCGTGGAATTCGGCCAGGGTGAAATCGGTTTCGCGGGTTCCGCGCACGCGCAGCCGGGGGGTCACGCCGATCCGCGCATCGTCGAATGCAACAGTTGTGGCGCGAAACTGGCTGCCGGTGAACATGATCCGCGCACTGGAGAATTCGGCGCGGTCGAATGCGATGTGATCGCCGTCGAAGATCGCGCATTCGAACGATGTGAATTCGGCACGGAATGCCACATCTGTGAACGACGTCTCGGGGCCGACGAATCGCGCACCGACAAAGCTGGTGAGCTGTCCCTCGAACCGGACGCCCATGAACGAGGACCGCGTACCTTCCATCAGGGCCCCTTCGAAGGTGGTCCGCACACCGCGAAATACCGCACGCTCGAACGAGATCGAACATCGGAAGATCGCGTCGACGAACGCGGTACCAAATCCGCCGAGTTCAGATCGACCGCCGCCACCGGGGCTGAACTCCGCATCGTCGAATATTGCTGCGCCGCCGCAGAACAATGCACCGCGAAATGTCACATGGGTGCCGATGAATTTCGCGCGATCGAAGCGCGTACTCGACGAGCCGACCAACTTCGCTCGGGTGAAGTAGGTGTGCTGACCGGCGAATATCGCATGCGAGAAGTCGGCATCCTCGAGCAGTGCTCCGGTGAAGTCGAAGTCGCAAGCCGACCACGACACATCGGCGCCGCGGCGTAGGTGATTCGCGATCAGCGCCACGATGGTGCGCCGCACATCCCGATCGTTCTGCCGGTACTGGTATTTGCGTTCCATCGTGGTTCCGGCCTGCACCGTCGACTCCGTCAGCGACACAAGGTGGTTCGCGCCATCGTCGGGGCTGTACGGCATACGCAAATAGCCGCACAACACATCGATGCATTGCTGCCTGCGACTCGGCGTTGAGAACTCATCCGCCACCCCCGCCATCGCATACACCCCGGCCATTCGAACAGCCGGGTCCACATCTCCCAACTGCCGCGCCGCCGCTCCGAACAACTCCGCGAACCGCCCGCGCTCCAGATCTCGCTGCCGCCGATACGCCACCACCAGCGCGACCGCCGCGCCAACCCCGGCGGCAACCGACAGCGCAATCTTGGTGAGGTCCAACTGATTCGGTGTCTCGGCCTTCACCCCCAGCAGCCACCACAACAACCACCAGGTCAGCCCGGCAATCGCCAAGCCACCGACCACCGCACCCAACACCGCGAGCAACAGTGCCGCGCGGTGTAGTCGGTTGCCCAACCGCCCCCATCGCATCACCGCATGGTAGTCGGGTTGTCGCTCGACGACTACCGGACCAGCGGCTACCTCGCCCCTTGCGTTTTCGCTTCCCCCTGATTACGCAACCCCACCCCTGCCGCCACTAGGCAGGCGATTGCGACCACACCGACGAACCAGGGGAATACCTCGCTCAGCCCCCATTCGGTGGCCGCCCACCCGGCGAGAATGGTCGGCAGCGCCATGGCCGAGTAGGCGAGCAGGTAGTACGCCGACATGGTCTCGCCCCGCTTGTGTTGCGGCACAACCTCGGACAGATGCCGCAAGGAACCACCGAATCCGAGCCCGAAGGTCGCACCGAGCAACACTCCGGCCAGCAGCACCATAACCCAGTTGCCGGTGTGCAGGGCGGGCACCGTGAGCACCAATGCCACCGCCATACCGGTATCACCGCCGATTGCCGCGCGCCGCGCTGGAATTCCGGTCGCGAACAGTTGCACCATGGCACCGGCCACCGCGGTCGACGCGACCACCGCGCCGCCGAAGACCAGATTGTGGATGCCGGTCTCCGCCGAGGCAAGCGACGGATACAGCGACAGCAGTACGCCGAGCACCGACCAGGCCGCCATCACACCCAGCGCCGAGAACCAGAAGTCACCGCGAATCTCCTGCGGCACCGCTGGTTTCGCGATCGTGATGCGTCCGGCGATCCGGGCGGTATGCGGTTCCCGCAAGGCGATGACACCGATGCCGATGAGCAGGCACACCACCGTGACGACGACATAGGGCATGCGCAGCGGATGCGGCGCGTACTGCGCCAGCAATGCCGATCCCAGAATCGCCACGGCCATACCCACATTGAAGGCAACGCCGCTGAGCTGACCGGACCGCGCACCGCGCTTCGGCCGTAGATCCAGCAGCGCCGCGGCCCCGGCGACCACTGTCGAACCGACCGCAAACCCATGTAGCGCCCGCGCCACCAGCAGCATCGCGACATTGTCCGCCAACAGGAACACCACAAGCCCGATTATCATAGTGGCGAATGCGCCGAGTAGCACTGGCTTGCGACCGACCACATCGGAGATTCGCCCGGAGACCAGCACCGCGGCCAGCGCCGCGAATGCGTAGACCGCGAAGACGAACGTCGTCGTCAGCGGCGTGAAATGCCATTCCTTCTGGTACATCCCATACAGCGGCGCGGGCACACCGGAGACGCCGAGCGCCACCCCGCTCGCCGCCAGAATCAGCGCATAGGCCCAACGCTGCGCGGTCTGCTGGTCGGCCTCCACCGTCATTGTCGCTGCCATCGGAACCCCGATCAGGTAAGTTTGATGATGATCGAACGTTGATTGACGATACAGCCGGTACGATGCTCATCAAACCACTGTGAGGTAGATCATGACCGAAACTAAGGAATCGGCCAGCGAGGCGCCGCCAGTCGCCTCGTTACCCGCCGTGCTCGGCGCACTCCAGGATCCGGTGCGGCTGGAGATGGTGCGACGACTGAGCAATGCGGGCACCGCCGTGCGCTGCGGTGCGCTCTATGAGGTGATCAACAAGTCGACCGCTACTCATCACTTCAAGATTCTGCGCGAAGCCGGTGTTATCGAGCGACTGATTATCGATGGCCAGACCTGCCAGCGCCTGCGCTCCGAGGACCTCGACAATGCCCTACCCGGACTGCTGCCACCGATCGTCGCTGCCGCGAACCGCGCCCGCAACGACTGATCTAACCCGCAGGTGGCGGCGGCAGCGACGGGGTGAAGTGGAAGGTCGGAATGGGCGGCGGTGATTTCGGGGCGGTCGGCACCGGAGCCCGCTCATCGCTGTGGAAGGTCTGCGTCGCGGTCTGCTGCCAACCCCACCAGATGGCGAGTGCCAGCAATGCCGCGACGAACAGCACGCCCCCGGCGTACGCATCGAACATCCGCCACCGGTACTCCAGCGCCTGCACCAGCAGAATCTCGAGCAGCAATGTCACGACCACCATGCCGACGATCGCGACGAACACTCCGAACGCCGCGGGCTGACGAGCCCAATGCCGCAGCGCGGCAAGCATTCCCACGAGTAGCAGCCCACCACCGATCACGATGATCACGCTCAGCAGTGCGAACTCCTCCCCCGCACGCCGATCCGACTCGCCGTCCCGCCGCCCGACCCACGCCGCGAACAGCAGCAGATGCGCCAGCGCGGCACCCATCATGCCGACCAGCACCACGATGTACCCGCCGCGGACGCCCTCGGCCGACCATTCCGATCGCACAACCGCCGCACCGATTTCGACGACAAAACTCGAGACCAGCCCGATCACCAACGCCAGCAAGGCTTCCGGACGCCGCAGCAGTCGCTTGCGCAGATACCCCTGCGGCAAATGGCGACTCAGCTTCCGGAATACACCGAACCACGCACCGAGCACACCTACGAACAGCGCCGGTGTCAGCACCCGCAAGCCACCCGCGGGAATCCACATCGACAGCGCCACCACGGCCGCCGCGAAGAACCACCCCCAAGCGGCCAGCCCGATCAGCGCACGCCACATGATTTCGGCGAGCAGCCGCTGCGCGCCGACATTGCCCGGATTCGAGCCCAGCAGTCCACGCAGCGTCGCGATGGCCATATCTCTGGTCGCGACGTTCTCGAAGTCCAGCCGCGCCCGGGTCTGCAGCAGTTCGGTATGTACCGGATCCTCGGCGAGACCGGCCTCGACATGACGCCGGGCGGCATCCGAATCATGCAGTCGGCGATAGGTTTCCGCCGCGTGGGCATGCGTACTCGGATGCGTGGGGGCGAGTTGGGTCGCCCGTTCCAGAGCGTCGCGGGCTTCGGCGCGCGGTTTGTCGGATGTCGCCGCATTGGCGATGACCCGAGCCAGCACCAGTAGCGCGCCGACATGGTCCGGCGCCAAGCGAGTCGCCATGCGGGCGTGCCGTTGCGCTTCGGCACGCATGGTGTACGCGTCGTAGGCCAGGGCCGCGGTCAGATACGCGTCGATGCGCGCCGGATCGGCCGCGATCGCCGCGCTCGCGTAACGCAGCGCCGCATCGGTCTGATCGAGTCGATAGGCGATATCCGCCATGCGTTCCAGCAGCACCGGGTCATCGGGTTGGGCAATCAAGGCCTCGCCGATGATCCGACGCGCCTCGTCGAGCCGACCGAGTTCGGCCGCCACCTCGGCACGACCGAGCGCCGAGTTCGTCATATCCACCCCCGATCGGATCGGTGGCCGGCGTGAATCGTACCGGCCACCTTGGTGATCTACCTCAGTCCTCGACCAATCGCCGCACCGTGGCCGGCAAGTCCCGCGTGCGCCGATACGGTCCGGCCACCGAGGCCGCGAACGGCCGCGCCAGCAGAGTGCGGGCGATCGCCGAAACCTCGTCGGTGGTCACCGCATCGATGCGGGTCAGCGTCTCCGAGACACTGCGGTGGTTGCCATAACTCAGCTCGCTGCGACCGATCCGGTTCATCCGCGATGCCGAATCCTCCAGGCCGAGCACCAGTCCACCACGCAACGACCCCTTCGCGCGCGCGCATTCCGCGTCGGTAATGCCATTGGCCGCGATCTCTTCGAGCACCCCGCGCGCCAGTGACGCCACCTTGCCGAGGTTTTCCGGCTGGCAGCCGATGTACACCGAGAACGCTCCGGTGTCGGCGAAGGTGTCGACGCTGGAGTACACCGAGTACGCGAGTCCGCGTTCCTCCCGAATGCGTTGGAACAGCCGCGAACTCAGGCCGCCGCCGACCACGGTATTGAGCACCGACAGCGGCCAGCGCCGCTCACCCTCGTGCCGTCCGAAGGCCCGCACACCGAAGGCCAGATGTGCCTGCTCGCTGTCGCGATGGCTCCAGTGCAGTTCCGGTGTGCAGTGCGGCCGGAAGCGGCCCTCGCGACGGCGGGCCGGCTCGGCGGTCGGGTCGAGCCGGGATGCGAACGCGCGGTGCACCAATTCCACGGTGTGGTCGTGCTCCACATTGCCCGCGACCGCGACGACCATCCGGTCCGGCCGATACCGGCGCAGATGGAAGCCGCGCAGCTGCGCGGCATTCATCGCCTCGATGGTTTCGATGGAGCCGATCACCGGACGCCCGATCGGATGATCGCCGAAGAGCGCGGACAGGAATGCGTCTCCGACCAGATCCTCCGGATCGTCGTCGCGCATGGCGATCTCCTCTAGCACCACCTGCCGCTCGACATCGACATCCTCGGCCCGGCACAGACCGTTGAGTACGACATCGGAGACCATATCCACGGCCAGCGGAAGATCCTCGTCGAGGACGTGGGCGTAGTAACAGGTCTGCTCCTTCGCGGTGAACGCGTTGAGCTCGCCACCGACCGCGTCCATCGCCTGCGCGATATCCAATGCCGAACGCGTCGGGGTCGCCTTGAACAGCAGGTGTTCCAGGAAATGGGCGGCACCCGCGACAGTCGGTCCCTCGTCGCGCGAGCCGACCCCAACCCAGACCCCGATCGATGCCGAACGCACGCCGGGCACATGTTCGGTAACCACGCGCAGCCCGCCGGGTAATACGGTGCGCCGTACCCCCGAGTCGGTGCCCCGCACCTGGTCTATCCGCAGCTCCAGAGACGAACCCCCCTGCTCGCCGCGGAGCAGAGGGGTTGCCGTCTTCTTCTTCGTCACAGAGACAAGTACTACTCGGTCTCCGCCGGGCCCGCATCAGCGGTTTCGGCGGCCTCGGGCTCGTCGGCGTTCTCGTCGACCGGCACCAGCGAAATCTTGCCGCGATTGTCGATATCGGCGATCTCCACGCGCAGCTTGTCGCCGACGTTCACCACGTCCTCGACCTTGGCCACGCGCTTTCCGTTGCCCAGTTTGGAGATGTGCACCAGGCCGTCGCGGCCCGGCAGCAGCGAGACGAACGCGCCGAAGGCGGTGGTCTTGACGACCGTGCCCAGGAAGCGCTCGCCGACCTTCGGCAGCTGCGGATTGGCGATGGCGTTGATCTGGTCGATCGCTGCCTGCGCCGCCGGACCGTTGGTCGCACCGACGTAGACCGTGCCGTCGTCCTCGATGGAGATATTGGCGCCGGTCTCCTCGGTGATCTGGTTGATCACCTTGCCCTTCGGGCCGATGACCTCGCCGATCTTGTCGACCGGGATCTTGATCGCGGTGACGCGCGGTGCGTACGGGCTCATCTCGTCCGGCGTGGCGATGGCCTCGGCCATGACCTCCAGGATGGTGGTGCGGGCATCGTGCGCCTGGCTCAGCGCACCGGCCAGCACCTGCGAAGGGATGCCGTCCAGCTTGGTGTCGAGCTGCAGCGCGGTGACGAAGTCGTGCGTACCCGCGACCTTGAAGTCCATATCACCGAAGGCATCCTCGGCGCCGAGGATATCGGTGAGGGCCACGTAGCGGACCTCGTCCTCGCCCTTATCGTTCTTGACGGTGTCCGACACCAGGCCCATGGCGATACCGGCGACCGGCGCCTTCAGCGGCACACCGGCGTTCAGCAGCGACAGGGTCGAGGCGCAGACCGAACCCATCGAGGTGGAACCGTTGGAGCCCAACGCTTCCGAGACCTGACGGATGGCGTAGGGGAACTCCTCCTGACTCGGCAGCACCGGGATGAGCGCCCGCTCGGCCAGCGCGCCGTGGCCGATCTCGCGACGTTTCGGCGAACCGACGCGACCGGTCTCACCGGTGGAGAACGGCGGGAAGTTGTAGTGGTGCATGTAGCGCTTGGAGGTCTCCGGGCCGAGCGAGTCGACCTGCTGGGCCATCTTCACCATATCGAGGGTGGTGACGCCCATGATCTGGGTCTCGCCACGCTCGAACAGCGCCGAACCGTGCGCCCGCGGGATCACCGCGACCTCGGCGGACAGGGCGCGGATATCGGCCAGCCCGCGACCGTCGATGCGGAAGCCGTCGGACAGGATGCGCTGGCGCACCAGCTTCTTGGTGACCGAGCGGAATGCCGCGCCCAGTTCCTTCTCGCGACCGGCGAAGTCGTCGGCCAGCCGGTCCAGCACGGCGAGCTTGATCTCATCGATCTTGGCTTCGCGCTCCTGTTTGTCGGCGATGCTCAGCGCCTCGCCCAGTTCGCGCTTGGCGGTGCCCTCGACGGCGTCGTAGACATCGGCCTCGTACGGCGGGAAGAGCGGGAACTCCTCGGTCGGCTTGGACGCCAGCGAGGCCAGATCCTGCTGCGCCTTGCACAGGCGGGCAATGAACGGCTTGGCGGCCTCGAGCCCCTGTGCCACCACAGCCTCGGTCGGCGCCGGCGCGCCGCCCGCGACCAGTTCGATGACCTTCTCGGTGGCCTCGGCCTCGACCATCATGATGGCCACGTCGCCGGATTCGACAACCCGACCGGCGACGACCATGTCGAAGACCGCGCCATCGAGCTGCTCGACGGTCGGGAACGCGACCCACTGGCCATCGATCAGTGCGACGCGCACGCCGCCGACCGGACCGGAGAACGGCAGGCCCGCGATCTGGGTGGACGCGGAGGCGGCGTTGATGGCCACGACGTCGTACAGATCGTTCGGGTCCAGGCTCAGCACGGTGACCACGACCTGGATCTCGTTGCGCAGACCGTCAACGAAGGACGGACGCAGCGGACGGTCGATCAGGCGGCAGGTCAGGATCGCATCGGTGGAGGGGCGGCCCTCCCGGCGGAAGAACGAACCCGGGATGCGGCCCGCGGCGTACATGCGCTCTTCGACGTCGACAGTCAACGGGAAGAAGTCGAACTGATCCTTGGGGTGCTTGCCCGCGGTGGTCGCGGACAGCAGCATGGTCTCGTCGTCCAGGTAGGCGACGACCGAGCCGGCGGCCTGGCGGGCCAGACGGCCGGTCTCGAAGCGGACGGTGCGGGTTCCGTAGGTGCCGTTATCGATCAACGCGACGGATTCGAACACACCGGGTTCGACCTCGATGGCCGAGGATGTAGTTGTTTCGGACATTTTTCTGCTCTCAACCTCTCGTCTTCGCTGGATCGAGCGCCGGCGGGCGCGATCCAGCTGTCGTCAGCCGTACCGGATACGGACGCGCGGCAACCCTCCTGGCCGCGACGCGCACACCCGGCCGAATCCCCTTGGAAACGGCGACGCGGAGGCGGTCATCGATCGAAGCCCGCCGGCGACTGCTCGCCTGCCGGGAGGCCACTACCGAAGACCGACGCCACGCGCGGGTGCATACGACTGTGCAATGTTGTCATGCAAACGAGGTGTGAATACCCCTCATACACATATAGCCAACGGGGAGATTGTACTTCTCCCCGTTGGCCACCGGATCGACCGCCTCGGGTATGCAGCGTGTCGGGACCACTCGTCCTCAACCCGGCAACCACGGAGCGAGCCTTACGAGCAACGTTCGCGAGACACCAGGGGCCGCGAACACGCAGCGCCGTCGGCGCTGCAAATCGAACACAATTACCGACGCAGACCCAGGCGCTCGATCAGCGAACGGTAGCGCTGGATGTCCTTGTCGGCGAGGTACTTCGACAGGCGCTTGCGACGACCGATCAGCGCCATCAGGCCGTGGCGGGTGTGGTGGTCGTGCTTGTGCTTCTTCAGATGCTCGGTGATGTCGGCGATCCGCTTGGACAGCAACGCGATCTGCGCCTCCGGAGAACCGGTGTCCTTCTCGTGCAGGCCGTACTCGGCGAGAATGGCCGACTTCTGCTCGGTGGTCAGCGCCATGGGGCATCCACTCCTATTTCTCAGTTCCGCGCTCGAGGATTCCAGTTACCCGGCCGGGTGCCGCCGCGGACCGCAGCAAACCCGAGGATCCACCCTACCCGACAGCACCGCGCCCACCGAATCCGGTCAGGAGTCGGCGGCGGCGGTGAGCACCTTGCGGGCGTTCTCGACATCGCGGGCCATGGCCTCGAGCAGTTCGTCGATGGAATCGAATTTGCGCATGCCGCGCAGGTGCTCGACGAAATCCACCGCGACGTGCTGGCCGTACAGATCGGCCTCACCGTCGAGCACGTAGGCCTCGACGGTGCGGGCGCGCCCAGAGAAGGTGGGATTGGTGCCGACCGAGATCGCGGCCATCGCGCGCTCCCCCGGCGTCACGGTCCCGATGGTCGGGCCGGGACCGAGCACGGTGAACCAGCCCGCGTAGACGCCGTCGGCCGGAATGGCGGCATACATGGGCGGCGCGATATTCGCAGTCGGGAAGCCGAGCTCACGGCCGCGGCCGTCGCCGTGCACGACCACACCCTCGACCCGATGCGGACGGCCGAGCGCCTCGGCGGCCGCGGCCATATCGCCGGCGTCGACGCAGGCCCGGATATAGGTGGAGGAGAAGGTGACCGCGTGCTCGCCGAGCAGTTTCACGCCGTCGACCTCGAAGCCGAAGCGTTCACCCAGCTCGCGCATGGTCTCGACGGTGCCGGCGGCCTTCTTACCGAAGGTGAAATTGTCACCGACCACGACCTCGGTCACATGTAGGTGCTCGACCAACAAGTCGTGTACGTAGCTCGCCGGGGTCAGCTTCATGAATTCTTGGGTGAAGGGCATGACGTAGAACACATCGACGCCGAGTTCCTCTGCCAATTCGGCACGCCGGGTCAGCGTCGTCAACTGCGCCGGATGCGAACCGGGGCGCACTACTTCCATCGGGTGCGGATCGAAGGTCATCAATACCGCCGGAACACCGCGTGCGGCAGCGGACTTCACGGCCCTGCTGATCAGCTGCGCATGGCCGCGATGCACACCGTCGAATACGCCGATCGTGAGTACGCACCGCCCCCAGTCCGCGGGCACCTCGTCGAGACTTCGCCATCTCTGCACAGTCCGCAGCCTACGCAAAACAGGTAGCGAGCAGTATTCGGAGGTGGCCATCCGCACTCCGACGGGACCCATTGTGTACATGGGGTGAATTGCAGGTTCAGCTGGCTGACGACAGTTGCGAGGTAATCACGATCCGCGTTCTTCCCCTGCTCGCGAGGCTCGCCATTGCGATCCTGGAACTTTGAAGCTGATCGCCTGTCGAGAAAGGTGGTTCCCGATGTCTTACGACTCCGCTCTGCCTCAGGCGGCTTCCTGGCTGGGCACCCGCCGATAACCCCGGATCACACTGCTGTCGCAGTGGGCCCGGTCCAAACCGTGAGCTCCGGCGTTCGACCGTGATTTCCGCAGAGCCGGGTCAAGATCTCCCGCAGTGCGCGCCTGCACATGAGCACCTCTGGACCGAAGGGGTAATTGATGAACGCACCGGCAACTCCGCTTGGCGACGGCCCTGTTGGTTCCCGCAGCACGGATCCGTTCCCGTTGTCGTCCCGGCCGGCCGAAATCCGGAACGAGCAACGGCTCGCTCCCGAGGTGCCATCGGCGGTGGCGCACTATGTGGAAATCCACGGCGAACTGGAACCAGCGCAACGAGCCGATCCAGTGACCCACGCGGGAGCACCCGCACTGCCGCCTGTTCAACTGTTCGACCTGCTGACAGCGGCCGTCGCCCAGAATCCCGATGCCACCGCGATCGTGTTCGGCGGCCGACATCTGACCTACCGCGAGCTCGATGAGCGATCGAACCGGCTGGCCCGGGTCCTGATCGCCCTGGGTGCAGGCCCGGAAACCATTGTCGCGATGGGTATTCCACGGTCGCCCGAGCTCGTGCTCGCGATATGGGCGACAGCCAAATCCGGCGCGGCCTTCCTCCCCGTCGACCCGAACCACCCCCCTGAACGCATCATCGGCATGCTCGCCGATTCCGGTGCCACCATCGGGCTCACTGCGACATCCGTACGTGCGAAACTGCCCGACTCCGTCGACTGGTCGACCTTGGACGATCTGGACGACATCACCCGCGACCCCCAACCGGTCACCGACGCCGAACGTGCCACCCCACTACGACCACAACACCCGGCCTACCTCATCTACACCTCGGGCTCCACCGGAACGCCCAGAGGCGTCGTCGTCACCCACACCGAGATAGCAGACCTAGCCACCGAGACCCGAGCGCGCTTCCGCCTCACCCCGACATCTCGGGTGCTGGCGGCGGCTTCGCCCACTTTCGATGTCTCGATCCTCGAATGGCTCAGCACTGCCGCTGCCGGAGCCACACTGATCCTCGCGCCGCCGTCGATAGTCGCCGGTACCGAACTGGCGGAACTGATTGCGACCGAAGACATCACCCATATTGCCATCACCTCCACGGTGCTCGCGTCGATGCACCCGGACGAAATCGTCGCCCTCGACACCATCGTCCTGGGCAGTGAGACATGTCCAGCGGATCCGACCGCGCAATGGACACCAGGTCGCGCGGTGGTCGATACCTACTCCTCGGCAAAAAGAGGCCGATCATGAATGCTGAAGGAATTATCGGGAAACGCTCCGGCGTGCAACCGACCAATCTGTTCTCCACCGATCCGGCAATTCGCGCCGCCGAGCATCCGCGCGCCGCCGAACTGCGCCGATGGGCAAGCGATTACCTGTCCAGACCCCATCGTGACCTCGGCCGCTCCGGCCCCGTCTGCCCCTACATCGGACGCGCCATCGGCGGCCGATACCTTTGGGTTTGCTTCGTCGAAGGCCGCCATATAGACGCAGAACGGATAACCGCCATCGTCGATGATCTGAACGACCTGTTCCCCGCGCTGCCGCCACGAGACGAACCCGACAATGAACTCAAAGCCGTGCTCGCGGTCTTCCCAGACCTCACCGAATACGTCGACATCGACGTTGTCCAACAGGTCCAGAAAACCCGGTTCGTCGACAAGGGATTGATGCTCGGCCAGTTCTATCCCGGCTGCACCGTCGCCGGGCTGCACAATCCGAACTTTCCAGCACTCGACGCGCCCCTGCCCATCCTCGCCGTCCGCTATATGGCCCCCACCGACTTCCCATTCCTCAACACCCGCCAGGAATGGATCGATACCTACCTCAAAGTCTTCGCCCCCGCGATTCCCGGCTTCATCAGCAATTCCATGGCCGCCAAACTCGTCGAAACACCGGCCGGTCGCTTCGGCTCCGCGTCGCAGGGCTGACGGAACACCGGCGGACCCGAGGTCGGTCCGACCAGCCGGAACCGACGCGGCGGCACTGCCGAACAACGGCATTGCCGCTGTTCAAGCGTCTGAATGTGTTAATCGGGGGTCCAATGCATAAGCTCGAACATGTGCCCGGTAAACGAGACATCGCCACCCGACGCGAGCTGGCCGACACCGCAGCGCAGCCGACCGAGACCACAGGCCCACACGGCAGCACCGCGACGGTTGCGCGGGAGCTCACCTCGGTCGCCCAGGACTATTTGAAAGTGATCTGGACCGCTCGAGAATGGTCGCAGGAAAAGGTATCGACGAAACTGCTCGCCGAACGGATCGGTGTCTCGGCTTCCACCGTCTCGGAGGCGGTACGCAAGCTCGCCGATCAAGGGCTTGTCGAACACGCTCGGTACGGGGCCATCACCCTCACCGAACACGGGCGTCGCGCGGCGGTCGCCATGGTACGTCGGCATCGGCTGATCGAGACATTCCTCGTCAACGAGCTCGGCTACGGTTGGGATGAGGTGCACGATGAGGCCGAAGTGCTCGAGCACGCGGTCTCGGAGTTGCTGATGGCGCGCATCGACGCGAAGCTCGGCTATCCGGACCGGGATCCACACGGCGATCCCATTCCCTCGGTCGACGGCGCGGTGCCGAAGCCGCCCGCTCGCCAGCTCAGCGATTTCCGCGCGGGCGAATCCGGCCATGTCGCGCGGATTTCCGACGCCGATCCGGATATGCTGCGCTACTTCGATTCGGTCGGCATCGCGCTCGATACGCCGATCGTCGTGATGGAGCGCCGAGACTTCGCGGGCACCATCGCGATTCGCATCGAGGACCGCACCATCGATCTCGGCAGCCCCGCGGCCGAAGCCATCTGGCTCCGCGACTGACGCACGCTGCCAGGGCCACCGCAACCCGCGGCAATAACACACTCCGATCCCCTTATCGGATCGCCATGCCTCGGAGTCGGCACAGGTCGAGCCCCATAGAAATGAGGCCCGCCGAATCGGTCAGCGCACCAGGAAATCCAGCCGTGCCAGTTGCCGCATAGCCACTGACCGGTATGCGACACCTGTTAGAGATTGGAGGGGCGCACGACCATCACCGAGGCGGCGCGCTTGCCGGTTTCCTGCAACAGGGCGATTGCGCGGCCGGATGGGTCGATGGCGGCATAGACGCCGGAGAGGCCGACCGGATCGAGCCAGCGGCCGTTGCGGAGATCTTCTGCTTGCTTGTCATCGATAGCGCGGTGTGGGAATGCGGTTCGGATAGCGTCGTCGATGTCCAGGCTCAGCAGCGCGTCCTCGGATTCGGCGGCGGCGGCCAATTCGTCGAGGGTTCTGGCGTGTTCGAGGGTGAATGGGCCGACCCTGGTGCGGCGCAACGCGGTCAGGTGGCCGCCGACACCGAGCGCGGCACCCAGATCGCGTGCCAGTGCACGAATGTAGGTGCCGGACGAACATTCGACGACCACGTCCAAATCGACGAACCCCGAAATATCGCGGCGGGCAAGGATATCGAAGCGTGAGATGGTGACCGGGCGAGCGGCGAGGCGCACCTCTTCACCGGCCCGATGCCGGGCATAGGCGCGTTCACCGTTCACCTTGATGGCGCTGACCGTGGCAGGTACCTGCTCGATAGCACCGGTCGATTTCGCGGTGTGCGCGGCGATTTCGGCATCGGTGAGATGGATCGCCGCCGCGGTCGAGAGCACTTCACCCTCGGCATCGTCGGTGGTGGTGGCTTGTCCGAGCCGAATGGTCGCGGTGTATGCCTTGGTGGTCAGGGTGAGCAGGCCGAGCAGTTTGGTGGCGCGTTCGACGCCGAGCACCAGTACCCCGGTGGCCATCGGATCGAGCGTCCCGGCGTGCCCGATCTTCTTGGTACGCAATAGTTTTCGACATTTCGCGACGACATCGTGGCTGGTCCAGCCACCGTCCTTGTCGACGATCAGCAGACCGCCGAGCGCGTCGATCCGTGCGTCGGCCATCAGTCGTGCACGATCGCGGTCAGGATGAGTCCATCGCCGATCATCCAGCGGCCGTCGAAGGAAATCAGCGGCGCGCCACCGTCGGTGACCTGTCCCGGCACCAGGATCTGGCTATGGAATGTGCCCGAACCGGTGCCGTCGGAGCTCTCATCGATGGTGAAGGTGATGTGGGCGTCCTCGAAGCCGAGCCAGCGCGCGGTCAATGGCCACCACGCCTTGAAGGTTGCTTCCTTCGCGCAGAACAGCAAGCGGTCCAAGTGCAGACCGGAGCCGTCGACATGCGCCAACCAGTCCCGCTCGGGTGGCAGGCTCACCGAATCCAGCACACCCTCGGGCAGTGCGTCATGCGGTTCGGCATCGATGCCGATCGAGCGGAACCGCAGCTTGTGGCCCAAGGCCGCCGCCCGGTAGCCGTCACAGTGCGTCAGGCTGCCGACGATGCCGCGCGGCCACACCGGCGCACCCCGCTCGCCCTTGCCGATCGCGACCGGCGCCTCACCCAGTTCCACCAGCGCCAGCCGGGCGCAGTGCCGAGCACCGATGAAATCCCGGCGACGCTTCTCCACCGACTTCTCGATGAGGTGCGCCTCGGCCGGATGCGGCTGCAGGTCCTCGGGATAGTCCAAGAGCTCTGCCGAAGCCACACCTGCGGGAAGAATTTTCTCGATCAGCTCGTCCGCCTCCTCGCACCTTCAAGCCGGACTCGAGTGTCACGCGAGCGACGTCGGCGTCCGGCGGTCAGGGGGCAAGTGAGCTTGCCCGTGCCCGACGAGTTACCCATGTACACACCAAATCAGTAGTTGCGCCGCGAATCAAATTGCCGCCGCGAATCCGGACCAGGCTCAGATGCCGCGGCGACGCTCGGCTTTGGCGCGCATCTCGACGGCTGCGGCCTCCATCTCGGGGGTGACCTCGAAGTGGCCGCCCCATTTGTTCAGCGAGCCCGGCGGGTAATCCGGGGTCGGGAGGATTTGGCGCAGCAACTGGTCCGGCAGTCCGCGGCGCTGCCATTCACGGGGGTAGCCGAGCGACACCTCTTCGAAGCGCACACCGTCGTAGTAGGAAGTGCGCGGGATGTGCAGGTGGCCGTAGACCGAGCAGACCACGTTGTAGCTGGTGTGCCAGTCGGCGGTCAGATCGGTGCCGCACCAGAGCGCGAATTCCGGGTACCACAACACCTCGGTGGGCTGGCGGACCAGCGGGAAGTGATTGATCATCACGATCGGTGTTTCGGGTGGCAGCGCGTCCAGCTTGCGCCTGGTGACCTGAACTCGGGCATGACACCAGGCGTCCCGGGTCAGGTACGGATCCGGTGAGAGCAGGAATTCGTCGGTGGCCACCACATTGCGTTCCCGGGCCAGGGCGAGCCCCTCGGCCTTCGTCTTGGTGCCCTTGGGCAGGAACGAGTAGTCGTAGAGCAGGAACATCGGAACCAGTGTCACCTGGCCGCCGTACTGTTCGGACCCCGCGCCGGTCCACACCGGGAACGGATCCTCCGGTGTGATGACATCGAGGTCCCGGCAGATCGACACCAGATAGTCGTAGCGCGCGACACCGTGCATCTGCACCGGATCCTTCGCCGTGGTCCACAATTCGTGGTTGCCCGGCACCCAGATCACCTTGGCGAAGCGCCCGCGCAGCAGCTCCAGCGCCCAGCGAATATCGTCGGACTTCTCCGCGACGTCCCCGGCCACAATGAGCCAGTCCTCGGGCGAATCCGCCCGAATCTGCTCGACAACCGGACGATTCCCCTGGTGCCCGACATGAACGTCGCTCACCGCCATCAACTTGGGTATCACCACACCTACATTGGCATATCTGCGGCGGCACGCGCCGTCCGACTCGATGATCATGGGCAATTCGATTTCGAATCCGCCGCTGACGGCCACGTTCGTACGCGAATTCGCCCGGCCGAATCATGCGTCGCAGGCGAATTCGTGGGCGGGGCACGGGCTACGCACTGACGCGGGGAATCTCGGTGCCGATGCGGGCCCAGCGGCCGGATTCGGCGCGCCAGACTACGGCGACGAGGCGCAGGAGCATGAAGGCTACGAGGCCGGTCCAGATGCCTGCTATGCCCCAGTTGCAGATGAGGGAGAGCCAGATGGCGGGGAGGAAGCCCAGTAGGGCGGCACCGAGGGTGGTGTTGCGGAGGTAGGCGGCGTCGCCCGCGCCCAAGAGGACGCCGTCGAGGGCGAAGACGATGCCTGCGATCGGGATGATGGCCACGAAGAACCACCAGGCGACCTGGGTGCGGTCGAGGACGGCCGGATCGTCGGTGAAAAGTTCGGGGATGACGGTGACGCCCGCCGCGAAGACCGCCGCCAGGACCAGCGCGAATCCACCCGACCAGCGGGTGACGCGGCGTGCGAGTCCGCGCGCACCGGTTGCGTCGCCCGCGCCGAGCGCCGCACCGACCAGGGTTTGGGCGGCGATGGCGAGCGAATCCAGGGTCAGGGCAAGGAAATTCCAGAGTTGCAGGACCAGTTGATGCGCGGCCACCGAGGCCGCACCGAATCGGGACGCGACGGCCGCCGCCGAGACGAAGCTGGCTTGGAAGGCGAGACTACGGGCGATCAGATCACGACCGAGGACCAGTTGCGCTCGCATGACCGACCAGTGCGGCGCCAGCGGAACACGCGCGCCCACCAGCGCGGTCAGGAACAGCCCGGCCGTCACCGACTGGCCCGCCACATTCGCAACCGCCGAACCCACCAACCCCAGCCGTGGCACACCTAGTAGCCCGTGCACCAGCGTCGGGCACAGCACTCCCGAAACCAGCAGTCCCGCAACAACGAACAACAGCGGCCTACACGTCTCCTGTACCCCGCGCAACCACCCGTTACCCGCCATGGCGATCAGAATCAGCGGTACCCCGAACAGCGCGATCCGCACCCAGACCAATGCCTCACCCGCAATATCCCCACCACCAGCGATCACATTCGTCAGCGGAACCGCAATCGCCTGCCCCACAACAAGCAGCAGCGTCCCGCCGAGCACCGCGACCCATGTCGCCTGCACCCCCTCCCCGATCGCACCGCGCTCATCCCCGGCCCCATGCCGCCGCGCCGCCCGCGCCGTGGTCCCATACGACAGGAACGTCAGCTGCGAACCGACCTGCGCCAGAATCAATCCGCCGACCGCAAGCCCGGCCAATGCCAACGCCCCGAGCCGGCCCACCACCGCCAGGTCGAACAGCAGATAGATGGGTTCCGCGATCAACACACCCAACGTCGGCACGGCGAGTCCGAGAATCCGTCGAGGCCCCACCCCATCGATCGGGTCCGACGCATCCGCGCTGATCTCCGCGGCAGTCGCGGACTCGCGCCGCAGATTCGCCACCGGATCGAGGCCGTCCCACGTAGGCGACGCATCCGGTCGTATCTCATTCATCAGTGCCTCGTCCCGACTCCGCCGGATGGAGCCGAAAAGACACGCCATGCCAAGCATCTCGCGGGCCACCCCACGACGATGGCCCACCCGAACAGCGCTGGGGCGTGGTGCGCCGCTGCTCAATCGGCCGACCCGTAACCGCCATGCTCACCCGAGTTCAGCCAACAGCGCCGCGACCACCGACTCAGACGTGCCGTGCGTGGTATACCCGGCCGCGAACCGATGCCCACCACCGCCCAAAGACGTT
Organism: Nocardia sp. NPDC051990; assembly: GCF_040680755.1. Classification (NCBI taxonomy): domain Bacteria; kingdom Bacillati; phylum Actinomycetota; class Actinomycetes; order Mycobacteriales; family Nocardiaceae; genus Nocardia; species Nocardia sp. NPDC051990. The sequence continues at coordinate 303,400 of NZ_JBFAXH010000005.1, read as the reverse complement.
GCGACAGTGGCCACATCGACACTGTCCCGCGCTCCCGGCGCACTATCGCGTGAGCGCAGCGACACCGTCCACCGATCCGGAATCGTGCGAGATTCCTTGAACACCGCGGCAACCCCGGCCTCCGATGTGGTGCGGACGATATCGACCACACTCTCCACCTCTTCCGAGCGCACACCATCGACATCCTCACGCCGCACGATGGCGTACACCAGCCCGGTCCCACCGCCGGCCTGTGGCTCCAACCGAGCCGAGCCGAGCACCCGCGACAGCATCGGCAACCAGCCGAACGGATGCGTATCCATCAGTGAGCGCGTGATTTCGGCGCCATCGATGCCAGTGGCCAGCAGCCGTTCGGCCAGCTGATGGGTGCCGGGCCGCACCCAGCGAAACGATCCGGTATCGGTGACCAATCCGGCGTAAAGACAATGTGCCACTTCGGCATCGATCGGCTCCTGCCAGATATCGAGCAATCGTGCGATCAGACTCGTCGTCGATTCCGCACCCGCATCGATCACATTGACCGTCCCGAACCGGGTATTGGAGCGGTGATGATCGAACACCAAAGTCGTTCGGGCCCCGGCCAATCGATCGGCGAGCACACCCAGCCGACCGGCACTGCCGCAGTCCACGGCAACCAGCAGATCCACCTCGGCGGGGACATCCGCGGGCGGCACCAGATGCTGCACACCAGGAAGCGTCCGCATCGTTGCGGGCAGTTCGGCGGGTTCGGCGAACGATACCCATACCGGGACACCGCGCCGGTGCAACACCTGGGCCAAGGCGAGCCCGCTGCCGATGGTGTCGGCATCGGGCTGCACATGGCACAGGATGGTGACCGAACGCGCCGCACTCAATGCGGCAACGGCAGGTCCGAACTCGACCGCATCGACAGCGACCCCCCTACCCGGGTCGACGGGCATCGTCGTCATGGTCTACCGCACGTCACTCGTCGGAGTCGCGTTCGACCTTGTACGGATCGGCATCGCCGGCATGGGTAGCGGTGGCGGCCACCTTCGCGACCGCGTCATCGGCGGCCCGCGCCCTGGCCAATAGCTCTTCCATATCCCGTGCCGCATCGGGCACCTTATCGAGCACGAACGCCAGCGTCGGGGTGAATTTCACGCCGGTGCCCGCGCCCACCTTCGAGCGCAGTACACCCTTCGCCTTCTCCAGACCGGCGGCCGCGGCCGCGTAATCCGGTTCCACGTCGAGGGTTTCGCCCATCACCGTGTAGTACACCGTCGCCTCGCGCAGATCGCCGGTGACCTTCGCATCGGTCACAGTCACGAAATTCAGACGCGGATCCTTCACCTCGTATTCGATCGCGGTCGCCACGATCGCGGATATCCGCTTGGCGAGTCGGCGTGCCCTGGCTTGATCCACCATGGCTGAACCCTCCTCACTTACTGCTGTGTTCATTGTGCGGCGGGACCGGGGCCCTGCGTGGTTACGCAAACCACCCTCCAGACCCGTCATTCCCGCCGCGAGTCAGTCTTCGGGTCCGAAGATCCTGCGGCGCACTGCCAGCAACTCTAACTCCGGACGAGCCGCGACGTGTCGCTCGCATTTGTCGAGTACCTCGGTCAGGTGTTCCATACCGGAACTGACCATGGCGACTCCGAGCAGCGAGCGACGGTGGCGGTCTTGATCCCCGCCCTCGGCGGCACTCACGCCGAAGCGCTGCAATTCGGCCAGCACGGGCCGGATCACCGAACGCTTCTGCTTCAACGAGCGCACGTCTCCGAGCAGGATGTCGAACTCCAGTGCACCCAGGTACACCCAAGCCTCCTGTATCGGCGCCTACGAAAGGATTGTCTCGGTGGTCCGGCCCGGTATTGATGGACCGGACCACCGCGGCACAATCTCAGTCGCGCGGCTTCTCGCGCAGCTCGTAGGCCTCGATCACGTCGCCTTCCTTGATGTCGTTGTAGGTCAACGTCATACCGCATTCGAAGCCCTCGCGGACCTCGGTGACGTCATCCTTTTCCCGACGCAAGGTGGAGATCGTGACCGTCTCGGCGACCACCAGGTTGTCGCGAAGCAGGCGCGCCTTGGCGTTGCGCTTGACCGAACCCGAGGTGACCATGCAGCCGGCGATATTGCCGACCTTCGACGAACGGAAGATCGCGCGGATCTCCGCCCGGCCCAGCTCGACCTCTTCGTAGATCGGCTTGAGCATGCCCTTGAGGGCCTTCTCGATTTCGTCGATGGCCTGGTAGATCACCGAGTAGTACCGGATGTCCACACCTTCACGGTTGGCCAGCTCGGTCGCCTTGCCCTCGGCCCGGACATTGAACCCGATGATGATCGCGTTCGACGCCGACGCCAGGTTGACGTTGGTCTCGGTGACGCCACCGACACCGCGGTCGATGACCCGCAGGCGCACCTCGTCGTCGATCTCGATACCGAGCAGCGCCTCCTCGAGGGCCTCGACGGTACCGGAGTTGTCGCCCTTGAGGATCAGGTTGAGCTCCGAAGTCTCCTTCAGCGCGGCATCCAGATCTTCCAGGCTGATCCGCTTGCGGCTGCGCGCGGCCAGTGCGTTGCGCTTGCGCGCATTGCGGCGGTCGGCGATCTGGCGAGCGATCCGGTCCTCGTCGACGACGAGCAGGTTGTCACCGGCGCCGGGCACCGACGTGAAGCCGATGACCTGGACCGGCCGCGACGGCAGCGCCGCGGCGACATCGTCGCCATGCTCGTCGACCATGCGGCGGACGCGACCGTAAGCGTCGCCCGCCACAATCGAGTCGCCGACGCGCAGCGTGCCGCGCTGGATGAGTACGGTCGCCACCGGACCACGGCCGCGGTCGAGGTGCGCCTCGATGGCGACACCCTGGGCGTCCATATCGGGGTTGGCCCGCAGATCCAGCGCCGCGTCCGCGGTCAGCAGGACCGCCTCGAGCAGCTGGTCGATATTGGTGCCCTGCTTGGCGGAGATGTCGACGAACATGGTGTCGCCACCATATTCCTCGGCAACCAGGTTGTACTCGGTCAGCTGCTGCCGGATCTTGTCCGGGTTGGCGCCTTCCTTGTCGATCTTGTTGACCGCCACCACGATCGGCACATCGGCCGCCTGCGCATGGTTGATCGCCTCCACCGTCTGCGGCATAACGCCGTCATCGGCGGCGACAACCAGGATCGCGATGTCGGTGGCCTTCGCACCACGGGCACGCATGGCGGTGAACGCCTCGTGACCCGGGGTGTCGATGAAGGTGATGAGCCGGTCGTTATCGCCCAGATGGGTGAGCACCTGGTAGGCGCCGATGTGCTGGGTGATGCCACCGGCCTCGCCCTCACGGACGTTGGCCTTACGGATCGTGTCGAGCAGTCGGGTCTTACCGTGGTCGACGTGACCCATGACGGTCACCACCGGCGGACGCTGTTCGAGGTCTTCCTCGCCGCCCTCGTCCTCACCGTAGGTCAGGTCGAACGATTCCAGCAGCTCGCGGTCCTCGTCCTCAGGGCTGACCACATGCACGACGTAGTTCATCTCGCTGCCGAGCAGCTCGAGGGTCTCGTCGTTCACCGACTGGGTCGCGGTGACCATCTCACCGAGGTTGAACAGGGCCTGCACCAGGGCAGCCGGGTTCGCGTCGATCTTCTCCGCGAAGTCCGACAGCGACGCGCCGCGGGCGAGCCGGATGATCTCGCCGTTACCGCGTGGCAGCCGCACGCCGCCGACGGCGGGCGCTTGCATGCTTTCGTACTCCGCGCGCTTCGCCCGCTTCGACTTGCGGCCACGACGAGGCGCGCCACCGGGACGACCGAACGCACCAGCCGCACCGCCACGGCCACCGGGACCACCTGGACGACCGCCACCGCCACCGGGACGACCACGGAAACCACCAGCCGCCGGAGCACCCGTACCGGCACCCGGGGCACCCGTGCCGCCGCCGCCCTGGCCACCGCCGCGGTAGCCACCGCCACCGCCACCGCCACCGGGACGACCGCCGCCACCACCCGGACCGCCACCGGGACGACCCGGACGGCCCGCACCTGCGCCGCCGCCCGGACCCGGACGAGCCGAACGTGCGGGCATGGCACCCGGATTCGGGCGCGGCGGCATCGAGCCGGGGCTCGGCCGCGGACCACCGGGCCGCGGACCACCTTGGCCGGGAGCCGGACGCCGCTCGCCCTGAGCGCCACCCGGACGGGGACCGGGACCGCCCTGGGCCGGACCTGGGCGCGGCCCCTGGCCGGGACCCGGACGTGGCCCCTGGCCGGGACCCGGACGGGGTCCACCCTGACTGGGGGCCGGACGCGGCGCGGGACGCTCACGATCGGGCGCGGAGGAGAAGGGATTGTTGCCGACGCGCGGGGCCTTCGGACCCGGCTTCGGTCCGGCCGCGGCCGGACCACCGGGACGCGGACCACCCTGCGCGGGTGCACCGGGACGGTGCTGACCGGGACGTGCGCCACCCGGCGTCGGGCGGGGTCCGCCCTGAGCCGGAGCGCTCGGCGCCGGAGCAGCCTTCGCGGCCGGAGCCGCCGGGGTCTCCTGGACCGGGGCGGTGTCCCGCGGGGCGGGCTTGGCCGCAGGACCGGGCCGCGCGGCCGGACCGGGCCGGACCACATCGGAGGGACGGGCGGCCGGAGCCGCCGTCTCACGGGCGGCCGGAGCCGCCGGGGTCACCGCCTGCGCGGGGGTCCGTGGTCCCGGACGCGGACCGCCACCCGCGCCGGGCTTCGCGGCCGGGGTGCTCGACGGAGCGGAGCCGGAGCGCGTCCCCGACTTCGCGGTGCCGTTCGCCGGGGCGGACTTGCCTGCCACCGACTCGCGCAGCCGACGCGCGACGGGTGCTTCCACCGTCGAGGACGCCGACTTCACGAACTCGCCCTGCTCCTTGAGCGTTGCGAGTAGTTCTTTGCTCGTGACACCGAGTTCTTTGGCCAACTCGTGCACGCGGGCCTTGCCTGCCACTGCTCTCCTCACTGAGAGGTCGAGCAGTACCTCCGCCTAGGGAAGGCGGGCCCGCACGACCTCGGGTTATCTCCGATGGACGTTCATCGTTGGTGCTTCACGGTGTGCTCATGAGTGCTCGTGCCTGTTCTCGAGGTACTGCTCCAGGGCTGAGATATCCAGATTTCCGGACACTCGTAGTGCTCTGCCGAATGCTCGGCGTCGTTCTGCCGTGCTCAAACAAGCCGAAAAGGGGTGCAACCAAGCACCCCGTCCGGGAAGTCTGCGCCGCGGATCGGGAACGATCGCGACGACGTGAGAGCCGTCGCCAGCCTCACCTTCTTGCGCCACGATCCGCAACAGATCGACGGCCAACTCGCGCTTCCGGCACCCGATGCACGTCCGCACCGGAGCCGCTCGACACCGGGGCGCCGGGACTTGCTCGGTAGTGCGTTCGGACAAGGGAACCGAAGGCTCGCGCTGAACCGTCAACCACTCTACCGCTGTCCCGCTCGGAACGCCGAACCCCGCCCCCGTCGAAGTTACGAACCTGCCATTCCGAGGGCTCGATTCGCGGGAATCGGTCAACTGCGATGCGCCTCCGTCCGCAGACTGCCGCTGCCCGCATCCGGGGTGGCATCGCTGCGGATATCGATGCGCCAACCGGTCAGCCGGGCCGCCAACCTGGCGTTCTGCCCTTCCTTGCCGATCGCGAGCGAGAGCTGGAAGTCCGGGACGACCACACGCGCGGCGCGGGCTTCGGGATCCACGATCGTGACCGATACAACTTTCGACGGGGACAGCGCATTCCCGACGAAGGTCGCCGGATCATCCGCGTAATCGATGATGTCGATCTTCTCCCCCGCCAATTCGCTCATCACATTGCGCACGCGCTGACCCATCGGGCCGATGCACGCACCCTTGGCATTGACGCCGGGCACGGTGGTGCGCACCGCGATCTTGGAGCGGTGTCCGGCCTCGCGGGCGACCGCGACGATCTCGACCGAACCGTCGGCGATTTCGGGCACCTCGAGTGCGAACAGTCGGCGCACCAGATTCGGATGCGTGCGCGAGAGGGTGATCTGCGGGCCGCGCGGGCCGCGGGAGACACCGACGACGTAGCACTTGATGCGGTCGCCGTGCTCATAGCTCTCACCCGGCACCTGCTCGGCGGGCGGGATCAGTCCCTCGGTGCCGTGCAGTTCGCTGCCGATGCGTACCACGACGGTGCCGCGGGCATTGGCGCGGGTATCGCGCTGCACCACACCGCCGACGATATCGCCCTCATGAGTGGAGAATTCGCCGAAGGACTTCTCGTTCTCGGCATCACGCAGCCGCTGCAGCACTACCTGGCGCGCGGTGGTCGCCGCGATCCGGCCGAAACCCTCTGGGGTGTCGTCCCATTCTGAGATGACATTGCCGTCGGCGTCGAGTTCGCGCGCCATCACCCGGACCACGCCGGTCTTCTGATTGATATCGATGCGCGCGTTGGGCTGGTGCCCCTCGGTGTGGCGGTAGGCCGTGAGCAGTGCCGACTCGATCGCGGAGATCACGGTCTCGATCGAGATCCCTTTATCGGCGACAATCGCGCGCAGGGCTTCGATTTCGATGTTCATTCCACGATCCCTTCGGTCGGCGAATCTGATGCTGCTATTGATTCGATTGGCACATCGGTTGTGCCTTGGACATCTGCGGTCAGGTCCACCGCTTCCTCATGCCCCGGTCGCGGGCGACCGGGCGCGACTCCGCCCGCGAGTTCCAGTTCCCGTGCGGCGGGCGGGTTGAATTCCACCTGGACGACCGCCTCGGCGATATCGGCGAGCGGAATCGTCACCCGGTGCGGCTTGGTCTTTCCGCCGAGCACCAGCGCCACCGTGTCATCGGTGAGGACACCGACCCTGGCCTCGAACTTGTCTGATGACTTCGGATCCGGCGATGCCGCGCCGGAGCGCAACGTGATCCGCACCTTGCGACCCTGGGAGCGGCGCCAGTGGCGGTCGGTGGTGAGCGGGCGGTCGATGCCGGGGCTGGTCACCTCGAGCAGGTAGGGCGTCTCGCCGAACTCACCCGCATTGTCGAGGGCCTCGGAGAGCTCCGTGCTCAGTCCGGCAATGGTATCGAGATCGGCAGCGGCATCGCTGTCGACGATCACCTTCACCCGAGCCTGGGCATTCACATGCTTGCCCGCTGTCGAGATCTCGACACCCTCGAGGTCGAATCCTCGGCGCTCGACGAGTCCAGCAACGAGCTGGCTCACCCTTTCCTCGGTCGGCATGGGCATGTGGGGCGACTCCTGGTTCAGTTGTCAGACGGCTGATCTTTCGAGCGACCTGCAAGCAGTCGCTACCTGGCTCTTTCGAGCGACCTGCAAGCAGTCGCTACGAAAAAAAATTCTCTACCGGAGATCTAGCGTAACGCGCCTCGAGAGTGTAATGGACCAGCGGCCTCGAGCAAGTTTCCTGGCCACGCGCCCGCGACACGGCGCGCGGGTACCGTACCTACCGCGCGGTAGACGCCCGGTCGGCGGTACCGCGCGAGTCTGGCACGATAGTGCCGTGCCCATCCGCCTTCCCGCCCCGCCGCCGCGCGCCGGGTGCACTTCCGGCATCCCCATCGACCGGCACCGATCCCAGCCCGGCAGCGCTGGCGTCGGTCGCACCAGCATCGTCGACCGTCGCACCGCATTGCGGCTGGCCGGCGGCACGACCATGGGCGCGCTAACCATCGGCGCGCTGGCCGGATGCACGGATGAGGCGGTGTATCAGCCCGATCCGCTTGCCGCACAGGAGATCCTGGCGCGCGCCGATGCCGCCGCCGCGACGGCGGCGATCGCAGTGGCCCCGCAGCGACATGTCGAATTGACCGTGATCGCGGACGAACGCACCGCACACGCGGATGCGCTGCGCGCCGAAATCAACCGTGTGATCGGCGTTTACCGTGACGGCACTACCCCGGCACACCGCACCCGTGAACTCACCCCGCCCACTTCCGGCACCGCCCCCGCGGCATCGGGCGCAGCCACATCGCCGACCACGCCGCCGAGTATCGACGAGTTGCGCACACGCCTGGCCGAGTCGCAGCAGTCCGCGGGTGACCTCGCCCGCACCCAATCCGGTTATCGCGCAGGGCTATTGGCCTCGATCAGCGCATCGTGTGCGGCGCAGGCGGGGGTATTGCTGGCATGAGTTGTGCCGGACACCACGCCTTGTCCGAGGCCGGGGACGCGAACGCGACCGCCCCAGGATGCCGCACCGCGCCGCCCGCCGGGCGCACGATACAACTCCCCAAGGCAGAGACGAGCGCATGACCGAAGCCGAACGCCAAGCCCTGCTCGACGCCTTGCGCGCCGAATACGCGGCGATATACACCTACGGTGTGATCGCGGCGTATGCCTCCGCCGAGCGCACCCGCTTGGTCGCCCACGACACCGCAGCCCATCGAGCCCGCCGCGATAGCACCATCGATGCATTGAAGGCGGCCGGAGTCGCGGTGCCACCACCGGACGCCGCCTACACCACGCCGTTCCCGGTGAACGATCCGATCCCCGCGGCGAACTTGGCCGTCACCATGGAAACCGACACCGCCGTCGCCTGGCGCGCGGTCGTCGAAAACGGCAACTCCGATCCCATCCGCCGGATGGGCACCGACGCTCTCACCGAATGCGCCCTGCGCCTGGCCACCTGGCAAACCATCCTCGGCGCCTCCCCACCGACAGTCGCCTTTCCTGGCAAGGCGTAACCCATACGCCGCTCACCTTTTTGCACGCCACGCACGGATTCGTCAGCGAATTCGTGCGTGGCGCGCCAACTCGTCGGCGGCACACCAAATCCGTACGCGGCGGCCCGATTCATGTGTGGCGCTCGATCCGGCGCGCGCGGCGGTGAACGGTGCGCCCGTAGTGGCTACGGGCGCATTTCGTAGGTGCCGTCGTAGGCGGCGACTTCGGCCCAGACGCGGTCGAAGCGGGGGCGGTCGGTGACCGGCGGGCGCAGGGCGGATGCGGCCCATGCCTGCTGGTCGGGAGTGGCGGAGGGCTTGCCGTAGAGGGTGGTGGCGTGGGCGTTGAAGTCGCGGATCTGGAAGTCGAAGATCTGCTCGATGATGTCGCGGTCCAGCCCAGTGATGGCGGCCTGCTCCAGAATCAGCTGACCGTAGACCACCAAGGCGAACAGGTGGCCGATGGTCAGCATGAAGTCCAGGTCCCGCTGTTGGTCGACGTCGGGTGCAGCCGTGGTGAGCAAGGTGCGCAGGGCCTGGGCCTGTTCGTAGAAGCGCGCGACGTTCGGCAGGTCGGCGTGCTTTTCATACACCGGGGTCCAGTCCGCGAACTGCACCTTGCCCGCGCCACGAGCCGGCCCCTGCCGGAAGAAGAACTCGTCGTCGGCCGCATCGAGCCGGGTGCCGATCTCCGGGTAGTCCTTCGGATTGAACAGGTAGTTCGGCATGAACTTCAGGATCTGGCCGACATTGACATGCACCGTGCCCTCTAGCCGCGGCAACGTGCCGATGTAGCGGGCGACCTGTGCGAAGTAGGTGTTCTTCTCGAACCCCTTCGCGGCCAGCACATCCAGCAGCAGCGTCATGACGGTCTCGCCCTCGGAAGTCACCTTGGACTTGGTCATCGGGTTGAACAGCAGATAGCGACGGTCCTCGAGGCTCGCGCTGCGGAAGTAGTCGACGGCGCGGTCGCTGAACAGCTTCATCGCGACGATGCGCGCGTAGGCATCCACGAAATTCATACGCACATGCGGGAATTCGGTGACGGCCTTGCCATAGAGAACGCGGTTGTTGGAGTGCGTGATGGCCTCGTAGAACGAGTGCTCGACCATGCCGATGCTGCCGTGGCACAGGTTGAACTTGCCGACATTGACGGTATTCAGTGCGGCGGAGAAGGCCTCGGGACCGGTGGACAGGATGTCGGCGGCGGTCACCGGGTAGTCGTGCAGCGCGAAGGTGCTCACATACAGCTGACCATGGATGACATTGTCGATGAGCTCGTAGTCGTCGTCGCGGCTGTCGGCGGCGAACCACACATAGCCGTCCGCGCCCTCGATATCGGCGCGGCGGGAGAAAACCGACACCATCGATGCGACATTGCCGTTGCCGATGTAGTACTTGACGCCATTGGCGCGGAACAGGATTCCGGCCTCGGCATCCGCACTGCCCGGCTCGGTCGGCGTCAGAATCAGATCGGTGTTGTAGATATCGGCACCGTGGTCGCGCTCGGACAGACCGAACGCCATCACCTGACCATGGGCGAGGTCGGCGGCCGCGCGCTTCTTGGCGTCCTCGTTATCGCTCTGCCAGATCGGGCCGAGGCCCAGGATGGTGACCTGTTCGGCGTACCAGTACGCGAGACCGTAGAAGCCGAAGATCTCCGACAGCGCCGCATTGCGCGCACCGTCCCACCGCCGGTTCGGGTCACCGTCGGCATAGGCGGCCGGGGTCAGGAAGGTCGCGAACAGCCGCTCCTTCTTGACGAACTCGAGGAAGTCCGACACCCACACCGCGTCCGCGTCATCGGCCAGCAGCTGCCGCTTGCCGCGCGACTCGAACCACTCGATGGTGGTTTTGAGCAGCCGTCGCGTCTCGGCGTCGAACTGCTTCGGATCGTAAGTGGCGGGGTTGAACAACAACGCGTCGGTGCTCGTCATGCCGCTAACTTACCAGCGGGTAACAGCAGGCAGGAGCGGGTCCCCGATTACCGTCCGCGACAAATCGTGCCTACGGAACCGTAGGCCCGGACGAAATGCGCGAAGCCCTGCCGACTCGGCGGCAATGTCGCAGTCGTCCGGGCTTCGCTACCGGTTGTCGGCGGCCGAACCTACTGTCCGCCGCGGACTTGCGCGAGCACCGATTCGACCACCGAATCGGCCGGGACCTCGGCGGATTCGCCGGTGAAGCGGTCACGGATCTCGACCTTGCCCTCGGCCCAGCCGCGCCCGACGACCACGACCAGCGGGACACCGATCAGCTCGGAATCCTTGAACTTCACACCGGGTGAGGCCTTACGGTCGTCGAGGACGACGTCGAGTCCGGCCGAATCCAGCAGCGCCGCCACCTGCTCGCCGCCCGCACGCGAGGATTCGTCCTTGTTCGCGATGACCACGTGCACATCGAACGGCGCGACCTCACGCGGCCAGCGCAGGCCCTTCTCGTCGTGCTGCTGTTCGGCGATCACCGCGACCATGCGGGAGACACCGACGCCGTAGGAACCCATGGTGAGCCGCACCGGCTTGCCGTTCTCGCCCAGCACATCGACCTCGAAGGCGTCGGTGTACTTATTGCCGAGCTGGAAGATGTGGCCGATCTCGATGCCGCGCGCGGACACCAGGACGCCGCGCCCGTCGGGTGAGGGATCGCCATCGCGCACCTCGGCGGCCTCGATGGTGCCGTCGGGGGTGAAATCACGGCCCGCGACCAGGCCGACGACATGTTTGCCGGGCTCGTCGGCACCGGTGATCCAGCTGGTTCCGGTGCCGATACGCGGATCGACCAGATAGCGAACACCGTTGGCCTGCAATGCCTTCGGGCCGATATAGCCCTTGACCAGGAACGGGTTGGCGGCGAAATCGGCCTCGGTGAGCAGTTCCACCTCGGCGGGTTCAACCGCGGCGCCGAGGCGCTTATTGTCGACCTCACGGTCGCCCGGAATGCCGATACCGAGCAGTTCGGTCTTGCCGTCCGGGTGGCGCAGCTTGACCATAATGTTCTTCAGGGTGTCGGCCGCTGTGACCGGGCGCTCGGAGATGCCCGCGCTGTTCGCCCAATCCACCAGCGACGCGATGGTCGGGGTATTCGGGGTGTCGTGGACGATGGCCGCGGACAGGCCCTCGATGGGACGCGGTTCGGCAGCAGGCGTGACCACCGCTTCCACATTCGCGGCGTAGCCGGACTCCCGGCACACGACATAGGTGTCCTCGCCGACCGGACTGTCGGCGAGGAATTCCTCCGACGCGCTACCTCCCATCGCCCCCGAGGTCGCCGCGACGATGACGTACTTGACCTCGAGGCGGTTGAAGATGCGCTGGTAGGCCTCGCGGTGCGCGTTGTAGCTGGCCTTGAGTCCATCCTCGTCGAGATCGAAGGAATAGGAGTCCTTCATGATGAATTCGCGCCCGCGCAAGATGCCCGCGCGGGGACGCTCCTCATCGCGGTATTTGGTCTGGATCTGGTACAGCGTGACCGGGAGATCCTTGTACGAGTTGTATTCACCCTTCACGGTGAGCGCGAACAGCTCCTCGTGCGTCGGCCCGAGCAGATAGTCCGCACGCTTGCGGTCCTGCAGTCGGAACAGGCTGTCGCCGTATTCGGTCCACCGGTTGGTGGTCTCGTACGGCTCGCGCGGGAGCAGCGCGGGCAGCGAGATCTCCTGTGCGCCGATGGCGTTCATCTCTTCCCGCACGACCTGCTCGACCCGCCGCAGCACCCGCAGGCCCAGCGGCAGCCACGAGTACACGCCCGGGGCGATGCGCCGCACATATCCGGCGCGGACGAGGAGTTTGTGACTGGGCACCTCGGCGTCGGCGGGATCGTCGCGCAGGGTACGCAGGAACAGGTGGGAGAGGCGGGTGATCACGGACGACAGGGTAGTCGCTGGCCGGATGATGCCTGCAAGGCATTGGCCCATTTCGGCATGGGCGGAGGCGTTACGTGGGTTACGCCGGCTACCGCGTCCGCACGCTGGCCACCGACGCCGGTACCGTATCCGCTCGTGCTGGTGCTGCTGCCTCCTTCCGAAACCAAGTCCGATGGCGGAGCCGAGGGGCCGCTGGAGCTGGAGTCGCTGGCGATGCCGCAGCTCACCGCGGTGCGTGACCGGCTCATCGGCGAGGTCGTCAAGCTGGCCGCTGATCCGGAGGCCGCGCGCGGGGTGCTCGGCCTCGGCAAGGGGGCCGATACCGAGATCGCGCGCAATGCGAGCTTGCGCACGTCAGCCACCCGGCCCGCGCTGGAGCGCTACACCGGCGTGCTGTACGACGCACTGGCTGTCCGCTCCTTCACCAAGGTTCAACGTGCCAAGGCCTATGCCCGCCTCGGCATCGGCTCCGCCCTGTTCGGTGCCGTCCGCGCCGATGACCGCATCCCCGCCTACCGACTCTCCGGCGGTGCCAAACTTCCCGGCTTGCCGACGCTTTCCGCCATCTGGCGCGATGTCCTGCCCGACGCCCTGGTCGCCGAAGCCGCCGGTGAACTCGTCATCGACTTGCGCTCGGGCACCTACCAGCAGCTCGGCCGCATCGCCGGCGCCATCACCGCCGATGTCCGCACCGAACACCCCGACGGCTCCCGAACCGTGGTGAGCCATTTCAACAAACACCACAAGGGCCTGCTCGCCCGCGCCCTCGTCCTCACCCGCGCCGACCCCACCGACATCCGCGCTGTAGCCCGCATCGCCACCAAATCCGGCCTCCGCACCGAAATAGCCTCCCCCACCGAACTCCTCATCATCACCTGAGCTGGCGCACAGCCAGGCGGCTAGCGGCGGGCGGCGGCGAGGGCAGTGCGGATTTTTTCGGTAGGGGCGGGGGTGGCGGCGTGCTTTCAGAAGGGGAGGGCTTCGGCGACTCATCGACGATATGGTCAACGGCCGCGTCCGCGACGAACGCGATGCACCGGCCAGGGCAGCGGCGCTGGGTTGTCGACCCGACGCGTGCACTACCTTCCGCTGGCGATAAACGGTGCCCGCTTCCGTCAACGACGGACCCCGCGTCATCGTCCGTGTGACTCCGCGCAAGGTCGCCGGTCGCCTGTGAGCTCGTGGCCGGGCGGGGTTCAGCCCAGCTCGGCCTCTTCCCGCGCATGTTGCGCCTGGCCGACCTCGGCCGCCGTATAGCGCAATGTCAGTGCCACCAGTCCCACCACAAGTGCGCCGACGGCGGTGATGAGAAGTACGAGCGTGTAACCACTTCCGAGTGCATCCAACTCCGCGGGCGTCATATCGATGGGCTTACCCGTGCGGCCGCCGAGCGCCAGCGTGCGGGATGCGGCGACCGGCGCGAGCAAACCGATCGCGAAGGGGGTACCGAGGTTCATGAACATCTGGCCGACCGCGGCGAGCGGCCCGATATTCTGCGGCGCGACACCGACCACTATGCACAGCGGGACGATCACCACGGCGACACCGATGCCGAACCCGATCACAATGAACAGCAGCGCCAGGGTCGGCCAGTACGACACCTCCCGTTCGAGCTTCGAGCCGAACAGCAATCCGATGACCAGCGTCGCCGCGGCACCGCTGAGCAACCAGCGCGGCGCGACCGTCATCGCCAGCCGCGACGCCGCGGCGGTGCCGATACCGGCGGCGATGGTGAACGGGATGAACGCGACCCCGGCGACGAGCGGGCTGTAGCCGACGACATTCTGAACGAACAGGCCCGCGAAATAGGTGGTAGCGGCGAACACTGCGCTGGCCAGGAAGATGGCGCCGAACGTGGTGACCCGATCGCGCTTATCGAAGAGCGACCAGGGCAGCAGCGGGTTGTCCACCCACCGCTCGGCGAAGACGAAGACGATCAACAACACCAGACCGGCGACAATCGAACCGATGATGACCGGACTGTCCCAGCCGATTTCGGGCCCTTCGGTCGCACCGAAAACCAGGGACACGCAGGCAAGGGTGCCGAGCACAGCTCCGCGCACGTCCAGGGATAGTCGGTGGTGGGCGGTCTCACGCAGTCGCAGTACCGCACCCAACAGGATCAACGCACCGATCGGCACATTGATCAGGAAGATCCACCGCCAGCTCACCTCGGTGAGCGCACCGCCGATCACCAGCCCGCCGACCGACCCGACCGCCATCATGGAGCCGAAGATCGCGATCGCCTGATTGCGCACCCGGCCGGGTGCGAAAGTGGTCGCTACCAGGGCAAGTGCGGTCGGGGCCGCGAGCGCGGCGCCGGTGCCCTGGATCGCGCGGGCCGCGATCAGCATGCCCTCGTTCTGGGCGATTCCACACAGCAGCGAGGCCGATGTGAACAGCGCGACGCCCACGATGAACATGTGCTTGCGGCCGAACGAGTCGCCGATCCGGCCGCCGAGCAACATCAGACCCGCGAACGGCAGACCGTATGCGGTGACCATCCAGGCGCTACCGAAACTCGATAACGCCAGTTCGTCCTGAAGTCGAGGCAGGGCCAGGATCACCACGGTGCCATCGAGCACGACCATTAATTGCAGCCCACTCAGCACCAGGATCGCGAGGCCGAAGGCCCGCCGCGTCACCGGATACGGCTTCGTAGCGGGATTGTCTGGCATAGTCAGTCACTGTAGTCAGAGCGACGGATGATGGGCAGCGGTCCGGTCCGTGGCACCACCGGCATGGAGCCGGTGCGTTGCGATTCCTCTTGCGCGTGTTGTGCCTCGGCCAGTTGTTTCGGCGTATAACGCAATGTCAGTGCGATGAAGCCCGCCACGACCGCGACCAGCGAGCAGACCGCGAGCACGAGTGTGTACCCGCTGCCTAGTGCAAAGATCTCGGCCTCGTTCATATCCGCCGCCTTACCGGTGCGACCACCCATCGACATGGTGCGCGATGCCGCGACGGGAGTGAGCAGACCGATGAATACCGGCGTCGCCAGATTCATGAACATCTGCCCTACCGCGGACAGCGGGCCGATATCGGACGGCGGCACGCCGACGAGCACGCACAGCGGTCCGAGCACCATTGCCACGCCGACACCGAAGCCGATCACGATCAACAGCGGCAACAGAGTGGTCAGGTAGTTCACGTTGCCGTCGAGCTGCGAGCCGACCAGCAGTCCGGCGGCCAGCACGAATGTCGCACCGCATACCAGCCAGCGCGGCGCGACGATCAGCGCCGCCTTGGACGCCAGCGCGCCGCCGATACCGATGCCGATGGTGAACGGGATCGATGCGATGCCCGCGACCAGCGGTCCGTAGCCGAGCACATTCTGCAGGAACTGCGCGACGAAGAAGGTCATCGCGCCGAGTACGCCACCGGCCAGGAAGATCAGCAAGAAGGTGGTGACCCGATCGCGGCTGTCGAACAGCGACCACGGCAGCAGCGGACCATCGACGGTGCGCTCGACGACCACGAAGACAATCAGCAGCACCGCACCCGCCACCAGCGCGCCGACTACGGCCGGACTGCCCCAGCCCAGCTCCGGTCCCTCGGTCGCGCCGAACACGATCGATGCGCAGGCCATGGTGCCGAGCACCGCGCCCCGAATATCCAGTGCGGATCGGTGGTGTTCGGTATCCGCGAGCTGGGACAGCGCACCGAGGATGATCAATACGCCGATGGGCACATTGATCAGGAAGACCCACCGCCAGGACAGCTGGGTCAGCGCACCGCCGACCACCAGACCGCCCACGGAGCCGATACCGACCATCGAGCCGACGATCGCGATCGCCTGATTGCGCGCCTTCCCGGGCGCGAAAGTCGTTGCCACTAGCGCGAATGCCGTGGGTGCCGCGATTGCCGCGCCCGCCCCCTGCACCGCGCGGGCGGCGATCAGCATGGCCTGGCTCTGCGCCAACCCACACAGCAGCGAGGCGAGGGTGAACATCCCGACGCCCAGCATCAGCATCGGTTTGCGACCGAACACATCCCCGAGTCGCCCGCCGAGCAGCATCAGCCCGGCGAGGGTCAGGCCGTAGGAGGTCACGGTCCACGCGCCGCCCGCGCTCGTCATGCCCATCTCCTCTTGCAGCCGAGGCAGCGCGAAGATGACCACGGTGCCGTCGAGCACAACCATCAGCTGCAGCCCGCTCAGCACGAGAATCGCGAGACCAAAGGCCCGCTGCGTCACCGGATACTGCGTCTTCGCAGGGGGATTATCGAGCACGATGAGCCACTGTAATTGATCCGGAACCCAGTTCTCCGTTCCCGCAGGTGCGATTCACCGAGTCATAGCGAAATTCACTGGGCGGTTGTGACACCGTCCAGTTGCGGGAGCCGAGTGGCTGTGCCATCGGATATCGCGCGGCGGTC
This sequence comes from Nocardia sp. NPDC051990, assembly GCF_040680755.1. NCBI lineage: Bacteria > Bacillati > Actinomycetota > Actinomycetes > Mycobacteriales > Nocardiaceae > Nocardia > Nocardia sp. NPDC051990. Next base: position 286,544 of record NZ_JBFAXH010000005.1, on the reverse strand, counting down.
GCGGGCCACATCGGGCACCGATGAACCCGGAACGAACCCACAGGCGCACCGACGCGATGATCCGAGGGTCGATGCGACGTCGCGTTATCCGGCCGAGGACTCGGCCTGCAATTCGACGGCATCGGCGGAAAAACCTGCCGTGGGGCCGATCACGACGATCGCGGGCGGACGGATCGCCTCTTCGCGAACGCGGGCGGCGACAGTGCCGAGGTCGGCGCGCAGGACGCGCTGGGTGCGGAGGGTGCCTTCCTGGATCACCGTCGTGGGCGTGTCGGCCGGGCGGCCACCCTCGATGAGGGCGGTGGCGAATTGTTCGATGCGCTCGACCGCCATCATGAGGACGATGGTGCCGCGCAGGCGGGCCAGAGCGGGCCAGTCGACAAGGGAATCCGGATGATCGGGGGCGACGTGGCCGCTGACCACGACGAATTCGTGGGTGACGCCGCGATGGGTCACCGGAATGCCCGCGGCCGCGGGAACGGAGATCGGACTGGTGATGCCAGGGACCACGGTCACCGGAATGCCCGCCTCGACGCACGCCTCGAGCTCCTCGTAGCCGCGCCCGAACACATACGGGTCGCCGCCCTTGAGCCGCACCACGAACTTGCCCGCCCTGGCGCCCTCGATCAGCGCGGAATTGATCGCCTCCTGCGCCATCGCCCGACCGTATGGAATCTTGGCCGCGTCGATCACCTCGACGTCCGGGCCGAGTTCGGCCAGCAGTTCCGGCGGTGCGAGCCGGTCGGCGACAACGAGATTCGCGCGGGCCAGCAGACGGCGGCCGCGCACCGTGATCAGATCCGGGTCGCCAGGACCACCGCCGACCAGTGCGACGCCCGGGGTGATCGGCGTCGAATCATCGGTCACCACACCCGATTGCAGCGCCTCGAGCAATGCGTTGCGCACCGCGGCGGACCGCCGATGCTGACCGCCGGCGAGCACACCGAGCGTCAGTCCGTCGTGCCGCGCGGTAGCCGGAGTTACGGCGGTGCCCAGCCGCGCCACATCGGCGCGCACACAGAAGATCCGTCGCCGCGTGGCCTCCTCGACCACGGCCGCATTGGTCTCGGGTTCGTCGGTGCACGCGATCGCATACCAGGCACCGTCCAGATCGCCGTCGGCGTAGGCGCGCAATGTCAGTGTGAGTTGCCCCGACGTAGCCATCCCTTCCACGGCCGGGGTGACTTCGCGGCTGACGACATGCACATCCGCCCCGGCGGCGATCAATAGCCCGAGCCTGCGCTGCGCCACCGTCCCGCCGCCGACCACGACGACCCGCCGTCCATTGAGATCGAGCCCGACCAGGTAGTTCGGATCACTCGCGGGACGTTCGGCCGGGTCGGTTCCCGGCTGGTCATCGGCAGGTACTGACGTGTTCGGCACAATGCTCGAGACTACGTCCTGCGTGCGTGTCCCCGGCAATCACCCGCCATCCGGGCGCAATAACGGACACCATGCCGGCCGTGGAGCCCGGCAGACGGTCTCCTTCCGTGCGTCGGCCCATGAATTCGGTGGCGCCGGGCGGTATCTGCCCCCGCGCCGAACCGTGCGTTGCGGCAGCCACCTGGTTGGGGCGGGGTTGGAGCCGTGACACAGGCGATATCGGCACGGCAACTGCTTGAGGTGGCTTACGAGGAGGCACTGAGCGGCCTGGCCGAAGGCGGGATTCCGATCGGCGCGGCCCTGTTCACGGCCGATGGCACCCTGCTCGGACGCGGGCACAACCGCCGGGTGCAGTCCGGCGATCCCAGCATGCACGCCGAAACCGATGCGTTCCGTAACGCGGGCCGCCGCCGCGACTACGGCTCGACCATCATGGTGACCACCCTGTCTCCGTGCTGGTATTGCAGCGGGCTGGTGCGCCAGTTCGGGATCGGCGCGGTGGTCGTCGGAGAAGCGCGGACCTTCCACGGCGGGCAGGACTGGCTGGCCGAGCACGGCGTCGCGGTCACCGTGCTCGATGACCAGCGCTGTGTCGACCTGATGACCGAGTTCATCGCCGCCCAACCGCTGCTCTGGCACGAAGATATCGCGGTCACCGGGGCGATTGACGGTTGATCATGCTGGCGGACAAGGGATTTCAGCGGAAGTACCCATAGTCCTGCACCCAGTTGAACCCACGGCCACGCAACGGGAAGCTGTTCAGATCCACCTGCTGCAAGATGATGGTCACCGGGCGATCGTTCAACTGTCCGTTCAGCGTCAGGCGGTCGGGCGCGGGCTGTTCGAAGCTGAAGTCGGCGATCTGGGCGGGTTGCCCGGCCGACGGCGCGGACACCGAGATCTTGTGTGCGGCGGTATCGACAGTGGAAACCGCGGGCACGAGGGTGCCGTCCATCTTCTGGTAGGTCATCCCGGATATATCGAAAACGACGCGCTGCCAACGTGTCTCGTCGGTGGTCAGCGGCGCGAGCGGCACACCGTCCTGGGTGAATTCCGATACCGTCCAGATCCCGTACAGCGGCGGCTTCGGGCTGCCACCGCCGCCCTCGTTCCAGTACTTCAGGTCGGTTTGCGCGAAACCCAGTGACATCCACACGCCCACTGCGACTTGCAGCGCTATCGCGATCGAGCGAATTCGTTTGCTACGGAACGGATCCGGCTGTGTTGCGGGTTCGGACGGCCGGTTCAGTACCAGCATATTCGCCAGTCGGCGCGCCTGCGGCGCGAGCAGCACCATGCTCAGCAGCAGGAGGTGGAAAGACAGGATCTTGACCGGGACGTCGAAGGTCATATTGAGCACGAATACCTGCGCCATGCTCACCAGGCTCACCATCGCGCCGAGCGTCGCGGTCCTCGGGAGGAAGAGCAGAAGGCCGCCGAGCACTTCGGCGCTGCCGAGCAGGATTTCGTAGGCGGGTGAACTCCCGACCTGATTCCACAACACCGAGACGGGACTGAACTCACCGTAGGGTTGTAGCAGTTTCGCCAGCGCCGGCTGGGACATCTGCGTCGGAATCATCTTGGCGAATCCGTAGAACAGCATCTGCCCGCCCAGGCACATCCGGATGAAGAGCAGGAACCAGGCCTGTAGCTGTCGATAGTTCGGCCTGCGCCGGTCCAGCACGGTCCAGACGAGGGTCGCCACCACCGCGGCGATCAGTACGCAGAAGGTGAATGACCAGATGAAGTATTGATCGCCGCTACCCGAATCCTCGTGCAGCACGACATCGGTATCGAACAACAGTCGTCCGACCGGTTCGACGATCGGGCGCAAGGCGCGAAATTCCCAGAGCACCGCCTTGTCCGGCAGCGATCTGGCGAGCAGCCCGGTGAAGGCGAAGAGGATCTGGGTGAACAGCAGGCAGAACAGGCCGAAATAGACGAAGGAGAACCGAAAAGCGATCCTGGTCAACGGATGCCACCGGGAGGGCTGCTCGGGCGGTTCGACGATGTCTTCCCGATCGAGAACCTCTGTACCGACCGCACTCACACCTATCCCTCACCTTCACGACGCCACGTCAACTGACCGTATCGGCGCGACGGCCGCGCCCGCTTCCAGGAAAACCCCGATATCCGCCCTCGGTCCATCGGTGTACGCGACTACGCCGAAAGTATGACATCCCAGCGGCGGCGGTCCAGTACAGCGATCGGTTGACCGGACTATCGGGTCGGAGTGCCGGGAACTCGGCGAGGACAGCATCGCGGGCGCGGGCGGGCACCATCAACCCCATGACAGGCACGAGGGCTGGCTTCGGTTGTCCGGCTGAGGTGCACCTCGGCCGGACGGTCGAGTACGGCTCGGCTTCAGACCCAATGCAGGGTCGGTGGTGGTGGCGGGGTCGTGCCGGTTCGCGCGAATTCGCCCCAAGCGCGGCGCATCTGACGACCGAGCTGGTCGATGTCATCCCAGGAAGCCGAGCCGAGCATGGGTGCGCGCTGCCATGCCCGCTGGTCACCCAGCAGCAGGGGTAACTCGATGCCGTGGGTCGCGCCGAACTGGGAGCCGTCGGGCCACCAGGTGAATCGATAGCCGCGCGCGTTGGCTCCAGACCGGTTGAGTTGGTCGATGAAGGCGGTGATCGGCTCGGCGAAGAGCTGGTGGGTCAACTCCTGCACTCGCGGCCCAGGGCCGGTGAAGGCTGAGGCATCGTCGGCGTTCCAGCCGCAGAGCACCTCCAGCCTGGCGACGTTGTCGGCGAAGGTAGCACCGAGCTGCGCAACCGGGGCCGCACCGTGGACGGGGTAGAACGGCGGCACGCTCACCGCGCCGGAACGCGCCATCGCGGCCGCGGTCTCCCCGGCGGCGGCAAGCAGCGCCGGCACCGACGCGGTGCGCGCATCGGCGGCGAGGTGGCGGGCGAAGACAGCACCGATCTCCTCGGCCTCGTCGCGTGGGCGGGCGAGGTAGGCGGCGGGCCCGCTCTGCAGGATCGCACGGGTGAACAAGCCCTTGGCTTCGGGAACTTCCATGAGAAGCCGGATCGACAGCGCGCCAGCGGATTGCCCGAAGACGGTGACGTTATCGGGATCTCCGCCGTAGGCAGCGATGTGGACCTGGACCCAGCGCAATGCTTCGAGCTGGTCGTAGAGCCCAAGGTTGGGCTCGCTGACCCCGTCCAGGCACAGGTAGCCGAAGACCCCGAGCCGGTAGTTCACGCTCACCACCACCACGTCGGCGTCGCCGGCCAGGGCAGTGCCGTCGTACCAGGGCATCAGCCCGGCGCCGCTGCCGAACGCACCGCCGTGCAGGAACACCATCACCGGCCGGCGCGCGTGGTCACATCCTGGCGTGGCCACCACCAGGTTGAGGCAGTCCTCTCCCTGCGGCAGTTCCGCGCAAGGCCCCATCGCCGCGGCCAGGCGCTGCGGGGCCTGGGGGCAGATCTGCCCCGCTGTGTCGTCCTCGATCACGGGAACCGGCGCCGGGCGCTGAAAACGGGCAGCGCGGGCGTAGCGGATCGGCCCGATGCGGGTCACCGATGGCGGGGTCATCGAACCATGCTCCCGGCCTCGTCGAGCGACGGACCAAGAGCCGACATCCGATATGAAACAAGTGTTACATGCATGGGCACAATGTCTACATGGAACAGTCGTTACAGTCAACGGGTGCCACCCACGCTGTTCGAAGCCCGCCGTGCCGAGCTGCTGACCGGGGTCATCGGCTATATCGCCGAGTACGGCCTGGCCGGGTTGTCGCTGCGCCCGCTCGCCGCCGAACTCGGTACGAGCGCGCGGATGCTGGTGCACTATTTCGGATCCAAGGAACAGATGCTGATCGCCGCGCTAGCGGCCCAGCGCCCCGACATCGAGAACGCCTTCGCCGACGTCTGCGACCCCGAGACGCTGCGGCATCGACTGCTCGAAAGCTGGAGCGCCAACACCAGCGGCCCCGGAGCCACGAGCACCACGGTGCTGCTGCAGGTGCTCGGGCAGGCGTGTGTGCCCGACGGCCCGTTCTCCGGCTACGCCCGCGCCGCCGTCGACGTCCTCGTCGAGGCGCTCACCCAGGTTCTGCACCGCATCGACCCGGCGGTACCCGACGCCGAAGCCTCGGCGACCCTGCTGATCTCGGGCATCCGCGGCCTCGTCCTCGACCGCCGCATCACCGGCGACACCGCCCGCACCGACACCGCCGCCGGCCAATTGATCGACCAGGTCATCCATCGGTACCGATGAGGACGACCGCGGCCCAGGTGGGCGGAGTCTCCTCGCGAACCGACCTCCGGCGATACCAAAGTGCGTCCACGGTCGCGGAGGAAAAGCGATCGCGGCCGTGACGTCCTCGGCTTGCGGCGGTCCAGATCGCTTCCGCCGCTGGAGCCGGTAGTCGATCCGCGGCTCAGGCGATGCCCGCCGCCATTACTTCGGTAAAGGATTGTCAATACCGAATATCACCCAGTGAGGATCGCTCGATTTCTTCGTGCATTTCTACGGTAAGCACCGACTAGAACGCGTTACAGTTTCCGCAGGCAATGCGTCAGGAGGACAGGAATGGCCGATGATCCCGATCCCACCGCGCGGCGGCAGCTGACCGTCAGCGAGCGGGACCTCGACGCCCTCGCCGGGAACCTGTCGCGGTGGCTGGACGGCAAGGTCCACGCGGATCACCCGCCCAAGATCTCGGCGCTGTCACGGCCGCAGGGCGCGGGGATGTCCAGCCCGACGGTGCTGTTCGATGCCGAGTGGAGTGTGGACGGGCACGTCGAGGGCGGTTCGTTCGTAGCCAGGATGACACCGGAGGCAGATTCATTCCCGGTCTTCGAAAACTACGACCTCGAGCTGCAATACCAGATCATGGCCGCGGTCGCGGCCGCCTCGGCGGTGCCGGTGCCCGAACTGTGCTGGCTGGAGACCGACGAGAAGCCACTCGGCACAAAGTTTTTCGTCATGCGACGCATCGAGGGCCGGGCGCCCTCGGACAACCCGCCGTATGTGTTCATCGGCTGGCTCTTCGACGCGAGTCCCACCGAACGTGCCGAACTGACCGCGAAGACCGTCGAGATCATTGCGAAGGTACACGAAATTCCGGATGCGACAACGCGATTCCCGATGCTGGACGGTCCCGGTCAGGCACTGCGCCGACATGTGGAATGGCACCGCAACTGGTACCGCTGGGCCCTGGCCGATGACGGCTATCCGATTCCCCTGATCGAGCGGACCTTCGACTGGCTCGACGCGCACTGGCCCGCCGACCCCGGTCCGGACGTGCTGAGTTGGGGCGATTCGCGACCGGGCAACATTCTGTACGACGGCTTCACCCCGGCCGGTGTACTCGATTGGGAGATGGCCGGACTCGGCCCACGCGAACTGGATATCGCCTGGCTCATCTTCATCCACCGCTTCTTCCAGGACCTCGCCACCCGCTTCGATCAGCCCGGACTGCCGGACTTCCTGCGGCGCGCCGATGTGGTCGCGAAATACGAAGCGATCACCGGTTATCCGGTTCGGGATCTCGACTTCTACATCGTTTACGCCGCGCTGCGGCACGCGATCGTCATGGCCCGGGTCAAGCGCCGGATGATCCACTTCGGCGAGGACACCGACACCCCCGATCGCGACGACTACGTGATGCACCGAGCCAGCCTGGAGGCCCTGCTCAACGGAACCTACGAATGGGATTAGAGAAAATCATGGCTGTATCCGATGGTCGGTCCGCAGGCTCCGCCCCCTCACCCCTCGACGAATACCCCATCCACCAGACCCACCTGTCCATGGCCCGAGTCGCCAGCAGCGACCGGAACTTCTACGACAGAAGCTATTTCAACGGCCACGACCGCGAGGGCGGCACCTTCTTCGTCACCGGCGGCGGGGTGTATCCGAATCTCGGTGTGATCGACGCGTACGCCTGCGTCCGGCGTGGTGACGTTCAGCGCACGGTCCGCTTCTCCGACGCGCTCGGCGATCGCGGCGTCGACCTGCGCGTCGGCGGCTACCGCATCGAGGTGCAGGAACCGCTGCAACGGGTCCGGGTGGTCTGCGAACACGATGACCTCGGCTTCGACCTCACCTGGCACGGATCGTTCCCCACCGTCGAGGAACAACCGCATCTGATCCTCAACGGCAATCGCCCGATCATCCAAGCGACCCGGTTCGCGCAGGTCGGCTCGTGGGAGGGGACGCTGCATGTCGACGGTACGGACCTCACCGTCGACCCGGCCGTCTGGATGGGCACCCGGGACCGCTCCTGGGGCATCCGCCCGGTCGGCGAACCCGAGCCGCCGGGCCGGGCCGCCGCCGAACCGTCCGGCGGATTCTGGTGGATGTATGTCCCGCTGCGCTTCGACGATTTCGCCATCGTGGTCATCCTGCAGGAGGAGCCCGACGGCAAGCGTACCCTCAACGATGCCGTCCGCATCTTCCCGGACGGCCGCATCGAACAGCTGGGCTGGCCGCGCTACCACATCGAATACCGTTCCGGCACACGACATCCCATTGGCGCGAGGCTGGAATTGACCACCCCCGACGGTAAGCCGCTCGCGGTCGAGATCCAGACCGTCACCAATATCCCTTTGCACGTCGGCTGCGGCTATGGCGGGGATCCGGACTGGTTGCACGGTCGCTGGATGGGCCGCGGCTGGTCTTCGAGCAGCAGTTACGACCTCACCGATCCGGCCATCGCGGGCCGCATCCCGTTCGGAGTCATCGACCATGTCGCGCATGCGCGCTGCGGGGAATCCGAGGGGTGGGGCCTGTTCGAACACGGGAGTCTCGGGCGGCACGATCCGACCGGGTTCGCCGACTGGAGCTCGGTCGCGCCGTAGGCTTGTCGGGTGGGCACGCACTCGCGTGTGCCCACCCGTCCTCGACGACGAAACGATGGGCTTCCGGTGGCTGAGAACTGTCTCGCCGGCGGGCACGCCGGATGCCTGGCACCATGCCGATCCACGATCGTATTTCCTACTCACCGTCGTTCTTCACCGTCGGCTCGTTGTCCTTGCCGATCGAAATGGGAACTGTCGCGCAGTCCCTGACTCCTGTTACGTCAGTGGTGATTCGAGGCGAGCGCGGCCGCGATCACTATGCCGTCGACGGTCCGCTTGGGGATAACCAGCGGACCGTCGGCAGTAAGTAGCGCGGCCGCTTCGGCGACACTGGCGGTGCCGAGCGCGTCCTCGGTGCGTGCCGAGGGATTCGGTACGTCGACTTGGGCGAGCTCTGCCGCCGTAAAGCCATGGACCGAGACGCCCAAACGCGCGGCGGCACCACGAATTCCCGATTCCTCGGCGCGCCGATCGATGGTCGCGAGACAGGCAATGGGCTTGTCGCCCAGCACTTCTCGCAGCACAGTGAGAATCCGTTCGCTCGATATGCCCGGCCGAAACCCGAGGCCGACAACCCAACCCTGCGGCGATATCGGTTCGGCGGTTGGCGATGCCGAGGTGTCAGATGCTGGCACGGGTGCGCGCGTAGTCGGTGGCGGCGACGACGAAACGTCTGGTGGCGCTGGGGTTTCCGGCGGGGTGGGTGTGGAGGTAGGAGGCGTGTACGCGGTGGCGGAGAGCGCCCTCGCTGATGCGCTCGCCTGCGAGGTGCCAGCCCCAGGCGGGTGTTTCGGTGCCGGTGGTGACAAGGCGGGTGCGGTGGAACTCGTGGCCGCGCACCCGTTCTCCCGCGCGCCATAGGACAGAATCGGCCAGCGCCACGGCATCTCGATAGCCGAGGGTCAGGCGGGGGCTGAATTCGGCCGCCGCATCGACTACACCCGCCATCGGATGGCCATCCAGCGAGCGGGTGAGATAGAGCAATCCAGCACATTCGGCATGTACCGGCAGTCCGGCCCAAGCCTGCTCGGCCACTTGCGCCAATAGCCGATCATTGGCCGCCAGCGCCGCCGCGTGCTCCTCCGGAAATCCACCGGGCAATACCAAACCGGCTGTCCCCGTGGGAAGTTCATCCCGCATCGGGTCGAAGACCACAACTCGCGCCCCAGCGGCTGCCAAGAGCTCCCGATGCTCGGCATATCCGAAGGTGAAGGCAGGCCCGCCGGCCATCGCGATCACGGGACCCAGCCCGTCCGCCGTAGCCACACCCGAGCCTCGTGCGGCTGCCGACATCGCAGGACTCGCGCGTTCCGCGACCGCATCAGCCGCACACGCTCCGTCGCCGACGTTTACATGAGCTATACCGGCAGGGCCGTTGCCAGCGTGGGCATTCCAATGATGCGCGCGGGTCACATCCGCGGCGATCGCTTCGTCCATGCTCGCGGCAGCTGTGCTCTGCGCGGAGGCCGCGTCCGCGGTTTCGCGGATCGCGGTTGCCGGGTCCCACGCCGGGGCGCTGGTGGTCGAGTGAGCGAGACGCGCGATGGTCGGGAGATCGACGTGGGCGGCGACCAGGTCGGTCATTGCTTCGACGGCGGCGGTGGCGGCAGGGCCGTGTTCGACCGCGGGGATGAGGCCGAGGTGGCGAGAGGGGACCTCGAGTTCGGCCATGCGCGGTAGCGATCCGAGTACCGGCAGGCCCACCCGATCGCAGGCGGCGCGCAGCACCTGGTCGTGGCGTTCGCTGCCGACGCGATTGAGGATGACGCCACCAAGGCGGATCGCGGTATCGAAGGTGGCGAAGCCGTGCAGGAGGGCGGCGAGGCTCTGACTGTGTCCGCGCGCGTCGACCACCAAAATCACTGGGGCGCTGAGCAGTCCGGCAACCTGTGCGGTGGATCCCTCGGCGATCGGTGCGACGTGGTTCTCGTCGATGCGGCCGTCGAACAGGCCCATTACGCCCTCGACCACCGCCAGATCACACCCCTGGGCACCGTGGCGGTACAGCGAGACAACACGTTCCGCGCCGACGAGCACCGGATCGAGATTGCGGCCGGGTCGCCCTGCCGCCAAGCCGTGATACCCCGGATCGATATAGTCCGGCCCCACCTTGAACGGCGCGACCCGATGCCCGGCTCGCCGCAGCGCCCCGATCAGACCGGTCGCCAGCGTTGTCTTCCCACTTCCCGATGCGGGCGCGGCGATCACCACCGCCGGAACACCGCTCACGACTGCAACGCTCCTCGGTTTCCGCACTCCTGCGGGTCACCCACCAGGAGTGCGAATCCTGGCAACGGGTGCGGATCGTACGGTGTGGCGCGGTCGAGTAGCGCGGGGCGGTGACCGGCGAGCGGGCATCTCGATACCGGCCGCACCGATGCGCCGCTCGATGCGATCACCATTCGATGCCTCGCTGGCCCTTGCGGCCCGCGTCCATGGGGTGTTTGACCTTGGTCATTTCAGTGACGAGGTCGGCGGCGTCCACAAGGGCTTCGGGGGCATCGCGGCCCGTGATGACCACATGCTGATTGCCGGGCCGGTTGCGCAGGGTTTCGACGACCTCGTCGACATCGACCCAGCCCCATTTGAGGGGATAGGTGAATTCGTCGAGGACGTAGAAGCGGTGCTGTTCGGCCTGGAGCCTGCGCGCGATCTCACGCCAACCGGCCAGTGCGGCGGCGGCGTGGTCTTCGTCGGTGCCCGGTTTGCGGGTCCATGACCAACCCTCGCCCATCTTGTGCCATTCCACCGGCCCGCCGGCGCCGGTCTCGTCGTGCAGGCGGCCAAGCGTGCTGAATGCCGCCTCCTCCCCCACCTTCCACTTGGCGCTCTTGACGAACTGGAATACCGCGATATCGAATCCCTGATTCCACGCCCGCAACGCCATCCCGAATGCGGCCGTCGACTTCCCTTTACCCGGCCCGGTATGCACGGCGAGCACCGGTAGATTCCGCCGCTGTCGCGTGGTCAGCCCATCATCCGGAACCGTCTCCGGCACACCCTTGGGCATCGAAACTCCTTCGTAGCTCAGGCGGCTCGGGTCACGCCGAGGCGACCCGATCCGGCGCGGACGATATCGGCGACCGAGTCGCCGGTCAGTTCGGCGAGTCGGAGGTAACCGGCACGGAGGGTGCGAGCCAGGTCGACGGCGAGACCGAGGCGGACCATGCCGCGTTCGCAGTCCACGACGATCGAGGTGATCGCTTCGGCGGCAAGCAGATTCGCGGCGGCGCGGGCGCGGGGCACCGGATCGACGCCGCCGGTGGCGCGGCCGTCGGTGAGCAGGACCAGCATCGGACGGCGGCGCGGATCGCGGACGCGTTCGCGGTGCACGACCTCGCGGGCCTTCAAAAGCCCTGCGGCGAGCGGGGTTTTGCCGCCGGTGCGAATGCCGGATAGGCGCCGCACCGCAATATCCACCGAGGAGGTCGGCGGCAGGACGAGTTCGGCTTCCCTGCCACGCACGGTGATCACGGCGACCTTGTCGCGCCGCTGATAGGCGTCACGCAGCAAAGCGACGACCGCACCGGTAACCGCCGAGAGACGGTCGCGCGCCGCCATGGAACCGGACGCATCGACCACGAAGACCACCAGATTGCCTTCGCGCCCTTCGCGATACGCGCCGCGCAGATCATCGACGGTCAGCTTCAACGGCCCTTCGGCTCGGCCGCGGGAATGCTGGTGCGGTGCCGCGGCGAATACGGTGCCGAGCAGATGCAGCCCGCCGGAAGTATCGGTACTGGACCGCACCGTGCGTCCCTGCCTGGTCTGCGCGCGCGAACGGCGGCCCACCGCACCCTCGCCGACGCCAGGCACCTCCCAACGCGGCGGTGTCACAACGGATGTCGCGGGAGCGCCGATGCGCCCATCCCGCGTGGATGGCGATTGCCCACCGCCCGGCGAATCCGGACCAGCACCGTCGGGACCTGGAGCGCCCGGGCCGCCATCCGGATCATCTTCTGGGCCTCGACCATCCGGGCCATGATCGCTCGAATCGTCCGCATTGTTCACTGCGCCATCCGAACCTGCGTCATCGGCATCGCTGGGGCGGCTGTTCGGACGGCCGTCGTCGAGCTCCTCAGCTCCGTCTTGCTCCGATTCCGCACGCTCACCGGACTTTTCCGCCTGCGCCGCCTCCTCCCCCGCGGCACGCATCGCCTCATCCAACTGCTCTTCGCTGATCCCCGGCTCGTCGAACGGGTCCCGCCGCCGCCGATGCGGCAATGCCAACTCGGCCGCAACCCGGACATCCGCCTCGGCCACGGCATCGGCCCCACGCCAGGCCGCATGTGCGGTGGCGGTCCTGGCCACCACCAGATCGGCCCGCATCCCGTCCACATCGAAGGACGCGCACAGCGCGGCGATCCGCCGCAGCTCCACATCATCGAGCGCGACGGATGCGACCCGCTCGCGGGCGGTCAGAATCCGCTCGGCCACCTCCCGATCGGCCGTGGCATAGCGCGCGGCGAATCCGGCCGGGTCCGCCTCGTAGTCCAGCCGACGCCGCACCACCGCCATCCGGACGTCCACATTCCGCGAGGCCGCGACATCGACGGTGAGCCCGAACCGGTCCAGCAGCTGCGGCCGCAGCTCGCCCTCCTCCGGATTCATGGTGCCGACCAGCACGAACCGTGCCGGATGCGAATGCGATACCCCATCACGCTCGATATGCACCCGCCCCATCGCGGCGGCATCGAGCAACACGTCCACCAAATGGTCGTGCAGCAGATTCACCTCATCGACGTAGAGCACACCGTGATGCGCGGCCGCCAACAGTCCGGGCCGGAACGCCTGCTCGCCATCACGCAGCACCCGCTCCAGATCCAGAGAACCGACCACCCGGTCTTCAGTGGCTCCCACCGGCAACTCAACCAGCCGAGCCGGTCGCGCACCCGTCTCATCGACAACGGGCGGCAGCAATTGCGCAAGCGCCCGCACCACAGTCGATTTCGCGGTCCCCTTCTCCCCGCGCACCAAGACGCCGCCGATCCCGGGATGTACCGCGCACAGAATCAACCCCAGCTGCAACCGCTCCTGCCCCACCACCGCCGAAAACGGAAACCCCGCATCACCATCCACACCGGTCAGTGATCGGGCATGCGGCGCGTTTTCCGTACGGGACAATGACATCCCCCAACTCTATTAGCGCCACCACGCCCACCCACCAGCACCCTCCGCCGCGGGACACCTCCAGGGCGCATCAAGGGAAGGAGCGGGCCTTCCCCTCAATCAACCACCACGGAGCTGTGTTACGAGCGAGGAGTTCGCGGCCCCGTCTCGCGTCCGCGCGAAGGCACGGCCATCGACTCAGCCGAGTCGTCGAAGCACCCGCGCCACAGGCGCGAGTCTCGACGCGCGCACCAAGTGCCGAACGATCCACCGTCACCAGCCACCACGGAGCGAGTCTTACGAGCGCCGCAGGCGCGGCAGATTAGACACAGCTCAGCCCTTGCGCATGGGGAGGTGCATGATGCCGTCGTCATCGAATTCGTCGCCGTCGGGTTTGAAGCCGAATTTGGCATACATGTCGACCAGATAGGTCTGGGCGCTCAGGCGGACGGTTGCCGAACCCGCTTCGGCGAGCGCGGCCTGAACCAGCCGGGTGGTGTACCCGTGACCGCGCGACGGGACCGAGGTGCACACCCGTCCGATGCGGAACGATTTCACACCGTTCTCGTGCTCCTCGAGCAACCGCAGCGTCGAGATGATCTCCCCCTCGTCATCGAGCCAGAAATGGCGCGTCTCCGGCAGCAGGTCGAGACCATCCAGCTCCGGGTACGCGCATTTCTGCTCGACAACGAAGACTTCGACGCGAAGTTTCAACAGCTGATACAGGGTGGCGGTGTCGAGATCGAGCGCCCAGGACCGTTTGAGTGCAACCGTTGACATCATCGCGTCTTGCTACCACAACTACGCGATCGGCGCGACCCCTGCGGCCTTATGCGTGTTGTCCGACACACTGTTCAGGTTCAGGGTTTTGGTCGACCAATCCCAGACTTCCTGGAACAGTGCCTGGTTCTCCGAGAGCTTCACGCCCAGCGAAGGCACCATTTCCTTCAGCTTCGGGGTCCAGTCAGCGTACTCGCGCGGGAAGCAGCGCTGCAGCACGTCGACCATGGCGCTCACACAGGTCGACGCGCCGGGTGACGCGCCGAGCAGGCCCGCAATAGTGCCGTCTTCGGCGGTGATAACCGCCGTGCCGAACTCGAGCACGCCGCCCGCACCCTTGCGCCGGATGACCTGCACCCGCTGCCCCGCGGTGATCAGCTCCCAGTCGTGGCCGTTCGCACGCGGCACGAACTCCTCCAGCGTGGCCACCTTGCCCGCCTCGGACTTGAGCAGCTCACTGATCAGGTACTTGGTCAGGCCGAGTTCGCTGACGCCGACGCCGAGCAGCGAGAAGATATTGTTCGGCTTGACCGACTTGAACAGATCGGTGTTCTTACCATCCTTGAGGAACTTCGGCGTCCACCCGGCGTACGGACCGAACAGCAGGCCGGGCCGGCCCTTGATGATGCGAGTATCCAAGTGCGGCACCGACATCGGCGGTGCACCGACGGCTGCCTTGCCGTAGACCTTGGCCCTGTGCTTGTAGATCAGATCCGGATTGGTGCAGCGGATGAACTGACCGCTGATCGGGAAGCCACCGAAACCCTTGGCCTCCTTGATGCCCGACTTCTGCAGCAGCGGCAGCGCACCGCCACCCGCGCCGACGAAGACGAATTTGCTGATGAGCGTGCGGGTTCGGCGGGTACGCAGGTTGCGCACCTTGATCAGCCAGGAGCCGTCGGACTGCTTGGTGAGGTCGCGCACCTCGTGACCGAAGGCCAGATCGACGCCGCTGCGGCCGAGGTAGGCCAGCAGTTCGCTGGTGAGCGAACCGAAGTCGATATCGGTGCCCTCGTCGGTCCAGTTGAGCGCGATCGGATCGGAGAAGTCGCGGCCCCTGGCCATCAGCGGCAGCCGCTCGGCGAATTCGTCGGGACTGTCGATGTATTCCATCGTGGCGAACAGCGGATGCCGCGACAGCGCCTCGTACCGCTTGCGTAGGTAGTCCACATTGTCCGCGCCGTGCACGAAGCTGACGTGCGGGACGGGGTTGATGAAAGCGGCGGGATCACCGAGAATGCCGTTTTCCACGCCGTAGGACCAGAACTGGCGCGAGACCTGGAAGCGCTCATTGATGTCGATGGCCTTGCTGATATCGACCGAGCCGTCCGGACTCTGCGGGCTGTAGTTCAGCTCGCACAGGGCGGAGTGTCCGGTGCCCGCGTTGTTCCACGGATCGCTGCTCTCGGCGGCGGCCGCGTCCAGCCGCTCGAACAGGGAGATCGACCATTCCGGCTGCAGCTGCCGAAGCAGTGCGCCGAGAGTGGCACTCATGATGCCGGCACCGATGAGTACTACATCGGTCTTTTCAGTCATGGCAGCGTTCGGCACGGGTAGATCGACTTCCTTGTCCTTCTGCGCACGCCCACCCCCAAGGGTGGGCCTGCTTGGCACGGGCGCTATGTGGTTGTTGCGAGTACTGGCTGACTCGGCGGGGTGTAGGTTACCCGCCGTTCACCTAGCCCAATTGTGCACCTCAGCTGTTCGAAGCCAGGCAACGAACCAACCGAATGTGACATAGATTCCTTCCGGGGTTCGATCGTCGAAACGGCACTGATGTCGCTGCCTCTTTCGAGTGACCTGCAGGCAGTCGCTACGGCTACATTGATCGTTGTGACGAACGAAGCCTCGCTCAGCGTGTCCGATCTCACGGCCCTCGCAGCCGAGCGATGGAAGCCAGATGTCCTCGGCGCGGGCTATCAGCAGCGCGCCCTGCCGCTCGGTCCGGACCCCGACGGTGAGGGCGAGGCCGTGGCGACCCTCGTTCGCTACACCCCCGACACCGAAGCCGCCGCCAGCGATCGCTTGCGGGTCGCTGGAAACAACACGGTCGCCGAACCCGCTGTGCTCTACGTGCACGGTTTCACCGACTACTTCTTCCAACAGCATCTCGCCGAACACTTCGCCGGGCGCGAGCATCGCTTCTACGCGCTGGATCTACGCAAGTGCGGCCGCTCGCTACGCGACGGGCAGACGCCGCACTACGTCACCGACCTGGCGGCCTACGACGCCGAACTGAACGAGTCGCTGCGAATCGTCCGGGAAGAGACGGGCGATAACGTGCTCGTGGTCGCGCATTCGACCGGCGGACTCATCGTGTCGCTGTGGCTGGACCGGCTCAACAAGGCGAAGGGCACGGCCGAATCGGGAATAGTCGGCCTGGTGCTCAACAGCCCCTGGTTCGACCTGCAGGGCCCCTCGTACTACCGGACCATCGGCACCCCGGTGATCAAGATGCTCGGCCGGTTCCGGTCGATGGTCGAACTACCCGGCAACAAGATCAGCTCCTACGGCGACAGCCTGCACCGCAGCGTGGCCGGCGAGTGGGACTACAACCTGGACTGGAAGCCGCTGGCGGGCTTCCCCGTCCGGCTCGGCTGGCTGCGCGCGATCCGCAACGGGCACGCCAAGCTGCAAGCGGGGCTGTCGGTCGGCGTGCCCGCGTTGATTCTGCGTTCGCGCATCACGAAATTCGCGCGCAAGTACGGTCCCGCCATCGATGTGGCGGATGCGGTGCTCGATGTCCGGCAGATTCAGCGCTGGTCGGGCTGCCTGGGCGATCGGACCAATATCGTCCCGATCGACGGCGCACGCCACGATGTCTTCCTGTCCTCGGCCGAACCGCTGGCCAAGGCCTTCGCCGAACTCGACAGCTGGCTGGATTGGCTAGCTGACCATTTCGAGCGACCTGCAAGCAATCGCTAGCGGTCTTCCGCACGAAGACCGCCGGTTCACCAGAGGCTGGTGCGTAGCACGATCTCGGTGGCAAATTCGTGGTCGGCCTCGGTCGCCACATTGTCTACATCGATCTCTACGACCCGGAATTCGCCACAGACGTAGCGACCGGAGGCATCGGCGACCGAACGCGGCATATTCTTGGTGACCAGCACGGTGGCGGCGACCTCCACCGGACGACATGTCGGGTCCGCGACGGTACCGTCGGCGGCCGGCACGGCGGGATGGCCGCGATCGGCGACGACAAGGCTGATGAACCGCCCGAAACCGCCCGCGCAGACCTGCCAGCCCAACTGCGCGCCCAGCCCGCGTCCGGCGACATTAACCCAGGGGATGCCGAGTTCGTCGAGGATGGCGTGTACGCCGGCCGGATCCAGGTCCGCTACCGATTCCACCGCAATGGTGCGCAGGTCGGAGTTGTGCAAACGCGCGCACACCTGATCGTAGACGTCGACCGGATCACCGGCATCGGGCAGCAGCAGCACGCTGTGCCTAGACTCCGGGCCGTCGACCCGCACGGTCCATGCCCGGTCACCGACCGTGATCCGCCGAGATTTCATGCCGGAGTACGGTACACGCCCTAATTGAACAAAGCCGCGCGTCAGTTGCACGCGAGCCGGACGCGGTGGTGCTCAGCGTGCGGCGCTGCCGACGCCCAGGCCGGAGACGATGGTGGGCAGATCGGAAGGTGCGCCGGCGGTGAGCAGGCGTTCGATGTGAGCGATGTCGAGGTGCTGTTCGATCAGGTCGGCGAGCAGATCGAGTTGGGACGAGCGGATCGCGGCTACCGATACGTTGTCGTCGACGATGAAACCGGGCCGTCCGGCGTGCCCGGCGACCTCGCGGAGCCAGGAGCGACGGAACTCATCCGACTCCAGCAGGCCGTGCAGGTGGGTGCCCCAGATCGCCCCACGCGCACTGCCCTCCATGATCGGCGAGCTGTCCAGCTCCAGCCAGGCCGGATCACCGCTGTGCCCGACCCGACCATGGTGAATCTCATAGCCGTGCACGGGAATTCTGTTACCGATGCCCCGTCCGGTGCTGCGCCGCAATACCTTCGGATCGGCGAATTCGATCTCCAGCTCGAGCAGACCCAACCCCGCGACCGTCCCCGCATCCGATTCGACCCGATCGACGATGCGACTCCCGAGCATCTGATATCCGCCGCAGATACCGAGGATCGGGCGACCCGCTGCGGCCCTGGCAAGCAGCGCATCGGCGATTCCGGTGCGCCGCAACCACTCCAGATCCGAGACGGTCGCCTTACTGCCCGGCAGCACCACCAAATCGGCATCGGCCAGCCGGGACGGGTCGCTGACCCAGCGCACCGCGACACCGGGCTCACAGGCCAGCGCTTCGACATCGGTGGAATTGGAGATGCGCGGCAGCCGGATGGCGGCGACCGTGAGCCAGTCGGCGCCGATCGGCGGACTCGGACGGCCGACCGGGGCGTCGGCGACGGTGCCGAGCGAGTCCTCCGCATCGATCCACAGTTCGTCCACGTAGGGAATGACTCCGAGAGTCGGGCGCCCGGTCAGCTCGGCGAGCCGGTCGAGTCCGGGACGCAACAACTCGACATCGCCGCGGAACTTATTGACGATGAAGCCGGAGATCAGTTGCTGGTCTTCGGATTCCAGTACGGCCACGGTGCCGAACAGATGAGCGAGCACGCCGCCGCGGTCGATATCGCCGACCACGAGCACCGGCAGCCGCGCCGCGCGCGCCAGCCCCATATTCGCCAGATCGGTGGCGCGCAGGTTGATTTCGGCGGGTGAACCGGCCCCCTCGCAGATCACCACCTCGAATTCGCTGCGCAGCGAATCCAGTTCGCCGGCAACGACCTCGCGCAGATCCTGCCGATGCCGGAAATAGTCGCGCGCGCCGACCGCGCCGATTGCCTTGCCGCGTACTACGAGTTGCGAGCGTCGGTCGCTGCCGGGTTTGAGCAGCACCGGATTGAACCGCACACTCGGCTCCAACCCGCACGCCGCCGCCTGCAGCGCCTGCGCGCGACCGATCTCACCGCCGTCGAGGGTAACCACCGAGTTGTTCGACATGTTCTGCGCCTTGAACGGTGCGACTCGGATGCCGCGCCGCGCCAGCATCCGGCAGAGTCCCGCCACCACAACGCTCTTCCCGGCGTCGGAGGTCGTACCGGCGATCAGGAGTGCGCCCCGCAATGTATTCGTCACGGCAGCTCCGTCAACCGCGCGACCGACGCATCCCCACAATGGAATCGCACACCATCCGACCCCCGGCACTCCCGTGCGAGACGGGCCCGCATCACCGCAAGGACAGAACTTCGACACCTGCCTCTGTCACGACCCAACAGCACAAGCTTCGAACTGCGCGGTCCACCCGTCACGGCAAGGTCAGAACTTCGACGCCTGCCTCTGTCACGACCAACGTATGTTCGAACTGCGCGGTCCACTTGCGGTCCTTGGTGACCACGGTCCAGCCGTCGTCCCAGATCTCGTAGTCGATGCCGCCGAGATTGATCATCGGTTCGATGGTGAAGGTCATGCCGGGCTCGATGACCGATTCGATGGCGGGCTGGTCGTAGTGCAGGATAACCAGGCCGCTGTGGAAGGTGGGGCCGACGCCGTGCCCGGTGAAATCGCGCACCACGCCGTAGCCGAAGCGGTTGGCGTAGGACTCGATGACGCGCCCGATCACATTGAGCGCCCGGCCCGGCCGAACCGCCTTGATCGCCCGCATGGTCGCCTCTTCGGTCCGCTCGACCAGCAGTCGCACCTCCTCGTCGACATCACCGGCCAGGAAGGTCTTATTGGTATCACCGTGCACGCCATCGATGTAGGCGGTCACATCGATATTGACGATGTCGCCGTCCTGAATCACCGTCGAATCCGGAATGCCGTGGCAGATCACCTCGTTCAGCGAGGTGCAGCACGATTTCGGAAAACCCTTGTACCCCAGGGTCGATGGGTAAGCGCCGTGATCGCACATGTACTCGTGCGCGATCCGATCCAGCTCATCGGTGGTGACACCGGGCGCGACCGCCTTGCCCGCCTCCTCGAGCGCCTGCGCCGCGATCTTGCCCGCGATCCGCATCTTCTCAATGGTCTCGGCCGTCTGCACCCAGGGTTCGCGGCCCTCGTTCACGGTCTTCTTCCACGCATACTCCGGACGCTCGATCGAGCGCGGAACCTCACGGGTGGGCGAGAGCGTGCCGGGTACAAGTGGCTGGCGGGTACGCACTGACATGGCACAAGACTATCCGCACCGGTCATCGCGCATCGTCCGTCCCCGCGCCCGACCTGGTCGCGAATGCGCGTGGAATAGCATCGGACCATGGTCCGTTTAGCCTAGTGGTTGACGTAGAAACTACACAGGAACAGGACTCGAGCTGTGGAACTGGGACTCACGACTTTCGCGGAGCTGTACCCGGTCGGCGACCGACCGGCGCCCACCGCGGCCGAACGGCTGCGCGAGGTGGTGGACGAGGCGGTCGCCACCGAGCGCGCCGGACTCGATGTCTATGGCGTCGGCGAACATCACCGCAAAGATTTCGCGGCATCCGCACCCGCCGTCGTACTGGCCGCGATTGCGGCGCGGACCGAACGTATCCAACTGACCAGCGCGGTGAGTGTGCTGAGTTCGGACGATCCGGTACGGGTATACCAGGATTTCGCCACGCTGGATGGCCTCTCGAATGGTCGTGCGGAGCTGATGGCCGGACGCGGTTCGTTCACCGAAAGCTTTCCGTTGTTCGGCTATGACCTGAGCGACTACGACGAACTCTTCGAAGAAAAACTGGCGCTGCTGCTGCACATTCGCGCAGACGCGCCGGTGAGCTGGCATGGCAAATTCCGTGCCCCGCTGAGCGATGCGGTGATCTACCCGCGTACCGATAACCGGCCGCTGCCGGTCTGGATCGCGGTGGGCGGCAGCCCGGAATCTGTGGTCCGTGCCGGACTGCTCGGCTTACCGCTGGCGATCGCGATCATCGGCGGTCAGCCCGCACGCTTCAAGCCGCTGGTGGATCTCTACCACCGCGCGCTCGACGAGGGCGGCCACGAGCGGCAGCCGGTAGCGGTACACGCACACGGCTACATCGCCGATAGCGACGAACAGGCTGTGGCCGACTTCTATGAGCCGTACGCCGGAGCGATGAGCACCCTTGGGCGCGAACGCGGTTGGGGTCCGATGACCCGCGTACAGTTCGACGCCTTGCGCTCGCAAAACGGTTCCCTCTTCGTCGGCACGCCGGATTACGTCGCCGAAAAGATCACCGATATCCGCGACACCCTCGGCCTGGACCGCTTCATGCTGCACACCAGCGTAGGAACCCTGCCGCACGAAAAGGTGCTGCACAACATCGAATTGCTCGGCGCGAAGGTGGCGCCCCAGGTGCGCTGAAGATCCCGTCGCGCCAGGTATTCACGAGGTCAGCACTTCCGGGGTGTTCTGCGGGTGCCGGGATTGCGGTGTGGGAAGCGCGGCGAGAATTCCCAAATCAGGTCGCGCGCAGGCATAGAAGCGATCTCTGGCTGCCGAGGCGGCCTCGAGAGCGAGTCCGACGGTCGCCGCGGAAACCAACTCATCGGTGTGTAGCACCCGTAGGTCCCACACCTTCTGTTGCCAGGCCCGCGCCGCCTCCACGGTCGGGCCGCCCGCGAGCAGAAGGATCGCTTCGAGCAGGTCCGCGCGCGCATCCTCAGCGGCGACCAGCATCGGCCAGCCTTTGCGCCACCGCCAATGTTTCATGCCCCGGCCACAGGTCCGGATGTCTGCCCGCCGCCATCTTGGTGTGCAGCCGGACCTCGTGCTTGATGGCCGCGGCGAAGGCGACGTACGCCTCCCGCCGAGCGCCATCCCATCGTGTCGCATGCTGGCGATCCCACTGCAGACGATCCTTGCGGATATTGAAGTAGTAACCGATCCAGGCCGAAGTGGCACCGGTCACGATCGCGATCGCGGCACTGTAGAGGGCAAACACCGGCCCACGATACGCGGCGGACCACCAACGCACGCAACATATCTCGACGACGGTGATGGTCAGCGGATCTTCGTCCCGCTACTGCTGCCCGCCCTCGGCGCCGCCGCCGGTCTGGCGATCGCACTGTCGATGGGCGAGCTCGGCGCGACCGTCATGGTGTACCCGGCCACCCTGGAAAACGTTGCCGGTCACCATTTTCGGGCTCACCGATCGCGGTGAGGTGTTCGACGTGTCACCGCCAGCACCTGCCTGCTGTTGGCGGTGACACTGGTCGCCTTGGTCGTGCTCGGTCGGCTGCGTGGTCGCGCCGCGCTGCGCTGAGCGCCATACGATGGCCCCATGTCAGCACTGCCCCTGATCTTCACCGCGGGCTGGGCGAGCGGGGTCAATGCCTATGCGGTGGTCCTGCTGCTCGGCGTGTTCGGCGTGACCGGTCTGTCCGATGAGGTGCCGGAGGCACTGCAACGCACCGATGTATTGATCGCGGCCGGTGTGTTGTTCCTCATCGAGGCGATCGCGGATAAGGTCCCCTATCTCGACAGTTTCTGGGATGCGGTGCACACCATCGTGCGCCCGGCATCGGGTGCGGTCGTGGCCGCACTGCTCGCGGGCCAGGACGGTTCGCTGCCCCAGCTGGCGGCCGGCGCGGTCGGCGGAACCACTGCCCTGGCAAGCCATCTCGTCAAGGCCGGAACCCGGATGGCGATCAACACCTCGCCGGAGCCCGCGAGCAATATCGTCATGAGCCTCGTCGAGGATCTGGCCGTCGGCGGCATCGTCACCATCGCGCTCTTCCACCCGGTCGTGGCGGCCGTCTGCGCGGGCACACTGCTGGTGATCGGCATGCTCCTGGCGTATCTGCTGGCGAGCCGGATCCGCCGCTACCGCATGCGGCGCAGACAGCGTCGCGAGGCCAAGCGCGTGGCAGCCGTCTGAGCACGCCTACGCCGGTTTGCGCCACACCAGCGAGTAGCGCCAGAAGACCAGCCGTCGCACCCGGGCACCGGGCAGAATCGCGGCGACTTGCGCCCGCACCTGCCGCGTCGTCAGCGGCGGATCGAGCACAACCGGCATGACATCATGCGTCGCCTCGACCGCATACCAACTCCCCCGCCCACGCGCCCGAAGCATCCGGAACACGATCCCGAACACCCGATGCCCGATCGTCGCCGCCAATTCGACGGGCAATTCCCGAATGAGGTCGGGTCGCGGCAATGCCACGGCCGCGATCACACCACCCGGCCGCACCGCCCGCGCCAATACCGGCAACACCTCATCGAGGGACATATGGTGCAACGTGCTGATCGACACGATCGCATCGTAGGTTCGGTCCGGTAGCGGCTGCTCCAACACATCCCCGAGCATGCACCGAACATTCTCCGGTACAGCCTGCTTCGCCATGTCGATCATCACCGCGGACCGATCGATCGCATCGACATGCTCGACACACCGTGCGAGTTCCGTCGCGAAACCCCCGGCCCCACAGCCGACGTCCAGCACTCGGGCACACGGGGTGGGCAGCTGCCGCATGAGAAACCGCTGGTAGTACGCGTTATGACTCCAATTGAGTTTGCTCATCCAGGACACCTTGCCACGCGTGCGCCGAAAGTGCTTGCGCACCCGAAATCAGGTTCCGATCGCGGCGAAATTCCGTTGCGGAGCAGAGGATGTCGATCACACCATTGGAGACAGTATGGCCGAGTCGGTCATCCAAGACCGCCTCGTCGAGCCGATCAACGTCGGCGGCGGGCAGCTCGACGCGCTGGACCCGGCGACCGGCGAAGTCAAGCGCTGCACGCTGCACTGGATCACCTCGGTCGCGCTCGTGGAATAACCGCCGACGAACGCACGATCAAAACGCCCCGAACTGCACGACTGGCGTTTTCTTGGAAATGGGCTATGGTCTCGAACAAGTGAATTGCCACTTCCATTCCAGGAGCGACAATGGCCGAACGAAAATCTGGCAAGAGCCTGAAAAAGCCCACCCAGTCCATCAAGGAAAAGCGTGCGGAAAAAAGGGAGCGCGCCACCGAGGCGAACGAGTTGATCAAGAAGCGCAAGCGCCACTGAGCAGACGCCCCATGACCCGCGAGTCCACCGCACCCGCGATCCTGGACGTCCTCGACCACCTGCACCGGAAGATCGACGGTCTGCTGCCGGACACCCTGCTGGAACCCCGGTCCGAGGGCTATCGATCCGGCATCGCGTCGGCGAAGATTTTTGTTCTCGACGAACGCGCGCAGCATTCCGGAATTCTGATCGGCGCCGACCCGCGTAAAAAGACAAGGACCCGACTGTGAAGCGGACCCTACTCGCCCTGGACCGAATTCAGGCGAGACTGGAAAACGAACTCGACTGCACCGCCGGACTCTCCGAAAGGGAGGTCGGCTACCGTGCCGGAATTTCCGAGGCGCTCATACAGGTGATGGAAACGAAGAAATCCATCGCCCCGCGCTGACCCGGTCGTGCAGGATTTCCGTCGGGACCCGACGGAAATCCTGCACGATCACTCTCGCCGGCGGGTGCGGACACCACATGGCGGGACATCGCCGCCGTCTGGACCATGGTCTGGTTTCCGTTGCTGGGCGTCGCACGTGACCGACGACCCGCTACGGCCGACTACAGCTGGTGAGGAACCCGGCACACGGTGTCACGCTCGTCAGCCTCGACCGCGCGGTGCTCACCTAGGTGATGTGGCACAAGAAGATCGCCCCATGCTCGGGGCCAAGATCGACGACGACACCGTGATCGTGCACCCCAGCGAGCACGGGCACCTCGAGCAGATGCTGCGCGAGATCGGCTGGCCGGCCGAGGACCTCGCCGGCTACGTCGACGGTGAGGCGCACCCGATCGACCGCACATTCGAGGAGTGCCACTGGCAGCTGCGCGACTATCAGGAGATGGCTGCCGACCCGTTCTGGTCCGGCGGCTCCGGTGTCGCGGTCTGGATGGTTACCGAATGAGTTCGCGCACTATCGAATTCAGGGTAGCGTGCGAATTCGTGGCGGGCGGGGCGCCCCGTTGCGCCCCGCCGTCACTGTGCCGGTGACGCCGACGTCCGGGTCGGGTCATTTGTCGGATGCGGACCCAGGACATCGCCAATGGAGCAGTAACGCTGTGGAGGCGGTGCCACTATTGCGAACGAAGGTCGCCGTCGGCATTTCACTGTTCAGGCAAACGGCGGCGGCCACCGGCCACGTCGATTACCAGATCAGTGTAGCCGTCGACGAGTTCCGCCAAGTGGTACCAGTGTTTATGGGTATTGTCGCTGCGCGCGCCATCTACATCGATGGCTGTGTTGGCGACCACCCAGCTGCTCGCCATCCGATCCACCACCGCACCTAGGCTCTCGGTATGTAGCGAGGCACCATTGCGGTGCTGCGGGATCTCCTGCGTAATCCACTCATTGATATCGTCGATGAGTTCGCCACGACGGCAATCGATTTCGGCTACGAGGTTCATGTCGTGAACCTCGGCACGGCGGGCGTGCAGTTCCGCAAGAGCATGTGCGGAACGCAGCAATTCACGATCTTGAAAACGTCGCCCCTGGAATGCACACAATATCTGCGGAGCGGTCGGCAGCACCCCTACCGTCGGCGCGCTCATCGCCCTACTCCGAATTCACCCGACACCAACGCGCTTTGTACCAACATGATTGGCTCTCGATTCGGTTATCCCGGTCAGCGGATCGGATCTTCACAACTAGCGTAGCTGGATCATGCTCTTACATATCCAAGAACGCAAGAGTGCGTTCTCATTGCTGCGGTCACGAGGTGATCACCGAGTGCGACCCCACAGACCGCTAGCGACAACGACTTTCACGCTCGATACTCGCCGGGGACTGGACCGGCCGCCAAAAGTTTGCCATATCCCCGCCCGGCGTGTGGGCGGTATGCGATCAACCGAGACCGCTGCCACGATGTAGTCGCGCCTCCGCCGATCCCATGCCCCAGGCGGTGCCGCGGCTACCAGGACATACACCTCGAATCCGGACATCGAGTCGTGGATCCGCGGCGACGAAGCACTAGCGCACCGAAAACTCCGAACTCCGTTGCTGCGAAAGGCGGTAGTCTCGAACCACGCTGCGATTGCATATTTGCGGTGTGTGGCGGGCACTTACTACAGATATGTACGCCAGAGTGCTAGCCAGTGCGCAGGGCGAAAGGGTTGTCATGGCAGGCAAGCGCACAGTTCTCACGGCGGGTTTGCGGCGACTCTCGGTGCTGCTGACCGAGATGCGCGAACACGCGGGGCTGAGCAAAGAGGATGTCAGCGGCAAGACCGGCATCAATATCACCACGCTGTACCGCATCGAGACGGCGCAGGCGCGGCCGCAGCGGCGCACGCTGATGGCGATGCTGGATCTCTACAGCGTTACCGAACAGCAGCGCGCCGATGCGCTCGAACTCCTGTCGGACGCACTCAAGCCCGGCATGTCCCGCCCGTACGAGGCGACGCTGACCGAGGTATACGCGGCCTACATCAACTTCGAATCCGAGGCGCTCTCGGCCCGGCACTACCAAACCTCTTACATCCCAGGGCTATTGCAGACCTCGGAGTACGCCGAGGCGGTCATCGACACCAATATGCCGAAGCTGGACGGTGCCACGGTGCAGCACAATGTGCGGGCGCGGATGGATCGGGCCATGCATCTCACCAAGCCGGATCCGCTCGAGCTGTGGGTGGTGCTCGACGAGGCGGCGATCCGGCGGATGGTCGGCGGCCCCGATGTCATGAAGGCGCAGCTGAAACGACTGCTCGACGATTCGCAGATGAAAAACGTTATCCTGCAGATACTTCCGTTCAGCGCGGGGGTGCATCCCGGCATGGCCGGATCCTTCACGCTGCTGGACTTCAAGGATCCGGCCGATCCAGAACTGGTGTATGTCGAGGGCATCGCGGGCGATCAATTGATCGAGGGCCATCCCCAGATCCGCCGTTTCGGCATCATTTTCGACCAACTGCGCGCAATGGCGCTCAGCCCACGCGACTCCATGACGCTGATCGACAAGGCCGCCAGAGAGATGAGCTGATCAGCTGCGGCTGGCGCGCCGATAGCCGACCGCCGCGGGAATCGCGAAGACGACGAGCGCGCCGACACACCAGGCCACGGTGGCCAAGAGCGGGTTACGCACCGGACCGCCGAGCGACAGCCCGCGCATCGCATCAATGGCATAGGACATCGGCTGATGCCGCACGATCGGCCTAGCCCACGCCGGATACGCGACGAGCGGTACGAATCCGGAACTGAAGAACATCAGCAGTGACGAACCGAGCGAAACCGCCTCGACCAGGGCGGCTTTCGCACTGAATACCGCCACCGCCGTCACCATGGTGGCGAAGGCGATACCGAACAGCAGCGGCACCCCGAACAGCGCGATGCTCGCGATGAAACCCTGCTGGAATCGGAAGCCGAGTACGACGCCCACCGTGAACAACACCACGGTGCACAACAGGATCCGGATCGCCTCCGCCACAATGCGCGCGACAAGTCCGGACGCACGGTGCACCGGCAACACCCAGAAGCGGGCCAGCAGACCCTCGTCTCGTTCCCGGCCGAGGGTGATGGCACCGGCCACCGATCCGGACATCACGCCGACCAGCGCCACCATCGGCACCGAACCGTAGAGCGCGCTCGCACCGGAGAAGGCCGAAATCTGCTGGCCGAGTATGGTATTCAGCATCACCAGCAACAGCGCTGGAAAAGCCAACGACTGCATGACGGTCAATGGATCGCGCCACCAGCGCACCAGCAGCCGCTTGGTCTGGATCAGCATCTGCGGAATCAGCAGACGCCAGGTCTCGGTCTGACCGGAGACCTTGGGCAGTTCCGCCGTGGGAGTCAATACCTCGGTCAAGCCGACCTCCGGATCGAAACGAGTACCGCACCAGCACCGAACAGGATGGCCTGACCGAGCGTCCAGGTCAGCGCGGGCCCGAAGATCGACCAGCCGACCACGCCCGCATGGCCGGTCGGATCACCGGCCAGTGCCCGCAGCCCATATACGTAATGCGATACCGGCTGGTTGCGTGCGAAACCCTGGATCCAGTGCGGGAACTGGTGGGCCGGCGCGAACCCGGTGGAGACCATGCCCAGGATCAACTGCGGCAGGATGAGCGCCTGCGTGGTCGCCTCCGGACTCTTGGTCACGCTGCCCAGCAGATCGGCACCCAGGCACAGCGTCAGTCCGATCAGCATCGCGAATGCGATGAAACCCAATGTGTCCCAACAGGTCCCATAGAAGCGGAAGCCGATTACATAGCCACACACCAATGCCGCGGCCAAGGCGACCCCGGCCCGGTACATTCCGGCCGTGACCCGCGCCGCCAGCGGCACCGACAACCCCATCGGCATCGATCCGAAGCGGATATTGAGCCCGTCCTTGGCGTCGGAGGCGGCTCGAAATGCCGCGGTGATCGCACAGAAGGCGATCGCCTGCATCACGATCATCGGCATAAGGAATTGGGCGTAGCTGCTCAGGCCGTGCCCGTAGACGGTCATCACCAGGTTCAGCGGCACATAGAAGCCGACGGTGAAGAACGTGGGCGCCAGCAGTGCGGTGATCAGTTCACCATTGCGCCAGGACGGACGGACCAGGCGCCAGGTCAGCGCCCACCATTGCGCAACCGTCGACATGCGCGGCGGCGGCGCGTCAACCAACCGTTCGCTGCTCAGTCGGCGCGAATCACCCGCGCCGGGCTCCCGTTGGACGGTGCTCGAACCCGCGTCGCTACCGCTGTTCATCTGCACGCTCCCATCCTGCGCGTGGCCCGTGCCGTTTGGTGCGGAACCGGCTGGTCTCAGCATGTCGCACGCAGCCGCACCGGTACAGCTTTCCGCGCTCGTCGAGTACGTAGCGCATGATCATCCTCGCTCGCTTTCGTTCCCTGCCCACCGAAGATCAGGACCGCCGTTACCGGGGCGGCCAGGTCGTCGTCCAATCTCGCGGTCGCGTCGACGTTGCGATACCGCCCCCAGTGTCGAAACGATGACTCCGAGGGGGGCCGAGAACCCCACCAAGGTGTCTGCGCCTGTCAGAGGCACCCCAAGCGAACACCCTCCAACGGGCGCGTGAATTATGCAGTGGCGCTGTCGTTTTCGGCGGAATGTCCAATTCGCGACGTGACTACCGCGCACGCGGTGAGTAAGGTGTGCCCCGATGACCAGCATGGAAGCCCGTTTACGTGAAGCAGCGCGGACCGTGCCCCTCCCCAGTCCTTGGAACCTGTCCGCCTACCTCGCAAGTGTCGCCGCGCACCGTGGTCGTTCCATCTCGCTGCAGGCGATTCCCGCGGACGCGCTCGCTGATATCGGGTGTCGTGGCAGCGGACTCTGGGTGGCGCGCGGTCACGACGACATCATCGTCTACGACGCGTCCGCCTTCGAGCGCAATGCGGACCACATCATCCTGCACGAGATCGGCCACATGCTGTTCGGGCACGGCAAGGAGGGCATCCAAGCGGGTGGGCCGAGCACACCGTCGCCGGCCGCACTGCTGCCGTACATCTCACCGTCCTCGACCGAGCACGTACTCGGCCGCGAGCACTTCGGCGCCGATCGCGAACGGGAAGCGGAGATATTCGCCGATATGACCATGGTCTACGCCACCCTGCCGCGCCGACCGGCGCGTTCGTTCCGGCTGTTCGGCCGTGGCCGCTAACCACCGGGTAGTCGGCGCACGCCCTCGCGTAGGTCGTCGATGAGATCCTGATAGCTAGCCGCCAGTTCGTTGACCTGCACCCACGCGTCATAGCAGACGGCCTCCGGCGCCGCGGACAGCGGCATGAAGGCCTGTGCGGTCATTCTGGCCAACCGATCCACCATCTGGCCGACGGTTTCGGAGTGCAATTGCGCCGCGGAGTTCGGCACCGGCATTGCCAGCGTGACCCAGCGGTCGATCGACCGCACCAGTTGGACGCGCCGCCGCTCCAGCTTGGCGATCTCGAACGCCGGCGTCCGCTCGCGGATTTCGTGCAACTGCACCAATTCCCCCGCCGCCTCCAGCATCGGATGATCGTCGTGCGGTAGCCCACGGCATGCGGCCAGCAACATATCCCGACCCGGAACCATCCGGCCATTTCCATCGCCCCTCATCCCAGCCTCCCGTCGACACCAGAGCCCGTCGCCGTCGACAGGAGCTCCCGACCAGCAATGTCGTTGCCGCACGGCACGACCGCGCCCCAAGCCTCGATTATCGACCCAGATCCCCGCCCGTGACCACAAACCGGCTATATCAATTTGTTACAGACATACGAGCATGTAGCAAATGTTCAGTAATCAAGATTATGGTCCGGCAGTCGACTCGAGCGGTGCCACGCTGAACCCGTTCGACTGGGCAGGAATGTCCCCGGCCACACCCTGCGCAAGATAGTCCGGACCGCCGACATAGAACGCCTGGCCGGATTCGCTTGCGGCACTTGCGGCTTCGCCGACAACGGCGGCGAACTCCGCGACCGTCGGCAGTGCGCCGTGGTCGCGGCGGTCCGAAACCGCCTCGGGATTACGGCGTTCCAACAGGCGCACAATGATCGTGCCGTCGATCATGTCGCCAGATACCACATTCAGCCCGACACCACGTTCGGCCAGCCCTGGAATCATTGCACGCAAGGCGTCTTCGCCCGCACGCTTGCTCGCAGCGATCGGCTCGTAGTCCGCCGGAACGGGTTTGCGGCCGTGGAAGTGGGCCTGATGGCTGGTCACGAAGACGATCCGGCCACCGGATGGCAAGTGCGGCAATACCTCTCGCACCAGACGGACCTGCGCGTCCCGGTTCAACGCCATCGCGTAGCCGGGCGCTGCCGCACGCTCGAGGCCGCCGGATGCGTTGAGCACCAACACATCCAATCGACCGAACTCCGCCACCACACCGACGATCAGCGCCGCCGCGGCGTCCGCATCCGCGATATCGGCACCCGCGATCGACGCACTGCCACCAGCCGCGCCGATCTCATCGGCGATCATCTGGGCGCGCTTGCGCTTCTCCCGATAGTTGATGATCACATGATCACCGGCCGCCGCCAGCACTTTCGCCGTCTCGGCCCCTATCCCCCGCGATGCGCCGGTGATCAGCACAATCCGTCGTTCCGTCGAGTCGCCCATCATCCGCCTCTTTCGTCAGCCCAAGGCAATGCTTCTAATTTAGAATCACTATGGTAGTTCGAAATGAGAAGCGCAAATGAACCCGCGTCGTCGCGCGGGCGAAACGACCCGGCGCACGCACCCATGCTGGCCACCATGGAGCTCATCGGCCAACGCTGGATCCTGCGCGTCCTCTGGGAATTGGAACCCGGCCGCCTCGGCTTCCTCGAACTACGCCGCCGCATGGGCAACTGCTCGTCGAGCATGCTCTCGACCCGCCTGCAATACCTGCAGGCCGCGGGCGTGATCGCCAAGAATGCGGACAAAACCTACGAACTCACCCCCGCGGGCCACGAACTCACCGCGGCCCTCCAACCACTCTGGACCTGGTCCGAACGCTGGACCCCGCAATCCCCCACTTCCGGCTAGGACCTACAACAAAGGCGGTCCCCGGCGCACTACCGGGAACCGCCTTCGCCCTGCCGCAGGGCTACTTCAAGCGGAGCTTTCCGAACAAACCGTCCTTCTCGTCGTGCGGGCCAGCGGTGAAGTACAGCGAATCGGCGTCGCCGAGGCTCTCGCCATTGCCGAACATCAAGGCCCATAGACCTTCGATCTCGACCGGCCGGCCCTTCGCATCGCGCAGATAGTCGACGAATTTGCCGGTGGCATCGTCATAGGCGAGCACATGGCCGAGACCGCCGAAGTTGCCGACCAGCAGCTTGCCGCTGAGCGGACCGAAGTTCGCGGGAGCCACCGCGACGCCCCACGGCGCATTGAGGCGGCCGCCGTCGTCGAGGATGCGCACCAGCTTGCCGTTGCCGTCGAACTCCGCGACCTTACCCTTGGCCGGCTTGCCCTTGGCGGCCTTCTCCTGGTCCTTGTCGAGCGAATCCTCTTCGGCCTTGTCGAACTTGGACGCGTTGCGCTCATCTGGCTTGGTATCCGCGTAGGAGACGAATACGCGGTTACCGATGGTGGTCACATTGAACGGCGCGGGATCGCCGGGCTTGGCCGCCTTGCCCTTATCCAGTGCCGCCGCGTCGATCTGGTCGCCGGTAGCGAAGGGGTTGGCGAAGCCGACGGTCGGGATCAGCTGCCAGTCCTTGTCGAAGGTGCGAATCTGCGGGTTCTCACCGAAATCGGCAGCGAGCAGCTTGTCACCGGACGGGGCGAGCGCGATGCCGAAGAACGCCATGCCCTGGGACTCGCCATCGAAGACCAGATTCGCTGGACCGTCGTGCCGGATGATCGCGCCTTCGGGCCCCTGCTCGGTCCAGGCCGAAATCTTGCCGGAGTCGGTAGCGAAGATGAACCGCGACGAACCGGTCAGCAGCACCGGCGCACCGTCGACGTCCACCGGCTGATCGCGCACGACGAACAGATCGGAGGTGATGGGAGCGCCGTTGAAGACGACACCGGTGGTCTTGCCGATGCTCTTATCCGAGGTGTCGGCATCCGCGCCCGGAATCGTGACGATCTTCAGCGGATCCTGGAACAACTTCTGCACCTTGGGATCCGCGGATGCGCTGACATCGCCGACGAATTGGAAGGACTTACCGCCCGCGCCGACCCAGAAATGCCCGCCCTCACCCTTCGGGCGATCGGCGATTCCCCACGCGTTCACCATGTCCGGAAAGGTGTACTGCGCTTTGTATTCGGCCTTGTTGGCGGCGAGGTTGGTCTGCGCATAGTGATTACCGTCGAGGGCAGGCACTTCATCGTTCGACGACTTCGAATCCGAGCATGCCGCGGCCACAACCAGGGCAGCGCCGAGCACCGATGCGCGCAGCAGACCGTTGCGGGTCCGCGACCGCCAGGCACCGGTGCGGCGCGATTCCCTAAGGCGTGCATTCAACTTCTTCGTCCTTTCCAGCCACTCGCAATCTCATTTAACGATTAGGCGACGCTAACCTTAGCTTGGAGGAATTTCGACCGTATAGGAGCACCCCGGATCCGACAGGTTTAAGCTGTCGCGCGTGGTCGCCCCCCAACCTGCCATTGCCCCCCATCCCGATATCGCTCCGCTTGCACCATTGCTCGGCACATGGCGCGGACCCGGGCACGGTGAATACCCGACCATCGAGTCATTCGACTATGTCGAAGAAGTCGAGTTCGGTCACCTCGGCCGACCGTTCCTCACCTACCGGCAGCGCACCCGCACCGCCGACGGCAGTCGGCCGATGCATGCCGAAACCGGTTATCTGCGCTGCCCGCGCCCGGATCACGTCGAGTTGATCCTCGCCCACCCGACCGGCATCACCGAGATCTGTGAGGGCAGCCTCACCATTGCCGATGGCGAACTGCGTATGGAGTTCGAATCGACCAGCATCGGCCGCAGCAGTACCGCGAAAATGGTGACCGCGCTCGGCCGTTCGATCATATTGACCGACGACACCATCGAATACACGCTGCGCATGGCCGCGGTCGGCGAACCATTGACCCACCACCTGGCGGCCACCTTGCACCGTGCCTGACGACTCGCACCGGTTGCGCACCACCACCCACCGCGTCGCACGCACCCTCTGATGACGAATTCGCCTGTGTGCTCAGCGCTCGTGCCATCAGTCGCACCAGCGCGATCGGCCGGTCGGCCAGCGTGAACCCTCGATCTCGTTCTCCAGGCCGTTTCGCCGATGGCGTATTCGCGGCGGGCCGTTGCGGGCACAGCGCGTCATCGGGAGCGTATGTTGAGTTCCGATAGCATTGCCCGGGGCCACAGTCCGCGCGCTGCTCGCCATGCTCGTCATCAACCGCCGCCATGCCGTCGCGAAAACCACACTGGTGAATAGCATCTGGGGAGAGGAGAGGCCGAATCGCTCCGTTGACGGCCGCTACGCCGCTGTCTCCGGGATCAGTAGCCCGCGGGTAGGGCGGCGAGCATATCGCGCGTCACCGCGACGGCATTATCCGAACTGCCGCCCTTGACCAGCAGTGTCGCGAAGGCCAGATCGCCGCGATAACCGACGAACCACGAATGCGAGCCACCGTCGACCTCGGCCTCCCCGGTCTTCCCGTACACCTCGCCCTGGTCGGCAATGCGTTCGGCGGTACCACCGGTGACCACTTTGCGCATCATCAGGCGCAAACCATCGATCACCTCGGCGCCGAGAGCCGGACGGTCACCGTTTATCTCGGTGGTTCGTCCGGCGATCAGATACGGCACCGGCGCCGATCCGTGCGCGACGGTCGCGGCGAGCATCGCCATTCCGAACGGACTCACGACCACCTTGCCCTGCCCGATACCGTCCTCGGTGCGCTGGATCAGATCGTCGTCCCGTGGCACCGAACCCGATTCGGTCGGCAGCCCGGGAATCGTATATCGCTGTCCCACACCGAATTTCGCAGAAGTATCCGACAGCGCGTCGCCCGGCAGCTCACTGGCCAGCTTCGCGAATGCGGTATTGCAGGACCGCTCGTAGGCAGTGGCCATCGGCACATCGCCGAGTTGGAAGAGGTTGTAATTCGGAATCGTTCGCTCCCCGATGACAATTCGGCTCATGCATGGCAAAACCGTTTCGGGAGTGGCCTTTCCGAGCGTCATCGCGGCGGCCGCGGTCACCGTCTTGAACACCGAGCCCGGCGGATACTGGCCGATGGTCGCCACCGGACCGTCACGGTCGGCTGCCTTGTTCTGTGTGACAGCGAGAATCGCGCCGGTCGATGGTCGCAGCACCACCATCATGGTCTGCTCCGCGCGGCCGTCGACGGCGCGCTGTGCGGAGTTCTGCACATTGCGGTCGATGCTGAGCGAGAACGACGGGGCCGGTTGTGCGGGTACTTCGGTCAGTACGTCGGTATCGGCACCGTTGGCGTTCATGGTGACAACGCTCCAGCCCGCCTTGCCATCCACCTCGGCGATCACCGTCTTGCGCACCTGCGCGAGCAGATCGGGTGCGAAATCCCGGTCGGTGGGGACCATATCCCACTGCTGGGTCACCGTTACTCCGGGCAGGCCGATGAGATCGGCACTCACCTGCTCGAATTCGTTCTCGCTCAGGAGCGCAACGGTGTACGCGCCCTTGGCCGCGTACGCCGCGCTCAGGATCGCCTCGGGGGTGAGCCGCTCGTCGAAACGGTTCAGTGCCGCCGCCAACGAGGTCACCGCATAACCCGGATCCGGTGCGGTGGCCACGGTGAACGTGACCCGAGATACCTTGCCCGGCACCAGCACATCGCTGCCGGACTGCTCGTTCACCCTGGCGCGCGGGGCCGGGTTTGCACGCAATGCCATGGTCTGGGTGTTGCCGAGTTTGGGGTGGATATCCGAGGATGTCCAGCGCACCATCCAGCGGCCGTCACTGCGCCCCATCTGCAATTGTCCGGTGTATTTCCAGATCCGGTCCTTCGGCAGCTGCCACTCGTAGGTGTAGTCGACGGTCGCGGTATCGCCGGCGACCCGGGCCGCGCCGGTATGCGCGCGCAATTTCTCGGCCTGCAACTCGTCCCATGTGGCACGCAGTGCGGCGGTTGCCTTCTCAGGCTGACTGGTGAGTTCGGCCGCGGCCTCGATGTCGTGGTCGGCGAGGGCGGCAAGGAAGGCATCGGCCGCTGGCACCGGGCCCTGTGGGCTGGCCGAACAGCCGGATCCCGCCGCCGCGAGTGCCGCGACGGCCAGCGTGATGAGCATGCGAGTCGACATCGGGACAGATCGTATAGCCAACGGCGAGCAAACGGCTGTGGCGCACCGGTGTTCGGTGCCGCGTTCAATCGAGCAACACGGTCGCGAAGGTGGCGATCTGCCGGAATCCGACCCGGCTGTAGGCCCGGCGGGCGATGTTGTTGTAGTCGTTCACGTACAGACTGGCGGTGCGGCCGGATGCCACCACCGCATTCGCCACCGCGGCTGTGCCTCGGGTGCCCAGGCCCTCGCCGCGGCGTTCGGGATGTACCCAAACGCCTTGGATCTGCCCGGTACGCCGGGACAGCGATCCGACCTCGGCCTTGAACACCACCTCGCCGCCCTCGAAACGCGCCCAGGCACGGCCGGATTCGATCAGGCTCTGGATCCGGCGCCGATAGCCGCGGCCGCCGTCACCCGCGCGCGGATCGACCCCGACCTCCTCGGTGAACATGGCGATCGCCGCAATGAGATAGCGCTCCAACTCATCCGGCCGGACGCGGCGGACCTGCACGTCGGCGGTGGCCCGTGCGGGCTGGCCGAGCGCGAGCAGCGGCTGCGCACCGCGTAGCTCGCGTTCCGGTCCCCAATGCGCGGACAACATCTCCCACAGCGGCAACGTCAATTCCTGACGCCCGACCACCGACGAACACACCCGCGGCCAGCGGACCGCCCGCGCGGCGAAGGCGCGCAATGCATCCTCGTCGCCGCGCAGGGGCACCAGATTCGCACCGGAGAAGCACAGCGATTCGGCCGGACCACCCCGACTCCACAGTTCACCATGGCCGACGCCGGTATCCAGACCGAATTCCTGTAATCGCGCCGCCACCATGCACGAGGCGATCGGATCGCTATCCAGCACCCGCAGCACCTGTGCCAGATCCCGGTTCGCGAGCTGACGCGCGGGGGCATCCTTTGCCCGTCGCGCCGGCTCCAGCAGACTCCGCACATCGCCAGCCTGCCACGAATCGGTCGACTGTGGTACGGCTACTCGGGAACCCGCGATAGCTCTCTGGTCGCTCGAAGAGTCAGCCGACCGTGACCACGGGTTCGCCGGCGACGACTGTCTCGCCCATCTCTTCGGCGATGCGCATGGCCTCTTCGATCAAGGTCTCCACGATCTGCGCCTCCGGCACGGTCTTGATGACCTGACCCTTCACGAAAATCTGGCCCTTGCCGTTACCCGAGGCGACACCCAGGTCGGCCTCGCGCGCCTCACCCGGACCGTTCACCACGCAGCCCATCACCGCCACCCGCAACGGCACCTCCATGCCCTCCAGACCGGCGCTCACCTCATTGGCCAAGGTGTACACATCGACCTGGGCGCGACCGCAGGACGGACAGGAGACGATCTCGAGCTTGCGCGGGCGCAGGTTCAGCGACTGCAAGATCTGCCCGCCGACCTTGACCTCCTCGGCCGGCGGCGCGGACAGCGACACCCGAATCGTGTCGCCGATGCCCTCGGACAGCAGCGCACCGAATGCGACGGCGGATTTGATCGTGCCCTGGAACGCCGGACCGGCCTCGGTCACACCGAGGTGCAGCGGGTAATCGGACCGCGCGGCCAACTGACGGTAGGCCTCGACCATGACCACCGGATCGTTGTGCTTGACCGAGATCTTGATATCGCCGAAGCCGTGGTCCTCGAACAGGCTCGCCTCCCACAGCGCCGATTCGACCAGCGCCTCCGGGGTTGCCTTGCCGTACTTCTCCAACATCCGCTTATCCAGCGAACCGGCGTTCACGCCGATGCGAATCGGAATGCCCGCCGCGCCCGCGGCTTTGGCCACCTCGCCGACCCGGCCGTCGAATTCCTTGATATTGCCCGGGTTCACGCGCACCGCGGCACAACCCGCATCGATGGCGGCGAAGATATAGCGCGGCTGGAAATGGATATCCGCGATAACCGGGATCTGGCTCTTGCGCGCGATGGTCGCCAGTGCGTCGGCGTCCTCCTGACGCGGGCAGGCAACGCGCACGATATCGCAGCCCGAGGCCGTCAGTTCGGCGATCTGCTGCAGGGTGGCGTTGACGTCATGGGTCTTGGTGGTGGTCATCGACTGCACGGAAATCGGGGAATCACTGCCGACGCCCACATTGCCCACCATCAATTGGCGAGTCTTGCGGCGAGGCGCGAGAACGGCCGCGGGTGCGGTCGGCATCCCCAATCCGATTGTGCTGGTCACTTTCGGCTGCCTACTTTCGTGCGTACTTTTTGGGCCGTTCGCCTATCGAGCTTAACCGCGCACTGCGGCTGCTCCCCCTGTGACAGCCATAACATGAGTCATGACGCACAGATGTCCCGAAATACCAGCAATCCAGCCTGCGCGGTGGCTATCGCGGTACAACCGCGACAGGTGGCGCGTCAGCGGAACAACTGAATCGGATTCACGATGTCGGCGACCAGCGTGAGCACCATATACGCACCACCGATCACCACTGCGACATAGGTCACCGGAAGCAGTTTCAGATAGTCGACCGGACCGCCCGGTGCCAGCCCCTTCCAGCCGCGCACGGTATTGCGGATCTTCTCGTAGAGCACCACTGCGATATGACCGCCATCCAGCGGCAGCAGCGGCAACAGGTTGAAGGCGCCGAGGAAGAAGTTCAGGCTGGCCAGGACCAGGATGAACACGCCCCACAGGCCGCGCTCGGCGGTCTCGCCGCCGATCTTGCTCGCACCGTACACACTGACCGGGGTTTCCGGATCGCGCTCGCCGCCGGTCACCGCGGTCCACAGCGCGGAAACCTTCTGCGGCAGCTGGGCCAGCGACTCCACGGTGCGCACGAACATCTGCCCGGCGTACGCGCCGGCGGCCGGAATCGCGGCCAACACGTTGTACTTCAGGGGTTCGTAGTACTCCGAACCGACGCCGACCGCGCTGACTTCACGGCCCGGACTGCCGTCCTCGGGATAGCGCGTGACACGTTCGGGAGTGACCTCGATGGTCTTGGTCTGACCGTCGCGCTCGATGGTGTAGGTGAACGGGCCGGTCTGCTTCTGGGTTTCGGCGGTGAATTGCTGCCAGGTCGTCACCTTCACGCCATTGACGGCCTTGACCACGTCACCGCGCTGCATCCCGGCCCGCTGCGCCGGACCGGTGCCCTGACAGTCGGCCAGCGACTTATCCGGATTCTGCTGGGCGACGCATTTCATCGCGCCGATGGTGGTGGCGGGCGGCTGATCGAAGCGCGGCAGGCCCCAACCGATCGCGAGCACGACCAGCAGGAGAAAGCCGAGCACGAAGTTCATCCCGATCCCGCCGAACATCACGACCAGGCGCTTCCAGGTGGCCTGACGATACATGGCCCGGTCGAGATCCTCCGGTGCGAGTTCGTCCAATGCGGTCATGCCCGCGATATCGCAGAAGCCGCCGAGCGGCAGCGCCTTGAGGCCGTATTCGGTTTCACCGCGCTGGAACGAGAAAATCTTCGGACCGAAGCCGATGAAATAGCGCCGCACCTTCATGCCGGTGGACTGAGCGGCCCACATATGCCCGCATTCGTGCAACGCGATCGAAATCGTGATGCCGAGGGCGAACAGTACGAACCCCAACGCGAACACCATTTGCTGTACAGCCCTCCTGCGTTACGCAGCTCGCCTCGAATGAAGTGCCGCCGCCCACAGCGGCCGCGACTACCCGCACAGGCGCGTCCGTCCGCGCCGCGAGCACCCCGACCACAGTAACCGGACGCCGACCAACCCTCTCCGTCAAGTCTGCCAGGCCACCGTCCGTCGGCGCGTCATATGCCGCTCGATCTAGCGGTTGACCAGTGTGCGCGCGTAGTCGCGGGCCCAGGTATCGGCGGCAAGTACGTCCTGCAAGGTCTCCGGTTCGGCGCGCCACTGATCGGCTGCCTCGACAGCGCGGGCGACGGTGCGCACGATATCCGGGAAACGAATGACGCCGTCCAGAAAGGCTTGCACCGCAATCTCATTCGCCGCGTTGTAGACCGCGGTCACGCTGCCGCCAGCAATGCCTGCCTGCCTGGCCAGCTCGACCGCCGGGAATACCGCATTGTCGACCGGCTCGAATTCCCAGGTCGAGGCGGTGCTGAAGTCGCATGCGGCGGCTGCGCCCGGCACCCGATCGGGCCAGCCGAGAGCCAATGCGATCGGCAACTTCATGTCGGGCGGGCTGGCCTGGGCCAGGGTGGAACCGTCGGTGAAGGTGACCATGGAGTGCACGATCGACTGCGGATGCACCGTGACATCGATGCGGTCGTAGGGCACGCCGAACAGCAGATGCGTCTCGATCAGTTCGAGGCCCTTATTCACCAGCGAGGCCGAATTCAGCGTGTTCATCAGGCCCATCGACCAGGTCGGATGTGCCTTCGCCTCGGACGGGTTCACCGATTCCAGCATTTCGGTGGTCCAGCCGCGGAACGGGCCGCCCGATGCGGTCAACACCAGCCGATCCACCTCCTCGGCCCGGCCGCCGCGCAGGCATTGGGCGAGCGCGGAGTGTTCGGAGTCGACCGGCACGATCTGCCCGGGTGCGGCGGCCCGGGTCACCAGCGAGCCGCCCGCGACGAGGGATTCTTTATTGGCCAGCGCCAAGCGGGTGCCCGATTGCAGCGTGGCGAGGGTCGGTTCCAGGCCGAGCGAGCCGACCAATGCGTTGAGTACGACATCGGCCTCGGTGCGGCGCACCAGTTCGGTGACCGCGCCCGGACCGCTCAGCGCCAAGTCGAGGTGTGCACCCGCGGCCGGATCGGCGACTGCGACATTGCGGGTCCCGGTGGCCGCCATCTGTGCCGCGAGCAGTTCGGTATTGCCGCCGCGCGCGGCCAGGCCGACCACCTCGAACTTATCGGGATTGGCGGCAATCACCTCGAGCGCTTGGGTACCGATGGAACCGGTACTGCCGAGCAGAAGGACTCTCACAATGTCGGACACAGCCCCATTGTGGCAGCGGGGCCAGCGCCGGACCCGAAGGCGGTAGCCTGCGTAACCACCCAGGGGGCCGCTGACCCCGCCGATCAAACACAGCCCTGCTGGCTACGACGAGCGGTCGTATGCCACGATATCGGCAGCAACGCCCACACCGAGCTAAGGAGCGATCGTGGCCGCCACGGAACTCGAACCCACCAGTGACCGCGCAATCGTCACCCACGTGGATACCGCCGAGGTTCCGTCCGCCGAATGGGGCTGGAGCGGGGAATCGCGCCGCACCTTCCGCGCCGCGGGCTGGATCGTCTGCTTCATCCTGGTGGCCATGACGATCGGCAACCACAAGGGCCATATCGAGGACGTGTTCCTGGTCGGCTTCGCCCTCGTGATCGCGGGCGCGATGATCCGCGACTCGATCCTGCGCCGCAAGCCTCGATAGTCCACGCCGAAAGGCATTGACTCGGTTGCGGATTCGCCCGCCTAACGCCCTCGTCGCTTGGCGGGCTTTTTCTTGGCTCCGGCGTTCTTGACGACGCTTTTCGCGGCACCCCGCGTCGAGCGCGTCGCGGTGATCTTCTTCGGCTCGGTCTTCTTGCGCTGCGTCTGGGTACGCGAACTGCGTTCCGAGCGGCCGCGCACGATGCCGACGAACTCCTCGATCAGCTCGGTGGTCTGCGCGGCGGGCCAGGCCAGGGCGATTTCGGTTTCCGGGACGCCCATCATCGTCCGGTAGACGAGGTCGCGACGGGCGTGCAGGCGGGCAATGGAATGCGGGACGATAGCGACGCCGACACCGGCCGCGACCAATTCGATGGTGCCCGAGATCGCATCGATATCGCTCGCGTCCTGGATCCGTTCACCCGCCAGATCGCCCATGCCCACCTGCTCGAACAGTGACAGGGTGTGGTCCTTGGGCACTACAACGACGGGCAGCTCGCGGTAGAGCGGAATCGCGCTCAGACCCGCACGATCGATGGGCAGGCGAACGAAGCAGGCGTCGACGCGCCCATCACGGAGCGCGGCGAGTTGTTCTGCCATCGGAATCGGGATCACCTCCAGCGGAGTGTCCGGAAACCGCTCACCCCAGATCCGCGTCCACTTGGAGACCGTGACACCCGGCACGAAGCCGACCCGCAGCACGACATCCGCAGCGGCCACGGGCTCGGGCTGCTCGGCGCGCCCGATGATGTCCCTGGCATCGCGCAGCAACTGCTGTCCGGCCTCGGTCAGCTGGGTCGGCTGCGCGCCTGGCACAAAGAGTTTGGCCCCCAGTTCGTGTTCCAAGTCGATCACCGTGTGACTCAACTTCTGCCGCGAAATGTGCAGCGATTTCGCCGCGCGGGCGAAATGCAGTTCCTCGGCAACCGCGACGAACCAGCGCAGGCGGGTCACGTCGATGGATTCGGGGTTCATTCGTATCAGCGTATTGCCCTCGGGGCCGGGGGCTCGCGAGGCGGGTGGTCCGGAGCCGCGACGGGCCGGATAGGCCGTGGCCTCGCATACTCGTCCGAGCGCAAACAGACCGCGGGCCGACCGCATCCGGCTGTGCCCATTAGGCTGTACCGGTGAGCCCGGATAAGAAACCGCAGACCATGAAGCCGCAGACCGCGGCGAACAAGCTCGGCATCTACCTTCCGGCGACGCCCGAGGAATTCCGCAACTCCCCGATCTCCCGCGCCGAACTCGAAGAACTGCGCACCAATCCCCCGGCCTGGCTGGCCGAACTGCGCAAGACCGGACCCTTCCCCCGCGATATCGTCGCCCGCAAACTCGGAGTTTCCAATACCGGCCTGGCCCGCGCCGAAGTCTCCGACGCGATGAACGCCGAGGAAATCGCTGACCTGCTCGCCGACCCGCCGGAATGGCTGATTCGCGAGCGCGAGAACTTCGCCGAGGTGCGGAAGGAGAACGAGCGCATCAAAGCCCAACAGGCCGAACGCCGCGCCGCCTCCAACCGCCCCGCCAAGAACCGCACCTAGCGCAGCAACACCCGGTCGGGGTGCGGCTGCACTTTGTGCGGGGCGATGGAAGCGGTTATGTCGCACCGGATTTCGTGGTCACCAGTTGGCAGGTTCCATCGGTGCACGAACGCTGCAGTCGGCCATGTGAGAGGGTCTGCAGCAAGCCGATCGCCCAGCAGGTTGGACAGCCACGCAGTGCGACGAGGCCGACCGGCAGGAGCAGCAGGCTGGCGAGGCCGAGTACGGGCATCAGCGCGAACGAACCGATTACCGCGCCGAATCCGATTGCGCCACGGACCAAATGGCGCGATAACGACGTGCTGGCGAACTCACCCGCCCATCCCCGACCACCACCTCGCATGGCATCGCTACGCGCTGTTTCCGTCATTACCGACCTCCAGACTCCGCTGTACCGCCGAACGTGCCCGATGCAGTCGTGATTTCATCGCCGCGGTGCTCAGTCCGAGCAGATCCGCGACCGTCCGGCCGCTGTACCCCTGCACATCTCGCATGATCAGCACCCGCCGCTGATCGCCAGGCAGTGCCGCGATCGCCGC
Organism: Nocardia sp. NPDC051990; assembly: GCF_040680755.1. Lineage (NCBI taxonomy): Bacteria > Bacillati > Actinomycetota > Actinomycetes > Mycobacteriales > Nocardiaceae > Nocardia > Nocardia sp. NPDC051990. Next base: position 243,424 of record NZ_JBFAXH010000005.1, on the reverse strand, counting down.
GGCCACCCGCTCGGCCTCCAGGCGATTGATCGCCTCCTCTTCCGCCGATGCGACGGCCGAATCGGGATCAGGTTCAGCCCGGCGCGTGCGCAATCGCAGTTGCCGCAGGCATTCGTTGCGCACGATCCGAAACATCCACGAGGCCAACGCACCCGATGCCCGCAGCGTCCCGATCTTGCGGTACAGAATGATCAACGCCTCCTGCGCCGCGTCCTCGGCATCCTCCGGCGTCGCGCACAGCGAGTACGCGAATCGCCGCACATGCGGATGCGCTCCGGATATCAGCGTGCTGATCGACTCGATATCGCCCTCGCGCGCCGCGGCGACGAGATGTTCGTCGGGCCAGCACATCCCGGTCACTGCGACCGGCTCCGCCGCCGCAGCACGGTGATGCTGCACGCACAAATGAGCAGTGCTCCAACAACAATCGCGGCAAGGATCACGTCAACCTCCCGATCTCGTGCCGGCCGTGTTGCCGACACAAGTATGAGAGGTGTAAGCCCGCGCAAAGGATTCACCGCGATCATGCGCCGCGGCCCGACCCATGCAACAAATAATCAGGCGTTGTTACTATGTGCCGAAGGACATAGAGGAGGTGCGGTGGCTGAGGCCGATCGGGCACCGGCGGGCGTCGATCCATCCAAGCCGAACGCAGCTCGGGTGTATAACTACATGCTCGGCGGTAAAGACAATTACACGGTGGACCAGCGGGTCGCCGAGCGCATGCTCGCGGTCGCGCCCGACGCCAAGACGACCGCATGGTTCAGTCGCAAATTCCTCCTCAGAGCCGTGCAGGACGCCGCCGAGGCGGGGATTCGGCAGTTCATCGATATCGGTGCTGGCATCCCCATCTCACCCAACGTGCACCAGGTCGCGCAGAAGGTCGACCCCTCGGCGCGTGTGGCGATGATCGACTACGACCGGGTCGTGTACGTACACACCAACGCGCTGCTGTCCGGCACATCCGGCGTCACGGCGATACTTGGTGACATTCGCCGACCGGACGAGATCATCGAGAAGGCGAAGACCGAAGGGCAGATCGACTTCGCCCAGCCGGTAGCGATTCTGATTGTCGGCGTGCTGCACTTCGTGATGGACGATGAGCGGCCAGCCGAGATCATCGCACGCTTGCGCGATGCCATGGCGCCAGGAAGCATCCTGGCCTTCACCCACGGATCCGCGGATACGATCCCGGAGTTCGTCACGCGGTCGACCGGCGATACCAACGGCAGCTCGGCGCAGGTCCGATTCCGGACCCCGGAAATGGTGGCGGCCTACCTGGACGGTTTCGAGGTGGTCGAACCCGGGCTGGTACCGGTACAGGAATGGCTCGGCAACGACCTGCCCCCCACCAAGTTGGTGATCTTGGGCGGCGTCGGACGCAAGCCCTAGCTTGCGGCGAGCGTATCGGCCCGCGCCGCCAGCGCATCGGCGATCGGACGTGGACGGCGACCGAGGCCACAAGCGCTCGCGACGCCGTCGACTGGTCTGCCCAGTGCGTTCTCGATCATCCGTAGGGTCTCGACCTGATGTGCCACCGTGGGCGTGTCGTGGACGAATCCCGCATAGAAATTGGTGCCGTCGCCGAGGGACAGGTCCGCAAGAGGTGCGTAGTACGCGGGATTCGTCGACGGCGGGATATCTCCCGCCGCGAGCGGGCCGTGCACATAGGTCAGCGGGCGATCCGACGGCCACTGCCGGACAACGGAATTGGCCAGCTCCACGAACGGGCGCAGATCACGCATACCGGCCCGGGACTTGTTGTGCATACTGCCGACGCACAGGTGCACGCCGAATCTGGTTCCCGCAGGGGCGGATTCGGCCAGTGCGGCAATTCCCTCGCCCAGATGCAATGCCGCGTCCAGCCGCCGGTGCAGTGGTTGTGTCTTTGCCATGAGGACCATTTCCGCGGTGGCCTCCAGCTGCACGGTCCCGTCGGTACCGACCAGTTCGTGGATGGCCGCGATATCGCGCACGGTGGCATCACGAAATGCCCTGCGGTGCAACCGGACACCGGGAATACCCATGGCGATGAATGCCAACGTGAAATCGGTCGGCATCCCGATTTGGAGAGACAGTTCGAGCAACTCGCGCGCCGCGCGCAGATCTCGGAATATCGGGAGCGCCTCCTCGGCCTCGGCGAGATAGCCGAGGTCCATCATGTCGCCCGTCAGCTCGCGACCGTCCGGGACCCGATGGATGGTCCGCTCCCGACTCGACCCCCACGTGCCCGCCTTCTTCACCTCCAATGCGCCCTGGGCCACCAGATCCTCGATGATCGGCTGGATATAGAACTCGTAGCGACGCGTCTCACCGGTCGGGAGCGTGCGTAGCCGTGGCCCCGCGGCATCGAGCATCGCGCCCATCGCGTCTTCCGTACTCGTTCCCGGAAAGCTGCCGACGAAATGCACACCACGCGAACCCATGCCGTGCATCGTAGAACGTGTCTTCGTCACGCAACCCCATAGCGACGGATCTTCGTGTGCGGTATGGTGATTCGCCAGAAGATGGCGCGGCGCACAATATTTCCCATTCGGAGGGAACGCGGTGACGAAGCTCTACACCCGAATGCTGGTAGCCGCTACCGCGGCGGCAACAATGTTCGGTGTGGTGCCGGGCGTGGCCGATGCCGATCCAGCCACCTCGCCAGACCGGTGTCAGGAGCTCACTTTCCCGGTACCGCAGGGGACCCTGGGCGCTACCCTGTGCCTGCCGGACCAGCCGACCGATACCGTCATGGTGTTGATGGCGGGTTCCAACTACAACCACATCTACTGGGATTTCCCTTACGCCCCAGAGACTTACAACTTCCGGCACGCGATGAATGCCGCGGGCTACGCGACGCTGGTGGCCGATCGACTCGGTAACGGCGCGAGCACTCGCCCGCCGAGCATGTCACTGACCGCGACCGCCACCGCAGAAGCCCTGCACGACATCGTGCAGGCCCTGCGCAACGGACTCGCGGGCGGACAACCGTTCGGCAAGGTCGTCACCGGTGGTCATTCCCTGAGTTCTGGAACCTCGGTCATGGAAGCCACCACCTATCACGACGTCGACGGTGTGCTGCTCACCGGATATTCGCACACCCTGAGCGTGCCGGACGTCCTCGGCGTGATCGGCAGCTATTACCAGGCTGTACAGGACCCCGTATTCGCCAGCCACGGATACGATTCGGGCTATCTCGTGACCCGACCGGGCACCCGCGCCAGTGCTTTCTTCGGACCGGACAATTTCGATCCCCAGGTGCTCGCGATCGATGAGGCAACCAAGGAAACCTTCTCGCTCACCGAATATCCCGACGGGTTGACCTCCACTCTGCCCGGGATGTCCAGTTTGATCACCGCCCCGGTCATGCTGGTCAATGGCAGTGTGGACCGGTTGTCCTGTGGACCCGCCTATTCGATCTGCACCGACAGCGCAACCCTGCAGGCCGCAGAGGAGGCGTTTTTCACTCCGGCCGCGCGGTTGCGCACCTTCGTGCTGCCAGGCAGCGGACACTCGGTGAATCTCGCGCGGAATACCGCGCAATATCAGGCCGCCGTTATCGACTGGATGAAGTCGATCGCCGAATAAGTCGGTAGCTCAATCCGCTTGCGGCAGTTGCGGTTCCGTGATCATAACGGGCACATAGGGGCACACGACCGCGGCGGCGCGACCGTGCGCCTGCGGATCGCACCGGTAACGCACCGGCTGACCTTCCGCCAGCGCGCGGTAGCCCGGCACATCGATATGGCTGTATTCGACGAATACCGGCCATTGCCGGACACCGTCGGGATCGATGAAGCCGAACCCCCGCTGTTCGTCGAACCAGGCCACGGTACCGGTCAGCCATACCGAAGTCGGATCGATAACGCTGCTCATGGCGGGCGCCGATGCGTGCCATGATGCCGGATGCACCACGTCCTCTTCTGCGCGCTCGTGCACGGCCAGCGTGCGGACCAACTCCTCGAACGACCCACGCTTGGCCGCACCTTGCGCGAGCTGTACTTTTTCGATCAGCCCCTTGATCAGTTCGTGCTGTGCGCGCAAGAGCGTGACGACGTCTTTCTGCTGACCGGTGGCCATTGCGTACCTCCTCGATCGGGGACGGAGCGACCGCGGCTCCTCTCGTCCGCGCATACCCGCAAGCGGCACAATCACACCTGAGCCAGGGCCGTGCGGGAGCCGAGTCGGTCATGGGGGACGGTCAGTCCGTTGACACCGCCTCCACCGCGCCGCCGGTATCGGTATTGCCCAGCGCGACGGCCACATCGGCCGGCGCCACAATGCCCACCAACCGGTCACCGTCGAGCACCGGAACCCGGCCGGATCTGATGCATCGATATGACATTCAGTACCTGATGACGACCGCACGTGAACATGCGCTGCACGGGCTGGAACGCCGAGCGCGGCTAACCTTCGGCGGCGAGTTGTCCGCAGGCGGCGGCGATTTCCTGGCCGCGGGTGTCACGCACGGTACACGGGACGCCCTGTGCGTTGACGCGGCGAACGAATTCGGCCTCAACAGGTTTCGGGCTGGCATCCCACTTGCTACCCGGAGTCGGGTTCAGCGGGATGACATTCACGTGCACTCGGGAGCCAAGGGCCTTGTGCAGCTTGGCGCCGAGCATATCCGCGCGCCACGGCTGGTCGTTGATATCGCGAATCAGCGCGTATTCGATGGATACCCGACGACCGCTCTTATCGGCGTAGTAGCGGGCAGCATCAAGGACCTCGGCGACCGGCCAGCGGTTGTTCACCGGCACCAGGGTGTCGCGCAGTTCGTCGTCGGGGGTGTGCAGCGACACCGCGAGGGTGACCGAGAGGTCCTCGTCGGCGAGCTTGCGAATCGCCGGAGCCAGGCCGACGGTGGAGACGACCACGTTGCGCTGAGAAATACCGAACCCGTCCGGCGCGGGTGAAGTGATGCGACGGACTGCGGCCACCACTCGCTTGTAGTTGGCCAGCGGCTCGCCCATACCCATGAAAACGATATTGGACAGGCGGCCCGGACCGCCCGAGACCTCGCCATCGCGCATAGCGGCAGCCGCGGCACGGACCTGATCGACGATCTCGGCGGTGGAGAGATTGCGGTTGAGGCCGCCCTGACCGGTCGCACAGAACGGGCAGGCCATACCGCAGCCCGCCTGGCTGGAGATACAGAGGGTGGCGCGGTCGGGATAGCGCATCAGCACGCTCTCCAACAGGGTGCCATCGCCCGCGCGCCACAGGGTCTTTCGCGTCTCGCCGCCGTCGCAAGCGACATGCTTTACTACCGACATCAGCGGCGGGAACAGCGCCGCGCCGACCTTTTCACGCACCGTGGCGGGCAGATCGGTCATCTGCTCCGGATCGGCCTGCAGGCGGCCGTAGTACTGGCGCGCGATCTGGTCGGCGCGAAACTTCGGCAAACCGAGCTCCTCGACCGCGGCCTTGCGGCCGTCGGCATCGAGGTCGGCGAGGTGGCGCGGCGGCATGCCACGGCGCGGAGCATCGAACACGAGGGGCAGGGAGGCCGTCATAGTTCCTCCAGTGTCCCATCTCGCGTGAGTGGCCCTGCCCGAAGGTGACCATCACGACCTCCGACGCGACGAAGGTCACGTTCGATCAACCGGCACCCGCAACAGCGCGCCCCTTGCCGGGGTTCGCAACATGCCGATCCTCGACACCGAAACGCGTACGCCGGCCATAGCGATCAGCGATGATCGGACCATGACCAGCCACGCCGAGTCCCCGGAGCCGGAGCGCACCGGAGAGGTCACACCTCCGTCACCGACCGGCGGCAAGACTGTGGAGCCATCCGGCCGCAAGACAGTGACGACGACTCGGACCGGCCAGACCTGGGTCGGATTGATCGCCGCGGCGCTGATCGGGATCGTGGTGCTGATCTTTATCCTGCAGAACCTGGAACAGCAGCGAGTGGATCTGTTCTTCTGGAACTTCTCGCTGCCGGTCGGAATCATGGTCTTGCTGTCGGTGATCGCCGGCGCGTTGGTGATGGCGCTGGTGGGCGGTCTGCGCATTTTCCAACTCCGCCGCGCGGCGAAGCGCTAGCACCATCCCCTCGCCGCCGCCAGCGTGGTGGGAGGCGCCGAATCGACTGGAACGCTCGGCCGAACCGATCCATACCCAACGACTGCCCGATGCGCGACACCACATCGGCAGTCGATCGCCTCGGGTACGCGGCGTGGTCGAGGCGATCAGATCAGCGTGGACAGCACCAACCAGGACACGAAGGCCGAGGGCAGCATCGAGTCGAGGCGGTCCATGATGCCACCGTGGCCGGGCAGCAGGGTGCCCATGTCCTTGATACCCAGTTCCCGCTTGACCTGAGATTCGATGAGATCGCCGACGGTCGCGACCAGTACCAGGCCGACGCCGAGCACCACGCCGACCATCGAATTGGCGTCCAACAGCAGGGTGACCGTCAGCAGCCCGCCGATCACGCTGAACACCAGCGAACCGCAGAAGCCTTCCCAAGACTTCTTCGGGCTGATCGCGGGCACCATCGGATGCCGCCCGAACAGCACACCCGCCACATAACCGCCGACATCGGAGCAGACCACCAGGATCATGAAGGTCAGCACCCGCAGATTGCCGTTGGGCTCGAGCAGCAGCAGCGTCGCGAACGAGGCAAGCAGCGGGATCCAGGCCAGGGTGAAGATCGCGATCGCGGTGTCGCGCAGGAAGTTTCGCGGCGCGGTCTGCAAGCCGTGATCGAAAAGGCGCCACACCATACAGATCAGCGTGGTCGCGGCGAAGGCGCCCGCCACACCGCTGGCGCCCCATGGCCAGCCGAACCAGAACATCGCCTGACCGCCGACGATGAGCGGGATCCGCGGGACGAGCACGTCCGCCTCCCGCAGTCGCTTGGCGACCTCCCAGGTGGCGACGCCTACACTGGCGGCCGCGACACCGATGAACACCTTCGGTACGAACAGCAGGATCGCGATGAGCGAGAGACCGAGGCCGAAGCCGACGGCCAAGGCGGCGGGCAGATTGCGGCCGGCACGCGAGGCGGGCGCCGCGGCTTCCGCCGAGTTCTGCTGGCTGGTGGCATTCACCGGCTCGCCCATCGAATGTTCAGGGGTCGTGGATTCGTTCTCGGATCCCGGCGTGGCCGGTCCCCAGGCCGAGATCCCACCGCTCGCGGGTCCGGGCGTCGTCGGCCCTGACGGTGCGGTCATCGCCTTTCCGCTGGTCACGGGCGCGGTGGATTCCCGTCGCGCGGCCTCGGACGTCGCGGAGTCGGTGCGCACGGGTTCAGGAGGTGCGGCCTTGGGAATCGCGGCATCGACCGCGCGCCCATCCTTCGCATCAACTGTGCCGTTGGCCGGCCTCGGCTCCTCGGCCGCACCGGTCGCGTCGGCGTTCTCGGCCACGATTGTCCCGTCGCTCAACTCGTCGTTCCGTTCGTCCCCCGCCCGGGCGGGCCCGAAAGATCCGGCCTCGGACCTCAGACCTCGAGCAGTTCAGCTTCCTTGTGCTTGACCAGTTCATCGACCTGGCCGACATATTTCGCGGTGGTTTTGTCGAGCTCCTTCTCGGCGCGCCCGACCTCGTCCTCACCCGCCTCGCCATCCTTCTGGATCCGCGACAGTTCGTCCATGGCCTTACGGCGGACATTTCGAATCGAGACCTTGGCGTCCTCGCCCTTGCCCTTGGCCTGCTTGGCCAGTTCACGGCGCCGCTCCTCGGTGAGCTGCGGGACCGAGATCCGAATGATGTCACCGTTGTTGGTGGGGTTGACACCGAGATCCGAATTGCGGATCGCGGTTTCGATCGCGCCGAGCGTCGACTGCTCGTACGGCTTGATCACCACCATCCGCGGCTCGGGCACGGTAATGCTCGACACCTGGGTAATCGGTGTCGGCGAACCGTAGTAGTCGATGACAATCCGTTGGAACATACCCGGATTCGCCCGACCGGTACGGATGGACCCGAGATCGTCCTTCGCCACCGAGACGGCCTTCTCCATCTTCTCCTCGGCATCGAAGAGCGCTTCTTCAATCACGACCGTTTCCTCCACAGCGTCGTCATCGTCATGATCCGCGGGCGCGGGGTCAGGACCGAACCAATGTGCCGATCTTCTCACCGGCGACCGCACGGGCGATATTGCCCTTCGTCAACAAATTGAACACCAGCATGGGCATTTCGTTGTCCATGCACAGGCTGAAGGCCGTCGCGTCGGCGACCTTCAGGTCACGCTCGATGACCTCTTTATGGGTGATTTCGGTGTACATGGTCGCACTCTGGTCGACGCGGGGATCCGCGGTGAAGACCCCGTCGACGGCCTTGGCCAGCAGCACCACATCGGCGCCGATCTCCAGCGCACGTTGGGCGGCGGTGGTGTCGGTGGAGAAGTAGGGCATGCCCATACCCGCGCCGAAGATGACAACGCGCCCCTTCTCCAAGTGCCGCTTGGCGCGCAGTGGCAGGTACGGTTCGGCCACCTGCCCCATGGTGATCGCGGTCTGCACGCGGGTGTCGATGCCCTGCTGTTGCAAAAAGTCTTGCAGCGCAAGGCTGTTCATCACCGTGCCGAGCATGCCCATGTAGTCCGAGCGGGCGCGTTCCATACCGCGCTCCTCGAGTTCGGCGCCGCGGAAGAAGTTGCCGCCGCCGATCACGACGGCCACTTGAACTCCGCTGGAAACCACCTCGGCGATCTGCTCGGCGACCATCTGCACCACATCGGGGTCGAGCCCGACCTTGCCACCGCCGAACATCTCCCCGCCCAATTTGAGAAGCACCCGGCGATATCCTGGGCGGTCGGTCCCGGGGTACGTCATGGGTGTTCGTCTCCTTCGGCGATAGATTTCGGTCTGTCTACACAGCACGTGGGCCGGATGGCAACGCGGAGGCTCAATACGGAGCGCCTTTATCCTGCCCTACTCGGATTCGATGTGGGTAGAAGCCCCCCTCGGACGCAAGGAACTCGCCCGGTCAGGCTCGGGAATTGCGGATGAACGAGCAGCATCCGGACAGCCGAAACCCCTCGTACACCAGATCCGGTGTACGAGGGGTTTCACGGGCGTGATCAGGCCTGGCCGACCTCGAAGCGGGCGAAGCGGGTCACGGTGACACCGGCCTCGTCCAGCAGCGCCTTGACGGTCTTCTTCGAATCGGTGACCGACGCCTGCTCCAGCAGGACGACATCCTTGAAGAAGCCGTTGACGCGGCCCTCGGTGATCTTCGCCAGCGCGGCCTCGGGCTTGCCCTCTTCCTTGGCGGTTTCCTCGGCGATGCGGCGCTCGTTCTCCACCACGTCGGCCGGTACATCCTCGCGGGTCAGGTACTTGGCCTTGAGCGCGGCGACCTGCATGCCGACGGCACGCGCGGCCTCGGCGGCTGTGTCACCCTCGCCCTGGTACTCGACCAGCACGCCGACGGCGGGCGGCAGGTCGGTGGCACGCTTGTGCAGGTAGACGGCGACCGGGCCGTCGAAGGCGACGACGCGACGCAGCTCGAGCTTCTCGCCGATCTTGGCCGCGAGTGCCTGCATCGCCTCCTCGACGGTCTGGCCGTCCAGCTTCAGCGCCTTCAGCGTGTCCAGGTCGGCGGCCTTGGCGGCCGCGGCGGCGGTCACGATCTTGTCAGCGAGGCCCTGGAACTCGTCGTTCTTGGCGACGAAGTCGGTCTCGGAGTTGATCTCGATCAGCACGCCGTCCTTGGCGACGACCAGGCCCTCAGCGGTAGCGCGCTCGGCGCGCTTGCCGACATCCTTGGCGCCCTTGATGCGCAGCACCTCGACGGCCTTGTCGAAATCGCCGCCGGTCTCGACGAGCGCGTTCTTGCAGTCCATCATCCCGGAGCCGGTGAGCTCCCGCAGCCGCTTCACGTCAGCGGCGGTGTAAGTCGCCATCGGTGGCGATCCTCCTGTGTGTTGTCTCGGGTGGTAACACCACCTTGCCGACCACTCCTACTCAGGAGGGGTCGGCAAGGTGAACAAACGCCATTGCGTCGGCAGCCTCAGGGTCGGAGGCGGCAGCCCGCGTAGCCGTGCAGGCCCCGCTGCCGCCGCCCATCCAACACTGCGTCGATCAGGCGTCGGCCGGGGTCGCGGGCGCCTCGGCGTCGGTCGCCTCGGTCGCGGCGGGCGCGGCCTGCGCGAGCAGCTCCTGCTCCCACTCGGCGAGCGGCTCGCCCGCACCGGCTTCCGGCTTCTCGTCACCGGTGGCAATGCCGGCCCGCGCCTGCACGCCCTCGGCCACCGCGGAGGCGACGACCTTGGTCAGCAGTGCGGCGGAACGGATTGCGTCGTCGTTACCCGGGATCGGGTAGTCGACCAGGTCGGGATCGCAGTTGGTGTCGAGGATCGCGATGACCGGGATGTTCAGCTTGCGCGCCTCGCCGACGGCGATGTGCTCCTTGTTGGTGTCGACGACCCAGATCGCCGAGGGCACCTTGGCCATATCGCGGATACCGCCGAGGGTGCGCTCCAGCTTGTTCATCTCACGCGTGAGCATGAGGATTTCCTTCTTGGTGCGACCCTCGAAGCCACCGGTCTGCTCCATCGCCTCGAGCTCCTTGAGGCGCTGCAGGCGCTTGTGCACGGTGGAGAAGTTGGTGAGCATGCCACCCAGCCAACGCTGGTTGACGTAGGGCATCCCGACGCGAGTCGCCTCGGCCGCGATCGACTCCTGGGCCTGCTTCTTGGTGCCGACGAAGAGGACGGTGCCACCGTGGGCGACGGTCTCCTTGACGAACTCGTAGGCCTTGTCGATGTAGGTCAGCGTCTGCTGCAGGTCGATGATGTAGATGCCGTTGCGGTCGGTGAAGATGAACCGCTTCATCTTCGGGTTCCAGCGCCGGGTCTGGTGTCCGAAGTGTGCGCCGCTGTCGAGCAGCTGCTTCATGGTTACGACAGCCATGGTGCCGTATCTCTCTTTCGTTGCCGGTTGCCGCAGCGAATCGGTGATCCGCCGCCCTGGCGCCTCCGAATCATCGGACCTGATCGTGAGGATCAGGACCAGCCGATGATTCCCTGCTTCGCATGCGCTGCCGAGTCACGAAGTCGAGCTTCGTTCGAACAGCGCCGTTACGAACAAGCACGGGGTGGCGCGCGAAGTCGGTCCGTGCAGGCACAGACCGCTCGACTAGTCTACGGGCTGCGGGGCCGAGTTTCTAAATCGCCCTGTCACGGGTGGAAACGGGCGATCTTCACAACCGGGCACGTTGTCCACACTCGCCGAAGCGAGGGTACTGCGGCTGCTGTGCGCGGCCGACGCTTGAAGCATGAATCGCATAGCTATCTCGATGACCATGCTCATCCCACCGCTGTTCCTGCTATCACTGGCTTTGGCGCCGCCGGTTTCGGCCGCACCACCGAATGGCGTGGCTGCCGTCACGCTACCTTCGGGACCTACGGCAATCGCCACGTCTGATGGCGGTTTTCCTGGATCGGAAGTCGTGTTCGGGGAGTGCACAGGCTCGGTTTGTTCGACGCCGCAGGCGGAAGGTGGGCCGATGCGGGTGCCGGATCCACTCCGGGCCGCGCCGCTCGTAGTGCGTGTTGCGCCCGGTACGTTGGGTTTGGATGTCGCACTGAATGCCCGCGTGAATATCGCGCCTCATGCGTCGGGTGTAGCCGTCGTGCTCGACGCAGCCTTGGTCAACATTGCGCCTGGCACGCTGGGAGTCAACCTTGCGTCGAATGCGCTCCGGGTTGCTGGTGCGCCGGATGCAGTGCACGCGAATATCTCATCCGACGAGCTCTGCGGAAATGTCACTCCCGAGCCACCTCCGGTAAACGTCGCGTCTGATGCACCACAGGGGAACGTCACCCCGGACGCACTCCACGTCGATGTAGCGCCCGACGCACTCCGTGCGGACCGTGCACCCAACGTGCTCCGGGCGGGCAGTGCGTTCGATGCGGGTGCGGCCGATGGCGGGCAGACACCGAGCTCCGATGCGGACGCGGCACCATTCACCGCCGATATCGCCCGGGCGGATGGCACCGGGTCGGCGAGTTCGTTGCCGCGGATTGTCAGCGATCTGATGTCGCGGCTGCGGGATCTGGTTCGGCGGGCTCCGCTCCCCCTGTCCCGCTGATCACGGATGAACCGCCTTGGCAGGGTCAGCTGGCCGCATCGGCGGCGGCTGATTCCGATTGTCCTCGCGGTCATCGCTCTGCTGGGACTCGGTGCGGAGCAGTCGGTTTCGGCTGCTCCGCACGGGGAGTTCAGCTGGCCGATGCAGCCACGGCCCACAGTCGAGCGGCAATTCGACAAACCGGCGCAGGACTGGCTACCCGGGCATCGGGGGGTCGATCTGGCAGGTGTGCCTGGGCAGGCGGTGCTGGCGGCCGGAGACGGAATCGTGGTGTTCGCGGGGACGGTCGCGGGCAAGCCGGTCGTGTCGATCGATCACCCCGGCGGGTTTCGAACCACCTACGAGCCGGTGCAGGCAGAGGTTTCAGTGGGCCTGCGCGTCGGCCGCGGAACGCGAATCGGCACCTTGGTGGCGGGACATGAGGGTTGCGCGGCGGCCGCGTGCCTGCATTGGGGTGCGAGACGGGAAGCGAGCGGACACAGCCGCCGTGAATACATGGATCCGCTCGGACTACTGCACCCGACTCTGCGACTGAAGCCGGTGACCTGACTGCCTCCCCGCACCTACAGGTGGGGATTCGGACCTTCGCACCGCTTCACGAACGCCTCCAGCAGCTTCGGAGGTTGCTCTTCCGTCATGACAGTTCCGGGGTGAGGATCGGGTTATGGGATATGGGCTCGGAGATCCGCCGTTCACCTATACCGAGGTCGGCGCGACTAAGGGGGTGCCGCCTGCGGGCTATCACCGGTTTCGGCTGCGCCGCCGGATCGGATACGGGCGAGCGCTGTTCGAGCGCGCGGGCGCGGAAATCCTGGCGTATCGAATGCAGAAGGGCACCCGCATTTTTCGGGACGCCGACACACCGACCGCGGAGCCGGGGACGCGACTGACGATGCGATTGGGCGTCGGTCCGATCGGCATCACCGCACCATGCCGGGTCGTATACATCCTCGACGAACCGGACCGGCGCGGCTTCGCCTACGGCACGCTGCCCGGACATCCGGAGATCGGCGAGGAACTGTTCGCCGTCGAATACGACCCGACCGATGACACCGTCTACGGCCTGGTGACGGCCTTCTCCCGCCCCGGAGCCTGGTACGTCCGGCTCGGTGGACCGGCGGTTCGAGCCATTCAGCGCATCATCGCCGGAAAGTACATCGACACGCTTCCGATGTCCGCCTAGGAGCCCGGCACGTCACGCCTGGCATGGAACGTCGAATTCGGCTGGAGCACAGCCGAATTCGATGTGCCCGCTCGAAGGACTTAGAGCTGCGCCGCGAGTGCGGCGGCTTCGGCGCGCAACAGGTCACCGTGGTGGGAGCCACCGAGAGTGTCGTATTCGGCAGCCGCCTGCTGTCGGTCGGAGATTTCGGCGCGAACGATCTGCTCGATATCGGCCTCGGTGAGTTCACGGCGGCGAGCTTCGGCGGCGCCGAGTCCGACTGCGCTGCTCTCGATCGCACCGGCCTCGATATCCACGGTGTCGATCGCTTCGGCGTTATCGATGGCACCGAGGGCGGAGCGCAATCCGGCGATCGCGCTGCGGTCGTGGGTCTTCATCGCGGCGGACAGCGCGGTGCGCAGGCGCGCATGCAGGGGCACGGATTTGTCGATGGCTGCGGTGGACATGGTCGACGACCGTACGCGGCCGCACCCCACGGGTCGAGCGATTCAGCCTAATGCCCCACAAGGTCGCGCGCTATCTCACGGTGTGACGATCGCGAAGTCCGGATCCGGCGCGTCGATCACACCGACCATCTGTGCCAGCCCGGTCGGATCGCCGGCGATGGCGATATCGCCTGCGGCGACCAGCGCGCCGAGATCCGCGCCCGCCAACAGGACTCGAATCAGGATCGACCTGGTCAGGGTGAAGGAGGCGTCCGGATCGGGTAGGTCGACGCCGTCGAGCTTGTCGTAGTGGACCAGCAGGCCGTTGCGCAGTTCGAGGCGATAGGTGCGTTTCTCGTCGGTGATGTGCCAGTCGGTTACCACGCGCAGATTCCATGCCTTCGCCCCGTCGATGCGCAGCGTGATCGCGTCGAAGATCTGCTCGATGGTCAGCGCGGCGAGCATCGACGGCGAATCCGTCGTCGTCGGCGTGCCGAACGAGCCGTTGCGCAGCTCATAGGCTCCGCTGAGGTAGAAGTTGCGCCAGGTAGCGTTCTCCGCGCCGTAGCCGAGTTGTTCGAAGGTATCGGCCTGCAACGCTTTCGCCGCCTCGTTGGCCGGATCTGCGAAGATGACATAGTTGACCACCTGGGCAACCCACCGGTAATCCCCTGCACTGTAAGCGGTTTGCGCCTTACGCAACACTTCGCCGGCGCCGCCCATGAACTCCACATGGCGTTTGGCGGATTCGACCGGCGGATGCTCCCACAGATGCGCCGGATTACCGTCGAACCACCCCAGGTACCGCTGGTAGATGGCCTTGACATTGTGGCTGACCGAGCCGTAATAACCGTGCGTATGCCACACATCGGCAATGGCCGGTGGCAGTTCCAGCATCTCCGCGATCTCCCCGCCCACATACCCCTGATTGAGCCGGCGCACCGTCTGATCGTGCAGGTATCCATACAGATCCCGTTGCAGCGAGAGGTATTCCACCAGCCGGTCGGTACCCCAGGTCGGCCAGTGATGCGAGGCGAAAACCACGTCGGAATTACGGGCGAACAGATTGATCGACTCGGTCAGATACTTGGCCCACACGTGCGGGTCGCGCACCAGCGCACCACGCAGCGTCAATAGATTGTGCAGTGTGTGGGTCGCGTTTTCGGCCATGCACAACGCGCGCATATCCGGGAAGTAGAAGTTCATCTCGGCGGGCGCCTCGGTGCCCGGGGTGAGCTGGAAGACGATTCGGATTCCATCGACCGTTAGTTCCTGACCGGTGGTGGTGATATCCAGCGTCGGCGGAATCAAGGTGATCGTGCCCAGCGACGTGGTCTGTCCGAGCCCAGCCCCGACCTGCCCCTTCGGCCCCCGCGGTAGCGCGGCGCCGTACATATAGGCGGATCGACGCCCCATCGCCGTTCCCACATAGATGTTTTCGGCAACCGCGTGTTCGAGGAATCCGGCCGGTGCGAGTACCGGGCAGCGGCCCGACGCGGCATCCGCGGCCGTCGTCACACCCATCGCACCGCCGAAATGGTCGACGTGCGAATGGGTGTAGATCAACCCGGTCACCGGTCGATCGCCCCGGTGCGCGCGATACAGCGCCAGGCCCGCCGCCGCGGTCTCCGCCGAGATCAGTGGATCGATCACGAGCACACCGGTGGCGCCCTCGATCAGGGTCATATTCGACAGATCGAGACCGCGGATCTGATAGATACCCGGCGCGACCTCGTACAGGCCCTGTTTGACGACCAACCCGGACTGCCGCCACAAGCTCGGATTGACCGACGCCGGACAGGTTCCCTGCAGAAAGGCGTAAGAGTCGTTGTCCCACACCACCTTTCCATCTGGCGTGCGCACCTCCCCGGGCTCGAGTGCCGCGACGAACCCGCGATCCACGTCCGCGAGATCGGCTGTATCAGCGGGCAGTCCGGCCGCCGCTCGATGCTGCTCGGCGACGATGAATTCGCTCGGCTCGGTTGCTGTGCTCATATCCGTCCTCCTGTGGTTGTCAGCCGAACATGTCAAGCCCGCAACGCATTAGGGCCGTGGATCCGTGAAATCGACTGTGGCCGCAATACATGCGACCGCCACCACCGCCAGCACTGTCGAGGCAATGACGCTCCCGCCGTGCCCGAAACGCCCCTGATGCAAGGCACGATTGCGCGAGATACACAGGGCCGCAACGGCTGCCATGGTGATCGCCGCACCGATCGATGCGATGGCCGTGGCGCGCCACCCGCTGGACACGGCATGATTGAGGAAAAGCGCGGCGACGACCATCGCGGCAATGGCTGTGCGCCGCCACGCCAATGCGGTGCGCTCGGCGGCCAGCCCCTTGGGGCTCATCGGAACAACACCACCACGCACGCGAATACCGAGACGACTGCGATACCCGCCGACAGAATCGGCACCATGATCGTGTCGGGCAGCGGTTCGCCGTTTCGCATGGCCCGACCAACGCGCCGCCAATGTCCGTACGCACCGACCGCGATGATCACGGCGAGCACGATGCAGCTCATGGCGAGCGTGCGCCGCAACCCCGACATCCGCAACGGCTGCACCAGCGTGTGCACCGCGACACCGCCCGCGAGCAGGCCGAGCGAGGTACGCATCCAGGCCAGGAAGGTGCGCTCGTTGGCGAGGGTGAAGCGGTAGTCGATCTCCTCTTCCCCGTCCTCGGATTCCTCGGCGGGGTTGGGCAGGGTCACGCCGCCTCGGCTCGGGTTTCAAAATTCACGGGCACCTCTCCATCGCTGGTCGGTTTCCTAGCGCATGCGAACGCTCCGCTACGTCAGGTTATCGACCGGCGTTGTCGTCGTCTACGAAGAGCACGACCACAGGTGCCGCGGACCGGTAGGAACACGGGTCAGACGGGTGTGGCGTCCTGGAAGGTCATCGCGAGCCGATCGACGGCAGAGGCCATGAGTGCGCGCTTGGGTAATCCGAGGGAGCGCAACTCGTCGGCCCAGGCATGCTCACCGAGGGCCAGTTCGACGCCGCCGGGGCGAACGTGCGTGCCGGACGGTTTCATCTGCCACCGCGTGCTGCGGGTGACCCCGTCGATGTGGGAGTACGCGTCGAAGGACGAGCCGCCTCGGCGTTGCGGAACCGGCAGGCCGGTGCGGATAGCGAGATCGACGATCAGCTGCCCGCCCTGGCGCAGCACGCCACGTCGCACGCTGCCCTCATGCTGTGCGTCGAAATCGGCGATTTCTTTGGGGAATCCCCAGATGTCGCGGCCCGCGGCCAGGGTGAATTCGCCGTCGACGGGGAGACGATGGATGAAGGCGCCCGCGCGACCGGCGGACAGCGCGCGCAGATCACCGAATGCGCCGGCGGGCCCAGCGGTGTGGTGCCGGACCATGAAGGACACACCGAATTCGTTATACGGCCCGAGGTCGCCATCGATGTAATCGACGAAAACGAGGGTGCACATGGCGCGACCGCCCGGCAGCCGAAGGATCTCCAGGCCGGAGTAGTCGATGAGTCGCTGCGCGGCAGCCGCCGGTACCGAGTAGGTCGCCATGAAGGCGCGCGCGAGCCGAATCCGCACCGGCATGCGCACTTCCTTGCCCAGCACAGTATGCGTACTCATCGGCTTCACCCCGAAACGGCGGTGCGGTATCCGTCGACTGCCGACCGGTCGACCAAACGCGCGGCGTCCACAAATCCTCCAAACTGGAACTCGTGCCAGAATAGTCGCGATTTCACGCTTGCCGCACGGCTTTCATTCACACGAGCACGTTTCAGAATCACCACTGGATCCGCTAGCGAGCAGTTCGTGTCGAGCTCGTACACTATCGCCCCTGACCAGGGCGAGTTCGGTGCGATTCCGCCTGCGAGAAGGGCTAACGCCCCAGTCAGGGCCCCAGTTCCGATAGTCGCCCCCACCTGCGGGCAGTCACACGCGGCCTATTCGATGATTCCGACCACGGACAGCGGGTGTCGCTCCGATCGGGCCACTGATCTGTCCGTGGACGGTCAGGCGCGGGGGTGGGCCTGGTCGTGGACCTTTTTCAGGCGCTCGATGGAGACGTGGGTGTAGAGCTGAGTAGTCGCCATGCTGGCGTGGCCGAGGAGTTCTTGTACTACGCGCAGGTCCGCGCCACCCTCGAGCAGATGGGTTGCGGCCGAATGCCGCAGGCCGTGCGGACCCATATCGGGTGCGCCCGGGATTGCCGAAACGACCTCGTGGACAACCGTTCTGGCCTGACGTTGGTCCAGCCGTTTACCGCGACGGCCGAGCAACAGGGCGCGGCCGGATTCGACTGTCGCGAGTGCCGGGCGGCCGTACCGCAGCCAGTTCGCGATCGCCTCGTCGGCCGGAACACCGAAGGGCACCGAGCGCTCCTTATTGCCCTTACCGATAACACGGACCAGCCGCCGCTCCCTATCGATATCGTCGATATCGAGGCCGCACAACTCGCTCACCCGAATTCCGGTCGAGTACAGCAGTTCCGCGATCAGCCGATCGCGCAACGCCATCGTATCACGTTGCACCGCACCGGATTCCGCCGCATCCATGGCTGCGACAGCCTGCTGCGTGCCGAGCACCGCGGGCAGCATCCGATGCGCCTTCGGCGATCCGAGCCGCAACCCCGGATCGATCGACAGCCGCCCGGTACTGGTCAACCATGCGGTAAACGTCCGCGCCGAAGACGCCCGCCGCGCCATGGTCGTCCGCGCCGCCCCGCCGGCCGACAGCGCCGCCAACCACGACCGCAATAACGCCAGATCCATTTCCCGCACCGCCGAATCCGCCGACCGCGCAACCAAATGCCCCAACAACGACCGCGCATCCCCCACATACGCCCGCGCCGTATGCGCCGACCGATTCCGCCCGAGCCGCAAATGCCGCTCATACTCCGCCAGCAACGCCTCGAGATCCTCCGGCAACTCCATGCTCCCACCGTCACCGCGCCATCCCCCCTTGGCAAGTCAGCACGCCGCAGCGCCACTGGTTTACCTACTGTGGACCCGGCTATACCGCGTCACCCTGTCAACTGCTACACCTCGACCGGATTCCGAGCGCAAGCCACGACCGTCTTTGCCTCCCATCGCGGCGAAGCACCCGGTTCCCAGGCGGGAGCCTCCCTCGCCGCGAAGGAACCGGCCCCGACGGCACAGGTCTGAGGGTTCTCCTGGTTGCGGCATTGCCGGATGTCACCCGTGAGCACGTGACTTCGAGGTTCGGAACCCGACATGACCGACGCACGAGGCGCCGCACAGCGGAGCGGGCACTCCCCTCCTAGCCGGGTGTGGGCAGCCGTCGCCGCGGAGCGCGACCCGCACCGTTCACGAAGTGACAGCTTCACCTCCCTTCGCGCGGCTGGGCGTTGAGTTGTCGGGGGATCGGCTCTGGGGATTTGCGGTTCGATGCCAACCGTTTTCGTCCATGCCGACCAGGCCCGCGAGTTCTAGCGCTGGGAGGATGGCACGGACGGTGGGGAGTTCTACGCCGGAGTTTTCGGCGATAGCGCGGGGTTGGCGGGAGCCGACTTTCGGGAGGGCGGCGTAGACCGATGCTTCGTTACCTTGTAATCGGTCGCTGGGGTCGGACAGCTGGGTAGTTGGTAGCGAAAGGCGTAGTGGGCCTGCTTCATCGACGACCTCATCGGCGCGGGTGACCAGGAGGGCCTCGCCTTCGCGGATCATGCGGTGGCAGCCTGCCGAGGCGGCGGCGGTGACCGGGCCGGGTATGGCCAGGGCGGGGCGGCCGAGGCGGCGAGCCCATTTCACGGTATTGCGAGCGCCACTGCGGAGTCCGGCTTCTACGACGAGGACGCCATCTGCCAGGGCAGCGATCAAACGATTGCGGGCCAGGAACTGATTCTTGTGGGCGACCGAGCCTGGCGGATATTCGCTGATTACCACACCGGTTTCGGCAATCTCGGCCAGCAGTCGCGCATGCTGGGCCGGGTACGGGCGATCGATACCACATGCAAGAACGGCGATCGTCGGAGCACCGACGGCGAGGGCCGCGCGATGCGCCATACCGTCGATGCCGAATGCGGCACCGGAGACGATGGTCCAACCCTGGGCGGCCAGATCACCGACGATCTCGCCGGTGACGTGCTCCCCGTATCCGCTACTGCACCGCGCCCCGACCACCGCGATCGCCCGCTCGCTCGACTCCAGCAATGACCGTGGCCCGCGTACCCACAGCACCAACGGGACCGCCCCATCACGATCACGTCCGGGCTCGAGCTGGCGGAGCCCGAGCATCCGCCAGGCCGGCCACTCCGGATCATCCGGCGTGACCAACCGCCCGCCCATCCGCGCCATGATCTCGAGATCCCGTGCCGCACAATCGATCTCCCGCCGCTTGGCCGTCGGCCCGAACAACGACTCCGGCAACTCACATTCCCGCACCGCCCGCGCCGCCTCTACCACCCCCACCGATTCGATCAACGACGACAACGCAGCACACGGCCCCTGAACAACCCGTGACAAATACGCCCAAGCCAACCGCCGCTCATCAGCATCCCCGCTGGGAACCGTCGCCCCCGAACCCTCCGACGCCCAACCAGCCAGATCCACCACCCCACACCCCGCACCGCAATGCCCCGCCGCATCCATCCTGCTGACCACCAAGGCGACCGGATACGTATCACTTCCCACCGCCGCACCCGCGGTCTTCGTCGCCTCGCTTGCCGAAGCAGCAGATCCGTTGCCGACCGGCATCTCGGTGCCGGCGGTAGCAACGTCCAAATCTCCTGCGACACAATGGCTGTCGCTCATCGAGGAGTTTTTGGCTGCGGGACGCCGGCCACAAGCCGCCACGGACGCGCAAGCCGAGTCACTGCCCGTCGGCTCGCCCACCCACCAGGCGGCAGCAGAATCACTATCCGCCGCCACGCCCGGATAACCGTCGGTAGAACCATTACCCGCTGGCGCCGCCGCGAAATCCGATGCGGTCGTGCCGATGTGCGCCGTATCGGCGCACCCTGAGGCGCTTGCGCTGTCCACCTCTGTCGCAGCGACCCTGGTCACGAGGATATCTCCGTCGATCGGACGCTGGTCTCTCGTTGCCCCGCTCATTGTGCGCCCCGTTGACGGAAGTTCAAGGCGGCCAATACATCTTGGGCGCTGGGTCGGTCGGCGTTGCGGAGATCGCAGATGGTCCAGGCTACACGGATTGCGCGGTCGGCGCCGCGGGCGGAGAGGCGGCCGAGGCGGAGGGCGGCTTCGATGGGGGCGGTCGCTTCGTGCGGGAGCCGAAAGCGTTGGCGCAGGATGTGGCCGGGAACTTCGGCATTGGTTGCCCAGCCGTAGTCCTTCCAGCGCTGTACTGCGGCGTGCCTTGCGGCCGCGACTCGGCGGCGCACGACCGCACTGCTCTCGGCCTCCTCGGCGGCGAACGATGCGCCGGAGTGGCCGTGCATTGGGACCCAGATATCGATGCGATCCATCAACGGTCCGGATAACTTGCCGAGGTATCGGCGGCGGGCGAGTGGCGCACAGATGCAGTCGACATCGCGGGCGGGGGCACACGGGCAAGGGTTCGCGGCCAAGACGAGTTGGAAACGGGCTGGGTAGCGAGCCACGCCGTCGCGGCGAGCGATGCGAACTTCACCCTCCTCCAAAGGAGTTCGCATCGCTTCCAGAACCTTGGTGGCAATCTCAGCGCATTCGTCCAGAAACAGTACGCCGCGGTGGGCGCGGCTGACCGCCCCCGGGCGAGCGGTCCCCGAACCACCGCCAACCATGGCGCTCGCGGAGGTCGAATGGTGTGGTGCGACGAACGGCGGCATGGTGATCAGCGGGTGCTCGTCGGACAACAGGCCCGCTACCGAATGGATGGCGGTCACCTCGAGTGCCTCTGCCTCGGTCAGCGGCGGCAACAGGCCTGGAAGGCGTTGCGCCAGCATCGTTTTCCCGATACCTGGCGGCCCGGTTAGCAGCAAATGGTGTCCGCCCGCCGCCGCCACCTCCAGCGCCCACCTGGCCTCGTCCTGACCGACCACCTCACTCAGATCGCCGCCCTTGCGGGGGGTATCCGGCATCGTGTCCTCCGGCTCGGCGAGCATGCCCTCGCCGCGCAGCCACACGATCACGGTACGCAGGCTCACCGCCCCGAGTACCTCGATCCCGGCCACCAGACCGGCCTCGGCCAAGGCGGACTGCGGCACGATCACCCGCGAGTACCCCGCATTGCGGGCGGTCATCACCGCGGGCAGGATCCCGCGTACCCGCCGGACCCGGCCGTCGAGACCCAACTCTCCCAGCAGCACTGTCTGCGCCAGGCGTTCGGAAGGCACAGCCCCCGCCGCATCCAGCACGGCAGTGGCGAGGGCCAAGTCATAAACGCTACCGATCTTCGGCAACGTCGCGGGCGACAGCGCCAGGGTCACTCGCCCATCGGGCCACTTCTCCCCGGTATTAACCACTGCGGACCGGACCCGATCTCGGGATTCCTGCAGTGCTGTGTCCGGCAGTCCAACCAGGTGCAACGATGGCAGCCCCTGTCCGATATCTGCCTCGATTTCGACCAGTTGACCGTCCACTCCGGCAACCGCGACCGAATACGCCCGCCCCAGCGCCATCAGAACACCGCTTTCAGATGATCGATGACCGGTTGATGGCCGCGATGCAGCAGCACCGAAATGACATCGAAGCGGATATCGCGCCACGGACCGTCCTGTTCGGCCAGCCACAGCAATGCCAACCGCCTGATCCGCTGCTGCTTATCGAAGGTGACCGCCTCGGCGGGCGTGCCGAATTTCGCTCCGGTTCGCGTTTTGACCTCGATGAAGGCGGTAACGCGGCCGTCCCGGGCGATCAGATCCAGTTCGCCGTACCTGCACCGCCAATTCCTGCGGATGATCTCCACCCCGGCGGCCTGCAGGAATCGGGCCGCCAGTTCTTCCCCTTGTGCGCCGAGCGCCTGGTTGTCTGCCACCGGTTCAGCGTGCCTGGGCCGCGCTCGCGGCCGATGACAGCGACCAGCGCAAACAGAAAGCCTGTGGATATCCGCTCAGCTGTGGACAACCCGGGCCTCCGGCCCCGGCACTCCGCCTACTTGTCGGTGCGCAATGCTATTGGACCGCGGTAGATCAGCACGGACCGCAGTCTGCGCTGATCAGCGCGCTCACCTACTCCGGCAACCGCAGATCGGGCTTCTCCAACTCCTCGATATTCACGTCCTTGAACGTGATCACCCGAACATGCTTCACGAAGCGTGCGGGCCGGTACATATCCCACACCCACGCATCGCTCATGCGCACCTCGAAGTACACCTCGCCGTCGGCGTTCTGCGGCCGCAATTCGACGGAGTTGGCCAGATAGAAGCGGCGCTCGGTCTCCACCACGTACGAGAACTGACCGACGATGTCCTTGTACTCCCGATACAGCGAGAGCTCCATCTCGGTTTCGTATTTCTCCAGGTCCTCGGCACTCATCGGGTGGGACGTCCTCCTTCTCGCCGCACTGCGTCTGCTGACACCATCATCGCGCATGCGCCGCGTGGGTAGCCACTCGGCCATCCGGTTCGACGCCTTCCAGCAAAACCTCATCGGCCAGTTCCGCGTCGGCATACTCCGCCGCCGCTACCGGCCGCAACCCCGCCGCCTCCCGCACATTGCGCCAGGATCGGCGGTGCTCACTGCTCGGTCCGAGCCGCTCCAGCGCGGCCGTATGCTCGGGCGTGTTGTAACCCTTGTGGGCTGCGAATCCGTAGCCCGGAAACCGCTCGTCCAGCTCGACCATCATCCGATCCCTGGTCACCTTGGCCAGAATGCTCGCCGCGGCGATGCAGGCCGCGGCCGCGTCACCGCCGATGACCGGCAGCGACGGCACCGGAATTCCGGGCACACGGAATCCGTCGGTCAGCACATAACCCGGTGTCCGGCCGAGACCGGCGACCGCCCGGCGCATGCCCTCGATATTGGCGACGTGGACGCCGATCGAATCGATCTCCCAGGCCGGAATGACGACAACCTTCCAGGCCAGCGCCAACCGGGTGATGACCGGGTACAGCTCCTCGCGCACGGATTCGGTGAGCTTCTTGGAATCGTCGAGTCCGGCCAGCCTGTCGTAAGCCTTGGGAGCGAGCAGACAGGCGGCGACCACCAGCGGCCCCGCACAGGGTCCGCGCCCGGCCTCGTCGACACCGGCAACCGGGCCCAGTCCGCTGCGGATCAGCGCCGCCTCCAGCGTGCGCAACCCACCGGCTCGACGCATCACGACCCGCGGCGGCCACCCGTTGCCCGGAGTCGCGCCATTAGCCCTAGCCACTCGCCCCTGCTCCACTCTCCAATTATCCTGCGGCCAGCACCGATCAGTTCGTCTGGGGATCCTGTGCTTTCACCGGACCGATCCGGTTGGGCGGCCAGATCTTGAAGACCGTCTTACCGCGCACATTGTCCATCGGGACAGTGCCCTGCAGGTTGTCGCTGACATGGGCACGTGAGTCGGCGGACTGGTTGCGGTTGTCACCCATCACCCACAGGTTGCCCTCGGGGACCTTGACCGGGCCGAATACCCGGCCCGCCGGATAGGTCGCGTTCTGCTGACCCGGGTACCACGGGTAGTCGTTCAGGACATACGGCTCATCCAGCGGCTTGCCATCCACCATGACCCGCCCCTGCGCGTCACAGCACTGCACGGTCTGGCCACCGACGGCGATCACCCGCTTCACCAGATCGTTCTCATCCGGTGGCACGAGCCCGAAGAAGGAGAAGAAGTTCTGCACGCCGCGCACCATGACATTGCTGGACCGGATCGAGTGGTAGCGCGTATTCCAGGACGGCGGGCCGACGAACACCACGACGTCACCGGGTTGCGGCTCGCCCCAGTAGTAGCTCGGCTTTTCCACGTAGATACGGTCGCCGATGAGCAGCGTTTCTTCCATCGACTGAGACGGAATGACGTACGGCCGACCAACAAAACTGACCATGAGTGCCGCGATTACCGCGGCGATGACAATGAGGATCGGCAGTTCCTGCCAGAAGGGGCGCTGCTTGCGCTTCGAGCGGCGGCTCACGCCCTCGTCGTCCGAATCGGACACCGTCATCGACCCACTTTCGTCTGCCACGCCGAACAGATTAGCCCGGCACCGTGACTGACGTCCGATACCGGGCTAGCTGAAGAACTTTCGTGCCAAGCGGTGCCGCTACTCGGTCAGCGCTTTTCCTTGATCTTGGCGGCCTTGCCGCGCAGATCACGCAGGTAGTAGAGCTTGGCACGGCGGACATCACCGCGGGTCACGACATCGATGTGGTCGATGTTCGGGCTGTGCACCGGGAAGGTGCGCTCCACACCGACACCGAACGACACCTTGCGGACGGTGAAGGTCTCGCGGATGCCACCGCCCTGACGCCGGATCACGACGCCCTTGAAGACCTGGATGCGCTCCTTCGAGCCTTCGATGACCTTCACATGCACGTTGAGCGTGTCGCCCGGACGGAAGTCAGGGACGTCGCTGCGCAGCGACTTTTCGTCGACGAAGTCAAGGGTGTTCATTTCATCCTTCTGATGTTTGCGCGAGCAGAGGACCCTGGCGGCACTCGCGTGCTCGACCGGTTCATGCTCCGAATAAGAGGTGCTCCGTGGGCTGAATGCACCCAGGGCAACCTGTGCATTGTGCCAGATCGGCGGCTCGCGGGAAAAATCGGGCCGCAGGCTTCGATCAATCGTGATGGGAGTGGTCGGACATCGAAGGCAGGTGCCAATGGGCGGGTGCGGGTGGGGCGGGGACGACAGTTCGGGCCAATTCGGCCTCCGCGGCCTCGCGTACGTGGACGACGTCGGGTTTTCCGGCGATCAGGTCTTGGATGAAGATTTTGGCGCGGATCACCGGGCGCCGGTAGCGGCGTTCGCGGACTATCGCCCGATACATCAGACGTCGCCTGCCCGGATAGCGCCAACGGGCCCACGGCGCGCCCGGTCTGCTCAGGCGGAATGCGCCGACCACGAGTAGCGGCAGGAAGAACATGCCGAACAGGCCGGTCCAGATCTTGCCCTTGGCAATCACGATCGCCGCCAGTCCGAGATTCACCACGGCGAAGCAGACGACGAAGATACGGACTTCGGTGCTGGGGTCGCGCCGGAAGTCGTTGATATCCAATAACCACAGTGGATGGAACCCGAGCAACAGCAGCCCGGTCACCGCGAGCGCGACGAAGACCGCGTCGACCGAGGTGCGGCCCTGCTCCTCCCAGTACACATCGCGCAGATAGAAGATCAGCGCGAATTCGTCGAGGGTCAGGGCCGCGCCGACACCGAAGGAGGCGGCGAGCAGGCTTGCACTGAGCGTATCGGCGCTCTCATACGTGGTGACCATCCCGATGCCGGACAGCAGCACCAGGATGACCCCGAACACCATGTGGTGGATGTGCACACCGCCGGAGCGCAGATTGCCGGGCCACCAGCGGACCTGCTTGCGGATCAATCGGACGCTGAGCCGGATCAGCAGAAAGCCGACGATGAACCCGAGGAGGAAGCACAGCAGCGGCAAGCGACCGTGCGCGATCACCTCATCTTCGAGCCACCGTCGCATTGCCGCCCACAAACCTCCGCCCGTATCGCCCTACTGCCCGAAACCGGCCCGCCGCAGCGCATCCGCCATCGATCCGCTCGGTGCGGGGGCGCTGCGCCGCTGGTTGCCCTGGTTGCGGCCCTGGTTCTGCTGTCGGCCCTGGCCCTGCTGCCTCCCCTGACCATTCTGCCGCTGCGCACTGCGGTCCTGCCCGCCCCGACCGCCTTGGCCACGGCCGCGACCATCGTCGCCCTTGGCCGGAGCGCCCGGCTCGTCGTCCAGCCGCAGCGACAGTCCGATGCGCTGACGTGCGACGTCGACCTCGAGCACCTTAACCTTGACGACATCGCCGGACTTCACGACCTCGCGCGGATCCTTGACGAAGTTGTGCGACATGGCCGAGACGTGCACGAGTCCGTCCTGGTGCACGCCGACATCGACGAATGCACCGAATGCGGCCACATTGGTGACAACGCCCTCGAGCACCATGCCGGGCTCCAGATCCGCGACCTTCTCCACGCCCGCCGCGAATTCGGCGGTCTTGAACTCAGGACGCGGGTCGCGGCCCGGCTTCTCGAGTTCGGAGATGATATCGGTGACAGTGGGGATACCGAACTTCTCATCGGTGAAATCGGCGGGCCGCAACGCGCGCAAGGCCGTGGTGTTGCCGATCAGTTCCGCCATGCCGCGTCCGGTCGATTCCAGGATGCGCCGCACTACAGGATAGGCCTCGGGGTGCACGGCGGAGGTGTCGAGCGGATCGTCGCCCCCGCGGATGCGCAGGAAGCCCGCGCACTGTTCGAAGGCCTTGGGGCCCAGGCGGGGAACGTCGAACAGCGCGCTACGGCTGCGGAAGGGCCCGTGCTGATCCCGGTGCGCCACAATGCTTTCGGCGATCGAATTGGCAATACCGGATACCCGCGACAACAGCGGCACCGATGCGGTATTCACATCGACACCAACCGCATTCACCGCATCCTCGACCACCGCGCCCAACGAGCGGGCCAGCAGCGTTTCGGAGACATCGTGCTGGTACTGCCCGACGCCGATCGACTTCGGGTCGATCTTCACCAATTCGGCCAGCGGGTCTTGCAGCCGGCGGGCGATGGATACCGCACCGCGCAGCGAGACGTCCATATCCGGCAGTTCCTGCGAGGCATAGGCCGATGCGGAGTACACCGACGCGCCCGCCTCGGAGACCACGATCTTGGTCGGCTTGTGCTCCGGAATCCGCGAAATCAGTTCGGCGGCAAGGGCATCGGTCTCGCGCGAGGCCGTGCCGTTGCCGATGGCGATGAGCTCGACGCCGAAGCGGGCGACCAACGCGCCGAGTACGGCCAGGGATTTCTCGGTTTGGCCCTGCGGCTTGTGCGGGTAGATGACCTCGGTCGCGACGACCTTGCCGGTGGCATCGACGACAGCGACCTTCACGCCGGTGCGGTAGCCCGGATCCAGGCCCATGGTGGTGCGGGTACCCGCGGGCGCGGCCAGCAGCAGGTCGCGCAGATTCGCGGCGAAGATGTCGACGGCGTCCTTCTCAGCGGCCTGACGCAGTCGCATGCGGGTGTCGATGCCGAGGCTCACTTGCAGTTTCGTCCGCCACGCCCAGCGCACCGTATCCAGCAGCCAGGTGTCCGCGGCCCGGCCGCGATCGGCGATATCGAACTTCACCGCGATGCGGCCTTCGTAGACCGACCGCTCGCCCGGCTCGCCGGGATCGGTGTCGGGTTCGAGCTGCAGTTGCAGGATCTCTTCCTTCTCACCACGCAGCAACGCCAGGATCCGGTGTGAGGGCAACTTGCTGAACGGCTCGCTGAATTCGAAGTAGTCGGCGAACTTCGCGCCCGCCTCCTCCTTGCCGGGACGCACACTCGAGCTGACCTGGCCGCGGTTCCACATCAGCTCGCGCAGCTCGCCGACCAAGTCGGCATCCTCGGCGAACCGCTCGACCAGAATGGCGCGAGCACCGTCGAGCTGTTCGGCGGTGTACTGCGCGGGATCGGTGGTCGGATCGCCGATCAGCGCATCGGCGACGGGTTCGTGACCGGCCTCGCGGGCGATCTGGGCCTTGGTGCGCCGCTTCGGCTTGTACGGCAGGTAGATGTCCTCGAGGCGGGCCTTGGTCTCGGCGGTCATCAGCTGTCCGAGCAGCGCGTCGTCGAGTTTGCCCTGGCCCTTGATGGATTCGATGATCGAGCCGCGGCGCTCGTCGAGTTCACGCAGATAGGTCAGGCGCTCGTCGAGCTGGCGGAGCTGGGCGTCATCGAGGCCACCGGTGACCTCTTTTCGGTACCGCGCGATGAATGGCACGGTCGAACCCGCGTCCAGCAGCTCGACGGCGGCCCGGACCTGGGTCTCGCGCACGCCGAGCTCATCGGCGATGCGCCGGCCCACGCTGGCCAGAGCTGTGGTCGCGGCCGGTGCGGCGGCGGTCGTGTCGGTGTTCGTCGCTGAACTGGCGATCTCGGGCGCTGTCGTCACGCCCGAGACACTACCGTTGTCACCTGACGAACAGCCCACGCCCAGGTATACCGGCCTGCTCCCGCGCCTCCCCCGGCCTTTTGCCGGTGGTGCGGTGCTCGAAAACTTTCGTCGTGAGCCGGCGGTCGCGCCCCGGACAAAGTTTCGGACGTCACCGACGAGTTACCCATGCCCTCATGAAATCAGTGGTCGCGGTCCGAAGATAGGAGCAGTTCCGTGGCCAGCTCACGCATTTCGGCCTTGCGGATCTTCCCGGTGACGGTCATCGGGAACTCGTCGACGATATGCACATAGCGCGGGATCTTGAAGTGGGCGAGCTTGCCGGTGCAATAGGCGCGGATCGCGTCGGCGCCCAATGGTGTTGCACCGTCCTTCATTCGGATCCAGACCATCAGCTCCTCGCCGTACTTCGGGTCGGGGACGCCGATCACCTGGGCGTCGAGGATATCCGGGTGGCTATAGAGGAATTCCTCGATTTCGCGCGGGTAGATGTTCTCACCGCCGCGGATCACCATATCCTTGATCCGGCCGGTGATCGCGAGGTATCCGTCGTCATCCATCACGCCGATATCGCCGGTGTGCATCCAGCGGGCGGCATCGATGGCCTCGGCGGTCTTCTCGGGTTCGGACCAGTAGCCGAGCATGACCGAGTAGCCGCGGGTGCACAGTTCGCCGGGTGTGCCGCGCGGCACGGTCAAACCTGTTGCGGGATCGACGATTTTCACCTCCAGGTGCGGGCCGACCCGGCCGACGGTCGCGGTGCGTCGGTCGATGCCGTCGTCGCGGCGGGTCTGGGTCGATACCGGCGAGGTTTCGGTCATGCCATAGCAAATGCACACCTCGCCCATCCCCATGCGATCGATCACCCGCTTCATCACCTCGACCGGACAGGGTGATCCGGCCATGATGCCGGTGCGCAGGCTGGACAGATTCACGTCCATACCCGAATCCAGTTCCGCGAGTATGGCGATGAACATCGTCGGTACACCGTAGAGCGACGTGCACCGTTCCGCCGCGACCGCATCCAGGGTCGCGACCGGATCGAATGCGGGCGCCGGAATCACCACGGCCGCACCGTGACTGGTGCTTGCCAGGTTGCCCATGACCATGCCGAAGCAGTGGTAGAAGGGCACCGGCACGCAGATCCGGTCCTGTTCGGTATAGCCGCAGAGCTCGCCGACGAAGTAACCGTTGTTGAGGATGTTGTGGTGGCTCAACGTCGCCCCCTTGGGGAAACCCGTTGTACCGGAGGTATATTGGATGTTGATGGGATCGTCCATGGACAGTGTCGCGGCAATCGCCGCGAGTCGTTCCGCATCGATATCGGTCCGCGCCACCGCATCCCATTCGGGAGTGCCGAGTATCAGCACGTGCTCCAGACCGGGGCAATTCGGCCGGACCTGCTCGATCATCGCGACGTAGTTCGCCGTCTTGAATTCCGCAGCGGCGATCAGCATGCGCACATCGGCTTGGCGCAGCACATATTCCAGTTCGCTCATGCGGTAGGCCGGGTTGATATTGACCAGGATCGCACCCAGCTTGGCGGTCGCGTACTGGGTGAGGAACCATTCCGCGCAATTCGGGGCCCAGATGCCGACCCGGTCGCCCTTGGCGATGCCGCGTTCGGCCAATCCGGTGGCCAGTGCGTCGATCGCGGCGCCGAGTTCGCGATAGGTCCAGCGGCGACCGGTTGGACAGTCCACCAAGGCTTCTCGGTCTGCATAGGCGGCGGCCATGCGATCGAAGTCATCGCCGATGGTATCGCCGAGCAGCGGGGTTTCCGCGGTTCCGGATGCGTAGCTCGGAAGTGCGGACATCACCGAACTCCCTGCTGCCGCAGCATGAACCGTTGCACTTTGCCGCTGGGTGTCGTGGGTAGAGCGTCCACGAAATGCACCTTGCGCGGATACGCATGTGCGGCGAACTTGCGTTTCACCAGGGTCTGCAATTCGGCCTCGAGTTCGGCATTCCCCTCGAAACCATTGCGCAGCACCACGAATGCCTCGAGTACCTCGCCGCGCAATTCGTCGGGCATGCCGACCACTGCGGCCTCGACCACCCGCTCATCCAGTACCAGCACGCTTTCGACCTCGAACGGGCCGATGCGGTATCCGGCCATGATGATGACATCATCGTCGCGGGCGGAGAAGTGGAAGAATCCGTCCGCATCTTGGGATCCGGCATCTCCGGTCAGATACCAGCGGCCGTCGGCGGTGTAGCGCTGCGCGGTGCGTTCCGGGGCGTCGAGATAGCCGAGGAACCACAGCAGCGGGCTGCGTTCGGTATCGATGGCGACGCGACCCAGTTCACCGACCGGCGCTTCGACATCGGCGTCGTCCGCGAGCACCGCGCAATGCCATCCCGGCAGTGCCCGGCCCATCGAGCCCGCGGGTACGTCCACACGCAGCGTGTCGTGCCAGGAATTGCAGATGACCATGCCATGCTCGGTCTGCCCGTAGTGGTCACGCACCGCGACGCCGAGCTTCTCGACCGACCACCTCACCACATCCGGCGTCAGCGGTTCGCCGGCGGAGGACGCCCGCCGCAAGCGGAGATCCGTCGGGGCAGCGGCACTATCGGCAGACAACGCGCGGTAGACCGTCGGCGCGGCGGTGAAGTTGGTGACGCCGAACCGTTCGAGCACCTGCCAGGTCAGCGGCGCGGAGAAGGCGGCATGCAGCAGTAGGCTGCGGATACCGGAGGCCAGCGGGCCCAGAATCGCCCAGTACAGTCCGTATGCCCAGCCCGGATCCGCCGCATTCCAATAGACGTCGTCCGGGCGCACGTCCAGCGAAAACTCTTGGTACGCATGGAATGACGCGAGCGCACGCACCGGAATCGGCACGCCCTTCGGCGTGCCCGTCGTGCCGCTGGTGAACAATTGCACCAATAGGCCGGCCCCGCCGACCTGCGCGGCAACCGCTCGCGGATCGTCGGAGGTATGCGCGGCAAGCAGATCCGCGAACCGCAGTGGGGTGGTCGTCGCCGGTTTCGAAGCCGTCGGATCGGCGCTCTCAGCGGCATCGCCGATCTTTCCGGCTTCGCCACCAGCCCGAGGTGCGGTCGCATCGGCTGCCGGGCCGTCCCCGGCGATGATGACCCGCCAGGGTGGATCGGCTGGGATGTCATCGCTCGGTGCCAGCTTTGTCGCCTGACCGACGTCGGCGATGACGATCGTCGCGCCGCTCGCAGCCAGCCGGAAGGCGATCGCGGGTGGGGCGAAGGCGGTGAAGAGCGGGACGTGAACCGCGCCCCGGCGCCAGATGCCGAGCAGCGCCACCACCAGATCGGCGGACTTCGACATGAGGGTGGCGACGCGGTCGCCGGGTTCGACGCCGAGGTCGGCGAGGGCGACGGCAAAGCGCTGGGAACGGTCGCGCAGCTCACCGTAGGTGAGATCGGTCGAGGTCAGATCGGGGTCGACGATGGTGAAGGCGACTCGGTCGGCGGGGTGCCGGTCACACAGCAGATCCGCCGCACTGACGTCGGGTCCGTCGTAGGTCTCCAACAGCTCACGCACACGCGTGTTCAGGTCCGCAGTCATATCGCCTCTCCTCATCGGTGATCCAGGCCACCTCGATCTCCCATAGGATGTGGGTCACACCATGTCCGGCACTACCCCCGAAAAGGGGTGAGTCTTTTGACCCACATCACCGCGCTGCTGCGGCCGCGCGACGGCGATGCGTTGCGCGCGGAGATCCGCTGGGTGGCGAATAAGGCCGGCGTACCGGTGGTGTTCGGCGGCGAGGTGCACGACGACGCGCTGTTGCTCACCGAATTCGTCGGCACTGTCACCAATGGCCTGCGCGGACTGACCGTGCTGCGCACCTCCGGGCTGGGTGGCCGAGTCATAGATATGCGCCGACCCGCCTCGGTCACCGACTACCGCAACGCCTCGGAGATCACCCACCACTACGACGCTCCGGTCTCCGGCGAACGCATCCGCTCGGTGGTCGCGGTGCCCGTTGTGGTCGACGACCGCTCCCGTGCGGTGCTCTACGCCGCCACCCGCGGCGCCACACCACTCGGCGACCGCACCGCCGATCTGGTCGTCGCGGCCGGCCGCCGCCTGGCCACCGAGATCACCATCCGCGACGAGGTGGACCGTCGCCTGCGCCTGCTGGAAATGACCACGCCCGCACCCGATACCGCATCCGCCATCGCCGAGGAACTCCGTGAGATCAATGCCGAACTGCGCGGCGTGGCCCGCTCGGCCGAGGACGAAGGCCTACGCGAACGCCTACATTCGGTATGCGAACGCCTCACGCGGGTCCTGGTCGGCGCCCCACCTGCGGATGGCCCGCGCCTGTCCCGACGAGAACTCGATGTACTCTCCGAGATCGCACTCGGCTGCACCAACCAGGAAGCCGCCCAACGCCTATCACTAGGCCCCGAAACCGTCAAAAGCTACCTACGCAACGCCATGACCAAACTCGACGCACACTCCCGCCACGAGGCGGTCGTCACCGCCAGACGACTCGGCCTCCTGCCCTGACCGACGAACTCCCGCAGGACGACCGGTCAGCGGCCGCCGGTGCAGACGCCTTCGGGAGTGTACTCGCATGGGCGCTCGGTGCGGCCCTTGTATTGGCCGTGGTTGCTACTGCGGCCGCGCTGACCTGCACTATTGCCGCTGCGGCCGACATCCGGCTCATGGGTGTCCCGATCCGCGGCGACTCTGACTTCGACGAGTTCCGGTGCGACCAGGTCCGATAAGACCAGCATCGCGCCGCCGAGCAGAGTCGAGGCCACCGCTCGACGCACGGTCCCGAACCGAGCCACTGTCACTATAGCCACCTACCGTTGTTTAACGCGCCGTTAATTAACGATACATTCAAGAGGCGTAAAGGTTACGAGTTCAGTCTTCGGTGTCGGCAAGGAGATCCGGACGCCGTTCGCGGGTCCGGGCGAGCGACTGTTCACGCCGCCACGCGGCTACCTTGGCATGATCACCGGACAGCAGGATCGGCGGCACTTCGAGGCCGCGCCAGGAAACGGGCCGTGTGTAGCTCGGCCCCTCGAGCAGTCCGTCGGAAAATGAATCCTCTTGGTGGGATTGCTGATTGCCGAGCACGCCGGGGAGCAGGCGGACCACGGCCTCGACCATGACGAGAACCGCGGCTTCACCGCCGATGAGGACGTAGTCACCGATGCTGACCTCTTCGACGCGAACCCGGCGGGCGGCGTCATCGAAGACGCGTTGATCGATGCCTTCATAACGGCCACAAGCGAATACCAGGTGTTTCTCGGTCGTCCAGCGTTGCGCGGTGGCCTGGGTGAAGGGCACGCCGGCGGGCGTCGGCACCACGAGCAGGGCGTCATCTGGACAGACCTCGTCGAGGGCATCGCCCCAGACCGTCGGCTTCATGACCATGCCCGGCCCACCGCCGTAGGGCGAATCGTCGACGGACTTGTGCACGTCGTGCGTCCAGCGACGCAGATCGTGCACGTCGAGGGAGATCAGGCCCTTGTCGATGGCCTTGCCCAGCAACGCCGTTCGCAGCGGCTCCAGATACTCCGGAAAAATCGTGACGACATCGAGTTTCATGCTGTCCTCTGTCCCGGTGGATCGGCTACTCCGGATCGAGCAGACCCTCGGGTGGATCGATGACGACCAGTTGATCGGCGAGTGCGACCGTCGGAACGATCGCGGTGACGAACGGGATCAGGATCTCCCTGCCGTCATCGGCAGCGCACACCGAAAGCAATTCTCCCGCAGCCGAATGCAGCACCTCGGTGACCTTGCCGACCACGGTGCCATCGGTGAGCTGGACGGTCAGTCCCTCCAACTCGTGGTCGTAGAACTCGTCGGGATCCTCCGACGGCGGCAGCTCCGCACTGTCCACGACGAACAGCGTGCCGCGCAGCGCATCGGCGGCGGTGCGGTCGGAGACGCCGACGAGTTGCAGGAGAAGTCGGCCCGAATGCTCTCGGGCCGACTCCACGGTGAACTCACGGACTTCGCTGGATCGCGCCGCCCGCCCACGCAGCCGCGCACCGGGTGCGAAACGCGCGTCGGGGTCGTCGGTGCGTATCTCGACGACCAGCTCGCCGCGCACACCGTGCGACTTGGCGACCCGGCCTACGACGAGTTCCATTTAGGCGTCGGTATCGACCACGTCGACCCGGATGCCCCGGCCGCCGATGCCGGCGACGAGGGTGCGCAGCGCGGTCGCGGTACGACCGCCGCGACCGATCACCTTGCCCAAGTCATCGGGATTGACGTGCACCTCGACGGTGCGGCCGCGGCGTCCAGTGATCAGCTCGACCCGGACGTCATCCGGGTTGGCGACAATGCCGCGAACCAGATGTTCCACGGCATCGGCGACGACGGCGCTCATGACTGCGCCTCTGTGCCCATGATTCGCTCGCTGCGCTCACTCACGGGTTATTCAGCAGCCTCGGTCTCGGCGGCCTCGTCCTTCTTGGTGGCCTTCTTCTTGGGGGTGACAGCCTCGGCGACCGGCTCGTTGTCGGCGGCGGCCAGCGCGGCGTTGAACAGGTCCAGCTTGGAGGGCTTCGCGGGCTTCACCTTCAGGGTGCCCTCGGCACCCGGCAGGCCCTTGAACTTCTGCCAATCGCCGGTGATCTCCAGCAGCCGCTGCACGGCCTCGGTCGGCTGCGCGCCGACGCCAAGCCAGTACTGCACGCGCTCGGAGTCGATCTCGATCAGCGACGGCTCTTCCTTCGGGTGGTACTTGCCGACGTTCTCGATGGCACGGCCGTCACGACGGGTACGAGCGTCGGCGATGACCACGCGGTACTGCGGGTTGCGGATCTTGCCGAGACGGGTGAGCTTGATGCGAACAGCCATGTGCTGATCTGCCTTTCAGTGGTTGGTCACGGCGCAATTCAGCGACCCACACGGTCTGCGAGCCCGGTTTTGCGCTTGGAGTGTGTGACCGCCGCGCGGTACGTAACCGGAGACGGGCTGACACTTGTCCAGGAAGGACGATGGTCCATTGTGCCAGACCGGTCCCCGCTACCGAAATCGGCGGTGACGCGGCGATGGAATTGCTGGCGCCCAGCCTTGCGCGGGCCACGCTCGGAGGCATTCGCGGCACGAGCAGCGGGGTGGCGAACCTGTTCAGCTGACAATCGACTTACCCGTTCGATAGCACAGCGGCACGACGTCGGAGCGGTATTACGACGCTCGGTCGGCAGCGACTCAGCGCAGATCCACCGTGTTGACGGCGATCGGAACAGGCCCCGGGGCCAAATAGCGCGCACGAGGCGATTCAAGGCGGACGTGCGGCGCAGCACCCGCGATGCCTCGCGAACGGCGGCGGCACGGGCTTTCGGGCTTCGGGCTTCGGGATGTCCTGTCAGTAGTGGAGGGAGGTGCTGCCGCAGGAGACAACCCATTGCCTGTGAGATGCCCGCACGGTATGCGGAGGGTCAGCGGTGGCCGGTGACCGGGTTGTGGGTTTTGACGAGGCGGCCACGCAGCACGACGTATTGGGGAGTGGCGAGGGCGGCGGGGTTGATACGCGGGTCTTCTTGGTAGACAACGAAATCCGCGGGGGCGCCGGCTTCGATGCTCGGGCGGCCGAGCCAGGTGCGGGCATTCCAGGATGCGGCGCCGAGTGCGTCGTGTTTCGACAGGCCCGCACCGGAGAGGGCGGCGATTTCGTCGGCAATGCGGCCGTGGCGGATGGATCCACCCGCATCGGTGCCCGCGTAGATCGGAACGCCCGCATCGTGCGCATGGGCGACGGTGCGGCGCACGCGCGCGTGCAGATCGCGCATATGCGCGGCGTAGATGGGGAATTTGCCTGCGCTGTCGGCGATTTCGGGGAAGGTATCAATATTGATCAGCGTCGGGACCAGTGCGGTGCCGTGTTCGGCCATCAGCTCGATGGTGTCGTCGGTCAGGCCGGTGCCGTGTTCGATACAGTCGATGCCCGCGTTGATCAGGCCGGGCAGCGCATCCTCGCCGAAGACATGAGCCGTCACCCGCGCCCCGTTGGCATGCGCGGCGTCGATCGCCTCCTTCAGGATCGCATCGCTCCACAGCGGTCGCAGATCGCCCACCGAGCGATCGATCCAGTCCCCGACGATCTTCACCCAGCCATCGCCGAACCGAGCCTGTTCGGCGACGATCTCCGGCAGATCGCGCTCATCGTCGAGTTCGATGCCGAGCTCCCGGATATATCGCCGTGGGCGAGCGATGTGGCGGCCTGCGCGGATGATCCGCGGCAACTCCTCATGCTCATCGATGAACTGCGTGTCGATCGGTGCCCCCGCATCGCGCAGCAGCAACGCACCCGCGTCCCGCTCGATCTCGGCCTGCGCGATCGCCCCCTCCCGATCCTCGTTGCCCCCGCCGTAGCGGATCCCGACATGACAGTGCGCATCGACGAGTCCGGGCACGATCCACCCTGTGCCGCACAGTGTTTCGGCCCCCGCGATGGGCTCGAACGACACCAGCCCATCCCGCACCCACAGGTCACGCACCTCGCCATCAGGGAGCACCACACCCCGTAGATGCACAGCAAACCTCCTCGGCGTCGTCGGCACGGTCGCAGCGCGACGCCGAAACGCCCTACTTCTTGGGGAAATTCAGCTTGGACAGGTCGAAACCCTCCAGCCCGGGTGGCAACTGGTCCAACCCGGCGGGCATTCCGGACAGATCCGGCATCCCCGCGGGCATACCGGGCATACCAGGCATGCCGGGGAGCCCGCCGCGCATCTTCGGCGGCGTCGGTCCGCGCCCACCCTTCTTGCCCTTCTTGCCCTTCTTGGTATTGCCGCGGCGCGAACCGGGCAGGCCCATCTGGCGGCCCATCATGGCCATCATCTTCTTGGCGTCGAAGAAACGGTCGACGAGCTGGTTGACCTCGGAGACCTGCACGCCGGAGCCATTGGCGATGCGCAGGCGGCGAGATGCGTTGATGATCTTCGGGTTCGCACGTTCGGCCGGGGTCATACCGCGGATGATCGCCTGCACCCGGTCGAGCTGCTTATCGTCGACCTGGGCCAGCACGTCTTTCATCTGCCCCGCACCAGGGAGCATGCCGAGCAGGTTGCCGATAGGGCCCATCTTGCGGATGGCGAGCATCTGATCGAGGAAGTCCTCGAGCGTCATCTCGCCGCTGCCGATCTTGCGAGCGGCTTCCTCGGCCTGCTGCTGGTCGTAGACCTGCTCGGCCTGCTCGATCAGGCTCAGCACGTCACCCATGCCGAGGATGCGCGAGGCCATCCGGTCCGGATGGAAGACATCGAAGTCCTCGAGCTTCTCACCGGTGGAGGCGAACATGATCGGCGCACCGGTCACATTACGGACCGACAGCGCGGCACCACCGCGGGCATCACCGTCGAGCTTGGTGAGCACGACGCCGGTGAAGCCGACGCCGTCGCGGAAGGCCTCCGCGGTATTGACGGCGTCCTGACCGATCATCGCGTCGAGCACAAATAGCGTCTCGTCGGGCTTGACCGCATCGCGGATGCCTGCGGCCTGCGCCATCAACTCGGCGTCGATACCGAGACGACCGGCGGTGTCGACAATGACCACGTCGTACTGCTTGCTGCGCGCCTCCTCGACACCGGCGTAGGCCACCGCGACCGGATCGGCCGCCGAAATGCCGAGCGGATTCTCACCACCGCCGATGGAGGTACCCGGATGCGGCGCGAAGACGGGCGCACCAGCGCGCTCACCGACCACCTGCAGCTGGGTCACCGCGCCGGGACGCTGCAGGTCGCAGGCCACCAGAAGGGGTTGATGCCCCTGTCCCTTCAGCCATTTCGCGAGCTTGCCAGCCAGGGTCGTCTTACCGGAACCCTGCAGACCGGCGAGCATGATCACCGTCGGCGGGTTCTTGGCGAGGGTCAGCCTGCGGGTTTCTCCGCCGAGGATCCCGATGAGCTCCTCGTTGACGATCTTGACGACCTGCTGGGCCGGATTGAGGGCCGCGGAGACCTCCGCCCCCTTGGCCCGCTCCTTGATCTTGGCGATGAAACCGCGCACCACGGGCAGCGCGACGTCGGCCTCGAGCAGGGCCAAGCGAATCTCGCGACAGGTCGCGTCGATGTCGGCCGGTGACAGACGCCCCTTACCGCGAAGATCCTTGAGGGCACCGGTAAGCCGGTCGGACAGGGATTCGAACACCGATCGCGCTCCT
The DNA here is from genome assembly GCF_040680755.1 of Nocardia sp. NPDC051990. NCBI lineage: Bacteria > Bacillati > Actinomycetota > Actinomycetes > Mycobacteriales > Nocardiaceae > Nocardia > Nocardia sp. NPDC051990. Next base: position 204,697 of record NZ_JBFAXH010000005.1, on the reverse strand, counting down.
GATCTCGTGGGACGTCACTTGGTATCCCAGGGTAATGGGACTCGCCCCAGCGCGAGCGACGGGCCCAGAGGAGGAAGCGCAGCGTAACCACAGAGGGACCCGCGAGCGCCATAATTGCAAACAGCGTTCGCACAAGGGGTGCTCGCTTCGCGGCGTTATTCCAGCGCGCGGCGGCGCGGTTTGGCGGTTCTGCGGTAGTCGTGGTTCTCCTGCGCAACCATGAAAACCGCCTCCCGACCGGTGAGACCAACCTCGAGGGCCAAGTCGTCGAGCATGGCCCAGTCGGCATCGGTCGGCACATCGTGGGTAGCAACAGTGGTGGCAATTGTCATAGCGGTCACAGCCTGCTGTCCGGACAGGGTCCGGCCGGGCAGCCAGGAGACCACCCACCGATCACCGCCGACGCAACGCGCCATATGCGTGGTCTCGTCACTCGTCATCATCGACGCCGAAACGACTTCAATTGCCACCGACCTGCTCCCCTCATGCTCGCGATAGCCAGACGCTCTGATAGTAGGGTGCGGCGAGCCTGCTGCATATGCTTTCAGCAAATCATGTGCAAATGTCAATCTGCCCGGTCAGGAGCCCGAGTTGGTACCGGGTGGTCCGACTCCCTCCGGTGACTTCGGGGCAGGGCGCGGAACCACGCCCATAACCGCCTTTTCGATGGTTTCGCGACGCTCCGGAATGTCGACGCCGAGGTCGAGACCGAAGGCGTCGACCACCACGGAACCCATGGTCACCACCTTCGCCCAGCGCACATCGGCGCCGCATTGGGCAAATGCCGCGGCCAACCGACTGAGCAGGCCGATCCGGTCCTCGGCGCGCAATTCGAGGACCACCTGGCCGGGGGTCGTGGTCGCCGACCAGATCACCCGGGGCTGTGCCTGCGCATACGGGCTCGGGCGAGCCCCGGTGGACTCGCGCTCCCGCTTCGCCAGCAGCGCCGACAGATCCAGATCGCCCGCGGTCGCCCGGATCAGCTCCTGTCGTAACAGTCCACCGTCCGGCGGATCGCCGAACTTCGGGGAGACCACGAAGCTATTGATGGCGGAGGTACCTTCGCCGCCGACAGTCGCCGAGAGCACGCGCAGCGAATGCACGGCCAGCACCCCAGCGGCATCCGAGAGCAGACCCGGCGTATCCGGCGCGATCACGGTGACCGTGTAGGTGTACTTGCCCTCGCCGGGCCGCAGATCGACGTGCACACCGCCCGCCGCGGCCTTGGCCAGCAGCTCGGGTGCGATCGATTCCGGCTGCGGCAGCTCGCCCCCCGCCATGACCAGGCGGCAGCGGTGCACGAGTTCTCCGATCAGCGAGGCCTTCCAATCGCCCCACACACCGGGTCCGGTGGCCAGCGCATCGGCCTCGGCCAAGGTGTGCAACAGTTCGAGCAGTTGCACGTCGCCGCCGAGGGCATCGACGACGAATTGCACGGTGTCGGGATCGGCCAGATCGCGCCGAGTCGCGGTGTCGGGCAACAACAAATGGTGGCGCACGATGGCGCTGAGCGTTCGCACGTCCGATGGCCACAGGCCGAGCCGTCGCCCGATGTGGGTGGCCAGTTCGGCGCCGACAATGCTGTGGTCACCGGCCCGGCCCTTGCCGATATCGTGCAGCAGCGCACCGAACATCAACAGGTCGGGACGCGCCACGTGGGTGCTCGACACGCTGGCGTAGGCGACTGTCTCCATCAGGTGCCGGTCCACGGTCCAGGTGTGCAGCGCATCGCGCGGCGGCAGGTCGCGCACCGCACCCCATTCGGGGAGGAGCCTGCCCCACAAGCCCGTTCGGTCCAGCGCCTCGACCGCATCGATGACACCGCGACCGGCTCCGAGCAGGATCAACAGGTCGTTGAGCGCATCTTTCGGCCAGGGTTCACGCAGCTCCGGCGCATCCTCGGAGAGTCGATTGAGCGTGGTCGCGGACATCGGCAGCCCCGTCTGCGCCGATGCCGCGGCCACCCGCAGGATCAGTCCGGGATCGCGCTGCGGCCGCGCATCCCGCGCCAACACCACCTCCCCCGCGTGTTCGACCACCCCCTCATCGAGTGGTCGACGAACCGGCATGCGTCGCAGCCGAGCGAGGCCACGACGCGGTAGCGCATTGGCCGCGGTGCGCAGGCCGACATCGACGGAATAACTCACCGTCCGCGCCGAATCGCTCAGTGTGCGAGCGAGATCGAAACGGTCACCGATGCGCAAGGCCGCGCCGATCTCGTCGGCATCCTGGGCGCGCAGCTGATCGCGCGCCCGGCCCGCCACCCGATGCAGCTCCGTGCGAACATCCAGCAAACGGCGCCGCGCATGCTTCAGACCGCCGCCCGGCACGTCCGGCCCGAGCCCCGGCATCGCATCGGTCAGCTGGGCGATGGCCAGCGCGTCGAGCAATTGAATATCGCGCAATCCGCCGCGCCCGTTCTTCAGATCGGGTTCTGCGCGATGGGCGATCGCACCGCTGCGCTGCCATCTGGTCTCGGCCTGTTCGAGCAATTCGTCGAAGCGCGACCGGATTCCGGTCCGCCATTCCCTGCGCACTCCGTCGATCAGCAGATTGCTCAGCTCCATATCGCCGACGATGTGCCTGGCCTCGAGCATGCCAAGGGCCGCGACGAGATCGTCGGAGGCCACCCGCAATGCCTGCGACACGGTGCGTACGCTGTGGTCGAGCTTGATATGCGCGTCCCACAGCGGATACCAGAGCTGATCGGCCACCTCGGCCACCCGCGCCGGATCGACGTCACCGTGCAGCAACACCAGATCCAGATCGGAATACGGCAGCATCTCCTTGCGACCCAGACCACCGACGGCGACCACCGCGAGACCGCTGTCGCGGTCGATGCCGAGTTCGGTGCCCTTGGTCGTCAGCCACAGGTCGAACAGATCGACCAGCGCCGAACGCAGAGATTCCGCGTCCAGCCGCGGATTACGGGGCAGTCCGCCCTCGAGCAATTGATTGCGTGCCCGAACCAAGTCGGTCGCGTCATGAGAGACGTTCGTGCCGACATCGTCGGCTACCCGTCTGCCGTCTTGCTCGTGACTACCCACAAATCACCGTCCATCCACATGCGTACGGCCCCGCCCCGACCGGGCTATCCGGTGGGAGCGGGGCCGCCGCTCGATATCGATTTGCTCGAGTTGGATCGCGACGCTCCCGGGCCCTACGTGGCCACGCTGCGCTACCGCCTCCGGGTCCGTCGCACGCGTCGCGGTTACAGCGCGTCGGTACCGCGTTCGCCCGTCCGCACTCGGATGATCGACTCCACCGGGGTCACCCAGACCTTGCCGTCACCGATCTTGCCGGTGCGGGAGGCCTCGACGATCACCTCGACGACCTTGTCGACCGATGCATCGTCCACGACCACCTCGACCCGAACCTTCGGCACGAAATCCACCGAGTACTCCGCGCCGCGGTACACCTCGGTGTGGCCCTTCTGGCGGCCATAGCCCTGTACCTCGCTGACCGTCATGCCCAGCACACCCGCCTGCTCCAGCCCGGACTTGACGTCCTCCAGAGTGAACGGTTTGACGATTGCGGTGATCAGTTTCATGTCGTCATGCCTCCTTGACGGCGGTACGTGCCGTGCCACCCACAGCAGCGAAATCGTATGCCGTTTCAGCGTGCTCGGATTCGTCCATGCCCACCGACTCGGCTTCCCCGCTGGCGCGCAGCCCAATGGTGAACTTCACGATATAGGCAACGATCAGGGTCGCGATGAAGGAAAACGCAAGTACCGCACCGGCACCGACGGCCTGCCGCCACAGCTGGTCGAAACCGCCGCCGTACAACAGGCCGGTCTTGCCCGCGCCCGCCTCCGGAGCCGCGACCAGGCCGACCATCAGAGTGCCGATAATGCCGCCGACGAGGTGTACGCCGACCACATCGAGTGAATCGTCGAAGCCGAACCTGAACTTCAGGCCGACCGCCAGCGCACAGACCGCACCGGCCACGAAGCCGATCGTCAGGGCTCCGACCACGTTGACCGAGGAACAGGACGGAGTGATCGCGACCAGACCGGCCACCACACCCGATGCCGCACCCAGCGAGGTGGGCTTGCCGTCGCGGAACTTCTCCACCAGCAGCCAGGCCAGCATCGCGGCGCAGGTCGCGAGGGTGGTGGTAATGAAGGTCGAACCGGCCAGACCACCCGAGGTGACCGCCGAACCGGCGTTGAACCCGAACCAGCCGAACCACAGCAGACCGGCGCCCAGCATGACGAATGGCAGGTTGTGCGGACGAAACGGGGTGCTCGGCCAGCCCTTGCGCTTACCGAGGACGAGTACCAGGGCCAGGCCCGCCGCACCGGCATTGATATGGACCGCGGTACCACCGGCGAAGTCGACCGCGAGCAGCTTGTTGGCGATCCAACCGCCCTCGTGCACGATATTGCCGTCGGCATCCTTGACGTCGAAGTCGAAGACCCAGTGCGCGACCGGGAAGTAGACGACTGTCGCCCAGATACCGGTGAACAGCAGCCAGGAGCCGAACTTCAGGCGGTCAGCGACCGCACCCGAGATGAGGGCAACCGTGATGATCGCGAACATCAGCTGGAACGCGACGTATACGGTCGCGGGAATGGTGCCCGCGAGCGGAATGTTCACGGCCTCGGTGGTGACGGTGCCCGCGGCGTCCTTGACCTCGGCAACCGAATTGCCGCCGATCAGACCCTTGAGACCGAAGAACTGCGCCGGATCGCCGATCACGCCGAACTTGTTGTTGCCGAACGCGGTCGAGTATCCGTATAGCGACCACAGCACGCCGACCAGCCCCATGGCGCTGATGCTCATCATGATCATGTTGAGCACATTCTTGGAGCGGACCATGCCGCCATAGAAAAACGCCAGGCCGGGCGTCATCAACAACACGAGCGCTGAACTGGCCAGCATCCAGGCGGTGTCACCGGTGTTCGGTGCGCCGGTAAGGGGAAAAGCCACCTCAATGTCCTCCTCATCTCGGGCCCAGCCGACTCCGGCAATTGGACCTGCACAGAAGGGTCCTTATTCGGTGTTTCATCCGTGATGATGCTGTGTTTCGCCTAAGTGACGCGTGGGGCAGTTGTGTTGCTACCGCGTTTCCTGGCGGTGTTCGATGGCCGCGCTCCGCGCGGCGTGGTTGTGTCCGCGCTGCCTGTCGCCGCCAGTTGGTCAGCCCAAGAGGGCGTCCACGAAGGCCGCGGGTTCGAAGGGAGCCAGGTCGTCGGCGCCCTCGCCGAGGCCGACCAGCTTCACCGGAACACCGAGTTCGTGCTGCACCTGGAAGACGATGCCCCCCTTGGCCGTTCCGTCCAGTTTGGTGAGCACGACGCCGGTGATATCGACGACCTCCGCGAAGACGCGGGCCTGCATGAGACCGTTCTGTCCGACGGTGGCGTCCAGGACCAACAGGACCTCGTCGACCGCGGCCTTCTTCTCCACCACGCGCTTGACCTTGCCGAGTTCGTCCATCAGACCGGTCTTGGTGTGCAGTCGGCCCGCGGTATCGATCATGACGACATCGACGCCGCCCTCGATCCCCGCGCTGACCGCGTCGAAGGCGACGGCCGCCGGATCCGCGCCCTCCCGGCCACGAACCGTATCCGCGCCCACCCGTTCACCCCAGGTCTGCAGCTGATCGGCGGCGGCGGCGCGGAAGGTATCGGCGGCGCCGAGTAGGACCCGGCGTCCGTCGGCGACGAGTACGCGGGCGAGTTTGCCGGTCGTGGTGGTCTTTCCGGTGCCGTTGACGCCGACGACCAGCAGGATCGACGGATGGTCGTCGTGCGGGAGCGCGCGCACCGAGCGGTCGAGTTCGGGGCGCAGTGCCTCGATCAGTACCTCGCGCAGCACGGCGCGCGCCTGTTCGGTATTGCGGACGCTGCGTGTGGCCATTTCCTCGCGCAGCCGATCCACCACCGCGGCGGTGCTCGCGGTGCCGAGATCGGCCAAGACCAGGGTGTCTTCGACCTCTTCCCAGGAGTCGTCGTCCAGGTCGCCGCCGCCGAGCAGGCCGAGCAGGCTCTTGCCGACGGCGTTCTGGGAACGGGACAGACGGCCGCGCAGCCGGACCAAGCGGCCCGCGGTGGGCTCGATGTAGTCCAGGGCAGGGGCGGTGGCCGCGTCGGCGGCGGTGGGTTCGGGGACGGCTTCCACGGAGGCTTGTTCCGGGGTTGCCGCTGGTGCGGTGGTGGCTGCGGGCGGGGCGATGTCCGTTGGCGCGCCGGTGTCGGTCGGCGCGGCGGTTCCGGGGTCCGCGGCGGTGGTGAGGTCCGCAGCCGCGGTGGTGTCCGAGGACGCGGCAGCATCGGCGCTCGTGGGCGGGGCCGGCGCCGCATCCGATTCGACCTCGGTATCCGAATCGACCGTGGCCGTTGTCGATTCGGCCGTGGTGGCGGCGCCATCGGTTTCGACCGAAGGGGGCTCCGTGATTTCGACATCGCCCTCGGGTAGCGGCACATTGGTGATGCCACGCTTCGGCGCGTCACGCGGAATCGCCGCGTCATCACCGATGTGGGGCTGCCCCTCGGTATCGGTTCGCTCGATCGGCGCGGGCTCCGGGCGTGTCGCGGTGGCCGTGCCGCCCTGACTGAAGTTGAAGCCACCCGAGGCCGCGTAACCACCCGACCGGTCGGTCAGTTCTTTGTCGGCGGTGGGTGGCGTCAGCGTGACGCGACGGCGCTTGTACAGGACGAATCCAGCGACAAACGCCACCACCAACAGGGCGGCGACAACGGCGATCAGGATCCAGGCTTCGGAACTCACGCCGACCATCCTTGCAGAACCAGGTCCTGCGCATTACCACAGCGTCCCGGACCCGACACACAGCCCCCGAGATTTCTTGTCCTGCGGAACTTCTCGCGATGAGACAATAATATCGGCGACGTGACCGATCGAAACGTGCTTGGGGGGCCGCTGGAAGAGTGCGGCACCGATCCTCTCACCGGCTTCTACCGGGACGGCTGCTGCAGCACCGGGCCGGAGGATCTGGGCAGCCATACCGTGTGCACCGTCGTCACGGCTGAATTTCTGGAACACCAGGCGTCCATCGGCAACGATCTGAGTACGCCGCGGCCGGAGAACAGCTTCCCGGGCCTGCAGCCGGGGGACCGGTGGTGCGTGGTGGCCGTGCGCTGGTTACACGCCCACGAGGACGGTGTCGCCGCGCCCGTGGTGCTGGCGGCCACCCATGAAAACGCCCTGGAAGTGATCTCGATGGATATTTTGCGCAAATACGCCGTCGACGTACCGGACGACGTGAGCGACCTGCTCTGACTCCGTGCCTCCGTGCCGACCGTCTGTCCAGACCGGTTCCATCCCGGGCAGACGGTCGCCAGGCGGAATCCGGAACATTCTGCCGTCTCGGCGTCATCGCAGCGCATCGGCCAGTGCGGCGCGGGCCGATCGTTGGCGATGCGCCTTCTGGCGGCAGGCCGCGGAACAGTAGCGGGCTGGGCGGCCGGTGCCGGTGGGGCAGATCTCGGTGCCGCAGATCGGACAATGCGACGTTTCGTCACGATGGTCAGTTTCGTTACTAGTTTCGGCCCCGATATCGGGTTTCGTTACGGGCCGGATTGCGGGGTTCGCGCGCATGGCGTCGAGCATGATCGCGACAGCCCGCAACAGCGGTCCGCGCGCCTTCGGCCAGCCGTCATCGGATTGGATGACATCGCAGAGTGTCTGGCTGCGCGGGGCGGAGCTGACCACCTCGGTACAGACCGCGAAGAATGCGGCACCGGGATCCGGCGCGTCGAGAGATTCGACGGCGAGTGTCGCCAGCCGGTCGATGCGCTGTTGCATAACCGCTTCCAGCAGATCGGTTTTCGTGGGGAAGTGTCGATAGACGGTGCCTGCGCCCACCCCGGCCCTGCGCGCGACCTCGGCCAATGAGACCGAGGTGCCGTGTTCGGCGAAGGCGCGTTGCGCGGCGGCCAGCACCAGCGCGCGATTGCGGCGGGCATCGACCCGCGCGGCGACCATGGACGGTTCCGGCGTGGACCGCGAAGCAGAGCCTGCGGCGGATTCGGGCCATTGCCCCGAATCCGCCGATGCTGCGGTCGTTTCCGTCGTAGTGGGTGATACGGGTGCGGCGAGTGTCGTTGAGGCTGGCGAGTACCTTGTTGCCGAAAGATCACCAGACGTGTTGCCTGTGCGGGCCTCTGGATCGCGGCCTTACCTTCAGCTGGCCGCGCCGACCGGGGTGAGGGTCTCCCCGCGCAGTCGTTGACTGATCACCTGGGTAATGCCGTCGCCGCGCATGCTGACACCGTAGAGGGCGTCGGCAATCTCCATGGTCGGCTTCTGGTGGGTGATGACGATCAGCTGACTCTTCTCGCGCAGCTGTTCGAACAGGCCGATGAGACGGCGCAGATTGGTGTCGTCCAGCGCGGCCTCGACCTCGTCCATCACGTAGAACGGCGAGGGGCGGGCGCGGAAGATGGCCACCAGCAGGGCAACCGCGGTCAGCGACTTCTCGCCGCCGGACAGCAGCGATAGTCGCTTGACCTTCTTGCCGGGCGGGCGCGCCTCCACTTCGATACCGGTGGTCAGCATGTCCGACGGGTCGGTCAGCACCAGCCTGCCCTCGCCGCCCGGAAACAGTTTCGCGAAGACGCCGACGAATTCACGCTCGACATCCTCGTAGGCATCGGTGAACACCTGCAGGATGCGCGCGTCCACTTCGGCCACCACATCCAGCAGATCCTTGCGTGCGCTCTTCACGTCCTCGAGCTGAGTGGCGAGGAAGTTGTAGCGCTCCTCGAGCGCCGCGAACTCTTCCAGCGCAAGGGGATTCACCTTGCCGAGGGTGGCGAGGTCCTTCTCGGCGCGTTTGGCGCGGCGCTCTTGAGTCTTGCGGTCGTACGGCATCGGGGCGGGCGCGCTGACCTGTTCGCCGCGCTCCTTGGCTTGCTCGTACTCCTGCCACTCCAGATCCGATGGCGGCATCGGCACATCCGGACCGTATTCGGCGATCAGATCGGCCAGCGCGATGCCGAACTGTTCGGCGATGGTCGCCTCGATCTGCTCGATGCGCAGTGCCGCTTGGGCTTTGGCGACCTCGTCGCGGTGCACGGCGTCGGTGAGTTGGGCCAGCTGGGTGGTCAGCGCGCGGACCCGCTCCTTGACCTGTTCGACCTGGGCAGCGCATTCGGTGCGGCGGCGTACCAGTTCGTCGCGGCGCGCACCCGCCTGCGCCACAACGGATTCCAGTTCGGCGGCGACCTTGGCACCGGATTCGGCAACGGCGGCGGCGACTTCGGCGGCCTGTCTGCGCGCGGCCTGTGCGCGTTCGGCGCGCGCCCTGGTCTCGCGTTCGGCGCGCGCGGCCCGGCGCAACGAATCCGCTTTGCCGCGAACCGATTCCGCGCGTTCCTCGGAGGTGCGCACAGTCAAGCGGGCCTCCACCTCCATGGACCGTGCCTCGGCCAGTGCGGCGGCGGCCTCCTCGCGCTCGCGGCCGGCGGATTCGGTGCCAGCCGCGCCCATGCCGTCGTCGACCTCGGATTCGAGTTCGATGCGGCGCAGCCGTTGTTCGAGATCGGCCAGCGCCGCCAGTGTCTCTTCCCGACCGGACTCGGTTTCCGCGCGCTGGGCGGTGAGCCGGTCGATATCCGTTTGGGCCGTGCGGGCCATCTCGCCGAGCCTGCCGAGGCGGTCGTAGATCACGACCAGGGCCTGATCGGATTCGTGCAGTGCGAGCAGTGCGTGATCGACCGCATCCTTGCGATCGGCTTGTTCGGCCAACGCACCGGACAGGGCCGCCTCCAGTTCTTCGGCGCGGCGTTGCGCTGCGACCAAATCGGCCTTGGCGGCATCGATATCGGCCTGGATCTCCAGCTGACTCGGTGCGCGATCGGATCCGCCGAGCACCCAACCGGTTCCGGTGAGATCGCCGTCGCGGGTGACCACGCGCAGTTCCGGCCGGGCCCGGACCAGTTCGGCTGCGGCGGCGAGATCGTCGACCACGGCGACACCGGCGGTCAGCGCCGCAATGGCGGCGCGAACGTTGTCCGGTCCGTCGACCACAGCGGCCAGCCAGCGCGCCCCGCCGGGCAATACACCGTTGGGCGTGATCGACGCGGCCGCGGCATCGAAGACGAGCGCGGCCCGACCACCATCGGCCTCCTTCAACGCCCGCACCGCGGTATGCGCGGAATCTCCGGTGTCGGCGGCAACGGCGTCGGCGAGCGGGCCGAGGGTCGCGGCGACAGCGGCCTCGAAACCACCGTGCACCCGGATCAGCCCGGAAAGCGGACCGAGCAGGCCCTGCGCGCGATTCTCGACCAACCAGGCGGCGCCGTCCTTGCGCGCCAAGCCCATCCCCAATGCTTCGATGCGGGCGCTCAGCGACGCGACCCGCTTGCTCGCGTCGCGATCCTGTTCGCGCAGTTCGGTCACGCGCTGATCGGCCAGTTCGAGGGCCTGCACCGCGTGCTCGTGCTGGGCGTCCAGACCAGCCTCACCGGCCTCGAGTTCACCGAGTTCGGCTTGGCCCGCCTCGAATTCGGCCTGGGCCGCCTCGCCGCGCTGGCGGGCCTCACCGATGGCGACGGTGAGCCGGGTGACCTCCGCATCCACCGACTGGGATCGGGTGCGCAGGGTTTCGACCTGACCGGACAACCGGGCCAACCCCTCACGCCGGTCGGCGATGGCGCGCACCGCGGCCAGATGCGCCTGTTCGGCGGCCTTCGCGGCCTGCTCCCGTTCGGCGAGTGCCTCGCGCGCGGCCTCCAGGGTCTCGGCCGCGATTTCGACCGCTTCGCGCAGTTCGGCCTCCTCGGCTTCCACCCGTTCGGCCTCTGCCTCGAGCTGCTCCGGATCACGACCGCTGCCGACGGGCAGTTCGGTATGCAGGTTGCGGGCGCGGTCGCCCGCGATTCGGATGGTCGCATTGACCCGCTCGGCCAGCGCGGACAGCTGGAACCAGATCTGTGCGGCGGCCTCGGCGCTCGGGTTCAGCCGGGACAGCTGGAATTCCTGCTGCACCAGTGCGGCATTCGCGGCATCGAGTTCGGTCTGCACCGTGATCTGCTGTTCGCGCGCGTACGCCTCTTTGCTCTGCTGACTCTCCAGCTCGTTGCGCCGGGTGACCAGGTCGTCGGCGGCCAGGCGCAGACGCGCGTCGCGCAGATCGGCCTGTACGGTCTGGGCGCGGCGGGCCACCTCGGCCTGTCTCCCGAGCGGTTTGAGTTGGCGGCGCAGCTCGGTGGTGAGATCGGTGAGGCGGGCCAGGTTGGCCTGCATCGCCTCCAGTTTGCGGACCGCCTTTTCCTTGCGCTTGCGGTGCTTGAGCACACCGGCGGCCTCTTCGACGAAGGCACGGCGGTCCTCGGGGCGCGATTCCAGGATGGCCGAGAGTTGGCCCTGTCCGACGATGACGTGCATTTCCCGGCCGATGCCGGAATCGCTGAGCAGTTCCTGCACATCCATCAGGCGGCAGGAGCTGCCATTGATCTCGTATTCACCCGCGCCGTCGCGGAACATGCGCCGGGTAATGGAGACCTCGGCGTAGTCGATCGGCAGCGCACCGTCGGAGTTGTCGATGGTCAGCGTCACCTCGGCGCGACCGAGCGGCGCGCGTCCGGAGGTACCGGCGAAGATGACGTCCTGCATCTTGCCGCCGCGCAGCGCCTTCGCACCCTGCTCGCCCATCACCCAGGTGAGCGCGTCGACGACATTGGATTTGCCCGAGCCGTTCGGGCCGACCACACAGGTGATGCCCGGCTCGAACCGCAAGGTCGTCGCGGACGCGAAGGACTTGAAACCCTTCAACGTCAGACTCTTCAGGTGCAAATTCGACGCCCCTTCCCTGCCCGCGGTCGGACACTTCGTCGTCCCATAGGAGGGCGACCAGTCATGGTATCCGTCGAGCATCGGTTACCCGGTAAGCGGGCGGACACCGCTCGGCCACTTCGGTAGGTTATCGATTCGGCGCCCACCATCCCGCATTTCGGCGACCTCGCGCATGGTCTCCTCGGGTCCGGCGGAGGCGAGCGCAACCAAGTGCGCAGCCTGTCAGCACACCGGATGGTGTGTCCCCTGACTTCGCAGTAACTCCAACTCCGCCGAACCGACCGGTATGCGCTTGCGGTATCGCCGGACTGCCGGGGCGCATACGATCCAGTCTGATTCGCCAGCGGACCGGCAGTTCGGGGGGAGTGCAGAGCATGTCATCGGCCAAGACCAGCACCGTGCTCGGTCTAGTCCGTCATGCGACGACGCTGCGGCTGACCCGCATCACGACACTGGTCGTGGGGAGCCTGGTGTTTCTGCATGCGTGCGAGGTCAGCCGGAAAAGCGATTTGTCCGATGTCTGGGTGCAGGTCGGCGTCGCCGCCGGATTCGCGCTCATCGGCCTGATAGCCGCCTGGTTCGAGGTGCGGGCCGCCGACCACGCCACCACCCGTGCCCGCACCGACATCCGCGGTTTCCGCATCGAATCCGACGGCATAACGGTCCGGGCCCGCATCACCCGCTCCGGCGATCTCGTCTTCCACGGCCACGACACCAGCGGCGCTGCTCCGGCCTACGAATGGGATTGGGCCTTCCGGACCACCACCTTCTCCGCCATCCGCGCCGCTCTCGGCGGTGGCCGGGGCGACCTGATGGACCTCCTCGAACACACCGTCCCCGACCTGGACCGCCACGACCCCGGCGCTTGGCTGCACAACCAGGGCATCCCCGCTGCCTTCCGCGAACGCGGCGACACCTCCCACCGCATCACCCGCGAACTGCCGGTGCTGGACCCTGAAGCTCCCCGCCGCGATCAGTCCCGCGAATCCATTGGGGCACATAAGCTATCGAGCAAGCGCCGCAATGTACGCGACCACGTGGACCCGCCTCGCCCCAGCCGAAGCCGCCGCCAACCACCCGACCAAGACACTCCAGCTCCCACCCGCCACCGGGCCGACGCCCCGCGCTCCCAAAATCACCGTAACTCCGACAACCGCTTCGACGAACCGCCGACTCGACGCGACCAGCCGTCGAACACGCGCCGAAGAGCGAGCGAGCGGTCGGAGTGGCGTGCGGATAGAACAGGCGAGAGACCTCGCTCCCGTAGGAACGAATCGCTCGACGACTCGTGGGACGAGCAACCCGACTCACGCCACCACGGCCCCTCCCGCCGCCCTTTCGACCAGAATTCCGGCGCACACCACACCTGGTCGGACCCATACGGCCACGAACCTCCGAGCGCACACCGCCAAGGGCTGTCCGGCGCACACCCCAGCGAACCGTCTCGGCCATCGCAGCGCGAACCATGGGGACTGAACGAGCAACCGGTCCGGCGTCATCGCAGGTCATAGGCCGAACGAACAGCAGAGTTCAGCAAGGCTTCGGTTACACCCGGAATCTTGGACTCATCGGCGCCGAGGCCGACTCGACCGCGTCCCGGTACACCGCCACACCAGAGGTTGACATTCCACATTGGAGGGTTCATGCTGTTTCATATTCCAATGTGGAATATGGATCTAGTCGTTAGGAACTGGACATGGAAATCTCGCCTGGTACTCGGGCTTCCGATGCGGAGCGCGAGAAGGTTGTGCGCCTGCTCGGACGGCATATGGCCGACGGTCGGATCGATCTCGCCGAATACGATCAGCGCGTCGCGCGCGTCTACGAGACCGGCGTTCGCGACGATCTGCAACTGGTGCTGTCGGATCTGCCGAAGCTGCCGAAAGAGTCGGCCGTACAGAAGAATTCGATGAGCCGCTTCCCGATCTGGCAGCAGATCGAAGGTACTTCGTGGCTCGGCGTGAGCGTGCTGGTGCTCGCCATCTGGGCGGCGATCTCGATGAGCGTCGGGGAACTCACCTACCCGTGGCCGATCTGGGTCATCGGTCCGTGGGGTGCAGTGCTCGCCTTCCGCATGCTGGCCGGTTTCGAATCGGGCCGGTTCGGTCGTCACACCAACTGACACATCGTGCCGGTCGGGTCCGCCGTGGCGCAATTGCGCACGGCGGAGCGGGCCTCCCGTTTCCGGCCTGATCGAGCTGCTCGAGACCGAGCACAGACGCACAGCCGAATCACCGAGCCAGCGCGCCGCCACCGTGCCCACGCACGTCGACATCCCGCCCGAAGCAAGATCGCGCAGGCTTGCCGCCAGGTACTCCCCGCCGGCAAGAAGGCACGCCGCGCGTGGGCGCGAAGTTGTCGACCGGCTCGGGCGTGACACTACGGTGGGGTGACATGGACAGCGTCGCGGTGTTGGAGTGCGTCGATGTCGCGCCTGTGCCTGCGCGGTGTTGGCGGGCGCTCGGGGTGGCACGGGGTGTGCTCGGCGTGGCGTTGGGGCTCGTGCTGGTGCAGTTGGTGATCCGGTGGTGGGTGGCGTGGAGCGGTTTTTTCTATTGGGACGATCTGATTTTGGTGGGGCGGGCCGGTAGTTATTCGCTGTGGTCCGCTGATTTGCTGTTGTACGACCATGATGGGCATTTCATGCCGTTGGCGTTCGCTACGGCTTGGGTGGTGACCGCGGTTGCGCCGTTGACATGGGCTGGGCCGGTGGTGTCACTGGTGGTATTGCAGCTCGCGGCGTCGGTGGCGGTGGTACGGATGCTGGTCGTGCTGATGGGGATGCGGTGGGCGATTCTGGTGCCGCTCGGGTTCTATCTGTTCTGTCCGCTGACGCTTCCAGCGTTCGCGTGGTGGGCCGCCGCGCTCAATGCACTGCCACTGCAATTCGCGCTCGCGTGGGTGATCGGTGATGCCGTGCGGCTGGTCGAGACGGAGCGGCGGCGGTACGCGATATCGGGGGTCGTGGTGCTGGCGGTGGCGCTGCTCTTCTTCGAGAAGTCGGTGATCGTGCCGTTCGCCGCATTCGCCGTCGCTGTACTCGCTCGGCACGTCGACGGTCTCGGATCCGCGCTGCGGGTTGTGGCGCGGCGTGGGGCGGCGCTGTGGGTCGGTTCCGGCGTGGTGATCGCCTGCTGGCTGGCCGGATATCTTGCGGTGGTGGATGTTTCGGCGGTGCATACCACTCCGGCGGAATTGCGTGACTTATTGCCCGGCGCAACATCATTGGGGATTGTGCCGACATTGTTCGGCGGACCGTGGAGTTGGGAGCGTTGGTTGCCGTCGACACCGTGGGCGGATCCGCCGAGTTGGACGGTGGTGTCGGCGTGGGTCGCACTGTGCGCATTGGTGCTGTTGTCCCTGCGTGCTCGGCTCCGCGTGTGGCCGGTGTGGGTGGCAGCGGCGGCGTACGTGCTCGTCGCCCAACTGCCGGTCGCGTTGGCCCGCAGCGGACCGAACACCGCCGCCGAACTGATGCAGTCCCTGCGCTATTTCGCCGATATCGCAGTGGTGTTGACCGCAGCGGGTGCGCTGATACTGCGTGCTCAACCGCGCGGCCGTGTTCCGGACCTGCTCCCGGATTCGAGTGACGACGCGACTGCAACGGGCAGTGGGGTTGCTGCGGCGGCTCACGATTCGCGGCGTGGAGCGGCTGCGGCACGCGGCCGCGTTGGCGCGTTGCTTGCGGGTGCACGCAACCGCGCCGCTGCGGTGCTCCCCGACTCGCCATGCGACGCGACCAACCCGCATGAACGCACTTCGGCGCGGCGGTCCAGTCCGGCAGATGACGCGACAGTCCCACGCAGTGGGGATGGAGCGGCTCGCGATTCGCGAGATGGGGCGGGGGTGTTGGCGGGGCAGAGTTCCGGGTTGCTGGGAGGTCGGGCGGCTGGGCGGGTCTTCAGGGTGGGTGGGCGCAGGGTGAGAGCGGTGGATGGGCGGGTTATGGCCTTGTTGGTAGTGGCGTTTCTGGTGAGTTGTCTGTGGTCTACTGCGGGTTTTGTGGAGTCTTGGCGGGTCGATCCGACGAGGGCGTATGTGGCGAATGTGAAGGCGGGGTTGGCTAGGCTCGATGGAGGGCCGCTGCTTGAGCAGGAGGTGCCGTGGAATGTGTTGAATCCGACGGCGTATCCGCAGAATTTGACGAGTCGCGTGTTTGCGCCGTTGGCGAAGCCCAGTACCTTTGCCGACTCGACGCCGCATCTGCGGATGATTACTGATAGCGGCGAGATCGTCGAGGCGGCGGTGTGGTGGAACCGCAGTATTCTGCCGGGGCCGGAGCCCGGCTGCGGCTACCGGATCCAGGGGCCGCAGCCGACCGATGTTCCGCTCGACGGGCCGATGCTCGAACACGAATGGACTGTGCAGCTCAACTATCTGGCCAACCGGGATGGACGCATTACTGTCTCGTTCGAACACGGCGAACCGGTGGGCGCGCCGGTTCGCAAGGGGTTGAATACCGTCTACGTTCGCGTTGTCGGCAGCGGGACCACGCTTCGAATCAGCCCTCGCACACCAGGACTCGACCTCTGTCTCGGGGTCGGGCCCGTAGGAGTCGCCTCCTACGACAACTGACCCATGGACACATGAACGCTATGTGCGATTGAGCTCCACTCGCAATCGACGGCTGCCAGAACAATGATAACGACACCGACGAGGTGGCGAAACGGCTGTGCCACAGTCGTATTGCTGTCTGCGGTGCGAAGTCCCATGCATCTGGCACCGGCTTTGCCGCCAGACGCCACCGCCCCGCGTGAATCAGCGATACCGAGCCGACGAGTGACCTCCCGCTTGTTGCGGCTACAGCGCCTGATTTCTGGCGGCAATCCACCGACCAGAGGACGGCGGCAAACAGGACAGTCGCAGGTGATTTCGCCGACTACTCGACCACCGCAGTGAGATCTGCTGCCGCACATGCCGTTCGAGCCTCTGGTCCGCTCGGTCGAGCGTCACCGTTCGGCAGTAGCGCCAGGAAGTTGCGGATGAGAGCGCGATCGTCATCGCCCCGGTGAGCCACGTAAACCGTTGTCGTGGCGGCAGTTTCGGTGAGTGGCACGATGCGGACGGTCCGCGGCGCAGTGAACGTCGCGCTACGCGGTGCGATGGTGACGCCCAGCCCCTCACCCACCAAGTAGAGGATGGTGGTCCAGTTGTTGCCCTCCTGCACGATGCGGGGCCGATGACCAGCTTCCACCAGGGGCCGCAGGTTCTTGTCGTGGGCATGGGAGCCCGCGACCCGGGGGAAGAACACGAGCGGGTCCTCGGCGAGGTCGGGGCCGGTGAGGGCGGCATAGTCAGCCAGCGGGTGATCGACCGGCAGCACTGCCATGAACGGCTCGGTGACCAACGGGAATACGACGGTGTCGGGCTGCTCGTCGGGGTCGCGCACGATCGCCATATCGAGCGCGCCGTGGCCGAGCTGCGCCATCATGTGGGTGGTGTAGCCCTCGATGAGGTCGATCTGGACCAGCGGGTAGCAGTCTCGGAACTGCCGGACACTGCGAAGCAGTTTCAGCGGCAGCACCGACGGGACAAAGCCCAGGTAAAGCCGTCCCTGGCTACCCTGGCCGATGCGCGCGACCTCGTCCAGGTCGCGAGCCGCATGACCGAGGATCGCCGCGGCCCGCTCATGCAGCACCGCTCCCGCCGGGGTCAGGGCGACACTGCGCGAGGTGCGGTCGAACACACGGGTCCCCAACAGCGTCTCCAGCCGCTGGATTTGCTGGGTCAGCGCGGGTTGAGCGATGTGCAGCCGTACGGCAGCCCGGCCGAAATGCAGTTCCTCGGCGACTGCCAGGAAGTAGCGCAGGTGCCGCAGTTCAACCCCTTCAATCATAAGTTCAACATATCAATCGGACCCATCAAGTATTGGACATGATGATTTACGGCCCGGCATGCTGACAACGTGACACAGCAGACCGAACCCGCTGCCACCGAACAGATCGACATCATCGTCGTCGAGCCGATGTCGAGCCCGGCCGATGCACGGGCGTTCAAGGAACTCAACGAGGAATGGATCGTCGAGCTGTTCTCCCTCGAACCCGCCGACTCCGTCAAACTGGACAACCCGGAGCGCGAGATCGTCGCCAAGGGCGGACAGGTACTCATCGCCCGCGACGGCGAGGACATCGTCGGATGTGTGGCGCTGGTGCTGGCGGGTGACGGCGTGTTCGAGCTGTCGAAAATGGCTGTGGCGCGGCGGCGCCGCGGCCGCGGCCTCGGTCGCATCATCCTGGAGGAGGCCATCGACTACGCCCGACGGCAGGGCGCCACGGCGTTGTTCCTCGGTAGCAGCACTAAGCTGGCCGACGCTGTGCATCTGTACGAATCGATCGGTTTCGTGCACGTCCCGAACGATCGAATCGGGCCGATGCCGTATGAGCGCGCGGACGTGTTCATGCGGTACGAGCTGGACTGACCGGTTGTGGCTGAGGCGCAACCGCGCGCCTTGGACGTGGGTCCGCCGCACCGGCCTTCCGCTCGGGGAACTACAGAATGGCGAAGGCGACAACCAGACCGAGCGCGAAATGCGCGGCGGCCACCACGAGCACCTTGGTGGTGTAGACATCGGATGCCAGCGCGGCGCCGATATCGATGCCGAGCGCGCGCTCGATGACCCGCACCGAGATAACCTGCGCGACAATGCCGACCAGCCCATACACGCTGGCCGCGATGAGCCCTTCTGAAAGCTTGCCCGCCGATGCGTAGGTCGCAACCACCACGATCAAGGCCATGCTGACCATGCCCGCGGCGGCGACGATTACGGCATTGGGTTTACCCGCGACGACCAGGGCCCGCAGCCTACCGGGTGTGGTCAGATCGATGGCGTAGAAGCCGACGAGTATGAGAGTCAAGCCGACAATGGCGTAGAGGACGATGGCGCCGACGCCGGTGCCGAGCGAGTTCCAGTA
This sequence comes from Nocardia sp. NPDC051990, assembly GCF_040680755.1. Classification (NCBI taxonomy): domain Bacteria; kingdom Bacillati; phylum Actinomycetota; class Actinomycetes; order Mycobacteriales; family Nocardiaceae; genus Nocardia; species Nocardia sp. NPDC051990. Next base: position 186,021 of record NZ_JBFAXH010000005.1, on the reverse strand, counting down.
ACCCGATTCGAGGGCAACTGCGGTCATCGTGATCCTTCCGAGGTGAGGTCGCGTGGTTACTGCGTAATGCGGTGCGGGACAAAGGCCGAGCCGTCATCGGTGATCAATCCGGCGGTTTCGCGTAACCCCAGCCCTGCCGCGTTGTCACCGACGATCCAGGCACCGAGGACCGGACGCATATCGTCGAATTCCGGTAGCGGGTCCAGCAATTGGTAGACGAATCCCTCTTCGCCGTAGACCCCACCGGTGGCCGTCTCCAGACCCGCGCCGACAATGGTCATGTTCGCACCCTCGCGCCCCAGCTTCGGCTTGCGAATGTATTCGGTGAGCTCATTGGGCTGATCGAGATAGGCGGGCAATAGATTCGGGTGCCCGGGATACATCTCCCACAGGATCGCGAGGATCGCCTTATTGCTCAGCAGGGTTTTCCACAGCGGCTCGACCCACATGGTCTGCGGCAGGCTCGCGACCACACGCTTACCGAAATCGTCGTCGAGCACCCACTCCCACGGATAGAGCTTGAAGATCGCATCGATCGACCCCTCGGCCAGATCGACGAAACGCTCCAGCTCGCTGTCGAATCCGACCTCCTCGATCGGCAGCGCGATGGTGTCGAACCCGGCCTCGGCCGCGGTCTCCTGCATGTACGCGGTGGTGACATTGTCCTCACCGGTGGCGTCCGCACCAGACCAGGTGAAATGCAATTGCGCCGACGGCAGGATGTCGCGCAACTCGGTCCAGCGCTCGACCAGCTTCTCGTGCAGGGAATTCCACTGATCGCCGTCCGGATAGAGTGCGGTGAGCCAGTGCCACTGCACAATTGCCGCCTCCAATAGTGAGGTCGGTGTATCGGCATTGTACTCCAACAGTTTCGCCGGACGGCGGGCGTCATAGCGCAGATCGAAGCGCCCGTAGACATGCGGGTCATTGCGCTTCCAGGATTCTGCGATCGGCCCCCAACTCCATTCGGGCAGACCGAAATCCTTGTACCGCTCGGTGAGCACGACATGTTCGACGGCATTCAGACACATCGAATGCAGCAGTTCGACATCAGCTTCCAGCGCGAGGATTTCCGGCATCTCGAACTCGTAGTGCACCGATTCATCCCAATACGGCCGGGGCAGACCGCTCGCATCCCGGCCGGGCGACCCGTAGACCAGCCCCTGGCCCTCGATGATCTGCTGCCAACCGGACCGCGGCGTACCGCGCACGCGTCGCATTACGAACCTCCGCCACTCTTGCTGCTGGTACCGAGACCGCCGCGGGTAATGGTGCTGCCGCTCTTGGTCGAGATCTGAGCGCCCTTGGGCTGCACCGTGGTTCCGCCGGTCGGCGGTTTGCCGACGGTGTTGTTGCCGCCGTAGTAGTAGCGGTACTGGTGCCCGTTGTAGATGAAGATCCCGTTGAGGCCGGTGTACGCACCGGTCGCGCCGGACCCGACGGCGGTCGAGGCGGTCTCGCACTGATCGTCGGGTGCGACGACCTCTTGACCGTTCTGATCGATCACGGTGCAATACGCGGTCACCTGAGCGGGTTTGGTGACTGCCCGATAGGCGAGATAACCACCACCGACCAGACCCGCGACACCGACAATCGCGACGCCGCCGATGAGTACGCGCTTGCGAGTGCGCTTCTTGTGCTCGGCGGCAGCCGCGGCGGCCCGCTGCTCCTCCTCCGCGCGTTTGCGTGCCTTATCGCGCGCCCGTGCCTCGGCCACCGTCGGCGGTCGCGGCTGGGTAACACCGGCCTCTTGCCGGTGGATACTGCCCGCGCGCGGTGGCGTGCCGAACCGCTTGGGCTGAGTCCCCGGCGACGGCCCGGTGCCCGGCACACCAGATTCACCTGGTGTACCAGACCCCGCGCCTGGCGAACCAGGATCGCCACCCGACGTACCTGACCCAGTACCAGCCGAACCAATACCGCTGCTCGGCGAACCAGCCCCAGCGGACCCGCCGCCCGGCGAGCCACCCGCACCACCCACAGAACCAGTCCCAGCCTCTGCCCCACCACCTCGTGCATCGGGCACATCAAGACCGGCACCCGGCGAGCCGAGCCCGCCCCCAGACGAACGAGGACCGCCGCCCGGGGAACCCGACCCGGCACCCACAGAACCAGGTCCGGCACCCGACGACAACGGTTGGGGCGGTGTAGTTTCGCGGCCCGCAGACCCAGCGCCGGGCGCGGGACTATTGGGCGTCGACGAGCTCGACTCCAGATCGGACTCCGGCCGATCCGCGTCGTCTCCCGCCCCTGGACCGCCGGTACTCAACGGTCACATCGCTCGGTCGAACGCACCACTACCGCTCCTCGAATCCGGACAAATCACCCCGCGCGAACTCCCAGCTTTCCACAACGAGGTCGACCCGACCAGGAGCATCTCCAGAACGCAGCAGATCCAGCAACATTTCGCATGCGGGTCGTGGACCTTCGGCTACTACATGCACCCGACCGTCGCGGGCGTTGGTGGCGTGTCCGACCAGTCCGAGCGCCAGCGCCCGCGAGCGCGTCCACCAGCGGAAGCCGACGCCCTGGACGTAGCCATGCACCCATGCGCTGAGCCGAACCGATTCCGACATCACGCGTCGATGGCGTCGATATCGAATGTCAGCGTGACCTTGGTACCGGCCTTCAGCGTCCGGCCGACGGTGCACACCTTGTCGATGGCGCGCTGCACGGTGACCAGCAGTCGCTCGCGGGCCTCCTCGTCCAATTCGCTGAGGTCCAGCTCGAATACCTCGTCGAGCTGCGGATACACCTCGTTCTCGCGGTCGGCGTCGCCGGAGACGCGGATGGTCGCGTCGAAGGCGTCGCCGAGCTTGCGCGAGAGCGGGAAGTCCGCGCTCAGTCCAGAGCAGCCCGCCAGGGCGATCTTCAGCAGCTCACCCGGGGTGAAGGCCCCGGGTACGCCCTGCGATGCGATCAATACCTCGGCACCGCGCGAGCTGCGGCCGGTGTACGCCCTGGTCCCGGTGCGCTCGACCCACAAGGTAGTGGGCTCGGTCGCAGCGGTGGTCGTGGTCGCGGATGCGGTGGTCTGGTCAGCCATGGTCTCGATCCTGCCAGTTCCGCCTTCCCGAATATTCAGGCCATACCAGTTGGGAGCCCCTCGAGTCAGGTTCAGATCCTGCGTCGTGTGCCTGGTCAGGTCTTGGGCGTACCCGACGAGTTACCCCATGTGCTGGCTGAAGAAGGGCCACAGGTAACACGGGAGAGTGGGTCCAGCCGGGGCGGTGGGCTACTTCGTCCAGCGAGACCGATCAGCGGCTCCTCGAGCCGATCCGCATTCTTCGGGCGCGACGGCGAACCCGCCTTCAACCTGCGCTGACGGATTGCCAGCCGGACAGCCGTGGATCGGATCTGTTGACGCGGGCATACACACCGCCTAATCTCAATTTTGACACTTTCACACAATTTGTCAGAAGGTCAATTGATGGTTGTCGACGAGCTGGAACGTGAGCGGGCGATCCTCGACACGGCGGCGGTGCTGCTGCTGCGGTTGGGTTACAACAGGCTCACCATGGGCGATGTTGCTGACGGGGTCGCGCTGCACCGGGGGCTGGTCTATCTGCACTTCAAGTCGAAGGACGAGTTGGTGGAGGCGGTGGCGCGGCGAGAGTTGGAGCGGTATTCGGGGCGGTGGCGCGAGCGCCTGTTGGCCGATCCGCAGGGCGGCAGTGTGGCCAGCGTTTACCGGGCTATGGCGGGGGCGCTACAGCAGTTGCCGCTGGCGGCAGCGGTCGTCGCCCGCGACCAGGGGATCTTCGGCAAGTATCTACGTCGCCCGGAGAACTTGTTCGAGAAGCTTGAAACTGTTGGTACCCAATCCTTTCTACAGGCCATGCAACAGGCGGGCGCCATCCGGGCGGAGATCGACACCCGGGCAGTGGCTTTCGTTCTCGATGCGTTGACTCCCGCGCTGCGGCAGACGTTTCCACGGCATGGCCAGGCGGTCACGGCATCGGCATTGCCATCAACCGAGCAGGTGGTAGATGCCCTGGCCGAGCTTCTGGAACTCGGGCTGACCCCGAGCTCCGGCGCCGATCTCGAGGCCGGAAAGGCGGTCATGCTCGACGCACTGGCGGGGGCGCAGGCCAAATTTTCCGACCGTTTCCGCTGCACCGAAACGGAGCAACGATGAATGCCATTGCAATAGAACCGAATTCGTATGTTCTCGCTTTGGCCGACCCCACCGCGACTCTGGCGGTTGCCGGTGGCAAGGGCAGCTCGCTGGCCCGGATGGCCGCGGCCGATCTGCCGGTACCGCCGGGCTTCCATGTGACGACGACTGCCTACCGAAGGTTCGTCGCCGCAGGCGGTCTGCACGACCGCATCGTCGCGGCGGCCGCCCGCGCGGTGGCCGACCAGCCCGAGGCCTGGACTACTGCAGCCGCGGAAATCTCCGATCTGATTGCCAGCCAACCCATTCCCGACGATGTTGCACGGCAGATCAGCGCCGCCCATGAGCGCCTGGGCGGCGTGGCGGTCGCGGTCCGATCCTCGGCGACGGCCGAGGATCTGCCCGGCATGTCGTTCGCCGGTCAGCAGGAGACCTACCTCAATATCCACGGCATCGCGGAGACGTTGGACGCGGTACGGCGGTGCTGGGCGTCGCTGTGGACCGACCGCGCCATCGGTTATCGTGCGCGTCAGCAGGTTTCCTCCGACGATGTGGCTTTAGCTGTCGTGGTGCAGGAGCTCGTGCCCGCCGAGGTCGCTGGAGTCGCCTTCACCGCCGATCCGCTGACCGGCGCGCGGGATCGTGTTCTGATCAACGCCGCGTGGGGTCTGGGTGAGGCCATTGTGAGCGGCCAGGTCACCCCCGACACGCTGGTCGTGGCGAAATCCGACGGCACGGTGCTGCGGCAGGATGTCAGCGACAAGCGGACCATGACCGTACGGACCGCGACCGGCACCCGGGAGGAACCGGTGCCCGAGCATCGGCGGCTCGAGCCGGCGCTGCGCCCAGCGGAGGCTGCCGAGCTGGCCGGCATAGCGGCCGGTATCGAGAATTACTACGACCAGCCGATGGATATCGAATGGGCGCTGCACGCTCACCGGTTCTATATCGTGCAGGCCCGCCCGATCACCGCACTGCCGGATCCCGCACCTGCGCCGGAGTTGCGCTGGGAACTACCGAATCCCAAGGGCAAGTATGTGCGGGGCAGTGTGATGGAGTTGCTGCCCGACCCGCTGTCGCCGCTGTTCGCCACGCTCGCGATTCCGGCATGGGAGCGGGCCACCAGCGCGCACTATCACAACATCGGGCTGCCCTACTTCGACGACCCGCTGGCGGTGATCAACGGCTACGGCTACTACAACACCAACTACACTGGCATGCTCGCGGTACGAATGGCGTTGGCGCAACCGCGGTTTCTGACCCGCACCCTGCCCCGCTATCTGCGCACCGCAGCGCAACGCTGGCGGACCGCGCACGACAGCTACCGAGCCACGGCCGACCGGTGGCAATCCAACGGTATCGCCACCGCACCGGCGGCGCGGCTACTCACGGGTATGCGTGAAATCGTCGATGAGGCCGCCGACTACTACCTGACCATCCAGGGCGGTGCCATACCCGCGGCCTATCTGAGCGAATTACTGTTCACGAAGGCCTACAACACCCTTCGCCACGACGACGATCCACCGGCTACGGCATTCCTGCTGGGTTACCTCAGCAAACCGATCCGGGCCGAGCGCGCGCTCTACGATCTGGCGCAATGGGCGCGCTCGCAACCCGGGCTGGCGCAACGATTGACAAGTCTGTCGCCCGCCGAGCGCGCCGACATCCTCACCGCCGACGATGCGGACGATCCCGCATGGCAGGAGTTCCGCAGCCGGTTCCAGGCACACCTGGCGGCCTACGGTGACATGGTCTACGACCTCGACTTCGCCAAGCCGCTGCCCGCCGAGGACCCCGCGACGCTGCTGCAAACGCTGCTGTACTTCCTCACCGATGACGTACCGGATCCCCATGTGCGCCAACGCACCGCGGCCGGCAACCGCGCCGCGGCGGTCCGCACCCTCGAACACAAACGTCACGGCCTACGTCGTTCGCTGGCGCTGCGACTGTTGGGCTGGGCGCAGTCGGCGGCCCCGCTGCGGGAGAACGCGCTCGCCGACATCGGGCTCGGCTGGCCTGCGGTACGACAATTGCTCGGCGAGTTCGGTAACCGATTGGCCGCGGTCGGCGCCATCACCTACGCTGCCGACCTGTGCTGGCTGGAGCTACCGGAGCTGGAAGCCGCTGCGGCAGCATTGGATTCCGCGCTGACGCCAGCAGATTACCGTGCTGTGATCGCCGAGCGACGCACCGTGTGGCAGGCCCAGCGTGCGATGAAGGCGCCGCATATGCTCCCGGAAAAGGCGAAGGTTCTCGGCATCGACTTCGCCGGAGAATCCAACCACGACTCCGTCGAGGGTACCGTCATCAGGGGAACCCCCGGCAGCCCCGGATCGGTGAGCGGTCCGGCTCGAATCATTCACGGCCCCAGCGAATTCGATCGCATGCGCCCGGGTGACGTGCTGGTCGCGACAATAACCACACCGGCCTGGACGCCGCTGTTCGCGCTCGCCTCCGCGATCGTCACCGACGTCGGCGGCGCACTGAGCCACAGCTCGATCGTCGCACGCGAGTACCACATCCCCGCCGTGCTCGGCACGGGCATCGCCACCGAACACCTGCACGACGACCAGCAGATCACCGTCGACGGCGATGCCGGCACAGTGACCGCGCACAACCACTGATCCCCGGCTTGGAACATCCCGACATGCACCCGATCATCGACGAGCTCATTCCCCTGTCACCGCAAGCACCCGACCCACAACGGAACCCGACACCGTACGGACAGTCGACAGTCATCCCTGAGCTCCAGGGCCACCGAAACCTGACAGTAATCCGTAACGTCACCCAACCGGCGCTGAGCGTCCATCGTCCGGATCCGGGTCGGGCCACCGGCACCGCCGTAATCGTCTGTCCCGGTGGCAGCTTCATCACCCTCACCCAGAGCGCCACCGAAATCTCCACACAACTTGCACGCCAGGGCATTACGGCCTTCACGCTGCGTTACCGCCTACTACCGACCCCGACACAGGACGGGCAGTTCCTCCAAGACTGGGGCGGACACACGATGGCGGAGATCCAGGCCCATTCCCGCATATCCATCCAGGACGCCCGGCAGGCTGTCCGGGTGGTCCGCGCCCGCGCCGCCACCGAACGGCTGGATCCGCACCGGATCGGCATCCTCGGCTTCTCGGCCGGCGGTCTGCTCGCCCTGGCCGCCGCCACCGACTACGACACCACCGCGCGCCCCGACTTCGCAGCGCCGATCTACCCGGCCGTTTGGCACGACTACCAGGTACCGAGCGACGCACCACCACTGTTCCTGTGCTGCGCCGCCGACGACCCGGGCGACAAGGTAGTCGAGAAAAGTATTGCACTGCAACAAGACTGGCGAAATGTCGGACGACCGGTCGAAATGCACATCTACGAGCGCGGTGGCCACGGCTTCGCCGAGAGACCACAAGGGCTACCTTGCGACACCTGGCTGGACCGCTACCTCGACTGGGTCCGATCCCACGGATTCCAAGTCGGCACGACTCCTGCTCTCCGAGATAAAACTCGGCAGTCGAGCATGCCGGCACAGGGATGAGAGGACTTCCGGTGGAGCCGTCCACTTCGCACCGTGTCGATGAATGACCGAAAAGGGCATGACATGTCGGCGCCGACTCCGCATTCGATCACCTTCGAGGACCGGCAGGCCATCGAGGAGACCATCCACCGCTACTTCGCAGAGCGGCTCAATCCGCCGCTTGGACACGAGTTCCCAGGCACAACCACATATTTCGGCAGTGCGAGGGCCAGCTCGGCTCACGAAAGAGGATGATTCACATGACCATTGACGCCGCCCGGACCACACCCACCCGGCCTGATCGGTGGGAGCGAACCGTCGACCGGTTGATCTCCCGGCAGTTCGGTCTGCGCCCGCAGACCAGCGAATACCAGGTGAGCCGGAACCTGCGGATCCCAATGCGCGACGGGGCCGAACTGCTGGCCGACCACTACGCGCCGGTGGGTGCGGCCGTCGGCACGGTGCTGGTGCGGTCGGTGTATGGATGGGAGGGCATCGTCGCCGCGATGTACCGAGCCCAATTCCCCACGCGTGGTTATCATCTCGTGCTGGTGCGCTGTCGGGGCACCTTCGGTTCCGGCGGCGAATTCCAGCCGTTGGTGCGCGAAATCGACGACGGCGCCGACACCGTCGCGTGGCTGCGGACGCAGCCCTGGTTCGACGGCAGGCTCGCGACCGTCGGAAACTCCTATCTCGGCTTCACGCAGTGGGCGCTGCTGATGGACCCGCCGCCGGAGCTGGCCGCCGCGGTGATCCAGACCGCGCCGCACGACTTCAGCCAGGCCCTGTATTTCGGTGGGTCGTTCAACCTCGACTGGCTCGGCTGGAGCGAGAAGCTGGCCGTCCAGGAACGTCTCGGTACGCTGCGCTTGGCACTGCGTGCGGCCACGGCCCGGCGGCGGCACGAGCGCGTGCTGTCGTCTATGCCGCTCGCGGATGCGGCCGACCAGCTCTGTGAGGGACGCGCGCCGTGGTTCCGGGACTGGGTCGGCACCGACGATCTCACCGATCCACGCTGGGCGCCGATGCGGCTCACCGAGGCCCTCGACCGGACGCAGATACCGGTGCTGCTGCAGTCCGGATGGCAGGACATCTTCCTCCCACAGACCAGGCAGCAGTACACGCGACTACGCGAGCGGGGTGTGGACGTGGCCCTTACCATGGGGCCGTGGACCCACCGGGAAACCGGCGGCAAGGGAATGAAGGTCCTCGCGCAAGAAACCCTCGACTGGCTCGACCGGCACGTCGCGAAGATCCCGGCACCGGCTCGGCCCGCGCCCGTCAAGATGTTCGTCACCGGCGCGAACGAGTGGCGCGAGTTCGATGACTGGCCCGAATACCCGTCGGATGAACTGCTGCACCCGACACCGACCGGTGGGTTGAGCGAGCAGCCCAGCACCGGCGAGCGCGAGTTCACCTACGACCCCGCTGACCCCACCCCGACCATCGGCGGTCGGCTGCTGGACCTGACCGGCGGCTACCGCGACGACAGCGCACTCGCCGACCGTGATGATGTGCTCACCTTCACCAGCGCACCGCTGCCGGACGCGCTGGAGATCGCGGGGATCCCATGGGTGGAACTGGCACATCGCAGCGACAACCCACGCGCCGATCTGTTCGTCCGCCTCAGCGAGGTCGATCCGAAAGGACGGTCGCGCAACGTCAGTGACGGATTCCTGCGACTGCAGACGGACCGAGCGAACGACATCATCCGAATCGAACTGGACCCCATTGCGCACCGGTTTGCCGCCGGCAACCGGATTCGGCTACTGATCGCCGGCGGATCCTTCCCGCACTGGGAACGCAACCTAGGCACCGGCGCGGACCCGGCCACCTCGACAAGGCTTGTGCCGGCCGGCCACATCCTCGAACTCTCGACATCGCGGCTGCACCTTCCGACATAAGGCTGACGCGTGCCGGCCGACCCACACCGGCCCATCGGTTGTCACGGTGCTCGCAACAGCTGCCGCCTGGCGTCGCTATTCCTGGAAGCGGTAGCCCATTCCGGCCTCGGTCAGCAGATGTTTCGGATGCGACGGGTCGATCTCGAGCTTGCGCCGCAATTGCGCGAGATACACCCGCAGATAATGCGTTTCGGTGGCATACGACGGCCCCCACACCTCACGCAGCAGCTCGCGCCGCCCGACCAGTTTGCCGCGGTTGCGCACCAGCATCTCGAGCATGCCCCACTCGGTCGGGGTCAAATGTACCGGCTGACCGTTCTTGGTGACCTGCTTCGCGCTGAGGTCGACGGTGAACGAGGACGTCACCACCACGGGATCGGAGGTATCGGTATCGGTCGCGCCGCGCCGGACCGCGGCCCGCAGCCGGGCCAGCAGCTCATCCATCCCGAACGGCTTGGTGACGTAGTCGTCCGCGCCCGCGTCCAGCGCCTGCACCTTGTCGGTCGAATCCGTTCGCGCCGAAAGCACGATCACCGGCGCGACAGACCAGCCACGCAGCCCGGCCAGCACCTCGATGCCGTCCATATCGGGTAGACCCAGATCCAGAATGATCACATCGGGATGCTTATCGGCCGCCGCGCGCAATGCCGCCGCGCCCGTGCCCGCGGTGATCACCTCATAGCCGCGCACCGACAAATTGATGCGCAACGCGCGCACGATCTGCGGTTCGTCATCGACCACCAGCACCTTGGTCGACGGTGCTTCCTGCTTCTTGTCGGTCATTACGACTTCCTGTGCCGTCCGCGGTGTAGTTGTGCTAATCATCGGCTGCTCACCTCGGTTTCGTCGGCAGGCAGGTCCACGATCATCGTCAATCCTCCGCCCGGTGTCGGTTCGGCGTGCACGGTTCCGCCCATCGCCTCGACGAATCCGCGCACCACCGACAGACCGAGCCCGACTCCGGTGGTGTTGTCACGATCGCCGAGCCGCTGGAACGGCTCGAATAATTGCTCCTCGGTCCCTGGCGGCACACCGGGCCCTACATCGACCACGGCGATCGAGACCTGGTCGCCGTCGCGTTCCGCGGTGACCCGCACAGGTGTATCGCGTGTCGAATGCCGCAGCGCGTTATCGATCAGATTGGCCAACACCCGTTCCAGCAGGCCGCTGTCCGCCCGCACCGAAACCTCGCCGACCTCTACCTTCACCCGATCCATTGCCGCGCGGCGCAGCCCGCGCGCGCCCATTCCAACACTCACCAGCGCCTGGTGCACGACCTCGTCCATGTACACCCGACGGAACTGCGGCTGCACCACGCCGACCGCCAGGCGTGAGGAGTCGAGCAGATTGCCGACCAGCGCCGTCAGCTGATCCACCGATTCCTCGATGGTTTCCAGCAATTCGACGGTGTCCTCGGGCGAGAACTCGATGTCATCACTGCGCAGGCTGGATACCGCGGCCTTGGCCCCGGCCAGCGGTGTGCGCAGATCGTGACTCACCGCGGACAGCAGCGCCCGGCGCAATCGGTCGGCCTCGAGCAGGGCCGCGGCGGCGCTGGCCTCCTCGGCCAGCCGGGACTGGCGGACCAACCCGGCCGCCTGATTGGCGACCGCGTTGAGCACCGGACGATCGGTCGCGGCGAGTGGACGTCCGGCCAACAGCAGCCAGCTCGTCGCATCGCCCGCCTGGATGGCGGTCTCGGCCTCGGCGGCCCGCTGCGGCGGACTCGTGCCGACCGCCGCGATCACCTCATCGCCGCACTGCATGCTCACCGCACGGAGCCCATACGTCTCGCGGACCTGCTCCAGCAGATTGGGCAGATCCGCACCATGCAGCACGGCACCGGCGAACAGGGTCAGCAATTCGGCCTGCTGGGAGGCCCGGCGTGCCTGGCGGGTCTGTTTGGCGGCCACATCCACCAGCGCCGCGACCGCCACCGCGACGATCAGCAATACCACCACCGTGATGAAGTTGTCCGGTTCGGCAATGGTCAAGCTGTAGCGCGGTTCGACGAAGAACCAGTTCAACAGCACACCCGACAGCAGCGCCGAAAGTGCCGCGGGCACAACGCCACCGAGCAACGCCACCGCGACGACGCCGATGAAGAACAGCGCGCTGAGGCCGCCGAGCTCGAGATGGGCTTCGAGGATGTAGCAGATCGCCGAGACCAAAACCGGCACAAGCACCGCCGCGAGCCAGGCCCGGATCGGCTGGTGCGGCCTCAGCGAATAGCGACGCAGCCCACGGTTGGCCTCCTCATGCGTGACCATGTGCACGTCGATCTTCCCGGATGCCTGCACCACGGCCGAGCCGATGCCCTCATCGAGCATGCGCGCCCAGCGCGAGCGTCGGGAGGTGCCGATCACCAGCTGGGTCGCATTCACCTCGCGGGCGAACTCCAACAACGTATTCGGCACATCGTCACCGGTGACCGTGTGCAGCGAGGCATCCAGGCTGGCGGCCAATTCCCGCAGTCGATGCAGCCGTTCGGTCGATACCCCGGCCAAACCGTCGCCGCGGACCACATGCAGCAGCATGAGATCGGCACTCGATTTGGTCGCGATGCGGCTGGCCCGGCGCACCACGGTCTCCGACTCCGGACCTCCGGTCACCGCGACGACTACGCGTTCGCGTGCTTCCCACAGCTCCGTGATCTTGTGGTCGGCCCGGTATTTGGCCAATGCGGCATCGACCTGGTCGGCCAGCCACAGCAGCGCCAATTCGCGCAGGGCGGTGAGATTTCCGGGTCGGAAGTAGTTGCGCAGCGCCGCGTCGACTCTGTCGGCGGCGTACACGTTGCCGTGGGAGAGCCTGCGCCGCAACGCCTCCGGCGTGATATCCACCAGTTCGACCTGATCCGCGCTGCGCACCACAGCGTCGGGCAGGGTCTCCTTCTGCTGGATGCCGGTGATCTGCTCGACGACGTCGTTGAGGCTCTCCAGATGCTGCACATTGACCGTCGAGATGACGTCGATGCCCGCGGCCAGCAAATCCTCGACGTCCTGCCAGCGCTTGTCATGCTTGCTGCCGGGCGCATTGGTGTGCGCGAGTTCATCGACCAGAACCACGGCCGGTGCCCGACGCAGCACCGCCTCGACATCGAGTTCGGGCAGCCGGGTACCGCGGTAGTCCACCATGCGCGGCGGAATCTGCTCGATGCCCGCCAGCAGTTCGGCTGTCTTGGCTCGACCGTGGGTTTCGACTACCGCAGCTACTACGTCGCGGCCGCGTTCGAGTCGACGATGGGCCTCGCCCAACATGGCGTAGGTCTTGCCGACTCCCGGTGCCGCACCGAGGTAGATGCGCAGTTGGCCGCGTTTCACTCGTCCATCATCGCGCGATTCGGCGTGTCACCGAAGATCCGTACCCGTTCTGTCGCGATATCCGATTCCCGCCCATACTCCAGCATCGCCAGCGCGCGAATGATCAGCGCGCAACAGACGAATCCGATGAGCACCGCGACCGTGACAGCCGACATGACAATCCTTTCAGCAACCAATAGGAACCCGGTCGTGCTGGAATCCCCCGCATGCCGGTCGATGAATTTCTACTCCCGTATCGACCGGCTATCTGGATCTTTACGGTGTGTTGACGGGTTGTCCGCCTACCTTGACGGCATCCTTTCACTCAGCGTCCGAGCCGCACCTGTAAACGAAGCGTCAATGCTCCGCAACGAGCCGCTAAGGACCCGTAAACAGGCTCCGCACCAGCTCGAACGACCCGCTTAACTCACCCTGTCGCGCTCCATGCAGGGAGCGCCAATGGAGGTTGTGTAAATGTCTGTCGTGGTGTTCGCGGTGCTGACCGTGGCGATCTTCGCGCTACTGGGCCTGATTCAGCGGGGAGTGGAAAAACTGTGATCGCGAACCTGATCGGCCTGATTCTCGCCATCCTCGTCGCGGTCTACATGGTGGCGGCGCTGCTCTTCCCCGAGAGGTTCTAGGTGAACACGACAACAGCGGGGATCGCGTTCGTCGCATCCCTGATCATCGCGTTGGCCCTGGTGCATGTGCCGCTCGGCGACTACATGTTCCGGGTGTACAACACCAAGAAACACTCCCGTGCGGAGCGGGTCATCTACCAGGCCATCGGCGTAAAGCCCGAGGTCGAGCAGTCCTGGGGCGTCTACGCCCGCAGCGTGCTGGCGTTCTCGGCGGTCAGCATTCTGTTCCTGTTCTTCCTCCAGCTGATCCAGGGCAAACTGCCGCTGCATCTGCACGATCCAGCGACCGAGATGACTCCGGCACTGGCCTGGAATACCGCGGTCAGCTTCGTGACCAATACGAACTGGCAGAACTATTCCGGCGAGTCGACCCAGGGCCATCTGGTGCAGATGGCCGGGCTCGCGGTGCAGAACTTCGTCTCCGCAGCGGTCGGCATCTCGGTGGCCGTTGCCCTCGTGCGTGGCTTCGCCCGCAGGCATACCGGCGACCTCGGCAATTTCTGGGTGGATCTGATCCGCGGCACCATTCGCATTCTGCTGCCGCTGGCATTCATCTTCGCGATCATCCTCGTCGCCGGTGGCGCGATCCAGAACTTCCACCTGCACGATCAGGTCGCGCAGACGCTGAACGGCACCGAACAGACCATTACCGGCGGTCCGGTGGCCAGCCAGGAGGTCATCAAGGAGCTCGGCACCAATGGCGGCGGCTTCTACAACGCGAACTCCTCGCACCCATTCGAGAACCCGACCACCTGGACCAACTGGGTCGAAATCTTCCTGATCCTGGTGATCAGCTTCTCGCTGCCGCGCACCTTCGGTCGCATGGTCGGCAGTAAGAAGCAGGGCTACGCGATCGTGGCGGTGATGGGCACGATCGCGCTGATCAGCGTCACTCTGCAGAACTTCTTCCAGTTGCAGCACCACGGCACCGTCCCGACCGCGATCGGCGCATCCCTGGAGGGCGTCGAAACCCGTTTCGGCGTGCCGAATTCCGCGACCTTCGCGACCGCGACCACGCTGACCTCGACGGGTGCGGTCGACTCATTCCACGACTCCTACACCAGCCTCGGCGGCATGATGACGATGTTCAATATGCAGCTGGGAGAAGTCGCTCCTGGCGGTACCGGTTCGGGTCTGTACGGCATGCTCATCCTCGCGGTGATCACCGTCTTCGTCGCCGGTCTGATGGTCGGTCGCACGCCGGAATATCTCGGCAAGAAGATCACGCCGCGCGAAATCAAGCTCGCCGCTTCGTATTTCTTGATCAGCCCGCTGATCGTGCTGGTGGGTACGGCGGCCGCGATGGCGATGCCGGGCCAGCGCGCCGGCATGCTCAACTCCGGGCCGCACGGGCTCTCGGAAGTGTTGTACGCCTTCACCTCCGCGGCCAACAACAACGGCTCGGCCTTCGCGGGTCTGACCGGCAATACCGAGTGGTACAACACCGCCCTCGGCCTAGCGATGGTGTTCGGACGCTTCCTGCCGATGATTTTCGTACTGGCGCTTGCCGGTTCGCTCGCCCAGCAGGGGCAGACCCCCGAGTCGATCGGCACGCTGCCGACGCACCGGCCACAGTTCGTCGGCATGGTCGTCGGCGTGACGTTGATCCTGGTCGCGCTGACCTTCCTGCCCGCACTCGCACTCGGGCCGCTCGCTGAAGGAATCCACTGATATGTCCACTAAGACAACCGAAACGACCGCGGAGACGGCCAACAAGAGCCGCGGCGTCCAGCGCGGCCTACTCGATCCGAAGATGCTGCTGACGTCCATTCCGGACGCGGCGAAGAAGCTCGATCCGCGCTCGATGTGGCGCAATCCGGTGATGTTCATCGTCGAGATCGGCGCAGTGTGGTCGACCGTGCTCGCGCTGGCCAAGCCGACGTTCTTCTCTTGGGCCATCGTCGTATGGCTCTGGCTCACCGTCATTTTCGCCAATCTGGCCGAGGCCGTCGCCGAGGGGCGCGGCAAGGCGCAGGCCGATACCTTGCGCAAGGCCAAGACCGACACCATGGCTCGGCGGCTGGTCGATTGGTCACCCGGCGCACGGATCGTCGAGGAAAGCGTCGGGGCCCCGGCACTGCAACGCGGCGACTATGTCGTCGTCGAGGCCGGCCAGGTCATCCCGGGTGACGGCGACGTCGTGGAAGGCATCGCGTCGGTCGACGAATCGGCCATCACCGGTGAGTCCGCCCCAGTCATCCGGGAATCCGGCGGCGACCGATCGGCGGTGACCGGCGGCACCACGGTGCTGTCCGACCGGATCATCGTCAAGGTCACCCAGGAGCCCGGCGCGAGCTTCATCGACAAGATGATCGCGCTCGTCGAGGGTGCGTCGCGGCAGAAGACACCCAACGAGATCGCGCTGAACATCCTGCTCGCCGCGCTGACCATCATCTTCGTCTTCGCGGTCGCCACACTGCAGCCGTTGGCGATCTTCTCGAAGTCGAACAACCCTGGGGTGCCGGACACATCGGCACTGGACGGGCATGGTGTCACCGGGATTGTCATGGTCTCGCTGCTGGTGTGCCTGATCCCGACCACCATCGGCGCGCTGCTGTCCGCCATCGGCATCGCCGGTATGGACCGGCTGGTGCAGCGCAATGTGCTGGCCATGTCCGGCCGCGCGGTCGAGGCGGCCGGTGACGTGAACACCCTGCTGCTGGACAAGACCGGAACCATCACTCTCGGCAACCGCCAGGCCGCGGAATTCGTGCCGATGCCAGGCGTCCCCGATGACGAATTGGCCGATGCCGCACAGCTTTCCAGCCTCGCCGACGAAACCCCTGAAGGGCGCTCCATCGTGGTCTACGCCAAGCAGGCGTTCAACAAGCGCGAGCGCACCCCAGGTGAGCTGACCGGTGCGACTTGGGTGGAATTCACCGCCCAGACCCGCATGTCGGGTGTGAACTTGCAGGACGGGCACCAGTTGCGCAAAGGTGCCGCCAGCGCCGTCACCGAATGGGTTCGCGCACAAGGTGGGAAGGTACCCGACGAGGTCGGCATGATCGTCGACGGGATCTCCGCATCCGGCGGCACACCGCTGGTCGTCGGTGAGGTCAATGACGGCAACGCCCGGTTGCTCGGCGTCATTCATCTCAAAGACGTTGTCAAGCAGGGCATGCGGGAGCGTTTCGACGAGATGCGTCGAATGGGCATCCGCACGGTGATGATCACCGGTGATAACCCGTTGACCGCCAAAGCGATTGCCGATGAGGCCGGTGTGGACGACTTCCTCGCCGAGGCGACGCCGGAGGACAAACTGGCGCTGATCAAGAAGGAGCAGGACGGCGGTCGCCTGGTCGCGATGACCGGTGACGGCACCAATGACGCTCCGGCCCTGGCCCAAGCCGACGTGGGCGTCGCGATGAACACCGGTACCTCGGCGGCCAAGGAAGCCGGAAATATGGTCGATCTGGATTCGGATCCGACCAAGCTCATCGAAATCGTGGAGATCGGCAAACAGCTGCTCATCACCCGGGGTGCGCTGACCACCTTCTCGATCGCCAATGACATCGCCAAGTACTTCGCGATCATTCCCGCACTGTTCGTGGCGCTGTTTCCGGGCCTCGACACGCTGAATATCATGCGACTGCACAGCCCGCAGTCGGCGATTCTGTCCGCGGTCATTTTCAACGCGATCGTCATCGTCGCGCTGATCCCGCTGGCGCTACGCGGTGTGAACTACCGGCCGAGCAATGCGTCGTCGCTGTTGAGCCGCAACCTGACGATCTACGGTCTCGGCGGCATCGTCGCGCCGTTCATCGGCATCAAACTGATCGACCTCGTTGTCCAACTCCTCCCCGGGATGTCCTGATATGCGTATGTCACCTTGGATCCGGCAGCACCTGGCCGCGTTGCGTGCGCTGCTCGTGCTCACCGCGATCACCGGAATCGTCTATCCGCTGACGGTTTTCGCGGTCGCACAGCTGCCCGGCCTACACGACAAGGCCGAGGGCTCGCTTGTCACCGTGGACGGAAAGGTGGTGGGCAGCAGCCTGATCGGGCAGTCGTTCACCGATAAGGGCGGCAAGGCGCTGGCGCAGTACTTCCAGAGCCGTCCGTCGGCGGCGGGCAACGGCTACGACCCGCTGTCCACCTCGGCGTCCAACCTCGGCCCGGAGAGCATTGTCGACACCCTCGACGCCGACCCGGCCCATGTGAAGTTGAGCCTGCTTTCGACGGTCTGCGCGCGCAGCAAGGAGGTCGGCGACCGTGAGGGGGTCGACGGCAGTCGTCCGTTCTGCACCAAAGACGGTGTCGGCGCAGTGCTTTCGGTAATCGGACCGCGCGACGCCGACGGCGAGGTTTCGCGTCCGGTGCGGGTCGTGAGTGTCAACGAGGCGTGCCCGGCGCCGCCGTTCCTGGCCACCTACAAGGGAGTCCAGGTCGATTGCGCCAAGCCGGGCGAAGACTATTCGGTCGGCCGGATCGTCCCGATCATCGGCGATGCCTCGACCGACACACCGGTGCCCACCGATGCGGTCACCGCCAGCGGCAGTGGCCTGGACCCGCACATCTCACCCGAGTACGCGGCCATTCAGGTCGCACGAATCGCCAAGGCCCGCAATACTGCCGAGGATCAAGTACGCGTACTCGTCGATGCGCACACCGACGGCCGGACTCTCGGCTTCCTCGGTGAACCGCGCGTCAATGTGGTCGAGCTGAACCTCGATCTCGACAAGCGGTACCCATTCCGCGGCTAGCGACCCGAGCGCTCATTCCCGAACGGGCATCCACCAGAACTGCTGGAACGCCACGGAAATGGGCGCTCGGCCGTTTCCACTCAGTTGTCCTCGACGCAGGCGAAGCAATACGCCGATGCGGCGAGATACTGGTGACAGTCCGGACCGTGGCCCGCATGCGTACTGCAGATGAAACGCGCCAGGTCGAGATCGAGATCCATGGGCTCGGCGCTGCAATCACGATGCTGAGTGCTCCACAGATCCCGCCGATCCAGTGATGTCTGCATTTTGCACCTCCAGCCTGCTGGTATTCAGTGGAGAAGCAGTCCCGTGTTCTTACGGTGGTGGATTACCCGATCCGGCGCCGTACATCCCACTACATACTTCATCGCGTGATCTGCCAGTCATCGGGCAGCCGCACCGTGTGATCTGATCGCCCTCGGCCTCGAGATCCACCGTCGCCGAACCCAATCGCAGATCGCTCAGCGTGACCTTGCCCCAGTGCGACGGCAGTTGCGGGCTGACAGTTAGCATGCGCGACGGCGCGCCCGGATCCAGTCCGAGGAACGAGCGCACCAGCAAAAGCGGTGCCGCACTGGCCCACGCCTGTGGTGAGCAGTGGGATACGGGGCGGGAACCGCGAACTGATCGCGCGAAAATCCGCAGAACAGCTCGGGCAGCCGGCCACCGAAAGATGCTGCCGCATCGAGCAATCCGCCCGCCAGCCGGGTGGCGAGCTCGACCGCGCCTGGCACCTCGGCCGGGCCACGATCTCGGTCTGCCAGCGTTGGCCGGGCCGGACGACTACCCGCCAGAGCAGGGTGCCTGGCAGAACAGCGGGCTCTACGGTCGCCGAAACCGTGAGCCCGCGCATCCGATCGGTGCGGTCGTGCAACAACAACTCGCCCTCGGCCACGGTGACCTCGGCGCGGCCGTTCGCGGCGCGCCCCTCCTTGACCGCGAACAGATCGACGAAATCCGCGTCGATATGCAACTCCAAGGTGACCTCAGTCGGCTCCCGACCCATATTCTCCAGGGTCAGAATCTCGTGCATGCCATCGGCGATGAGGCGTTCGCGCACCACCAGCAAAGTGCTGTCGGCCTGTCCGGCCTGCGGTGGTCGGCGCAGCACGAATTCGGCGGCGAACGCCTCCGGGCTGAGCACCGATAGCGATTCGGCGGGTTGGCCGTCCACCTGCAGTTCCCAGCGGGAGATGACGCGGGCGTCGCGGAGGAACAACCCATGCGGGTGTCCCGGTTCGATATCGCCGAGCCGATTCGACAGGCAGAAGGTGCCGCGCTCGACCAGGGTCACCGAACTACCGCAACCACCGAATCCGGTCGGCTCACCGGAATTCAGCGGTGCGGGATTCGCGGCGCCGGCGTCCGCGGTCATACGCGTTCGCTCGCCGGAATACGAACCGGCACCGTCTCATCGAGCAGCCGTGCCGCGCGCGCATTGCGCCGCGAACGCAGGAGCTGATGATAGACCTGCTCATAGCCGCGACCGAGCGTGCCCGCGCCGAAGTTCGCCTCGACGTGCGCACGGCACGCCGCCGGATCGAACTTGCTCACCTCGGCGATCGCGGCGGGCAGCTCGGCGGGATCGTCACAGATCCGGCCGGTCACACCATCGACGATGACCTCGGCAACCGCACCGCCGCGGAGTGCGACCACCGGCGTGCCGCAGACCATCGCCTCGATCATCACCATGCCGAACGGTTCCTCCCAGTCGATGGGGAACAACAGGCAGCGCGCGCCCGCGAGCAGCTTGCGCTTGGCCGACGCATCCGCGAGTCCGAAAAGGTGGTCTCGCGCAGTGATCAGCGGGCGCACTTGCTTTTCGAAATACGCCTGCTCATGGGCCTCACTGCACTTGCCAGCGAGCACCAACGGAATATCGGCCTCGTGCGCGGCTTGCAATGCCAGATGCGTTCCCTTGGTCGCCGTGAAACGGCCGAGAAACAGTGCGTAGTCACCTTTTTCGGTTTGGTACGGCCACTGATCGACATGCAGTGCATTGTGTACGCGACCGACCCAATTCAGATCGGGCGCCAATTCGCGCTGCCGATCGCTGATGGCGACCAGCGATACTTCCTGACCCAATTCGCGGTAGTAGTGGTAGCAGTCACCCTCGTCGACCGGCCCGTGCACGGTCACCACTGTTGGTAAGCCCAGACCCATATACGCCGGGGCATTCAGTGGTCCGGCAAAGGTGTGGTCGTGCACGAGGTCCACGCCGGAGGTAGCGGCGACCTGTTCGATCGCCCTTCGTACCTTCAGAGCGTGCACGACCTCGGGAAACGGCTCCCCGAGCCGTTCTGGCAATGCGCGATCCCACACCGGAACGAATTTCGCCGTGGTGCCGGGCTCACCAGCGCCGAACAATGTCACATCATGTCCGCGCGCGACCAATGCGTCGACCAAATCGGCGACGACGGCCTCGACGCCGCCATAGGCCTTCGGCGGTACGTCGAAGTACGGCGGAACAACCATCGCAATGCGGAATCGTTCACCGACATGATTGGTAGACAGCAAATCCGAAGCGGCGATTTGCGCCGAATGCGGCGCGACCAGACCTGCGCTCATGACCATCCTTCCAGGGACAACCGTGTGCACATCCACCCAGCACTCGGTGCGCTGGGCGCCGAACGTGGTGGCCGCCGCGGCGGAGGTGGAGACTCGAGCCTGCACCGCCGTCCAGAGGGGCTTGGTTGGCCTGGTCACGCTGGATCGCGTGAACAGGGGGGCCGAACACAGACGTACCTTATTTCCGGCTACTCAAACCAGGCAGTTGGTCTGAAATCTCAGCATTTGGGATAAAATGACCCATTATCCGGCCTTGGCATCAAGGGGACTTACAGGGATTTTGACTTATATCGAAATGACTCGAACTCAGAACTCGTCAGCCCGAGACCGTACCAGCGATGCCACGCTGGATCACGCCGGGGCTGCACTCCGCGCGTACCGCGGCGAGCTCTGGTTGCACAGCAGGTTCTCTCGCCATAGAGCGCCGTGACAACGGCGAACATCGCGATCGAGATCGCACCACTGCGGTTCGCGCGAGCAGCATTGGGCGCCTTGGGCTTACGGAAGGCCGGTACACGGTAGAGATCACCTCGGCTCCAGACACCCTGACGAAAAGGCCTGCACGACAAGAAAGGCCAACCTGGCCGTGCCGAGTCCGACTTGTCCGGAGCGGATTTCGTAGTACGCCCTCTCGGCACGCTGATCGATGACCTACTACCATCTCGGTATACGCATACATATAATGCATCTATGTTCGATCCAATCACCCTCGCTATCGGAGCTGGGATCGCATGTGCGGGCTGGGCGGTCGGGCGGTTCGGCCGACGTTCGGCCGCGCAACCCGCTGTTGCGCAGTGTGGCTGCGGCCACGACCTGGCACTGCACGATCCGAAGGCGGGCACCTGCCATGCCGAGCTGGGCCGCAAGACGATGGTCGGTCGCGTATGGGTGCAGTGCACGTGCCGCCGCTACACCGGTCCGGTCCCGGTCGAGGATTTCTTCAGCCGACCGATCATGCCCTTGGCCGATGAACCGATGCCACGCTCGGGCGACTGACTGTTCCGGAGTCGCCCATTACGCTGCCGCCCAGCGCGATACGCCGAGCAACAGCGTGCGGTTGAGCTGTGACGGCACCAGTCCGATTCGTCAGACGGACGCGGGCTGCATCCGCAACGGCACCCCGATCCGGTTCCACAGGTTGATCATCGCGGTGACCGCGACCAGACCGGCCAGCGCGCCCTCGTCGAAGTTCATCTCGACATCGGCCCAGATCTCATCGCTGACACCGTGTTCACCGAGTCTGGTGACCGCCTCCGCGTAGGCGAGGGCGGCTCGCTCGGCCGCGGTGAACTTCACCGACTCACGCCAGGCATTGAGATAGTAGATCCGCTGTTCGGTCTCGCCCGCCATCCGCGCGTCGGTGGTGTGCATATCGATGCAGAACAGGCAGCCGTTCATCTGGGATACGCGGATCTTCACCAGTTCCCGCACGGTCGGATCCAGTGGTCCGCGGTGGATGCCCTGTTCGGCGGCGAACCAGGCCTGGTAGATCTCGGGTGCCACCTCGGCGAGTTGCATGCGTGACATGAATCGTCCTCTCTCGAAATCGCTTACCCGAGTTAGACGAGATGGCCGCCGAATTCGTGACAATGTCACGAAGACGGCAGGCAGCGGGCCCGATCGGGCAGCTCACTACACGGTTCGTTGCCGTGCTCGCGCAGCACATCCTTACCGGTCAGATCGGTCAGGAAGTGCAGGAAGCCGGCGCCGAGCGAATCGCTGGGGAGTTCGCCGTAGCTGTAGGCGTATTCGACGCCCCAGAAGGGATAGCTGCGATTGACAGCGACGTCACGTCCCGGCGTCACGCCATTGATGGTGAGGCTCGTGGCTCCCGCCTTCGCCGCCTCGGAGAACTCGCTGTAACCGACGGCGCCCGGAATCTCGCTCACCGCCTTCTGCATATCCTTGGTGACCTGCACATCGCAATATCTGGCCGCCGTCGGTGCGCCATCCTTGATCGCGACACAGCTGACATGCGGCCGATCGGGCTGTGGACCGCCGAGTACCCTGCGCTCCAATGTATTTCGGGTACCCGATCCAGGTATCCGGTTGACCAGCACAACCGGCAGATCCGGACCGCCGATATCGCGCCAGTTGGTGATCCGGCCCTGATACAGATCCTGGATCTGCGCGACCGTCAGGTTGGTGAGGCCGACATCCTTGTGCACGATCATAGTGAACAGCGACAGCGCCAGCGGACGGTCCAGCAGTGGCTGGTAGCCATCACCTTTCGGGCCGTCGCTGATCGCGAGCAGATCCGGATTGTCCTTGCCCTCCTCGGCGACCCGGTCCAGACCGCGTTCGGTGCCCTCGAAGCCGAACGCGAATTCCGCTCCAGTGCACCGCTTCCCGTACTGCGCGGCCGCATCGCGGATGACCGGTTCGAAGGCCGACGAGCCGACCACCGTGAGTTTGCCCGCGGCACAGTCCAATGGCGTCGGATCAGGCACAAGCACAGACACCACCAGCTGGACGACGATCACCGCGACCAGAAAGACCGTGAGCGCCACCATCACTCGCGAAATGCCGGTGCGGCTCTGGGTTTCGATGATCCGCCCGCCCTTGATGCCGCCGCTCAGCACCGGTGCCGAATACTCCCCCGTGCCCTCCGAACGTTGCAGAATGGCCAGGATCTTGTAGTGATCGGCACGATTGAGCGGCACCCTCGGCAGATCGATGACGCCGATATGCCCGGCCGTATCCTCGCGAACCGCGATGCCCGAATCACGGTCCAGTGAATCGGCCAGCCCCGGATCACTCAGCTCGGTGACCGCCATTCCGATGACCCGGCGCTGTGGAAAGTTCAGATGCAAACCGACCTGGCCCGCCTCCGGCGCCCGGTAGTCGTGCGTATCGATCGGTGTCGCACCGCTGTTTTCGATGCGGACCAGCACCACCGACAGATCCTTCAGCGGCGGACTCGCACCATCGTGCGCGGGGCGCAGCTGCGGCAGTACACCGGGAAAGACTGATTCGATCTCACCGGTGACCGGCGTATCCATCTGTACCCGATAGCCGAGCTCCTTGCGTCCGACAAAGACGAACTCCCACAGGAACGCGATGATCGGCACCGCGACACCGATGAGTCCGAGCACGATTTCGATCGGAAATCCACCCACCGGTGCCGCCACCCCCAAGAGATCTGTGTATCAACCATTTTCGAACGTCATCCGGAATCCGCCCAGATACCGCACGAGTGTTCGGCAACAGTTAACCCGGCGGCCAACCTGCCCGCACCGTCAGAAGCCGCTGCCGAAACAGCCGAAATGACCCGATCCGTAGTCGCTGCCGTGTATTCCGTAGACCCCGTTCCGGCGATTCGACCGGGGCTTGTTCGGATCACGCGGAAACGGTTCGATCTCGATACCGGTGAGCGCCTGCCAACCGGCCACCTCGGTCTGGTACTTCTCCCGCAGTGCCTGACCCGTTTCCAGTGCCCACATCACCGAGGTATACGGATGCTCCGCGCGTTCGGCCACCAGCTCGGCCTGGATCTCGACCGGTGTCAGTCCGACCTCCTCGACCGCCGGATAGGGGTGCTCGAGGCCGGTCTGGTAGATGCAGAAGCAGCGATCGCCGGAGAGTTCCCTGATCTGATAGGTCCACCGCGGATCGGTGTCACTCGCCACGGCCGCCTCGCGCCGTAGGCGTGCCTGCTCTTGTTCGCGCTTCAGTCGTTGCTGCTCTTGCCTGCGGTACCGCTCCTGATACTCGGGCAGATCACCGGCCCGGACCTGATATTCCGCAAGCGCCGCGTCGAACTCGGCCAGCAGTTCGGCCTTCACATGGTCGTATTGCCTGCGCAGCAATCGATTTCGCTGTGCATACCGCAGGCGCCATCGCAGCCGACCTTGCCAGGGCGGGTGCAGGTGCAAACTGACCAGTCGCTCCTTTTCCTGTAACGCACCGATAGTCGCTACCAAGCGCTCGGTCGCCGCGCACCAACGATTGCAGTCCGCCTCAGCGGCCACGAGATCCGAAGAATACGAGCCCCGCCTGGAGCCGGGCGCGACCGCGCACCGCAGATCTCTGTTTTCACTGACCCGGGCACCGATCACATTCACCGTCCACGCGCCGACCAATGACCCGAGTGACGTCACATGTACTGTGCGGTCCATCGCACCACCCTGGTAGATCGGAGGCGACTACCCATCCACTCTACGGCCGCGGCCGCGATCAAACCGCATCCCTCGCTGCCGATTTCGTCCAGGCCAGTAACTGCTCCGCCGGCCACGTATTGATGACCCGCTCCGCCGCAACGCCGTTCGCGACCGCGCGCTCGCATCCGTAACCCAGCCAGTCCAACTGACCAGGAGCATGCGCATCGGTATCGATCGAGAAATAGCAACCCATCTCGACCGCCAGCCGCAGCAGCCGAGATGGCGGATCGAGCCGCTCGGGACGGCTGTTGATCTCCACGGCCGTGCCGTAACTCCGGCACGCCTCGAAGACGAGTTCGGCGTCGAAACTCGACTCCGGCCGCAGACCCCGCTCTCCATCGATCAGTCGACCGGTACAGTGCCCCAAAACATCCACATTCGGATTCGCCACGGCGTACACCATGCGCTTGGTCATGGTCTCGCTGTCGGCACGCAGATGCGAATGGACGCTGGCGACAACGATATCGAGTTCGGCAAGCAGATCGCTCTGCTGGTCCAGCGTCCCGTCATCGAGGATGTCCACCTCGATTCCGGTGAGAATTCGGAATGGCGCGACTCGTTCGTTCAGCTCCGCGACCACATCCAACTGCCGCCGCAATCGGTCGGCGGAGAGCCCGTTGGCGACGGTCAACCGCGGCGAATGATCGGTCAGCGCACAGTATTGGTGACCGAGCGCGGCCGCGACGCCCATCATCTCCGCGATCGGACTGCCCCCGTCGGACCAGTCGGAGTGGGTGTGCAGATCACCGCGCAACTGGGCCCGCATGGGCTTGCCCCGTGCCCCGATGGGCTGCGCGGCTTTGCGGAGTTCGCTCAAATACTCCGGTACCGCACCGGAATGCGCCTGTTCGATGACGGCGGCGGTCTTCGGCCCGATCCCGGCGAGTTCGCGCCAGCTGTGTGCCGCGTGATGGGTCGCCCGTTCGTCCTCGGAAAGCTCCGCCACGGTATCGGCAGCCCGCCGGTACGCCTTCACCCGATGCGTTTGCGCCCGTGCGCGTTCGAGCCAGAAGCCGATCTCGCGCAACGCCTCGACCGGACCCGGAGCGCTCTCCGGATCCGGGGCGACGATCGAATCGTCTTCCGCCACAGCGGTTATCGAATCCTGCCGTATTTCACGAAGGCGACGCCGTCCTCGAACACCCGGCTGGTGATCACCCGGAAGCGGGCCGCCTCCGGCAGGCGCGGGCCGGAACCGAACAGCGGACGGCCCCGGCCGAGTACCACCGGATACAGCTTCAGGAAGATCTGATCGATCTCCGGCAGCAGCACCTGCGCCAATTCCCCGCCGCCGCACAGCCAGATCCCTAGTCCGCTGTCCCGCTTCAACTCTCGCACCGTGGCGAGCGGATCGGCCGAGATCAGCTCCACCGACGGATCCGGACTTTCCGGCAACGTCGTCGACACGACGAATTGACGCAGATGCGAATACGGGCTGGCGGTTCCGGTCCGCACGCCGAAATCGTGGGTCTTTCGACCCATCAGTACGGTGTCGAAGTAGCGGTTGCGCTTATCGATGCCGAGGGCCTCCCGCACCTTCGTCGGCAAGGTCTCGGGATACTGTGCGGTGATCGCCGGGCCGTGATCGCCGCCGACCGGGAAGAAGTCGACCGACCCTTCCTCGGTGGCGATGAACCCGTCGATAGTCGAAGCGACGTAGTAGGTGAGCTTGCGCATATGTCCTTCCTTCACGGCCGGTCAGCTTCTACGAACCACCTAAAAGAACGGTAGCTCGCTAACGCGAACTGCGACGGGCCTTCGGTTGGCAGCGCGGGCAGGAGTAGGACGAACGGTTCATGAACTTCTCCCGCAGGATGGGCGCACCGCAGCGACGGCACGGTTCGTCCTGGCGGCCGTAGACCGCGAGCGAGCGTTCGAAGTAGCCGGATTGGCCGTTGACGTTGACATACAGCGCATCGAATGAGGTGCCACCGGCAGCGAGCGCCTCCCCCAGCACCGCGCCGACCTCGGTGAGCAGGGTGCGCACGGCGGGTCCGGTCAGACCGGATGCGAGCCGGCTGCCGTGGATCTTCGCCCGCCACAGCGATTCGTCGGCATAGATATTGCCGACGCCGGAGATCACGGTCTGATCCAGCAGCACCCGTTTGATCTCGGTCTGTTTGGCGCGCAGCGCGGCCACCACGACCTCGGGGTCGTAGCGCGGGTCCAGTGGATCCCGGGCGATATGCGCGACGGGCTCGGGCACCAGCGTTCCGTCCACCTCCAGCAGTGGTGCGAGCGCCCAGCCGCCGAAGGTGCGTTGATCGACGAAGCGCAATTGTGCGCCGTCGTCGAGCGAGGCGAGGATATGCGCGTGCTTCTCCACCGGAGCCTCGGCGGGCTGCACCAGCATCTGCCCACTCATACCGAGATGAACCACGAGCGAGATGTCCGGATCGTCGAAGGTGAGCCACAGGTATTTGCCGCGCCGCTCGGCGGCGGCGACCCGCAGACCCTGCATTCGGGCCGTCAGATCGTCCGCACCTTCGAGATGACGGCGTACCGACCTGGGATGGTTCACCGTGACGGATTCGATCACTCGCCCGACAACATATTCGGCGAGTCCGCGCCGGACGACCTCGACCTCGGGAAGTTCGGGCACGTCAGGCTTCGTCGGTCAGCGCCTGATAGGCGGCGCCCGCGGCCTTCTGCTCGGCTTCCTTCTTGGAGCGGCCGATGCCCTGACCGTACGGACGACCGCCGATCACGGTGGTCGCGGTGAATTCCTTGTCATGGTCGGGACCTGTCGAGGTGATCTCGTAGCTGGGCACACCGAGGCCACGTTCGGCAGTGAGCTCCTGCAGGCTGGTCTTCCAGTCCAGTCCGGCGCCCATCCGCGGACCGCGCTCGAGCAGATCGGCGAAGAGCCGCAGCACCACCTCGCGCGCGACATCGATACCGTGCTCGAGATGGACGGCGCCGAGCAGCGACTCCATGCCGTCGGCGAGAATGCTCGGCTTATCCCGGCCGCCCGTGAGCTCTTCGCCCTTACCGAGCAGCAGGTGCACGCCGAGCCCGCCCTCGCCGAGCCCGCGCGCCACCTCGGCGAGCGCGTGCATATTCACCACGCTCGCCCGCAGCTTGGCCAGTTCGCCCTCGGATTTGTCCGGGTGCTCATGATAGAGCCGCTCTGTGATACTCAGCCCGAGGACCGAGTCACCGAGGAACTCCAGACGCTCGTTGGTCGGCAGCCCGCCGTTCTCATACGCGAACGACCGGTGCGTCAGCGCCAGGCGCAGCAGATCGGCCCGCACGTCGACGCCGAGCGCCGCGAGCAGGCTCGCATGTTCACCGGACGGGCCGGTTTCGTCCTTGCTGACGGTCACGTCGATACGACAGGTCGAACGATCAGACAGCGGCGGTGATCTGGCGGCCCTTGTAGGTGCCGCAGGAAGGGCACGCGATATGCGGCAGCGTCTTCTCGCCGCAGGCGCGGTTCGGGCACGTGATCAGGGTCGGCGCGGCGGCCTTCCACTGGCTGCGCCGCGACCTGGTGTTGGAACGGGACATCCGGCGCTTGGGAACGGCCACGACTACTTCTCCTCTTGTCCTATTGCTTGCCGGTACGGCAGCACTGTCTCGGTCTTAATGGTCTGTGTTGGTTGCACCCGAATCGGGGCTGCCATTGCCGGGCGACTCGGCGGCGAACTTCGCCAATCCGGCCCAGCGAGGGTCAAGTATCTCATGCCCATGGCCGGAACCCGCAATCGCCATCCGCACACCGCATTCCGGGCACAGGCCCGCGCAGTCCGGAGTACACAGCGGCTGCAGCGGAAGTTCGAGTCCGATCGCGTCCGCGATCACCGGTTCCAGGTCGATCTTGTCATCGACGATGCGGTAGATCTCGTCGTCCTCGGTGGTCTGCTCGGTCGCGCTGTCCGGGTAGGCGAACAGTTCGGTGAGCTGGATTTCCACCGTGCCGGTAAACGGTTCGAGGCAACGCGCGCACTCCCCGGTTGTCGGCGCGGCGACCGTTCCGGTGACGAGCACCCCTTCGGATACCGCCTGCAATCGCAGATCGCAATCCACCTCGACGTCCGCAGGGATGGCGATCAGGTCCAGCCCGATCCGCTCGTCGGTGGTGACCACGCGGTGCAGCTCTTTCATCGTGCCGGGGCGACGGCCCAGGCTGATGACATCCAGCACGAAACCCGCGTCCGGCGCACGGCGCGAGGCCGAACGAGGGCGCGAATCGGAACCGGAACCGGCGGACATCACGAACTCACTTCACATTCGAGGGAAATGGGCAACCACTCCACAATACGCGAGGGCACGGCGAGCGCCCAAACCGTCAGCGGCGATAGTCGGCCCCGTAATCCGGAGCGCCCGCACCGGAACGCAGTTGGTGCCGTCCGCCGCGCACGGTCCGCAGGGCAGCGTTGAGGGTCTCCTCGAAGTCGGCGAGCCGGCTGTCGACGTAGTGGTCGCATTCGTCGCGCATCCGATCGACCTCTTGGTTCGCACCATCGATCAATCGGGCCGATTCGGCATGCGCGGCACGCACCACTTCGGTCTGTCCGACCAAGCGATCACGCTCGGCCACCCCCTCGGCGACCGAACGGCCATAGGCGGCCTTACCCGCCTCGATCATCCGGTCGGATTCGATACGGGCCCGACCGGTGACGGCCTCGAATTCAGCATTGCCGTCGGCGACAACGCGATCAGCCTCGGCCTGTGCGGTATTCACCAGATGATCGGCATGCGCACTGGCCTCGGCGACCATGCGGTCGGCATGCGCCTTGGCATCGGCGAGAATCCGGTCGGCCTCCTCGCGAGCCGATCCAACGGTCCGATCTGCCTGGTCGTTGGCGGTGGTCACGGTCTTCTCGGCGGCGGAGCGGGCGTCGGAGACGATCTTGTCGCGATGATCGAGCACATCCTGGGCGTCGTCGAGTTCGCCAGGCAATGCATCGCGCACGTCATCGAGCAATTCGAGCACATCACCGCGCGGCACTATGCAGCTACGGGTCGGCGGGATGCCGCGCGCTTCCTCGAGGATGGCGACCAGCTCGTCGAGTGCTTCGAATACGCGGTACATGCTCTTACCCCACTCTCCTGCAGACCTACGGCGAAATTACCGCCGAGGCCCAGTGTGCCTCTCGTCACGGCTCCCGCCGAGTCATCCACCGGTGTGTCGTGCGGGTGTCTCGTATGCCACAAAAACAAACGGAGGATCTGCCTCCACTTGATGTTACATTTATCCAGGGAGCTCCGAACAAGATCTTCTCGAGTGGACCACAGGCCCGGACCGGGACTGTGGAGATACAAGGAGGCCGACGGGGTGGATCCCTCCAATTCGATGATTGACATGTTCTGCATGTTCAGTACATGCTGAACACGCGATAGGCAAGGAACATTCTAGAGTCTGCGGGAAGGATGCGATCACCATCGCGGTTGTCCGTACCGAAGGCTCGTGTGGGATCGGAAAGACAATGACCGTACTGGAACTACCGCGGACGACGGTTCTGCCGAGCAGCCTGTACATACCGTGGGCTGGCCCATACCCCGTGCCGCGCACGGCGACGGCCGCTCGGTCCGGGCAGTTGATGCAGTACCTGCGTGGCGATCGGGCACTGGCGCAGCTGATCCGCTTCGCCCTGGTCGGTGGTTCCAGCAACGTTGCCTATGTGCTGCTGTTCTTCGCGATGCACGGCGTCGGCCCCTTGGTCGCCAATATCGCGGGCTCGGTCGTGAGCACCGTGATCGCCAATGAAATGCACCGGCAGCTCACCTTCCACGCGGCGGGCCGGGTCGGCTGGTTCACCGCGCAGTGGGAGGGCGGCGGACTCGCGCTGGTCGGACTCGGCATCACCACCGCCGCACTGGTCGCGCTCGAGATGTGGACGCCCGGTATGGGCGGGACTTACCAGGCCGCGGCCGTTCTGGCCATCACCGCCGCGGTCGGAGGTATGCGCTTCCTCGCCCTGCGCGGCTTGGTCTTCTGATTCGCGTTCATCGATACTTGGTAGGCGACAACTGATTTCGTAAGTACATCAGCACCTCACCGGGTACGCCCAAAAGTCATTACGCACACGACGCAGGACCTCAGCGGAACCTCCGCTGCACCCAACCGGTATGGCCTAAATACGCGGAGAGGCGGATGAGCCGAGGCGATCGAGGAGGCGTTTGCGGACCGCGGGCGGGAGCATGTCGGTGACATCGCCGCCGTAGGCCGCGACCTCCTTGACCAGTGAGCTGGACAGGAAGCTGAAGGTCGGGTTGGTGGCGATGAAGAAGGTGTCGACGCCGGTGAGCTTCTTGTTCATCTGCGCCATCTGCAGTTCATAGCCGAAATCGATGGCATCACGCAGTCCCTTGACGATCGCGCCGATCCCCTCCTGTTTGGCGAAATCCACCAGCAGCCCCTGCCAGGACTCCACCCGGACATTGGGCAGGTGCGCGGTGGCCTCGCGCAGCATCTCGATGCGCTCCTCCACACTGAACATGCCCTGCTTCTTGGGATTGATCATGACGGTCACCACGACCTCGTCGAACTGGGCCGCGGCCCGCTCGAAAACGTCGATATGTCCATTGGTCACCGGGTCGAACGAGCCCGGGCACAACGCTCCTGCCATGCACAGACGGTATCAGGAGGCCCGATCGCGACCTCGAATGCCGCGATGGCGACGTTACTCCGGGGCGAATTCGGCTAGTTCGATACGGGTTTCGCCGTATTTGCGCGCCTTCGCGGGGATATAGCCTGCGGGCCAGACGATCTCGGGGGAGCGGATGGAACGCTCCACCACGACGAGGGCGTCCGGTGCCAGCCAGTCGTGTCCGACGAGGGCGCGCAAGTCGTCGGTGACCGTCGCGGTGTCGACCTCGTAGGGCGGATCGGAGAAGACGATGTCGTATTTGCCCGCACCGCCGCCCGCCAGGACAGTGGCGACGGATCCGATGCGGAGTTCGGCGCCGGGCAGTCCGAGATCGGTGATATTGCCGCGCACGATGGCTGCGGCCTTGCGGTCGGATTCGATCAGCAAGGCGTGGGCGGCGCCGCGAGAGAGGGCCTCCAGGCCCAATGCGCCGGATCCGGCGTAGAGGTCGAGTACGCGGACGCCGTCGAAATCGATGCGGGCGTCGAGGGCGCTGAACAGCGCCTCGCGCACTCGATCGGACGTGGGCCGGGTACCTGCGAGCGGGACGCGTAACCGCCGCCCACCCGCGGCACCCGCGACAATCCGGGTCATTCGGCCGTGGACTCGCGCACCGTGAGTTCGACCAGCAGGTCGCCGCCTTCGACCTGCTGCACCTTGCCGATCGCGACTCGACCGACGATGCCGGCGCGCGGCGCGGTGATGGCGGCCTCCATCTTCATCGCTTCGATGGTGCCGACGATATCGCCCGCCGCGATCGAATCACCTTCGGACACAGCAAGTGTCACCACACCGGCGAACGGCGCCGCGATATGACCGGGGTTATTCTTATCGGCCTTCTCCGCAGCCGGGATATCGCTGGCGATGGAGCGGTCGCGCACGGCGACCGGGCGCAGTTGGCCGTTCATGATGCACATGACCGTGCGCATACCGCGCGCATCGGGTTCGGAGATGGCCTCCAGTCCGATGAGCAGAGTGACGCCCTTCTCCAGTTGCACACGGTGTTCCTCGCCACGGCGCAGTCCGTAGAAGAACTGGTTGGCCGAAAGGCCCATGGTGTCACCGTACTTTTCCCGGTGTGCGAGGAATTCCGCGGTGGGACCGGGGAAGAGCAGGCGGTTGAGCGTGGCGCGGCGTTGCTCGGACGAACCCGCGAGTCCGGCTTCGTCCGCCGGGGTCAGCGGTGTCTCCGGTTTGGCCGGACCGCGCCCGGCCAGAGCCCGACTGCGGAACGGCTCGGGCCAGCCGCCCGCCGGATTGCCGAGTTCGCCACGCAGGAAACCGATGACCGAGTCCGGAATGTCGTAGCGGCCCGGATCGGCAGCGAAGCTTTCGATCTCGACCCCGGTGCCGACCAGGGCGAGCGCGAGGTCGCCGACCACCTTCGAGGAGGGGGTGACCTTGACCAACCGGCCCAGCAGTCGGTCCGCCGCAGCGTACTTCGCCTCGACCTCTTCGAATCGGTCGCCGAGACCGAGCGCGATGGCCTGCTGACGCAGATTCGACAGCTGACCGCCTGGGATTTCGTGGGTGTACACCCGGCCGGTGGGCGCGGGCAGCCCGGATTCGAAGGGCGCGTATACCTTTCGCAGCGCCTCCCAATACGGCTCGAGATCACAGACCTTCTGCAGGTTGATACCGGTGTCGTATTCGCTGTGCGCGGCGGCCGCGACGATCGCGGAAAGTGCTGGCTGACTGGTGGTTCCGGCCATGGCGGCGCTCGCACCGTCGACCGCGTCGGCACCGGCCTGCCACGCGGCGAGGTAGGTGGCCAGCTGACCACCCGGGGTGTCGTGGGTGTGCACATGCACCGGGAGGTCGAAGTTGCTGCGCAGCGCGGAGACCAGGGTCGCGGCGGCCGGAGCGCGGAGCAGGCCGGCCATATCCTTGATAGCCAGCACATGCGCACCCGCGTCGACGATCTGCTCAGCGAGCTTGAGGTAGTAGTCGAGGGTGTAGAGGTTTTCGTCCGGGTTGGACAGGTCGCCGGTGTAGCTCATCGCGACTTCCGCAATGGCCGTACCGGTTTCGCGCACCGCATCGATGGCCGGACGCATTTGGTCGACATTGTTGAGCGCGTCGAAGATGCGGAAGATATCGATGCCGGTGGCGGTGGCCTCGGCGACGAACGCGCGCGTCACCTGCTCCGGATACGGCGTGTAGCCGACGGTGTTACGGCCGCGCAGCAGCATCTGCAGACAGATATTCGGCACGGCCTCACGCAATGCCGCCAGCCGCTCCCACGGATCCTCGAACAGGAAACGCAGTGCCACATCGTAAGTCGCGCCGCCCCAGGCCTCGATGGACAGTAGCTCCGGTGTCAGGCGCGCGACATGTCCGGCGACGCCGAGCAGACCATTGGTGCGCACGCGGGTGGCCAGCAGTGATTGGTGCGCGTCGCGGAAGGTGGTGTCGGTGATGCCGACAGCCTTCTGCTCGCGCAGCGCCTGCGCGAAACCTTCGGGGCCGAGACGCAGCAGCCGCTGACGGGAACCGTCCGGCGGCGGCACGCTCAGATCGATGGCGGGCAGTTTGTCGTGCGGATACACCGTGGTCGGGCGCT
Organism: Nocardia sp. NPDC051990; assembly: GCF_040680755.1. Taxonomy (NCBI): domain Bacteria; kingdom Bacillati; phylum Actinomycetota; class Actinomycetes; order Mycobacteriales; family Nocardiaceae; genus Nocardia; species Nocardia sp. NPDC051990. The sequence continues at coordinate 151,959 of NZ_JBFAXH010000005.1, read as the reverse complement.
CGCCGTGCGGCTTGTTCACGGTGATATCGGCAAGGTAGTTCAGGATCTTCGTGCCGCGATCGGCCGAACCGCGCAGGGTCAGCAGCTCCGGGCGCTCATCGATGAACGACGTGGTGACCCGGCCCGCCTTGAAGTCGGGATCGTCGAGCACCGCGAGCAAGAACGGGATATTGGTGGTGACGCCGCGGATGCGGAATTCCGCGAGCGCGCGACTGGCCCTGGCCACCGCGGCGGGCAGATCGCGGCCGCGGCAGGTGAGCTTGACCAGCATCGAGTCGAAGTAGGCGCCGATCTCCGCGCCCAGGTTCGCACCGCCGTCGAGACGGATGCCCGCGCCGCCGGGGGTGCGGTAGGCGGTGATGCGGCCAGTGTCGGGGCGGAAGCCGTTGGCCGGATCCTCGGTGGTTATCCGGCATTGCAGGGCCGCGCCGCGAATGGCGACCTTGTCCTGGCTCAGGCCGAGCTGTTCGAGGGTCTCCCCCGCCGCGATGCGCAGCTGGGACTGCACCAGATCGACATCGGTGATCTCCTCGGTCACGGTGTGCTCCACCTGGATGCGCGGATTCATCTCGATGAACACGTGGTTGCCGCGCTCGTCGAGCAGGAACTCCACGGTGCCCGCGCAGCTGTAGCCGATCTGACGGGCGAAGGCCACGGCATCGTTGCAGATACGCATCCGCAGTGCGGGATCCAGATTCGGGGCGGGCGCGAGCTCGATCACCTTCTGGTGGCGGCGTTGCACCGAACAGTCGCGCTCGAACAGGTGCATGACATTGCCGTGCTGATCGGCCAGGATCTGCACCTCGATGTGGCGCGGGTTCACCACGGCCTGTTCCAGGAAGACGGTCGGATCACCGAAGGCCGACTCCGCCTCGCGAGACGCCGCCTCGATCGATTCGCGCAGCTGCGCCGGATCGGCGACCCGGCGCATGCCGCGCCCGCCACCGCCCGCGACGGCCTTCACGAAGATCGGATAGTCCAGGTCCGCGGCGGCGGCCAGCAGTTCGTCCACATCGGCGGAGGGGGCGCTGGACTTCAGCACCGGCAGACCCGCCGCCCTGGCCGCTTCGATCGCGCGGGCCTTGTTACCAGCCAGTTCGAGCACTTCGGCCGACGGACCGATGAAGGTGATGCCCTCGCGCGCGCAGGCGGCCGCGAGGTCCGGGTTCTCGGACAGGAAGCCGTAACCGGGGTAGATGGCATCGGCACCCGCGGACTTGGCCGCCGCGATGATCGCCTCGATCGACAGGTACGCCCGGACCGGGTGCCCCTGCTCGCCGATTTGATAGGACTCCGCGGCCTTCAACCGGTGGACCGAGTTGCGGTCCTCGTATGGAAAGACTGCGACGGTCCCGATGCCGAGTTCGTAGGCCGCGCGGAAGGCGCGGATGGCGATCTCGCCGCGGTTCGCAACCAAGACTTTCGAGAACATTGAACTAAGGTACCCGGCCCGGAATGGTGCCCTGACAGGGAAGTCCCATTAGCAGAAATCTTCACAACGAGTCCTAGCAGAGTTGCGAAGTTGTGCAGTGTTCGATTTGCCGCGCCTGCGGCGCGGCGTGTTCGCGGCCCCCTGGTGTCTCGCGACTGACCCTTTCGAGCGACCTGCAAACGGTCACTAGCGGCGCCGTCGAGACTCACGACTTCGTCGCATGCGCTTCGACGACTCGGCTGCGTTCGATGGCCGCGCCTGCGGCGCGGACGCGAGACGGGCCGCGAACGGGTCGCTCGTAAGACTCGCTCCGTTGGGGACGCCTGAGCAGGTCGTTCGCGACCCGCTGCACACCTGCCAGACGGTCGAGACTCGCATGTGAGACCGGCCGCGAACCTCGCTCATGAGACTCGCTCCGCGGTGGTCGACTCAGGGGGACCGTTCGGCGTCGGGTATGTGCTCAGACCGGCCGCGAACTCCTCGCGCGTAAGACTAGAGAGCCGTGGTAGGTCGCCAGTGCCGACTGACTTGGCCCGAAAATCGGGTGGCGCGACCGACTATGCTGGACAACGCAGCTGGTTCGCCGTGCGCAGACGAGATGGAGCCCCGACGTCGCGTTACGGAGTCGAGTTCGCGGATCGGTCGATCCGATACGCGGACAAGAGGGAACCCGGTGAGAATCCGGGACTGTCCCGCAGCGGTATGCAGGAACGACCGCCGTCATCAGCACTGGGTATCCACCCGGGAAGCGACGGCCAGTAGGTGAGCCCCGTCCGGGGTCGGCCAGAAGGCCCGTGCCTGCAAGTCCGAAGACCTGCCAGCCGTGTCGGATACGCCGTATCCGGCGGCCACCGCCTCGTGGATTGGGCGCGCGGACCTCTGTGCGATTGTCGGGCTCCGTCGTTCGGTCGGTGCGCCGGCACATCACTCGGTCTCCGCTAGCTCGTAGGGCGATGGTCTTCGATCTCAGCACTGGAGAAATTCGTGACTGTTACGCATAACCCGTTCACCGCGACGGTTCTCGGTCTCCCGCGGGTGGGGCCGCATCGTGAACTCAAGCGCGCCACCGAATCCTACTGGGCCGGACGCATCGACGCGACGCAACTGCACGCGATCGCCGCCGGCCTACGGCGCCATCAGCTGACCGAATTACAAAGCGCCGGAATGGATTCCATCCCTATCGGCACCTTCTCCTACTACGACCAGATGCTCGATACCGCCGTGCTGCTCGGCGCGCTGCCGCCTCGGGTGGCCGGCATCACCGATCCGCTGGATCGCTATTTCGCGGCCGCACGCGGCACCGCTACGGTCGAACCGCTGGAGATGACCAAGTGGTTCGATACCAATTACCACTATCTCGTACCGGAAATCGGTCCGGAGACGGTGTTCTCGCTGCATCCGTCGAAGGTGTTGGATGAGCTGCGCGAGGCGCTCGCACTCGGGGTGCCCGCGCGGCCGGTGGTGGTCGGGCCCATCACCTTCCTGAAGCTGGCGAAGGCGCGCGGCGGCGCGGCGCTGGATCGCCTCGACGAGTTGGTGCCGCTCTATCGGGAGCTGTTGCGACTGCTGGCCGTGGCGGGCGCGGAGTGGGTGCAACTCGACGAGCCGATTCTGGTCACCGATCTGACCGTTGACGAGGTCGAACTGGTACGGCGCACCTACGCCGAACTATCGGCAGCGAAGGATCGACCCGCGCTGCTGGTAGCCACTTACTTCGGCAGGCCAGGTGCGGCGTCGAGCGCACTGGCCGAGACCGAAATCGAAGGCATCGCACTGGATTTCACCGTTGCCGCCGATCTGTCCGAAGTGGCAGGTGCGACCGCGCTGGCGAACAAGCTGCTGGTGGCTGGTGTGGTCGACGGCCGAAATGTCTGGCGGGCCGACCTGGACAGGGCTTTGGCGACGCTCGGCACGCTGCTGGGGTGCGCGAAATCCGTTGCGGTGTCCAGTTCCTGCTCGCTACTGCATGTGCCCTATACCTTGGCCGACGAAACCGGCCTCGACGAGCGGCTGCGCTCGTGGTTGGCGTTCGGTGCGGAGAAGGTTGCCGAGGTGCGGTTGCTCGCGACCGGCCTGAGTGCGGGGCCCGAGGCGATCGCCGCTGAATTAGCCACAGTCCGTGCGGCTCTGGCCACCAGGCGCGCTGATCCTCGGCTGGATAATTCGCAGGTGCGGGCGCGGCTGGCCACGCTCGGTCCCGATGCCACGCGACGGGCTCCCGCACAGCAGCGGCGGATATTGCAGGCCGAGCAGCTGCGGCTGCCCTCGTTGCCGACGACGACGATCGGTTCGTATCCACAGACCTCGACGATCCGGCTGGCACGTGCGGCACTGCGCAACGGTGAGATCGATCAGACCGAGTATGTGCGGCGGATGCGGTCCGAAATCGCGGATGTCATTGCGCTACAGGAGAAACTGGGCCTGGACGTGCTCGTGCACGGTGAGCCGGAGCGCAATGACATGGTGCAGTACTTCGCCGAACAACTCGACGGATTCGCCACCACCGAAGCGGGCTGGGTGCAGTCCTATGGCACCCGCTGCGTGCGGCCACCGATTCTGTTCGGCGATGTCGCGCGGCCCGAGCCGATGACCGTGGATTGGATCGGCTACGCGCAATCGTTGACCGATAAGCCGGTCAAAGGCATGTTGACCGGCCCGGTGACGATTCTGGCCTGGTCGTTCGTGCGCGATGACCAACCGTTGGCGGATTCGGCACGTCAAGTGGCGCTGGCCATCCGGGACGAGACGGTCGATCTGCAGGCCGCGGGCATTCGGATCATCCAGGTCGACGAGCCCGCGCTGCGGGAATTGCTGCCGCTACGCGCGGTCGATCAGGACGCGTATCTGGAGTGGTCGGTCGGTGCATTCCGGTTGGCTACCTCCGGGATCTCGGATGCCACCCAGATCCACACTCACCTCTGCTATTCGGAATTCGGTGAGGTCATCGATGCGATCGCCGGCTTGGATGCGGATGTGACCTCGATCGAGGCGGCGCGCTCGCATATGGAAGTGCTCGACGATTTGAATGCCGCAGGCTTCGATCTCGGCGTCGGACCGGGCGTTTACGACATCCACTCACCCCGGGTGCCGAGCGTTGCGGAAATCACGGCTTCACTCCGCGCCGCACTGAAGGCCGTTCCCGCCGAACGGCTTTGGGTCAATCCGGACTGCGGGCTGAAGACGCGTGGACCAGTCGAAGTGGAAGCGTCGTTACGCAATCTCGTCGCGGCCGCGGCCGCAATGCGTTAACCGGATCCGCCAAGACCGCGCATCCCGATAGCGCGGTGTGATCACCGCGCTATCGGGATGCATATCAATGAGAATCGGCCCCCGGAAAGGGCCGGAGCCGACGACGCGGCGTATACCGCTCACAACTCTCGCCATGGCGCACCATCGGCCGCATGCGCGACCGCGCGCCCAGCGGCTGCCGCCAGGCCGTATGACATCCCGAGCAACGATCCATGCGTAACCCCTCCTCATACGTCGCCATCAGAATCACCTCGATGCCCTATTCGACGCATGGGCAACCGATTCGGTTCCGCTGATCCGCGAGCCGATTATTCGGCCACGGGTTCGGGTTCCGAAGGCACGGTTGATGGCGGCCATATCGAAGTAGTCGCGCCAAGCGGTGATGACGCCGTCAGCGACTTCGAAAACACCCATGGCGGGCAGTGGCGTGCCTTTGCCGAGGCCGCAGAGGGTATCGCTCACGATCATCGCGCTGACCTCGACGGTCACTTCGACCGGATCAGCGGAGACCTCAGCAATTCTAGTCGCCCAAATGTTCTGTGCGCGGAAAGTCCGCGGCGGCGGCGCGGGCGCGTACGATGTGGATTTTCATCCATGCCCCGGTTCCAGACGGGCCCGCTGTCCTACTTCGCACGCTACGCAGGATTGATCTTCGGCAAAATCCCTTGCAACAGCAGATTTCTGCGGGCGAGAATCCTGTAATCTGCGATGATTGCGAATTGCGAGGGCTACCATCTTGCGGTGCGCAAGATGTACGCAGGCGCCCGACTGAGACGGTTGCGCGAAGAACGGCGGATGACCCAGGCGGCACTGGCGAAATCCCTGGATCTATCGCCCAGCTATCTCAATCAGCTCGAGCGCGACCAGCGACCGCTCACCATTCCGGTGCTGCTGAAGCTCAACTCCACCTTCGACCTCGACGTGCAATTCTTCGCCGCCGACTCCGATGCCCGGTTGGTCTCGGATCTGCACGAGGTACTCGTCGATGCGGCGGGTGGTGACAGTGCGCCACTGACAGAGGTGGAGGAGCTGGCGACGCGACTGCCGGAGGTGTCCCGAATCGTTGTCGCGATGCATCGGCGACTACGCGCCGCGACCGATCAACTCGATCTGCTCTCCGCCCGGGTGGCCGCGCCGACCGGCGCCCCGGGTGTGCCCATGCCGTACGAGGATGTGCGGGACTTCTTCTACGACCACCACAATCACATTGCCCAACTCGATCATGCGGCCGAACAGCTCTTCGAGGAGTGTGGTCTGAGCATCGGATCACTCGATCGACAACTCGCCAGAGTGGCCGAGGAGCGCGCCGGGGTCACCGTACTGGTGCGCGGGGACGGCGCGGATCCGTCCATCCCGAAACGGCATTACGATCCGGACAGCCGCACGCTTACGCTGGCCCGGCGGCTGCGTCCTGGGCAACGCGCGTTTCAAATCGCAGCGACCCTCGGTTTTCTGCTGTACGGCAAGGATTTGGATGCTGTCCTGGCCGAAACACCGTCGCTCACCGGCGAGTCCAGGACATTGGCGCGCATCGGGTTGGCCAATTACTTCGCGGGCGCACTGGTACTGCCGTACGGCCGCTTTCTGCGGTCGGCCGAGGAACTGCGCTACGACATCGATCTGCTCAGTCTGCGTTTCGAGGTCGGCTTCGAGACCATCTGCCACAGATTGAGCACCCTGCAGCGGCAGGGGCAGCGCGGGGTTCCGTTCTTCCTCGTCCGAACCGACCGCGCGGGCAATATCTCGAAACGCCAGTCCGCCACGGCATTCCATTTCTCCCGGGTCGGCGGCAGCTGCCCGCTGTGGGTGGTGCACGAGGCCTTCGCCAATCCAGGTCGCATTCTGACCCAGATGGCGGCGATGCCCGACGGCCGCCGCTACCTCTGGATTGCCCGCACCGCACTGGCGGGACCACACGGATTCGGCACGGCGACAAAGAATTTCGCGATCGGACTGGGTTGCGATATCGAATATGCCGACCGGCTGGCGTATTCGAACGGTCTCCAGCTGGACAGCCCGGTCGCGGCGGTGCCGATCGGCGCCGGCTGCAAGGTCTGCGAACGACCCTCCTGTCCGCAGCGCGCCTTCCCCCAGATCGGCAGCCCACTCGCGGTCACCGAGCACACCAGCACGGATCTGCCCTACCCCCGAGCCCTGCGCTAGGTACGCCCAACCGATCACTGCAAACGTCTTGACGGCCTCTCCACCAGCGCATTCTCGACGATCACGACTTCGCTAGGTACTCGAGTCGTTCGGCGTCGACGGCGGCGTGCATCATGGTGGCGAGACCTGGGTGGTGGTGCAGGCCCGGATCGGATTCGACTACTTGGCGGGCGAGCTCTTGCGCGGCGGTAATGACTTCGAGATCGTCGAGTAGGGAGAGCAGGCGCAGCGAGCGAGCGGTGCCGGATTGGGCAGCGCCGAGGACGTCGCCTTCGCGGCGTTGGCGCAGGTCGAGGACGGCGAGTTCGAAGCCGTCGGTGGTGGCGGCGACGGCATCGAGGCGGGCCATGGCAGTGCCGGTGGGACCCGCGTCGGTAATGAGCAAGCACAGGCCCGGATGTTTGCCGCGGCCGATGCGACCGCGCAGCTGATGCAACTGGCTGACACCGAAGCGGTCCGCGTCCACGATGACCATGACGGTCGCATTCGGGACATCGACGCCGACCTCGACGACCGTGGTGCAGACGAGCACGTCGATGTCGCCATCGTTGAATGCACGCATGACCTGGTCTTTTTCGTCGGTCGGGAGCCTGCCGTGCAGCAGCCCGACCCGGAGGCTCGCGAGCGGACCGGTGCGCAGCATGTCGAAAACCTCGAGGGCGGCAGCCGTGGTCGGGCCCTCTTTCTCCTCCGGTCCTTTCGACTTGCCGGACTTCTTGCCGTTGCGGCCCTTGCCGTTCTCCTCGTCGTCACCGATGCGCGAACACACCACATAGGCCTGTCGCCCGGCGCCGACCTCCTCCACGATGCGCTCCCAGGCACGGTCGACCCAGTTCGGATGACGCTTGCGCGGCACCACCTTCGACACGATCGGCGAGCGGCCGCGGGGCAGCTGGGTGAGGGTGGAGGTCTCCAGATCGCCGAGCGTGGTCATGGCGATGGTCCGCGGGATCGGGGTCGCGGTCATGACGAGCAGATGCGGGCTGGCACCGGATTTCGCCTTGGCGCGCAACGCATCCCGTTGTTCGACACCGAACCGATGCTGTTCGTCGACGATCACCATGCCGAGATCGAAGAACTCCACCGCGTCCTGGATGAGCGCGTGCGTGCCGATCACGATGCCCGCCGCACCGGTGACCGCATCCAGTAGCGCGGCCTTCTTCGCCGACGCCGACATCGAGCCGGTGACCAGTACCACCTTGGTCGCGTTGTCGGCGGCACCGAGTTCACCGGCGGCGCCGAGATCGCCCAGCATCGTGCGCAGTGACCGATAATGTTGGGCGGCAAGAACTTCCGTCGGTGCAAGCAATGCGCACTGCTGACCAGCGTCGACCACCTGCAGCATGGCGTGCAGCGCGACGATGGTCTTGCCCGAACCCACCTCACCCTGCAGCAGCCGGTGCATCGGATGGGGGCGCGCGAGATCGTCGGAGATCTCCGCGATCACCGTCTGCTGCCCCTCGGTCAGTTCGAAGGGCAGTCGGGTGTCGAAAGCCGCCGCGATACCGTCGGATCGCGATGGACACGGCCGGGCCGCCCGGGCCTCCGCATCGTGTCGCCGCTCGGCGAGCACCAGTTGCAGCGCCAGTGCTTCATCGAAACGCAAACGCTCCCTGGCCTGTTCGATATCGGAGTTGCGTTCGGGCAGGTGGATCAGGCGCAGTGCGTCGGAGATCTTCAGCAGCCCGCGGTCCTCGCGCAGATCACCGGGCAGCGGATCATCGATCGGTTCGAGTTGATCGAGTACCTGACGGACGCAGGCGAGCAGATCCCAGCTCTGCACCTTCGCAGTCGCGGGGTAGACCGGGATGTATCCCCGTTCGAAGAACGAGACATCCAGTCCCCCTTTACCTTTCGCACTCTGCGCCAATCCGCGCAGTGCACCGCCGCCGCGCACCGAGGTGAGGTTCTCGATCGAATCCTCTTCCTTCTCGGGCAGGATCAGATAATCCGGATGCGAAAGGTTCCAGCGATCCGGTCGCCACCAGTGTACGGTGCCCGACATCATGGCCCGAACCCCTTCGCGGACAAGGTAACTCACCTTGTCGCCATTGAAGAAGGTGATATCGATCGGGGCGACCGAACCGGTGTCGAGGGCGACCTTGAGCAGTCGGCCCCTGCGGTTCTTCATCGGGCGTAGTTCGGTTTTCGTCACCCGGCCGATGACGGTGATGTGCGCGCCCTCCTCCGGTTGCTCCTGGGTGAGCGGCTGGCCCTGGGTGGCGTAGCGCAATGGGTAGTGCCGCAACAGATCCTCGACGGTGTGCATGTCGAAGGCATCGGCCAGCGGCTCGGCCGCCTTTACGCCGAGCAGGTGGTCCAGCCGATCGCTGAGTGTCGCCATATCCCTATTCCACCCCTATCTGCACCAGATCCGCTTGCTGCCCACCGGAATACACGCTCACCTCGACACCGGGGAAACCGTTCGCGATATGCGCGGCCAGTTCGTCCACGAGTTCGGCGGGTGCCGCCACACCCATGAGCAGGGTGACCAGCTCACCGCCGAAGCCGAGCATCCGGTCGAGCAGGGTCCGGGCCGCGGTCGGCACATCCCGATCGATCACCACGACATCGTGGCCGACCAACCCAAGCCCATCACCGGCCTCGCAGGTGCCGACCATGGTGAGCGCCCGCTCCGCCGCGGCGCGCAATGATCCCCAGCGGGTTGCTGCCGCCGCCTCCGACATCGCGAACGCATCGTCCACCGCGATCCGGCCACTATCGTGCACCGCCAAGGCCGCCAACCCCTGCACCATGGACCCGCTCGGCAACAACAACACGTCCCGGCGCGCGTCACGAGCCGCGACACCGACCGTGACCAATTCGTGCGCGGGCAGCGCACCGTTCGGCAACACCAGCACCTCCCGATTCGGCAGTCGTCGAATCGCCCCGAGCAGCGCGGCGCTGGTCACGGGCCCGTCACCGCCGAGCACCACCGCGCCCCCGGCCTCGAACAACGCCGCCGCCCCATCCCCCGACGCGACAGCCAGAACCGCACGATCCGCAGGATCATCGTGCTCGGATCCGATGTGCTTGGTTGCACCCGATCCGACGGACGTACGTCCAGCACCAGCCCGCGCGACGACATCAGTGCTATCCACAACATTCGCCGAGGCGCAATCGCGGCGCCCGCCAGCATCAGGGCGACCCGCAACGTCCGTCAGGGCTGCGTCTGGATGCTCGCCAACCTCGGCGCCGCAGGCTGTATCACGGTGTGCACTCCGCGCGGTCGCTACCGCACGTCCACCATCACCAGGCCGCACAGCGGCATCGGCGCGATCCGCAGCGTCGTGGTGACCGACAATCTCCGGATGGCCAGCGATACCGGCGTGCGCGGCTACGCCACTGTGCGCGGTCGCGTCGGGATACGCGGGGGTGGGGCAGGTGGTGATGGTGAAGCTTTCGATGCGGATGGAGCTGAGGGTGCCGGTGGCTATGCCAGCTTCTACGGCTGCGCCGGCGTCGGCGCAGTGGACGTGAGCGGACCAGGAGCCCGCGCCGTCGCCGACGACCACGACGGAGTCGCCCAGATCAGCCAGGCGGTCGCGGAGGTGGGCGATTCGTTGGTCATCGGTGTCGAACAGGAGGTACATGACCTCGAAGTGGGGTTCGGCACTGGTCAGGGGTTCGGCACAGCTGCCGTGCGGTTCGGCAGCGGCTCGCGGTGCGGAATCGGCATGCGCCGCAGCGGCGGCACGGTCAACACCTGCGGGGTCACCAGCGAATGCGAATTCGCCGCGCGTGTATTCCGGCCGAGTGGGCGTCTCACCGAGGGTGACCGCGACCAGACTGTCGAGCAGTACCACCAACCCGCGCGCACCCGCATCCACCACCCCCGCCTCGCGCAGCACGCCGAGCTGGGCAGGTGTATCACCGAGCGCTTTGACGGCACCGTCGGCCGCCGCCACCGCCACCGCAGCCACGGCAGACTCCGGACAGGCCGCAGCGGATTCGGCCGCCCGCTCCAGGACGGTCAGAATGGTCCCTTCGACCGGCACACTCAGCGATCCCCGCACCAGCACCGCTGCCGTGGCCAGCGCATCACGCAATGTCTGCGCCGTCAGCGGTCCACCGCGCGACGCCTCGGCAATCCCGCGCAACACCTGCGACAGGATGATGCCGGAGTTCCCGCGCGCACCGAGCGTCGCCCCACGCGCCATCGCCGCAGCAACAGCATGCGTCGAGAGCGATTCGCCCTGTTCGATATATCCGCCCGCAGCTCCAGCCCACAGCCCGCCGTCGGGGATATTCCGCGAGATCCCACGCGCGGCAGGACCAGGCAAGGTCTGGCTATCAACACCGTTCGTGACGATGACTCGGTCCATCAACTCCGCCGAGGACGCCGCTACGGGATCCGATACTCCGGCATCACCGACCACCCGAGCATCCGCGGTAAAACCACGGACTGCCTCCGACATCGCGCCATCGTCGACCACCTCAGCCCCCGCACCATCGACGGCCGCGGCATCGGCCTCGGCGGCACCGCCGACCACCCCGGCATCCGATTTCCCGCTATCGGCTTCCGCAGGAAGATCGTCGGCCACGAAATCAGCCAACCGCTCGGACCCGCGTGCCGAGAACACCGCGGCCTCGGCAGCCTGCACTGCCGCTCGCATGGTGGCGAGCATGTTCGTACCGGTGTCGGCATCGGCGATGGGGAAGACATTGAGCGCGTTGATCTCTGCGCGCCGTTGTTGCAGGCCCTCCAGGCAGATCCGGCCCCAGCGCAGCAGAGCCGTGCCGTTCAGTTCTTTCGGCCCGGCAGCGGCAGGCAGTCCCGCGTCCGGGCCATCGCCCATCATGTCCCGCACTCCGGGCACCGCCACCTCTCTCCCCGATCGTCCACGCCACCCGCAGCCGAGCGGCTGCTGGCAGATCGCTCGAAAGGATCTGCCGCCGTTGGCCAGGTTAGCTGGCGATACCGACACTGGGTCGGCGACACCGATTCACTACAATCGGGTGTGCCCGCGGGTCGGCACCGTATGACCCGGTTTGGCGGATCCGGGCGCCGCCAGCTACCCTTGCAGGGTTGCCTAGCGCGGCCGAGAGGGTTCGCGCTGGCCGGCATCAGTCGGCAGGGCATTAAGACATTGTTTCCGGACATGCTGCCGACGTGCGGCGGTCCCCACATGACATGAAGGAGTTCGCGACATGGCTGCCGTCTGCGACGTCTGCGCCAAGGGCCCCGGGTTCGGGAAGTCGGTCTCGCACTCGCACCGGCGTACCAACCGTCGTTGGAACCCGAACATCCAGACCGTGCGTGCACAGGTCGCGCCGGGCAACACCCGCCGGATGAACGTGTGCACCTCCTGCCTGAAGGCGGGCAAGGTCGTTCGCGGCTGACTCCCAGAGACCGACATACGCCCCGACACCACCAGGTGCTCGGGGCGTAGTCATCTGCGGACCCCTCGGCAACGATGGTCTCCATGCCCCAGCCCACCTGGCAGATAGCCCTGCTCGGCGCCGAACACGTCCATAGCCTCGCCGAATGCCATATCGCCTGCTGGCGTGAGGCCTATCGCGGCTTGGTCCCCGATCACGTCTTGGCTGCGTTCGATGTCGAGCGCAGCGCGGAACAATGGGAACGCGTCCGGATCCGTTACCCGACCAGCACCTACGTTGCCGTCGTCGATGATGAAGTGATCGGCTTCGCGAGCACGGGTGCATCACGCGACGAATCACCGGTCACCCCAGGCGAACTCAACGCCCTCTATGTCCGCGCCGCCTGGTATGGCACCGGCGTCGCCCACGACCTGATCCGTGCCGCCGTCGCCCCCGACATCCCGTGCTCGCTCTGGGTGTTCGAGAAGAACCAACGCGCCCAGGCCTTCTACCGCAAACACGGCTTCGAACTCGACGGCGCCAGCCGCATCGAGGCTTTCACCCCATCCATCGAGGTTCGTATGGTGCGCCGCTGACCGAAAGGCGCGAGCTAGTGTGCTGACCATGACATCCACGCACACCGAGTACGCCACCATCGTCGATGGCGTACTACAGATCACCATCTCGACCGCCGCGAACGGCACTTCCCTTGACTTCGCCGGCATCGAGGCGGGCACCAAGGCATTGCGGGCGGCCGGCCGCGAAATTGGGGCCGTGCTGTTGACGGGCACCGGACCGAACTTCTCTGCGGGCGGCAATGTCCGCGGTTTCGCGGCGGCCGAGGATCGGGCTGGTCATATCTACGGCCTCGCGACGGATCTGCACAATTTCGTGCGGGCGCTCGACGAGGCCATCGCGCCCGTCGTTGCCGGGGTGCAGGGCTGGGCGGCTGGAGCCGGGATGAGCCTGGTGTGCGCGGCGGATATCGCGATCGGCGGTCCGAGCACTAAGCTGCGCCCGGCGTATCCGGGCATCGGGTTGAGCCCGGACGGGGGCATGTCGTGGACGCTGCCGCGGATCGTCGGCACCGGACGCGCCCGCGAAATCCTGCTCACCGACACGATTCTCGATGCCGAAACGGCGGTGCGCCTCGGTATCCTGAGTCGGGTCGTCGATGACGAGCAGGTGCGGGCCGAGGCGCTGGCCGTGGCCCGAACCATCGCCGCCGGACCGCGATCCGCCTACGCGAGCATCAAATCGCTACTGGCACGGTCGAATTCGTCGACCTTGAGCGATCAGCTCGACCACGAGCGCGATGCCATCACCGCCGCGGCGAACAGCCCGGCCGGACGCGAAGGCGTCGATGCCTTCGTCGAGAAGCGCAAGCCCGACTATCAGAATCGGTAGCTAACCGCGCACCTGGAGCACGAATTTCGCGACCGCGTCGGTGAACGAATCATTGTCATCACCGGCCGCGGTATGCGCGGCCCCGCCGATCTCGACCAGCTGCGCATGCGGCACCAATGTCTGGAATTCCGCTGCGCCCTCCGGCGACACCACATCGGATTGCATGCCGCGCACCAGCAGCACGGGCACGGTGAGAGCGCGCGCGGCGGCCTCCATCTCCTGGGCCATTTCGCTCGCATCCTCGACGCGGTGGCCGAGCATATCCGGATCCCAATGCCAGTACCAGCGGCCGTCGCGCTGGCGCAGATTGCGCAGCAGGCCGTCGGTGTTCTTGGGCCGTGGCCGATGCGGCATATATTCCGCGACCGCGTCGGCCGCCTGTTCGAGGCTGTCGAAGCCGTCGCGATGTTTGCCGAGGAAGTCGATCACCCGCGCGATACCGGCGGGTTCGGGGCGGGTGACGATATCGACGAGCACCAGGGCGGTGATCGCCGCGCCGCCCGGATCCGCGGTGGTGAGCAGGCCGGTGATCCCGCCCATACTCGCGCCGACCACCACCGCGGGGGCAGCCAGCTGTTCGAGGACCGCGACGAGATCGGCGACCATCGTGGTACGTCGGTAGTCGGCGTTCGGCGACCATGCGCTGTCGCCGTGGCCGCGCGCGTCGAGCGTGACGACCCGCATCCCGGCGGCGGCCAGCTTCGCACCGGTCTGTTTCCACGAGTGTCTGGTCTGACCGCCACCGTGCAGAAACAGGACGAGCGGGCCGTCCGCCGGGCCGAACTGGTCGGCGGCCAGCTCGATCCGATCCGAACCGCGCAGCCGCAGCCGGATCGGATCGAGAAGGTTGTTCGCAATACTCACGATCCGAGGATCGCACAGTTAACGCTGGGGCTCGTGCGTGCCCCGGTCAATGGGATCTCAGCAGTTCCATTTGCCTTGCGCGCTGATGGTGTTCTGCAGCAGGCACGCGACCTTGGCATTCACCGAGGACGAGATGGACGAGGAGCCATTGGACGTGTATTCCTCGCCGACCGGAGCGGCGGTGGTCGGCGCATGATCCGCGGCGGGCTCGAGTGGCAACCCGGCCGCATTGGCGGCCGCGCTGCCGCCGGCCAGGGCCGCGCACAGAGCCAGCGTAGCGATGGTGCTGCGCAGTGCGCCGCGAACGGTCTTGTTCTGCATGAAATTATGCTCCTCTACTGTGATTCAACCTCGACGCCCGAGTTCTAGGGCAGGCGCCAGTCAACAGGCTCGGCCCCCAATTCGTCGAGTAGTTCATTCACTCGCGAGAAGGGTCGCGAACCAAAAAAGCCGCGCGAGGCCGACAGTGGTGACGGGTGCACGGATTCGATATAGGGCACCTCGGCCGCGGCGAGTTGCGGTTTCAGTGTCTGCGCGTCACGACCCCACAAGATCGCGACCAGTGGCTTGTCCCTGGCCACCAGCGCGCGAATCGCCTGGTCGGTCACCGCTTCCCAACCTTTGCCGCGGTGCGAGGCGGGCTGTCCCGGCGAAACCGTCAGAACTCGGTTCAGCAGCAGCACGCCCTGATCCGACCATGGGCTCAGATCGCCATTGGATGGCGTCTGGTAGCCGAGGTCCTTGCTGTATTCGGCGAAGATATTGGCGAGGCTGCGCGGAACTGGCGAAACATCCGGGGCGACAGAGAAACTCAGGCCCATCGGATGTCCCGGCGTCGGATACGGATCCTGACCCACGATGAGCACGCGCACCGCATCGAACGGACGCTGGAAGGCGCGCAGCACATTCTCACCGGCCGGTAGATAGCCGCGGCCCGCCGCATTCTCCACGCGCAGGAATTCGCCCATCGCCGAGATCTGTGCCGCAACCGGTTCGAGAGCCTTCGCCCAACCGGGATCCATGATTTCCGTCAGTGGTTTCGCGCCCATGACCGCACAACCTATCGTGGCTCGGGCTCGGATACCGAGTCCACCCCGCTGAACGATTCCCAGCCCGCACTGCCGGCGTGCCGCACACCGTCCACGGTGACGCCGTGACCTGCCAGCACCTGCCCGATCGGCACCCAACCGGGCGGCAGATCCCGGTGCGCGGGCCAGGTTCCGACGAAGGCGTGATCCTCGCCCCCGGTCAGAATCCATTGCGCCGCATCGGTATCCAGACGCCGCGCGATTGTCGCCAGCACCGGATCACGCAATGTCTTCGAGTGGATATCGATGGCGACTCCGGACGCCTCGGCGATATGGCCCAGATCCGCGAGCAATCCGTCCGAGATGTCGGTGAGCGCGGTGGGTATGGCGCGCAATTCAGTGGCAGATCCGATAACGCCTTCCGACCCGAACTCCGCCGCGTTGGACTGATCCGAGCCCCCGATATGCTCCGAGCCGAGCACTGCTTCCGCCGCGACAGCACCCGAGTTATCCGCTCCAGCAACGGAATCGGCAACGACGGCCAGTACCGCCGAATAGGGCGGCTGTGGGACCCGATGGGCCGCAAGCACTTCGGCGAAAAGTTCATCCGCCGGATCGGCTCCGGCGGTCAGCACTGTCAACCCGGCGGCGGACCAGCCGAGTCGACCCACCACCGCGACCGTATCCCCAACGCGCGCGCCGGCTCTGGTGATCGGCGCGCGACCGTCCAGATCACCGAATGCGGTGACCGAAATGACCAGCTGCGGGCTGCGCACCACATCGCCGCCCGCGATGGAGCCACCCGCACGGCGCGCCTCGGCCCACATCCCATCGGTGAGCCCGTCGACCAGTTCGAGCGGCGTATCGGCCGGACAGCCGAGCGCCACCACGAACGCCGTCGGTACCGCACCCATTGCGACCACATCAGCGGCATTCTGCGCGATCGCCTTGCGCCCGATATCGCGCGGACCGGACCAGTCGAGCCGGAAATGTCGATCCTGGACCAGCATGTCGGTAGTGACCACGAACCGGCCGTCCGGCGCGGCCACCAGGGCGGCGTCGTCACCTGGCCCGAGCAGCACGCCGGGCGCCTGCACCCGCCCCGTGTTCATCCGCTCGATCAGCGCGAACTCCCCCAGCTCGCGCACTGTCTTCGGCCGTGTGCTTCCGCTGATGACCTGGTCCCTTCCCCGGCGTCGTGCTGGCTGAAATCGCACCGAGAGTACCCTTTCCAGGGCAAGTGAGTATTACCAGGCCGGTGCGCGCATCCATCTCGCAAGTGACCCGGCCCACCAGCGCGAACAGGAAGGATCGGTGAGCATGGCGGCGCAGGCGTCGGACCGCGATTCGTCGGCGGCGGAGTCGTCGAAGGCCGAGCTGTCGAAAGACTCCGCGCTGTCGAAAGGGACGGCCGATGCGGCCGCGGACGGCGCGGCGGCAGCAGCCACGCCCCTTGTCGATCACAATGGCGCCGTGCGCCCGTCCCCAGCCGCCGATGCCGAGCCCGCAACAGCCTCAACCGGCGCCGCCGGCGAGCCCATGAGCTCCGACCGCGCTGAATCTGCCGCAGCGCCCGCATCCTCCAACAGCGGCGAACCCACCGACGAACCCGCTTCCTCCGACAGCGTCGAACCCACCGACGAGCCCGCAACCGAATCCAGCGGTTATCCGCCCGCGCTGATCGCGACCGCAGTCGCACTCCCGGTCGTGCTGGTAGTCGCCGTGCTGGTGGCGGCTGTCCTGGCCCGCCGGGCGCCGACCGAACGCGAACCTCTGGTCCTCGGTCCGGTTCCCGCACCCGCCGCGGACGGGCCGGCGTGCACCACGCTGCTGCCCGCATTGCCGGTCGATCTCGGCGACTACTCCAAATCCACGCTGGTGGAACCGGCTCCCCCCGCGACCCGCGCCTGGCAGCGCAAAGACGGCGGGGATGCCATCGTGCTCCGGTGTGGTTTGGAGCGGCCGCTGGAATTCAACCGTGCCTCGCCATTGCAGATCGTCAACGGCGTGCAGTGGTTCGAGGTCCGTGATCCGGCCGCGAAGGCAAGCACCTGGTTCGCTGTCGACCGCGCGACCTATATCGCGCTGACCGTCCCCGACGGCTCCGGACCGACTCCGCTGCAAGGAGTTTCGGACACGATCACCGCGAGCCTGCCCGCCCAGCCGATCGATCCCGGTCCGCTGCCGAATTGATCGACGGCAGGCCGAAGCGCGCCGAAAGCGCTATCCAGAACAGCTAGCGCAGTCCGGTCCCGCGCGCCAACGCCGTCTCGATCAGTGTGGAAACCAGTGTCCGGTAGTCGATTCCGGTCGCCTCCCACATCCGTGGGTACATGGAAATCGATGTGAAGCCGGGCATCGTATTGATCTCATTGATCACCGGCCCCCGCGCCGTGACGAAGAAGTCCACCCGCGCCAGCCCTTGGCAGTCGAGCGCTTTGAACGCCCGCACCGCGAGTTCCCTGATGCTGTCGGACACCTCGTCGTCCAGCTTCGCCGGAACATCGAATTCACACACATCGTCGAGGTATTTGGTGTCGAAGTCATAGAACTCCGGTGCCGCCGCATCGGCCTCCGGCATCCGGATCTCGGCGACCACACTGGCCGCCACCCGGCCATCCGGGAATTCCAGTACGCCACATTCGACTTCACGTCCGACAATGCCCGCCTCCACGATCACCTTCGGGTCGTGTTCGCGTGCCGTCGCGATCGCCGCGTCCAACTCACGCCAATCGGTGACCTTGGTGATGCCGATCGAGGAACCACCGCGCGCCGGTTTGACGAACACCGGTAGACCGAGCAGCGCCCGATCGTCCGCACCCAGGGTGTCGGTCCCGCGGCGCAGCACCACCTGGCGTTCGATCGGCAGCCCCTCCGCGGCGAGCAGCTTCTTGGTGAATTCCTTATCCATGCCCGCCGCACTGGCCAGTACGCCCGGCCCGACGTACGGCACCCCGGCCAATTCGAGCATGCCCTGCAACGTGCCGTCCTCACCGAACGGGCCGTGCAGGATCGGGAACACCACATCCACCGACCCCAGTGCCGCACTCGGATCATCGAGCGCGACCAACGAACCGGACCGGCTCGGGTCGGCGGCCAGCGTGAGCGCGGTGCCGCTGCTGTCCACGGCGGGCAATGCATTGTCCATGAACCCGAGCTCCGCCACCTCGGCACCGCCGAGCACCCAGGCGCCGTCGAGGGTGATGCCGATGGGCACGGCCTCGTACTTTTCCGGATCGAGGTTGCGCAGCACACTGCCGGCCGACACACACGAGACGGCGTGCTCGTTACTGCGCCCGCCGAACACCACAGCAACCCTGATCCGGTTCCTCATGCACGGAACCGTACCCGTTTCCGATGTCGAACCAACCTAGCGCCCGTGCGGTTATACCGTTCGCCCTATTCCGGTTTGATCCGCCGACCCAGCAGATTGCCGACCGCCTCGCGCACCGAAAGGCCCTCGTGACATACCTGGTGCACCGATGTGGTCAGCGGCATCTCGACATTGTGCGCCACCGCCAAGGCCCGAACCGATGTGCACGACTTCACCCCCTCGGCGACCTGACCATGGGTGGCCGCCTGGGCCGCCTCCATGGACCCGCCGGCCCCGAGCACATGCCCGAACGACCGGTTGCGCGACAGCGGCGAGGTACAGGTGGCAACCAGATCGCCGACCCCGGCCAGCCCTGCGAGTGTGGCCGGCTCCGCGCCGAGCGCGACCCCGAGCCGGATGATCTCGGCCAGCCCGCGGGTGATCAGACTGGCGATCGAGTTGTCGCCCAACCCCATTCCGGAGGCGATACCGCAGGCGAGCGCGATGACGTTCTTGCATGCGCCACCGATCTCGCAGCCGATCACATCGGTATTGGTGTAAGGCCGGAAGTAGCCGTTGGCGCAGGCCTGCTGCAGTGCGACCGCCCGAGCAGCATCGGTGCACGCGATCACGGTTGCCGCGGGCTGCTCGGCCGCGATCTCCTTGGCCAGATTCGGGCCGGACAGCACCGCGATGCGACTCTCGTCCGCACCGGTGACCGCACCGATGACCTGGCTCATCCGCAGCAGCGTGCCGGTCTCGATGCCCTTGGCCAGACTCAGCAGCGCGGCATCCGGTCCGATCGAGTCCCGCCACGTCTCTAGATTCGCGCGCAACGATTGCGATGGAACCGCGAGCACGACGATGTCCGCACCGTCGAGCGCTTCGGCGTGATCGTGGGTGGCCGCCATGTTGGGTAATTGCACATCGGGCAGATAGAACGGATTGCGATGTTCGGTGGCCAGGGCCTTGGCCACCTCGGGCCGCCGTGCCCAGATCGTGACGTCGGTTCCCGCGTCCGCCAACACCTTCGCGAACGCGGTCCCCCATGAACCCGCGCCCAGCACTGCCGCCCTCGTCATCTGCCCAATATGCCACGGAACCACTCATGGAAGGATCAGGGCCATGCGTCCGCATGCGTTGCACGCCGTGATCGCGGTGAAGAGCCTCGATCAGGCCAAGAGCCGCCTGTCCGATCGGCTGCCCCCGGAACACCGGGCCCGGCTGGTGCTCGCCATGCTCGCCGACACCGTGTCCGCCGCCGTCGCGGTGCCGCGGATCACGTCGGTCACCGTGGTGACCCCGGATCCGGTCGTCGCCGAGTTGGCGCGCACGCTCGGCGCGACAGTGCATCCCGAACCTCGCGGCGGGGTGATCGACGCGGCCGATCCGGACAGCCTGAACACCGCGCTCACCGACGCGGCGACCGCACTGCGACACCGGCACGGCCCGGTCGAACTGCTGGCCCTGCAGGCGGACCTGCCCGCCTTGCGCCCGGACGAACTCTCCGACATGCTGTCCTGCGCACCGCTCGGCGTTCGTTCGGTCGTCCTCGACCATGCGGGCAGCGGCACGGCCGCGCTGTTGGTTCGCGATGCCGCCGCCGCGCTGGATCCGCGTTTCGGTCCCGGCTCGGCGCGTCGGCATATCGCCGCGGGCGCGGTCGACTTGCACGGTGACTGGCCCGGATTGCGGCTCGACGTCGACACCGCCGACGATCTGGACCGCGCCATCGAACTCGGCACCGGGGATTCGACAGGAGCTGTCCTGCACGACATCGGTTGGCCGATTCACGTTCATGAGCGGGTACGCCGGGTGTGCTAGCCGGTCGCCACATCCACGGTGATAAGCGTGGCAATGATGACGTCGGGCTGTGCATGGCCTGGTTCGTAGGGGATGATCGTTGGCGTGAGTGAGCGAAGCAAGCGATTTCGGAACCAGCGTGCCTCGCGCGTGTCGGGACCGCGTCCCAGCGAGGCGCGGGCATGAGTGAGATCGAAACCGTCAAACAGCAGGTGCTGCCGACTGCACTGCCCGCCGCGACCCCGCCTGCCGCGGATGCCGGCGTGCAGCAGTTGCCACGTGATCGCTATCTTAACCGGGAACTCAGTTGGCTGGACTTCAACACCCGAGTACTCGCGCTTGCCGAGGACGCATCGCTGCCATTGTTGGAGCGCGCGAAATTCCTCGCGATCTTCGCCTCCAATCTGGACGAGTTCTATATGGTCCGCGTCGCCGGTCTCAAACGCCGTGCGGAGACCGGGCTTTCGGTGCGTTCGGCCGACGGCCGCTCGCCCACTGAACAATTGGAGCTGATCGCGGAGCGCGCCCAGGAGATCGCCGATCGACACGCCCGCGTGTTCCTGGACTCGGTACTGCCCTCACTGACCGCCGAGGGCATCGCTGTCATCGACTGGTCCGATCTGGACGACGATGAGCGCCAACGCCTCTCGAGCTATTTCCAAGATCAGGTCTTTCCGGTACTCACCCCGCTCGCGGTGGATCCGGCGCATCCATTCCCCTACATCAGCGGGCTGAGTCTCAACCTCGCGGTGACGGTGAAGGATGCCTCCACCGGTGGTGAGCATTTCGCCCGGGTCAAGGTACCCGACAACGTCGATCGCTTCATTCGGGTGCGGCGTACCGATTCCAGCTCCCCCGTCGCGGCGTTCCTGCCGATGGAGGAACTGATCGCCGCGCACCTCGATATGCTGTTCCCGGGTATGAAGGTGGTCGAACATCATTCCTTCCGGATCACCCGCAATGCCGATTTCGAGGTCGACGAGGATCGCGACGAGGATCTGCTACAGGCGCTCGAGCGCGAACTCGCCCGGCGCCGCTTCGGGTCGCCGGTCCGACTAGAGGTCTCCGACGATATGACCGAGCACATGCTCGATCTGCTGCTGCGTGAACTCGAGGTCGATCCCGGCGATGTGATCCAGGTGCCCGGTCTGCTGGACCTGTCCTGCCTGTGGCAGGTGTACGGCGTGGACCGGCCCAATCTCAAGGACGCACCGTATGTGCCCGCTACGCCGCCGGCATTCGGCGAGCGAGAGACCCCGCGCAACGTCTTCCAGGCGCTGCGCGAAAGCGATGTACTGGTGCACCACCCCTACGACTCGTTCTCCACCAGCGTCCAGCGGTTCATCGAACAGGCCGCCGCCGACCCGCAGGTGCTAGCGATCAAACAGACCCTGTACCGCACCTCCGGTGACTCCCCGATCGTGAACGCGCTGATCGACGCGGCCGAGGCGGGTAAACAGGTCGTCGCACTGGTCGAGATCAAGGCCCGCTTCGACGAACAGGCCAATATCAAATGGGCCCGCGCGCTGGAACAGGCGGGCGTACATGTGGTGTACGGCCTCATCGGCCTCAAGACGCACTGCAAGACCTGTCTGGTGGTGCGCCGCGAGGGTTCGACCATCCGCCGCTACTGTCATATCGGCACCGGCAACTACAATCCGAAGACGGCGCGCCTCTACGAGGATGTCGGATTGCTCACCGCCGCACCGGAAATCGGCGCCGACCTGACCGATCTGTTCAATTCGCTGACCGGTTACTCGCGAAAGGCCAACTACCGCAACCTGCTTGTCGCACCGCAAGGTGTGCGCGCTGGCATCATCGAGCGAATCCAGCGCGAGATCGAGCTGGCCCAGGAGGGTGTCCCGGCGCGAATCCGGATGAAGGCCAATGCAATTGTCGACGAGCAAGTCATCGACGCGCTCTACCGAGCTTCTCAGGCCGGTATACCGGTGCAGGTCGTGGTGCGCGGCATTTGTGGTCTACGCCCCGGTGTCGAGGGGATGAGCGAGAACATCGAGGTGCGCTCGATTCTCGGTCGTTTCCTCGAGCATTCGCGGATCCTGCACTTCCAGGCCCAGGACGAATACTGGATCGGCAGCGCCGACATGATGCACCGGAATCTGGACCGGCGCGTGGAAGTCATGGCGCAGGTGAAAGATCCGAAGCTGTGCGAGCAGTTGGGCTCGGTGTTCGACTCGGCGCTGTATCCGACGACCCGCTGCTGGGTACTCCAAGCCGACGGCAGCTGGCATGCCTCGCCCGACGGCGCCGATCGCAACGGCGTCGAGGTGCGTGACCACCAGGAATTCATGATGCGAGTACGGAGACCGGATCAGCCGTGAGTAAGCGGCAGCCAGTGAACCGTCAACACAGCGTGCCATCGCGTGCGATGGAGCCGAGCGCCAGCGAGGCGCAGTCGTGAGCGAGCGAGGCGCAGTCGTGAGCGAGCGTCAGCGAGTGAACCATCAACACAGCGTGCCATCGCGTGCGATGGAGCCGAGCGCGAGCGAGGCGCAGTCGTGAGCGAGCGTCAGCGAGTGAACCATCAACACAGCGTGCAACCGCGCACGACGGAGCCGAGCGCGAGCGAGGCGAAGTCGTGAGTGGTTCGACGGGATACGAGAAGGGCGGGGGACCGTTCTTGGATCCCCGGGTAACAGCCAATATTCACGCCGCGGGTGCGGTGCTGTGGCGCAAAGCCGCCGCTGGATCCGACGCCATCGAGATCGCCGTGGTGCATCGTCCCAAGTATCAGGATTGGTCGCTGCCGAAAGGCAAACTCGATCCGGGCGAGACGCCGGTGCTCGCCGCCGTGCGCGAGGTCGGCGAGGAAACCGGCCTCGACTGCCGGCTCGGCCGTTACCTCGGGCACGTCACATATCCGATTCCGGGTCACCGGAAACTCAAGCGGGTCGACTATTGGGCCGCCCGGGTCTGCGGCGGTGAATTCAGCGCCAATTCCGAGGTCGATGTGCTGTCCTGGTACACCTTGGACCGGGTGATGGACCAATTGTCGTATCCGATGGACCGACAGGTGGTGCGCGCCTTCACCCGCCTGCCCGCAGCCACCGACACGCTGCTGCTGGTGCGGCATGCGAAGGCGGGCAGCCGGGACCGATTCGACGGTCCGGATGAGCAACGCCCGCTGGAGCGAGCCGGGCGGGCCCAAGCCGCCGCGCTGGTCCCGAATCTGCTGGCATTCGGTGCATCCGAGATCTATTCGGCCGATCCGGTGCGCTGCGTCCAGACGGTGGAACCGCTGGCGGAAAAACTCGGCACGACCATCGAGATCGAACCGTCGTTCTCCGAAACCGCTTATGCCGCAGCGCCGGACAAGGCCCGACAATGCGCGGCAGCACTGGTCTCGGATCGTGCGGTGCGCGTTCTGTGCAGTCAGGGCAAGGTAATTCCCGATCTGCTGCGGTGGTGGGCCGATCGCGACGGCGTCACGCTGCCGTCCGCGCGCAACCGCAAGGGCAGTGTGTGGGTGCTGTCATTCGCCGCGGGTCGATTGGTCGCCGCCGACCACCTGGACCGGTCGCTGTCGGACGCCATCGTCAAGTCCTGACGTCCTAGGAGGACCACAGCCGTCATACGGTTGCTTCTCGACGCCGAATCCAGACATGGACAGCCGAAAGGGCCCCGGGGCGAGCCCCGGGGCCGTTTCGAGCCGGTATGCCAGTGATTCCGCCTAGCGGAGCCGAATCACCTGACGGCACTGCATCTGCCAGTGTCAGCGCGCGCGGCGGGCCGGAGCCTTCTTGGCCGCAGTCTTCTTGGCGGGCGCCTTCTTGGCGACCGTCTTCTTGGCGGCGGTGGCCTTCTTGGCCGCCGCCTTCGTGACCGGAGCCTTCTTGGCGACGGTCTTCTTGGCGGGCGCCTTCTTCGCGGCCGTCTTGGCGGCAGTTGCCTTGCGCGCGGTCGTCTTTGCCGGGGCCTTCTTGGCCGCCGCCTTCTTCGCGGGCGCCTTGGTGGCGGTCGCCTTCTTGGCGGCGGTCTTCTTCGCGGCCGTCTTCTTGGCGGCCTTCTTCGCCGCCACCGCTACATTCGCGCCGCGTTTGACGGCGGGGCCGGTCGCGGTCAGCTTCTGCTTACCCGCGATAACCGCCTTGAACTGCGCGCCCGGACGGAACGCTGGCACCGAAGTGGGCTTCACCTTCACGGTTTCGCCGGTACGCGGGTTCCGCGCGACGCGAGCCGCACGCTTACGCTGTTCGAACACACCGAATCCGGTGATTGTGACGCTCTGACCCTTGTGCACAGCGCGCACGATGGTGTCGACCACATGCTCGACTGCCGCGGTGGCCGTGCGCCTGTCCGTACCCAACTTTTCGGTCAGAACGTCGATCAGTTCCGCCTTGTTCATTGAATCCTCCGCAGACTAATGGCCCGTCGTCGGACCGACTAGGTACCACGGTAAACCCACATTGAGCAAGAGTCTATGTGCCACGCCAAAATTCATGTGGTTTAGCACACGTCCAGCTACCTCCCCAAGGCGAACTCAGCTATCACTACCGGGTGATTACGCCTGCGAAATATGTGCCGGGAGGGTTGTGGGTTTCCAACTTGGCCTTGCCTTTTCGAACTCGCCGATGACGTCACTGCGCCGCAGTGTCAGCCCGATGTCGTCCAATCCTTCGAGCAGACGCCACCGTGTGTAGTCATCAATATCGAACGGCAACACGACGGTTCCAGCCGTCACGGTGCGTGCCTCGAGGTCCACTACCAATTCGAGACCGGGCTGTTCCTCGAGCAACTTCCAGAGCATTTCGACATCGTTCTGTGACATCTGTGCGGCCAACAGTCCACCCTTGCCCGCATTGCCGCGGAAGATGTCGGCGAAGCGCGCGGAGATGACAACGCGAAAGCCGTAGTCCGACAGCGCCCATACGGCGTGTTCGCGCGAGGATCCGGTGCCGAAGTCCGGACCGGCCACCAACACACTGCCCCGGTTATAGGGATCGGTGTTGAGAATGAAGTCCGGATCCGATCGCCATGCTGCGAACAGCCCGTCCTCGAATCCCGTTCGCGTCACCCGCTTCAGGTACACGGCCGGAATGATCTGATCGGTGTCGACATTGGATCGGCGCAGCGGCACTCCGATCCCCTTGTGCACGGTGAAGGCTTCCATTTGCTGATTCTCCTGGGTCATTAGACGATTTGGGCCGGTCGTTTCGAGCGACCTGCAAGCAGTCGCTACGGCTGCCGTTTCGAGCTACCTACAACCAGCCGCTGACGGCCGGAAAGAGCGATTCGGCGCGGACACAACGGCGTCCGCTGGTCGATCAGTCCAGATCCGCGGGCGAGGACAGGGTGCCGCGAACTGCCGTAGCGGCCGCTACGAGCGGGGAAACCAGGTGCGTACGGCCACCTTTGCCCTGCCGGCCCTCGAAGTTGCGGTTCGAAGTGGAGGCACAACGCTGGCCGGGCGCGAGCTGATCGGGATTCATTCCCAAGCACATCGAGCAGCCCGCCTGACGCCATTCGGCACCCGCCTCGGTGAAAATCTCACCAAGTCCTTCTTTTTCCGCCTGGGCGCGTACCCGCATAGATCCCGGTACAACCAGCATTCGCACCCCGTCGGCGACGCGGCGTCCCTTCAAAATCCCGGCCACGGCACGCAAATCCTCGATGCGTCCGTTGGTGCACGAACCGACGAATACGGCGTCGACCGATACATCACGAAGTGGAGTACCCGGCTCCAAATCCATGTATCGCAACGCTTTCTCCGCGGACTCGCGCGCCGTCTCGTCGGTAATCTGCGCCGGATCGGGCACCTTCTCGCCAAGCGGAGCACCCTGTCCAGGGTTGGTACCCCAGGTGACGAACGGGGTCAGCGAGCTGGCGTCGATGTGCACCTCGGCGTCGAAAACCGCGCCCTCATCGGTCTTCAGCGCCTCCCAGGCGGCCACTGCGGCATCCCAGTCGGCTCCCTGCGGCGCGTGCGGGCGGCCTTTGAGGAATTCATAGGTCGTTTCGTCAGGAGCGATCATGCCGGCCCGCGCGCCCGCTTCGATCGACATGTTGCAGATGGTCATTCGGGCCTCCATGGACATGGCGCGAATGGCCTCGCCGCGATACTCGAGCACATAGCCCTGACCACCGCCGGTACCGATCTGAGCGATGACGGCCAGAATAAGGTCCTTGCTCGTGACACCGGGCGGCAATTGGCCGTCGACGGTGATCGCCATGGTCTTGAACGGGCGCAGCGAGAGTGTCTGCGTGGCAAGGACGTGCTCGACCTCGCTGGTGCCGATGCCCATCGCCAGCGCGCCGAACGCGCCGTGCGTC
Organism: Nocardia sp. NPDC051990; assembly: GCF_040680755.1. Lineage (NCBI taxonomy): Bacteria > Bacillati > Actinomycetota > Actinomycetes > Mycobacteriales > Nocardiaceae > Nocardia > Nocardia sp. NPDC051990. The sequence continues at coordinate 125,087 of NZ_JBFAXH010000005.1, read as the reverse complement.
GAGGTGTGGCTATCGCCGCACACCACCGTCATCCCCGGCTGGGTCAAACCCAGTTGCGGCCCGACGACGTGCACAATGCCCTGATCCAGATCACCCATCGGATGCAGGCGCACACCGAATTCCACGCAATTGCGGCGCAGCGTCTCGACCTGGGTGCGCGAAATCGGATCGGCGATCGGCTTATCGATATCGATCGTCGGGACGTTGTGGTCCTCGGTCGCGATGGTGAGATCGGGACGGCGCACCGGACGGCCTGCGGCGCGGAGCCCGTCGAAGGCCTGCGGGCTGGTCACCTCATGCACGAGGTGCAGATCGATATAGATCAGATCGGGCTCGCGCGAAGCCCCCTCGCCCTCCCCCCGGGCGACGACGTGCTGCTCCCACACCTTCTCGGCCAGTGTGCGGCGCTCGGCCATTCTCGATCACCTTTCCGACGAGCAACCGATGCACGCGATCCGGGCTGAGGCGCGCGCACGGCTACACAAGTTTTGGACTGTTTCCGACGCGTCCGGAGCGAGCAGACCTTGAAGTGGCTTTCTCAGTATCCGAGACGCTAGTATCGTTATATGAGACAGCATAGCGGTATCGGCGTCCTCGACAAAGCGGTGTCAGTGCTATATGCCGTCGCGGAGCATCCATGCGGTCTCAACGAACTATGCACCCGCACCGGCCTACCCCGGGCCACCGCCCACCGCCTGGCCGTCGGGCTCGAGGTACACCGACTGCTCGCCCGCGACAACAACGGTCTGTGGCGGCCCGGCCCGGCCCTCGCCGAACTCGCCACCGGGGCCACCGATCCACTGCACGAGGCCGCCGCGGCCATTCTCCCGCGCCTACGCGAGATCACCGGCGAGAGCGTCCAGATCTACTGCCGAGACGGCAATGCGCGGGTCTGCATCGCCGCCCTGGAACCGCCCGTCGGCCTGCGCGACACCGTACCGATCGGGGCGCGCCTACCGCTCACCGCGGGTTCGGCAGCCAAGGTACTGGTCGCCTGGGCGGATCCGGAACTGCAGGGCACCATCCTGGCCGATGCGGTATTCGGCGAGCGAGCGCTGGCCGAGGTCCGCAAGCGCGGCTGGGCCCAGAGCGCCGCCGAGCGGGCCAGCGGCGTAGCCAGCGTCTCGGCACCGGTGCGCGACGCCGCAGGCCACGTCATCGCGGCGGTGTCGGTATCCGGTCCGATTGATCGCATGGGCCGCAGACCCGGCGCCCGCTGGGCGGCCGACCTGGTCGCCGCCGCGGACGCATTACACAAGAGGCTGTAACATGTTCCAGTTTCGAGCATCTAGAGTTGGTGCGCATGGGAGTAAACCAACGGGCCCAGATCGTCATGTCCGACGCCGAGATTTCCGAATTCCTGGAGCGCAGCCGCATCGCGACGCTAGCCACCATCGGTCCGAACGGTGCACCGCACCTGACCGCGATGTGGTACGCACTCATCGACGGCGAGCGTGCGGCCGACGGCTCGGTCCACAAGCTCCCCGAGCTGTGGTTCGAGACCAAGGCCAAATCACAAAAGGCGGTGAATCTACGCCGCGATCCCCGCATCACCTGCATGGTCGAAGCAGGCCATACCTACGACCAGCTGCGCGGCGTCTCCATCGAGGGCCACGCCGAGATCATCGATGATCCGGACAAGCTCTTCGCCGTCGGTGTGAGCGTCTGGGAGCGCTACACCGGCCCCTACAATGAAGAGGTCCGCCCGCTCGTCGAGCAGATGCTCACCAAGCGGGTAGCGGTCCGTGTCATCCCGAATCGTCTGCGCAGCTGGGACCACCGCAAACTCGGCCTCCCCCAACTCCCCCTTGGCGGCACCACCGCCCAAGCCCTCGACTGATCGCGCCACGCGGGCAAAATCCGGCTGACACACCGCACCCGGCACAGTAGCGTCAACCCTGTTCGACCCGAATCGGCCGTGCGACGCCTTTGGCGCGACGCACGGCCGCGACGACGAGGAGCAGACATGGCGGAAAGTTCCAACGGCAAGGCGGCACCGAGCACCGAAGAGGTCAAACGCAAGTTCAAGGAAGCCTTGGAACGCAAAAACCAGCATCACGCCAAGTCGAACGACCACCTCGACGGCCGCTCCAAGGCAACTGCCACCCACGGCAACGCCAGCCACAAGCGAGAGTTCCGCCGCAAGAGCGGATAGTAAGCCCTACCGGCCGCGAAAGGCCCTCCAGCGAAACCACTGGAGGGCCTTTCGAGAAAACAGCGGGCCCCACCAGCCACCCGCACCCCGCCAGTCCAGCCCGGGGCGAAGCCCTCCGGGTAGGGGTGTGGGGGTTTCACCCCCACAAAGCAATGCGAAAACGAGAAAGGCTCATGCTCTATGTGAGCATGAGCCTTGCACTCGTTGTAGCCCCGACGGGATTCGAACCCGCGCTACCGCCTTGAGAGGGCGGCGTCCTAGGCCGCTAGACGACGGGGCCAGGACTCGATCTCCCACATTTCGGTGAGTGATCTTTCCGGTTGATCTTTCGATCAGTGGAAGCTCGGTTAGCTTAGCTGACCGAAGCCCGGCGACCAAATCGCCGGATGCTGAACAACTTTCGGTCGCGCACCGAGAGACGAACAACATTCTCCGCTGGGGTACCAGGACTCGAACCTAGAATGGCTGAACCAGAATCAGCTGTGTTGCCAATTACACCATACCCCAATGACCAGGACGTTTGACCTCGTGTCCGGCTGACCCGAGGCCCGGTTCCGAGCCGAGAAGAAGAGTACCAAACCGCATACGGTCTACTACAAATCGCCTGGTCAACGCCCTGTTTTTCGGTCAGCGACGGGGTTTCAGGCCGGTACCGTCCAGTCCCGCGCCGAGCGCAGGCGAGCCAGGCTCGTCTGCCGGCCGAGCAGTTCCAGCGATTCGTACAGCGGCGGGCTGATATGCGAACCCGTGACTGCCACTCGCACTGGTGCGAACGCCTTGCGCGGCTTGAGCCCCAGATCATCGATGAGCGCGGTTTTGAGCGCATCCTCGATAGCGGAGGTGGTCCAAGCCGTCAGCGGCTCCAGCGCGGCAATGGCGGCATCCAATACCGATGTCGCATCGGAACCGAGGTTCTTCGATCCCGCCGCCGGATCAATCGCGAACTCTTCCGCCGGCGCGAACAAGAAACGCAGCAGATCCCAGGCGTCGGACAACACCACGATCCGCGTCTGCACCAGTTCGGCGGCGGCGGCGAACACCTTGTCGTCGATGTCGGCGCCGATGTGACCGTGTTCGGTGAGGAACTCACGCAAGCGGTGCGCGAAATCACCCGGCTCCAGCAATCGGATGTGTTCGGCGTTGAGTGCGTCCGCCTTCTTCTGATCGAAACGGGCCGGATTCGAATTCACCTTCGCGATATCGAAGGCCGCCACCATCTCGGCCATCGAAAACACATCGCGATCCTCCGCGATGCCCCAGCCGAGCAACGCCAGGTAATTCAGCAAACCCTCCGGGATGAATCCCCTATCCCGATGGAGGAACAGATTCGACTCTGGATCGCGCTTGGACAACTTCTTGTTGCCCTGCCCCATCACGAACGGTAGATGACCGAACTCCGGAGTGAACTCCGCGACACCGATTCGGCGCATCGCCGCATAGAGCGCAATTTGACGCGGAGTGGACGAGAGAATGTCCTCACCGCGCAACACATGGGTGATCTTCATCAATGCGTCATCGACCGGGTTAACCAGCGTATAGAGCGGATCGCCATTACCGCGAGTGAGTGCGAAATCGGGCACGGTACCCGCTTTGAAGGTGGTTTCTCCCCGCACGAGATCGTGCCAGGTGATGTCTTCGTCGGGCATTCTGAGCCGGATTACCGCCGGGCGTCCGGCGGCGCGATAGGCCGCGATCTGCTCGGGGGTGAGATCGCGATCATAGTTGTCGTAGCCGAGTTTCGGATCGCGGCCCGCGGCGCGATGACGCTCCTCGACTTCCTCGGGCATGGAGAAAGATTCATACGCTTCACCGGCCGCCAGCAAATTCCGCACGACCTCCATATGCAGCTCGCGTCGCTGCGATTGCCGATAGGGCGCATAGGGCCCGCCGACCTCCGGGCCCTCGTCCCAGGTGAGGCCGAGCCAGCGCAGCGCGTCCAGGATCGCACCGTAGGATTCTTCGGAATCGCGTGCGGCATCGGTATCTTCGATGCGGAAGACGAACTTGCCGCCGGTATGGCGGGCGTACGCCCAATTGAACAGCGCCGTCCGGACCAGGCCGACATGTGGCGTCCCGGTCGGTGACGGGCAGAAGCGGACCCGTACTTCAGTCATGGCTCTCTTTCGACTAGCGCTTGGCGGCAACAGGATTGGTGAGGGTTCCGATGCCCTCGACGGTCACGGAAACGTTCTGCCCGGTCTGCAGCGGGCCGACACCCTCTGGGGTGCCGGTGAGTAGCACATCGCCGGGCAGCAGCGTCATCACCGTCGTCACCCATTCGATGAGCTTCGGAATATCGTGCAGCAGAAGCGAAGTGCGGCTGCGTTGGCGGACCTCGCCGTCGACTTCGGTGACGATCTCCAGATCCGAAGGGTCGAGCGAGGTTTCGATCCACGGGCCGAGCGGGCAGAAGGTGTCGTAGCCCTTGGCACGGGTCCACTGGCCGTCGTGCTTCTGCTGATCGCGCGCGGTCACATCGTTGGCGACGGTATAGCCGAGCACCACGTCGAGCGCGCGGGCGGCGGGCACATCCTTGCATGGACGGCCGATGACGATCGCCAGCTCACCCTCGTAGTCCACCTGGGAGGAGCTGGGCGGCAATAGGATCGACGCGTTCGGGCCGATGATCGAGGTGCTCGGCTTCATGAAGATCACCGGATCCGCCGGTGCGACCCCGCCCATTTCGGCCGCGTGCGCGGCGTAGTTCTTGCCAATACAGACCACCTTGCTGGCCAGAATCGGCGCGAGCAGGCGCACATCGGCCAGCGGCCAACTCCGCCCGGTGAATGTCGGAGTACCGAACGGATGTTCCGCGATCTCCTTGGCGACGCTCTCGCTCCCCTCCCCTTCGATGCTGACGAAAGCGACTCCATCGGGACTGGCGATTCGACCTAGACGCATGCACCGCAGTCTATCGACCGCCCTCGACCTGCTCGAACGCGCCCGACCGCGCGGTCCGGAACAGCGCGCGGCAGCGGTCTCGGCCGCTGGCTGTGTGAGCAGTTCGGCAGCACCACAGCCGAATCCGCTTGTCCACGGGTGTACGGTGAGACTAAATGTTCACAGAATGAGAATTCATTCCCACATTTTGAGAATACGAGGTGAGGGCGATGGCTACGACCGTGACGCAGATGCGCGACCTCCGACGATGGTCCATGCTCGGCCTCGGCGTATTTGCACAGGCCTCCAGTGCCGTCTTCGTGCACGGGGTGCCATTTCTCTTGCCCGCGCTCACGGCCGATGGCATGCCGTTGGCTACCGCGGGGCTGCTGGTGGCCATGCCTACCGTCGGACTGGTGTGCACGCTGATCGCCTGGGGATTTGTCGTCGACCGGATCGGTGAGCAGAAAGTGCTGGTCGGCGGACCACTACTGATGTTCGGCGCAGGCGTCGCGGCGGCCACCGTCTCCGATTACGTGCTGCTCGGGGCTTTATTGTTCCTCGGCGGCGTCGGCGCCGCGAGTACCAATGGCGCCAGCGGCAGGGTGATCGTCGGCTGGTTCCCGCCACGGCGGCGCGGACTGGCCATGGGAATCCGACAGGCCGCACAGCCCATCGGCGTCGGTATCGGCGCGCTCAGCGTTCCGACCGTTGCAGCCGCGCACGGTGTCTCGACGGCCATTCTCGTGCCCGCGGTGATGGCGGGAGCCGCCGCGCTCGGCTGCCTGATCGGGATCATCGATCCACCCCGACCCATGGGCGCGGCGGCAGATCGAGCCAACCCGTATCGCGGCGATTCCACGTTGTGGCGTATCCACACGGTGTCGGTGCTGTTGTGCATTCCCCAGGGCACCGTATGGACTTTCGCATTATTGTGGTTGCATAGTGACGTTGGCTGGTCGCTGCCCGTAGCGGGCGTTCTGGTAACCGGAACCCAATTCCTCGGCGCCCTAGGGCGAATCGGCGCGGGCGCCTGGTCCGATCGCGTCCGCAGCCGCCTGAGACCGCTGCGCACCGTCGCCATCGCCGCCGCAATCTCCATGGCCGCCTTGGCTTTTGCCGCATGGACGCATGCGTGGTTGGCCGCGATCCCGCTGCTGATCGCCGCATCGGTCATCACGGTTTCCGACAACGGTTTGGCCTTCACCGCGGTCGCCGAAATCGCCGGACCATACTGGAGTGGACGCGGACTGGGCATCCAGAACACCGGCCAGAACCTCGCAGTAGCCGCCATCCCACCGGTTTTCGGTGCGCTGATCACCGCGAGCGGCTTCCCCTCCGCTTACCTGCTGGCCGCCGTACTGGCGATGGCCGCGGTTCCCCTGGTTCCCGCCGATCGACGATCCGAATAACGGCCTCTGCCGAAATCGCGCCCGTCCCGGTCCCGCCGGGAGGCGCTTCGCATGTGCGCCAAGCACATTCGGCCGCCTCGCCTATGAGACTCGCCGAATCAGCAGTCGAGCAGTAGCGGCGGAATCGCTGTTTACCCGAAAGACGTTGTCCGCCTCGATTTCTGGGACTGAACTCGGCGCGAGAGTTCCGGCGGTTGCACACCATCTTCGAAGCGGCGGTTCGGAACTCCGATTGAAGGCCCATTGCGAAATGCCGAGCGCGGCATACTCGAGCGCCCCTGGCACGGCCAGACTAGATCACGTCGCGTCACCCGCGATGTAAACCCAGCCTTGACAAGGCGGGTGCGTCAAGTCAGGCTTTACATATGTCTGATGAACAGCAGCGCGTCGACGCACAGGACGAACGGGCGATGCTCGGAAAGTTGTTGTCCGCCAATGCGGAACTGGTGGTGGGTGTGCTACGCCCGGAGGAGGGCAAACCCGGCGTCCCGGTGCTCGCGGCACTCACGGCGACCCGCAATCTCAGTCGACTCGTCGACGACATCCTGCACACCTTGGCCCGGCAGGCCCGCGAAGAAGGCCACACCTGGGCCGAAATCGGCGATCTCCTCGGCACCTCCCGCCAAGCGGCCTTCCAACGCTTCAGCGGCCCGATGCCCCCGATGGTCCCGCTTTCCACACCTCCGGCTCCGCCCGTCCCCCCGACACCACCCGGATTCCGCACCCCGCCAGCCGGATTCCCGGCCCCACCACGCCTGCCCATGCCACCCGGCCCACCCCCGATGCCAACCCCACCCGACATGCCGAAGTCCCCTGCCCTGCCGCCCCTTTGATCCCCGCTCAACGAATTCTCCTACAGCCACAGGAGAGACAACCATGTCCACAGACACCGCCCCGGGCTGGCCAACGCCTCCACTGCCCGACCCCGCCCAATTCGGCTGGCCAACCCCGCCGCTCGACTGGGCAACACCTCCGGTACTGCCGAACCCACCGGCCACGCCACATTGGCCGCCCCCTCCGCACCCGCACAGCTGGGCGGCGCCTGGCTCAGCGAGTTCTCCTACCGCGCAGCATCTTCCCGGCAGATGGCCCGCTCCGGGGCCACCCGATCCGCACACTCCACCACCATCCCTTCGGACGATCGGCGCGATGCCGCCCGATTCGACTGCCGCACAACAGGTACCGACGCCGCAAGCCAAGTGGCGGCCCCACATCTCGGCGAATCCCCGTGGAGCGATCCAGCACCCCGACTCCGGTGCCGAGCCGCAGAAATCCGACGACGCCACCGGGCGGCAATCATGACCGCACGACAATCCACCGCCGAACAACTGAGCGAACAGCGCAAGCCCGGACCATCCGGCGCCGAATTCATCAGTGCGGCAACCACCGTCGTCGAACAACAGCATCAAGCGATCGCCGGTGTGGTGTTCGATGCCATCGGTCCGATCGCCGAGCCCGCGGTACGGGTCCACGATGCCATCGCGAGTCGCCGGCGCTGATTACAACCCCATGGTGAAGCGCGCTGAAACGGACGAGGCGGTATGACCACCGCTGCGGGCCCGCGCTCGAAACCGAGCGCGGGGCCGGGTACGAATCAGACCGCCGCGGCGATCCGGTCGCCGATCTCGACGGTCGAGGCCGCGCCGGTGCGCGAGGCGAGATCCTTGGCTACCGCGGCTTCGATGCGTGTGGCGCCTTCGGTATTTCCGAGGTGGTTGAGCAGCAACGATACCGACAGAATCGCGGCGGTCGGGTCGGCCTTGGACTGACCCGCGATATCGGGGGCACTGCCGTGGACCGGCTCGAACATGCTCGGGTTGGTGCCGGAGGCATCGATATTGCCGCTGGCCGCCAGGCCGATACCGCCGCTGACCGCCGCCGCGAGGTCGGTGATGATGTCGCCGAAGAGGTTGTCGGTGACGATCACATCGAAGCGGCCCGGGTCGTTGACCATGTGGATAGTGGCGGCATCGATGTGCTGGTAGGCGGTCTGCACCTCCGGGAACTCCGCCGCGACCTCGTTCACCGTGCGCTGCCACAGCGAACCGGCGAAGGTCAGCACATTGTTCTTGTGTACCAGCGTGAGGTGCTTGCGCCGGGCCTGCGCCTTGGCGAAGGCGTAGCGGACAACGCGCTCGATGCCGAAGCGGGTATTGGTGCTGACCTCGGTGGCGATCTCGTGCGGCGTCTCCACCCGGATGGCGCCGCCGGTGCCGGTGTAGGGCCCCTCAGTGCCCTCGCGCACGACCACGAAGTCGATATCCGGATCGCCCGCGAGCGGACTGGTCACACCCGGGTACAGCTTCGACGGACGCAGGTTCACATGGTGATCCAGCGCGAACCGGGTGCGCAGCAGCAATCCGCGCTCGAGCACACCGCTCGGCACCGACGGATCGCCGATCGCGCCGAGCAGGATCGCATCGTGTTGCTTCAGCTCGGGCAGCACCGAATCCGGCAGAATCTCCCCGGTCGCGTGATAGCGCCGCGCCCCCAGGTCGTACTCGGTCTTCTCAACCCCCGGCTGCACCACGTCGAACACCTTGAGCGCCTCCGCGATGACCTCGGGCCCGATCCCATCACCAGCGATAACAGCAAGCTTCATAACACCAACGCTCCGTTCATTGATACCAACGCCACCGTACTTCGCCCCCACCACAGCCTGCTGCCGGGCATCGCGGCACACGTTTTCGCACGCCACGCACTGTTTTGCCGGCAATTACGTGCCTGCCTTGACATTTCGTACGCGGCAGATGTGGCGGTGCCGCGCATAGTAGGGGTGCGCGGCGCCGGTGGTTGTCAGAAGAGGTCGACCAGGACGATCTTGGCGGCGCCGACGGATTCGGCGATCGCGGCTTGGATGTCCGTGGGGACTTCGCGGGCCACACGGAGAACTACGGTTGCGCCTTCCTTGTCGACATCCTGGCTCAGCTGTGCGGCGAGGATGTCGATCTCGGCCTCGCCGAGCTTGGTGCCGATCTTGCCCAGCGCGCCCGGCTTGTCCTCGTAGTTCAGCACGGCCAGGTTCAGGCCCTCGGCGCGCATATCGTAGTTGCGGCCGTTGATGTTGACGATCTTCTGCACCAGCTGCGGCTCGGTCAGCGTGCCCGCCACATTCAGGGTGCGGCCGTCGCCGAAGACCGCACGCAGGTCGACGACACTGCGGTGGCTCGGGCTCTCCGAAATCTTGGTGACCTCGGCGGTGATGCCGCGGTCCTTGGCCAGCGCGGGGGCGTTGACGAAGGTGACCGCCGGGCTCTGCCCGTTTGTCCCAGGCTCGACCAGTGCGGAGAAGAGGCCGCGCAGCGCGGCCAGCTCCAGCACCGCAACATCTTGTGCGGCCAGCTCGCCGCGCACCTGCACCTCGATGCTGACCGGCAGCTCGTTGGATACCGCACCGAGCAGGTGCCCCTGCTTGCGCACGATCTCCAGCCACGGCGCGACCTCGTCGCCGACGGTGCCACCGGTGACGTTCACCGCGCCAGGCACGAATTCACCGGCCAGGGCCAGCAGTACGGACTTGGCGACATCGGTGCCCGCGCGGTCCTGTGCCTCGGCGGTGGAAGCACCCAGGTGCGGGGTCACCACGACCTGCGGCAGGTCGAACAGCGGGCTGTCGGTGCACGGCTCGGTATCGAATACGTCCAGGCCGGCGGCACGCACATGACCCGACTTGATGGCGTCGGCCAGCGCCTGCTCATCGACTAGCCCACCGCGTGCGGCATTGACGATGATGACGCCCGGCTTGGTCTTGGCGATTGCCTCCTTGCCGATGATGCCCCTGGTCTCCGGGGTCTTCGGCAGGTGCACCGAGATCAGGTCGGCGCGCTCGAGCAGTTCATCCATGCTCAGCAGTTCGATGCCGAGCTGGGCGGCGCGGGCCGGGGAAACATAGGGGTCGTACGCGATCACCTTGGTCTCGAAGGCAGCGAGACGCGCGGCGAACAGCTGGCCGATGCGGCCGAGGCCGACGACGCCGACGGTCTTGTCGAAGATTTCTACACCGTTGAACTTGCTGCGCTGCCAGGTGCGCTCGCGCAGGGTCGCGTCGGCCGCCGGGATCTGGCGGGCCGCGGCCAGCAGCAGCGTGACGGCGTGCTCAGCAGCAGTATGGATGTTGGAGGTGGGCGCGTTGACCACCATAACGCCGCGCTCGGTGGCCGCGGGCACATCGACGTTATCGAGGCCGACGCCGGCGCGGGCGACGATCTTCAGGTTCTTCCCGGCCCCGAGCACCTCGGCATCGACGGTGGTCGCCGAGCGGACGAGTAGGGCGTCCGCCTCGGGCACCGCGGCCAGCAGCGCCGGACGGTCGGGGCCATCGACCCAGCGGACCTCGACACCGTCACCGAGCGCGTCGACGGTCGACTGGGCGAGCTTGTCGGCGATCAGAACAACAGGACGGCCTGCTTGGCTCACTGTGGGGTACTCCTGGGAGGAAGGGGGGTCGGCAATTACCGCGCACCAGCTTAGTTGGCCGGAATCTGCCGCGGCCTACCCCCCGGTAGACGGGTGCCTCGACATGCAGGCGGGCCCCGCACCAACGGTGCGAGGCCCGCCTCGTCCACGCCGTCACAGCGGCGTCGGCACGGTCGAAACCATCGACCGAGACAGCGTCACCAGCCGCCGAAAGAACCCGTCCACAGGGTGTGGAAAATACCGTGCAGAGCAGCGCTACCGGTGGAGAACAGGCCGTCCAGGGCAGCGGAACCGGTGTGGATGATAACGGGGATCATGAAGTTTCCTCTTCGTCGAAACAAATCCAGTCGAACTGGCTGACACATGGCACATCGGGGGCCGAACAAATAGGGTTACGGAATTCTGATCCATTGTGATGCAGACTGCATATCGCTTTTAATTGTGATCTGGACAACTGACCAGCATCTCTCTGATCAGGCCGGATCTGACCGAGTGCAGGTCAAGAGCAGTTTCTCGCACTGTAATTAGCTCCGCAAATGAACGTTTCTAAGAGATATCTGAGAGAAAGCTCGATGCCACCTGAGATCTATCCGAGATAAGACGCTGAAACCCGGCAACCGTCGTACATATACGACCGCGACACCGCCTTATCGCAAGCCGGCGGTATCAGTCGGAGCGATACATCAGATACAAGCGCGCCAGGATCAGCGCGACAGCGAGCATGGCGCGACCGAAATACACCGGAACCAGATGGACGAACGCGGCGTAGTGGATGAAGAAGTGGATCACCAGCGCGCTGGCGGACCTGGCGACGGCCGCATCGAGCAGCGTCCACCAAACCCACGCCTCGCCCTGCCGCCAGCCCCATAGTCCCAGCAACACGCATGGTGCCCGCCGACTTCTTCCGCAAGGAAGTTCTGGCCGCCGGAGATGAGCTGTAGCGCAGTGGGGACCCGGCCGGTCAGCTGTGCATCACACCTCGGCGACCGCGGCGGCATAGGCACGTGCCAACCGGTCGGTGGCGGTCGGCGCATCCGGATCCGGACGCGGAATCCCGAGGTGCGACTCGCGCAGCTCGTCCATGAACTCGGCCCATAGCCGCGGCCCACCCCCCTCCAGCAGTTCGGCGCGCACCCGCAGGCGTTTCGTCGTCGGGCGATGCCGGAGCCCCCATGCGCCCAATTGCGCCATGATCGGGACCAGTTGGATCGCGGGTTCGGTGAGCCGGTACTCGGCCTTCTGCCCGGGGCGGGCGTCCTCGCGACTGAGCAGTCCGGCCGCGACGAGGCGCTTGAGCCGGTCGGACAGGATATTGGACGCGATCCCCTCCTCCGATCCGGCCAGCAGTTCGCGGAAGTGGCGGCGATTGCCGAACATCACGTCGCGTAGCACCAGCAACGTCCACCGATCGCCGATCACCTCGATGGTCGCGTTGATCGGGCAGCCAGAACGTCCCTCGTCACGCATGCAGCGCTCCTTCCGTCGAATTTCTGCTTGCAATCTACAACCAGTTACCCTCAGGGCGCCCAAGCGATTGCAAAATGCAAGCAGGTCGAGAGTGGGGAGACCCGGGGCCAAGTCGCGCGTACACAACCTCGCGATCTCGCTCGACGGCCACATCGCCGGACCGAATCGACTCGAGAGTCCGCTCGGCGAGGGCGGGATGCGGCTACACAACTAGGGTGGGCCACCCGCTACGCACACCAGATGGACGGCGCGGACACCGGCGAGACCGGCGTGGACAACGATTTCATCGTCGCGGGCGACGCCGGAATCGGCGCAACCATCATGGGACGCAACATGTTCGGCGCGGGTGAGCGGCTCTGCGAGGATCTAGGCACCCTGCCGGGCTACGAGATCAGCGCTGCGGTGCGCTCCCCCGGGGTCACCCATGTCACGTTCACCAAGAGCACCTGAGTACCCCCGAAAAACGAGGAGAGGCCCGCACCCCCTGCCGGGTGCGAGCCTCTTAAGTCACGCTTGAATCAGATAGCGCGGACGTCCTGGGCCTGCGGACCCTTCTGGCCCTGGCCGATCTCGAACTCCACGCGCTGGCCCTCTTCCAGGGACCGGAAACCCGAGCCGGAAACGGCCGAGTAATGCACGAAGACGTCAGGGCCGCCTCCGTCTTGAGCGATAAAGCCGAAGCCCTTCTCGCTGTTGAACCACTTCACACTGCCTTGAGCCATGTTCTTTACTTCTTACTTCCTGTTGGTGAGCCGAGCAGATCACTTCGATAAGCCCGATCTCGCGATCAACAATGCCATCATCCGACGAATCCGGCCACATCCAGCAGCGGTAACTGTGAGCAAAACGACGTTGGCGCAGCCCGGTGGCCGCGGACGCAACAGCGGGTGCGAAGGGCTGGCTACCCTGATAAAAAGCGGTCGCAACACATGGACCCGCCGGTCAGCGCACATTTTCGGCTACCCGCGTGGACGCGGCCGAAATCTCAGCAACCGCGCTCGGCGCGGACCTCGGACCAAACCTAAGAATTCACGAAGAAAATCCGCGACTTCGGAGGTGGATGTGCACTAAGTGGTCGGTTTTCAGTTATGCGACTGTGACCAAGTGTCCTACACCGCAGAGCCGCCCGCAAATTCGGTGAGCGATAGGACATTGCCATCGAGGTTCGGGAACCAGGCGATCTTGTCGCCGCCGGGCGTGTTCGGAGATGCCGTTGGCGTCTTGGTCCATGCCGTTATATCGGCAGAATTCCCTGCACGCGGCTACTCCGCTGATTCGGCTCTGTTCAGATAACGCACCTGCGCCGCCTTGGCATCGTCGTACTTCGCGCGGCCCGACAGATACTCCGGCACGCCGACCTCCCACCACGCGCCCGCATCGGTCCAGGTGGACGACTGGGTGGGCACGACCACGACGGCCGGGCGGGACTCGCTCAAGGCCGCTGCTCTTGCCCGTGCGTACGCGCCGCGGAACTCGGTCAGATCGGCTGCGGTGAATACCGCGCAGCCCAATGCTCTTGCGTGGCTTGCGAAATCGGCACGAGGTGGTTGCGCATGGTTGGTGCGGCAGTCGGCATAGCGGTTGTTGAAGGGGGCACCGCCCTGCCCCTCCTGGAGCCGGGCGATCACCGCGTAGCCGTCGTTGTCGCAGACGACCGCGACGAACCGGTGGCCCGCGAAGGCCGCGGAGAACAGTTCGGAGTTGAGCATCAGATAGGAGCCGTCGCCGAGCATGGTGGTGACCAGACCGTGCACATGCGCCATGGCCGCACCCCAAGCGCCCGCGAGTTCATAACCCATGCAGGAGAATCCGTACTCGACGTCCATGGTAGGCACGGTGCCGGTGGCCCGCCAGCCGCCGATCAGCTCGCCGGGCATGCCGCCCGCGGCGGTCATGACGTAGTCGTCCGGTGCACTCAATTCATTGACGACGCCGACGATTTGGGCGTAGCTCGGAATGCCAGGTGTCGGTGCGCGCAGCTTGTCGATATGGGCGTCCCAGGTGCTACGAAGCCCTGCCGCGCAGCCGGACCATTCGGTGTCGACCCGCCAATTCGTGAGGAGCGCGGCCAATTCCCGCACGGTCGCGTCGGCGTCACCCACGACCGCGAGCGCGCCATGCTTCACGGCGTCGAAACGTGCGGTGTTGATGGTGATCAGCCGGACATCGGGCGCAAAGACGGTCCAGGACGCCGTGGTGAAGTCCTGCAGTCGGGTGCCGATGGCCAGCACCAGATCCGCCCGTGCGGCAGCGGCATTGGCCGATGCCGAGCCGGTTATGCCGAGCGGACCGGCATACAACTCGTGGTCGTGCGGTACAAGGGTGCGGCCGGCCGTCGTTTCGGTTATCGGAATGCCGTGCTGCTCCGCGAATTCGAGTACCAGCCGACCGGCACCCGAATAGCGCACACCGCCGCCGACGACCAGCAGCGGACGTCGCGCCGAGCGCAGTGCGGCTGCTGCATCAACCAGGACCCGGGAATCGGGGCGCGAACGCGTGATTCGGTGCACGACCGGCTCGAACAGGGCGTCCGGGAAGTCGTAGGTCTCGGCTTGGACATCCTGAGGCAGCGCAAGTGTCACCGGGCCCACATCGGCGGCATCGGTCAGTACTCGGGCCGCCTGGGGCAGGGTGGCGATGAGTTGTTCCGGGCGGGTGATGCGGTCGAAATAGCGGCTCACCGCGCGGAACGCATCGTTGACGGTGAGGGTCGGGTCGCCGAAGTGTTCGACTTGTTGCAGCACCGGATCCGGTGCGCGGCTGGTGAAGGTATCCCCCGGGAGTAGCAGCAGCGGTAGACGATTCGCATGGGCGACACCGGCGGCGGTCACCATATTCAGCGCGCCGGGACCGATAGAGGAAGTCGCGATCCCGACCTGGCGACGGTGGGTCGCCTTGGCCAAGCCGATGGCCGCCAGGGCCATCCCCTGCTCGGTATGCCCACGCCAAACCGGGATTTCATCGCGACGCTCGGACAGTGCGGTGCCGAGGCCGAGCACATTGCCATGCCCGAATATCGCGAAAGCCGCGGGGAACAGGGGGACTTCGCGCCCGTCGAAGGTCTCCGAATGCTGGGCGACCAGCCAGCCGACCAATGCCTGCGCGGTTGTCAGCCTCACGGCGTCACCACGCGCTGTAGTTCGTGCTGTAGTGCGTCCAATTCCGCGCCTCCGGCCATTTGTCTTGTCAGCTCCGGCAGGTCGATCTCCGACTTCTCGTACGAACCGAGCATCGCACCGCGTTTGAGCAGCAGGAAGCGGTCGCCGACTGGATAAGCGTGGTGTGGGTTATGGGTGATCAAGATGACACCCAGCCCTCGATCCCTGGCCTGCACAACGTACTTCAGTACGACACCGGCTTGTTTCACGCCGAGAGCGGCCGTGGGTTCGTCGAGAATAAGCACCTTGGCCCCGTAGTGCACCGCCCTGGCGATCGCGATGCATTGGCGTTGTCCGCCGGACAGTGTGCCGACCGGCTGCTCCAGATCGTGGATCTCGATCCCCATGTCCGCCAGTGCCTCTCGCACGATATGGCGGCCCTTACGACGGTCCAGCAGTCGCAGGGGACCGTATCCGATGGTCGGCTCGGAACCGAGTACGAAGTTGCGCCAGACGCTCATCAGCGGCACCACCGCGAGATCCTGGTAGACGGTCGCGATGCCGTGGTCCAAAGCCACACGGGGCGAGGACAATCGAGCCGAATGGCCATCCAGCTTCAGTTCACCGCGGTCGTGCTGGTGCACACCGGCCAGAATCTTGATCAGCGTTGATTTGCCCGCACCGTTATCGCCGAGAATGCAGGTGACCTGTCCCACCCGCACCACGGTCGAGACGTCATGCAGTGCGACGATACCGCCGTAGCTCTTGCCGATATCGATCGCTTCGATCAGTGGTGGCGTCATCGACGTACCCTTTCGGCTCGCTTCTTGAATATGTTGTTGACCAACACCGCGGCCAGCAGCAGCACGCCGAGGAACAGCATGAACCAGTCGCTGTCCCATCCAGCGAAGACGATGCCCTGCCGCGCCATGCCGAAGATCAGCGCACCGATCGCGGCGCCGATCGCCGAACCGAATCCACCGGTCAGCAGGCAGCCGCCGACCACCGCCGCGATGATGTAGTGCAGTTCCAGCCCGATACCCTGATTCGCCTGCACGCTGGAGAACCGGAGGATGCTGCAGGATCCGACGACCCACCCGGCGAAGGCGGTAGTCATGAAGAGCAGGATCTTCGTCCGATCGGCGGGGACGCCGACGGCCCGCGCGCTCGGCAGCGCACCACCCACCGCGAAGATCCAGTTGCCGAACTTGGTGCGTACCAATACAAGTGCGGCGATCGCGGTCAGCACCACCCACCAGACGATCGATGCCTGCAAGTGCGTGTCGCCGATATCCAGAGTCGAGGCGAAGACCCAGCCGGCCGAGTTGTATCCGTTTGCGCTGCGAATGCCCGACACCTGAACGGTTCCGGTGACCAGCCGGGTCACACCGAGGTTGAGACCTTGCAGCGCAAGAAATGTGCCGAGGGTCACGATGAAACTCGGTAGCCCGGTGCGCATCACGAGCCAGCCGTTGAAGGCACCGATCGTGAGCGCGAAGAGCAGCGAAACCAATAACGCGAGCCAGACATTCCACCCCGCGTGCACTGCGAGCAATGCGGTGACCAGCGCGGTGGATGCGGTCATGACACCGGCGGACAAGTCGAATTCGCCGCCTATCATCAGTAGTGCGACCGCGACCGCCATGATGCCCAGAGTGGACGAATCGTCCAGCCAGGTCGCGATGCCGAGCGGGCTGAGGAACCGGTCGGTAATGATCGAGAAGAATACGAAGACGAGCGCGGCGCCCAGCAACGCGCCGATCTCCGGTCGCACGACCACCCGCTGCAATAGTGACGGCCGGTCCGGCGGGCTGCTCGGAGTTACCTCGGAAGCTTGTGTGGCAACAGTCATTTCATTCACTCCCTCAGCGCATACCCAGTGCAACTCGGGCCGCCACGGCCTCGACATTGTTCTTGTCGACGAAGGCGGGGCCCGTCTGCACCGGTGCGCCACCACCGACCGAATTCAGATTCGTCCGATACAGCTGCAGCAGGACAACCGGCAGATAGCCCTGCTCGTACTGCTGCTGGTCCACGGCGAACAGCAGCTTGCCCGCCCGAATCGCCTCGACCACATCGGTATTCAGGTCGAAGGTCGCAACCGTCGCGGCCGACCGCGATTCCTTCACCCCGTCCACCGCACGGGCGGCGACCTGTGAATTCAGCGTCAGCACGGCGTCGATGGACCGATCCGTCTCCAACGCGCCCTTGATGCGTGACTGGGCGTCGGTGGGATTGTTGATATCCACCTGCAGTGTGGTGCCGTTGCCGAAGGCCTTCGTCGCGCCGTCACAGCGCTGATTGGCGCCGATATTGCCCGCCTCGTGGATCACGCACAACAGCTTCTTGCGGCCGGCGTCGGCGAGGCGCTTGCCCGCGGTCTGTCCGGCCAACGTTTCGCTTTGTCCCACATGACCGATGGCGCCGAATTTCGCGCTGTCGCTCTCGCCCGAGTTGATGGTCACCACCGGAATGCCCACGGCGACGGCCTTTTCGATCGATGGGCGTAGGGCTTCGGGGTTCGCCATCGATACGACCAGACCGTCTACGCCTTGGGCAACCGCGTTATCGATGAGTTTGGCCTGCTGACCCGGATCGCCCGAGGAGTTGTATTCGATGCGGACGCCGAGGTCCTTGCCTGCTGCCTCCGCGCCGTTCTTGACGACATTCCAGAAGGCGTCGCCGGGACTCCCATGCGTCACCACCGCGACGGAGCCCAGCTTGCCCTGCGCGACTGGGGATTGGGTCGGTGCGGGCACATCCGCACCCGGACCACTACACGCGACGAGGAAGGTGGCCGCGGCTAGCCACGGCAGCACGCAGCGGGATCGCCGCCGCCAGGCCGTGCGTATTTCGAGCGACATCGTTGTCATCACTTCCCATCTAGATTCGGGCCCAGACAGATCGGGCTGAGCCCAGCGCGGAACCTATGTCCGCAAGGTGGTTCAGACTGCGGGTGGCGTCGCGGCTCGGCAGTTCCACCGAATCGCCCGGACGCAATGCCGTGTCCTGTTCGATGACATACCAGCCGCGATAGCCTGCCGCGTGCACGCTGCGTATCAGGGCCGCGATGTCCACATCGCCCGCGCCGAGCGGGACGTAGATGCCGCCGCGGACGGCATCGCTGTA
Source organism: Nocardia sp. NPDC051990 (assembly GCF_040680755.1). Classification (NCBI taxonomy): domain Bacteria; kingdom Bacillati; phylum Actinomycetota; class Actinomycetes; order Mycobacteriales; family Nocardiaceae; genus Nocardia; species Nocardia sp. NPDC051990. The sequence goes on along the minus strand of NZ_JBFAXH010000005.1, from coordinate 106,530 downwards.
TTCCATTGCGCCGCTGCGCACTCGGTCGGCGAGCGTGGTGCGCACATCCTTGAGATGGATATGTCCGATGCGATCCGGATAGCGCTGCGCGAGACGCACCGGGTCGGTGCCACCGATGAGCAGGTGGCCGGTATCCAGGCAGAGGTCGAGATCGGAATCGGCCAGGAACCTGTCGACTTCGGCTTCGCGCTCGACGTAGGTGCCGACATGGGGATGCAGGGTGGTGCGCAATCCGAATTCGGCGGCGACATCCCGGATGGCGGCGGCGGTTTCGACCAGGGTCGGCCATTCCTCGTCGGAAAGTGCTGGGCGCGTGTCGTATCCGTCGAGCCCGGTCGCGGCCGCGAGAACGATCATTTCGGCGCCCGTCGCGGCGAGCAGCGCGGCGTTCTTGCGGGCGGTCTCGATTGCCCGGTCCGAGTCGCGGTGTAGCGGGACGGCGAGAAAGCCACCGACCGCGGTGACATCGAAATCATCGAGCAGCGACCGCAATTCGGCTGGATCCCGCGGCAGGTAGCCGGGTGGGCCGAGTTCCGTCGCGGAGATGCCGAGGGCGGCCATTTCGGTGAGCACGGTCCGCGCATCGAGCACATGACCCCAGCCGGGGACTTCACAGACTCCCCAGGATATCGGCGCGGCCGCGATGCGCAGCGGATAGCGAGGTTGGGTCATCCGGGCTCTCCGACCTTCGGTGTCGATCGACGTTTGGCGCTATTGGAGCGCTCCAACTATGTAACGTAGGTCATATTGTGTCAAGTACTGCATCGGTCACTGTTTTATTGCTTCTACCTGCGAGTACTGGCGTTTCCAGCGGAAATGCCCAGCGCTCACGATGGAAAAAATGTCGGATTAGAGCGCTCTATTGATCGGAACGCGCCGACCTTGTAACGTCCGACACTGCAAGAGCACGGTGGATGCGGAACGGAGGCGATATGGCGCGACCGACCATGGAGGACGTCGCCGCCCGCGCCGGGGTGTCTCGCGCGCTGGTCTCGCTCGTCATGCGCAACTCCCCCAAGGTCAGCGAACATCGGCGCCGCGCGGTACTCGCGGCTGCGAAGGATCTCGGCTACCAGCCGCACATCATGGCGCGGTCGCTGGCCAGCCGGACCTCCAACATCATCGGCGTCATGGTCTCCGACCTGCGCAATGCCTTCTTCGCCGATGTGGTGGAGGGGATGGACGCGACCGCGCAGGACGTGGGCCTCGAGCTGATCCTCAATACCGGGCGCCGCAGCGCCGCACGTGAGCGCACGGCTCTGGCGAGCCTGCTGTCCTTCCGCCCCGGCGGCATCATCCTGCTTTCACCGGTACTGCCGGTCGCGGCCATCCGCGAGGCCGCCGACAAGTGCCCGATCGTGCTCATTTCGCGCACCTCAACCATCGCGGGTGTCGATACCGTCAATGACGATGGCGAGATCGGCGGCGCTCTTGCCGTGGATCATCTGGTCTCGCTCGGCCACCGCCGGATCGTGCATCTCGACGGCGGCGCGGCCTTCACCTCCGCCTCGCGCCGTCGTGGTTATCGTGCCGCGATGGCGCGAAATGGGTTGGAGCCCATGATTATCGCCAGTGAGCACACCGATTCGGCGGGTATCGCCGCAGTCCAGAAGCTGCTGAATCTGTTCTCCCGCGACAACTTTCCCACCGCACTGGTGTGCGGCAACGACTTCAATGCCGTTGGTGCGATGTCGGCGATGGAAGAGGCGGGACTTTCTGTGCCGCAGGATGTTTCGGTCGTAGGCTATGACAACACATCATTGGCCGCGTTGCGACATGTTTCTTTGACCACCATCGATCAGCCGCGAATTCAGATGGGCCGCTTGGCAATCGAAGCGCTCATCGAGCGGCTGCGCGACGGTCGCACCGAACCGGTACGCCACCGTCTGGAACCTGCCCTGATTGTGCGCGCCACGACCGCGGCACCGCGCAACTGAACGCTATTTCACGAGAAGGAGAGCCGATGACATCTGCACTCACCGTGGGCCTCGCCGGCGTCGGCCGCATCGGCGCCTCTCATGCCGAAACACTGAAGCATCTGCCCGGCGTCGACACCGTTATCGTCGCGGATGCCGACCCCGAACGCGCCCACGCCGCCGCCACCGAACTCGGCGCTCGAGCCGTCCCCGATCTCGACGCACTCTTCGCCGCCCCACTCGACGGCCTGATCATCGCCACCGCCACCGACTCCCACCCCGAGCTCATCACCCGCGCCGTCGACGCGGGCATCCCCGTCTTCTGCGAAAAGCCGGTAGCCGCCGACATCCAGGGCACCCTCGATGTCATCACCCACCTCGAAAACTCCACCGTTCCAGTACAAATCGGCTTCCAACGCCGCTTCGATGCCGGCTACCGAGCCGCCCGAGCCGCCATCGCTTCCGGTTCACTCGGCTGGCTGCACACCTTGCGCGCCACCACGCTCGACCCCGCACCCCCACCCGCCGAATACATCGGGCGTTCCGGAGGTCTGTTCCGTGACTGCGGCGTCCACGATTTCGACATAATCCGCTGGGTTACCGGGCACGAAGTCGTCGAGGTCTACGCCACTGGCGCCAACCGAGGCGCCCAATTCTTCGCCGACGCCGGGGATGTGGATACCGCGACGGTATCGCTGCGTCTGGATGACGATACGTTGGCAACGGTTTCGCTCGGGCGCTACAACGGTGCGGGCTACGACGTACGGCTCGAAGCCCTCGGTTCCCGTGGAAACGCCATCGTAGGTCTCGACGATCGAGCCCCTTTGACCTCCGTCGAACCGGGCTACGCCCCTTCAGGTTTCCCCGCCTACCCTGGATTCATGGAACGGTTCCGTCGGGCGTATACCGACGAACTCGCCGCATTCGTCTCGGTAGCGGCCGGCGAACTCGACAACCCTTGCTCCCCTGCCGATGCGTTGGAGGCCTTCTATATCGCTGAGGCGTGCGAACTTTCGCGGCACGAGCACCGCAGGGTGGCGGTAGACGAAGTCCGCCGCTGACCGGACCACGATCAGCGACCGGCCGCGTAGTAATGCTGCGCGCCGGCAAGTCGATTCGCCGACCGGCGGCGTTCGGCAGCCAGCGCGTCCAGCGCGCGGGTCAACTCCTTTTCCTTCGCTAGGAGCTCGTCCCGGGCAGCCTGCCATTCTTTGGGTTCGAGCACCGCCGCCAGCTCATCGTCTGTTGCTACCGGCCGGCGCCGAACGCGGCCAGGACGGGTTCGGGCGTACGTCCTGCGAACCGCTCTTGGAAATCGAGGACTCCGACCCAGGTCGGGTGCAGGCCGATCCGGACCATCCGCAGGCCGGGCTTGTCGATCGCCGCGAGGTAGGCGGTCCCAGCCTCGTCGCCCATCACCTGGCGCTGCATCGTCGCGTATTCGGGGAGTACGCCCTGGGCTTCGGCCAGCGATACCTTCCCGCGGAGCATTAGCACCTGAGGGGGGCGGTCGGTGGTGTCGATGCAGATCGCGACGTCGGGACGGGCCCGCAGGTCCCGGACCTTGTAAGTGCCGGCGAAGGCACCGATGACCAGTTCGTCACCGGTCCAAAGGAAGTTGACCGGGATCACGCGGGGTGTCCCGTCGTTGCCGTGGTAGGCCAGGCGTGCCACCAGGGGGGTAGTAAGCAGTCGCTGAGCCGTGACGGTTTCCAGCAGTCGCACGTCACCTTGCGGCAGGCTCGCCGCTTCGCTGTTCAAGAAATTCATAGCCCCAAACTAGCCGGATTAACTCCTAAAAAACAAGTAGTGCTCCTAAACAAGGAGCGAAGTGTTATTCTGGTGCCATGAGCGGCAGGCGTAGCTATGGGGATCCGTGCGGCGTGGCCCGCAGCCTCGATGTCATCGGTGAACGGTGGGCCCTGCTGGTGGTGCGTGACCTCCTGCTCGGCCCCAAGCGCTTCAACGACCTGCTCGGCGGCCTGCCCGGTGTGAGCCCGAACGTTTTGAGCCAGCGGCTGCGCGATCTGGTCGACCACGGTGTCGTTCACCGCCGCGACCTGGGGGCACCGGCTCGCGTCCACCTCTACGAGCTGACCGAATGGGGTCGCGAGCTGGAACCCGTGCTACTCCAGCTCGGACGGTGGGGAAGCCAAGCTCCGCTCCCACCTGATCGCGAACTCGGCCTCGACTCGCTGCTGCTCAGCATCAAGGCGGGTTTCGACCCAGCGCGTGCTGACGAGCTCCACGGCACCTATGAGTTCCGCGTCGACGCCGACACCTACGTTGCGGAAATCACCGACGGCTCCGTTCAGATCAACCGCGGGAGCACAGCGCGACCCGACGCAACGCTCACCATCAACATCGACACCTTGCGGGCCGTGTGCGCCGGCCGACGCATCCTGGCAGACGCGGTCCGGTCCGGCGATCTGCACCTCGACGGCGACCAGCAAGCGGCAACGCGCCTGACCGACCTGCTCCTGGCACCGTTCTCAACGCCGCCGGCCTGAACGGGGTCCCCGTAGCACTGTCGAGTTTCGGTCGAATAGTCATAGCCGCGAAGTCGGTTCACCGACGGCATGCACCCGCCGATCCCATGATTTCCCGGCGAAGAGGACACAAGTCGCCGCACGAAGTCAGGCCGACACGATTTCGAAAACCGGATGGGTGCGGGCGGTGTCGAGGAATTGCTGTGGCGACGAGTCCATACCCACATCCAGGTATGGCAGCACGAAGAACCGTCGATACAGCGCCACAACGGGTTTCGGAACGCGCGGCGGCCCCGACACCAGCGACGCGCGGAGCACCCTGGCCGCGTGATCGGCGGGCAACTCCACGACCGTCACGGTCTCGACGTGTTTGCCGTGGCGCAACGTCGCCTTCCCTTGTGCCGCACGCAGGTTGCGCACCCAGTTCACCGTTCCGTAGGACGCCACCAGGTATCGCCGGTCGTCTTGTTCGAACACTGCCAGCGGCGTCTCGATCGCGCGGCCGGTGCGACGTCCGGGCACCGTGAGGACACGGAAGGTCCACATCGGCAGTCCAGCGCGGATCACGATCCGCATCCACGCGTTGGACGCCCTTACGCCCCACCGTGCTCGATACGGCTTGGCCATGAACTCGAGCTTCCGCCCATCCGTCATCGAAGGCAAGGAGCCACACGGCCCCTGATCCGAGCCGACCCACAATCACGACAACTGGTGGCGTCCGCCGCCGAATTACGGAACCATTGGTCTCATCTCTAGTACGACCCTTCAGGTGTGGCCCATCCGCAATCCAAGGAGGAGTCATGGACAGGGAATCGAACCACATTGGTCAGCCAGACTTCGAAGCGCTGTACCGTGAGGCGCCGCCGGAGCAGGATGCTCCTCCGTTGATCCCCTGGGACATCGGCGGCCCACAGCCGGTGGTGCAGCAGTTGGTGGCCTACGGCGCTGTACGGGGCGAGGTGCTCGACCCCGGAACCGGTCCGGGGCACCACGCGATCCACTACGCATCCAAGGGCTACTCGGCCACCGGGATCGACGCGTCGCCGACGGCGATCGAGCGGGCCAAGCGCAACGCGGAGCGCGCCGGGGTGCGGGTGAACTTCGAGGTGGCCGATGCCACCAGACTCGATGACCTGGAGGATCGGTTCGACACAGTCGTCGACAGCGCGTTCTACCACGTGTTCCTCGACGACGAACAAATCCAGACCCAGTACGCGCAGGCCCTGCACCGGGCCACCAAACCCGGGGGGCGACTGTTCATGTTCGAATTCGGCCGCCACAACGTCAACGGCCTTCAGCCCGCAGGTTTGCCGGCGGAGAATTTCGACCGGGTGCTTCCCGCGGCCGGATGGCGCATCGACTACCTGGGAACCACCACTTACCAAGCCACCCTCAGCCCAGAGACCTTCACCCATCTCACCAAGGAGATGAGCGGCGACTCCGGATGGGCTGAGCGGATGAAGCCGATGCAAGAACAACTCCAGGTCATTGCGCCGTTGCTGAAAAACAACCGGGTGCACCTGCCTGTGTGGGCCGTGATCGCCACCCGCCTCGACTAGTCCTTCCGAGCTGTCGCACCACTCACGCACAACCGTCGGCGATCTGCTGCACCGTGCTGCCGCTCGTCGTAGAGGCGCTGGACCATGGCGGCCTGTTCAGCGGTCGGCCCCGCGACGAGGAGGTTGCGGTGGCGGATGGTGCGCGGTCCACGCGCGAGCAGCGGGGGCGGCCCTCGACAGGGGTGCGGGAGTCGGTTGTGGTTGCGGCGCAGGAGATTTTGGTGGAGGCGGGGGTGGCTCGGTTGTCCACGAAGGAGGTTGCGAAGCGGGCGGGAGTAGCCGAGTCGAGCATCTTCTATCACTTCGGGGATCGAATGGGGTTGTTGCAGGCCGTGATTCAGCGGGATCTGCGGCCGGTGAAGGATGCGCTCGGGGAGGTCGAGGCACGGCCTGGGTTGCGAGCGGGGCTGGTGGCGCTCGTCGAGGCGCTGGAGGGGTTCTTCTCGGATGCCATTCCAGTGATGGCCGCGATGCAATCGGATGTGGAATTACGCGCGAAGTTCGCGGAACGCAGTCGAGAGTTGGATATCGGGCCGCATCGTGCGGTCGACGCGGTTGTCGCGCATCTATCGATGCCGCATGCCGACCAGCGCGTGCCCGCCTCGGTCGATCTGCTAGCTGCCGCTTTACTCTTGGTCGGTGCAGCGCATCAGCGGGCGCTGCAACGTCAGCTGAGCCCGCCCGATGTGATCGCGGGGCTGCCGACAATAGAATCCATTGTCGACACGGTTATGGCGATCTTCGATTGCCCCAGGGCGGATCCGTGAGCAGCCGCGTCACCTCGTCGACCGAGCCAAAGAACTTACTAATCACAGTCTAGAACCAGCGGATTTCCGCTCGACCCCGGAGGCCGACACCTGCCGTCTAGGGGAATCGTCATACCAAAGGATGAATCTTCCCGAAATCGTGCTCGCACGTTTGCCAATCGGCCGGGCGGGGCCGAGGGTAGATGTGCAAACTCGTTACGTCGCCGGGTATCCCCTACATTCGGCGACGCAACGAGGGCGTTCGCGCGCCACGCGGACGCCCTGTATGCCGCAGAAAGAAAGGATCCACGGTGTTCTCTAGAACAACCCCGCGCCGGACCCTGACCCGGGTGGCCATCGCCGGCGCCCTGGCCGCAGTCCCCTTGACCGCGCTGGCCATTCCCGCCTCGGCCGACCCGGCCACCAGCGAACCCGGCGTGACCGAGGTGCGGCGCCCGCACCACAACGACTGGGATTGTGACCGCCCAGACTTCTTCGACGACTGGGATCATTCGCACGGCCGTGGGGACGACTGCGATCGTCCGGGCCGCTGGAACGACCCGTGGCGCTTCCCCCGCCACCTGTTCCCCCGCGGGGCATTCGGCAGCAGCTGATCGATAACGGCCCGGCACCACAAGGGCGGTTTCAAGGGGTCATCGCAACACTGCTGGCGTTAGACGGTGAGTAGATCACGCAGGCGCTCGGCTGGGGTATCCCAGTCGAGCGTTTTGCGTGGTCGCCCGTTGAGTTGCTGGGCGACGTGTTCGGGCACGGTCGGGTATCCGCTGGTCAGCGATGTCGTTCGACTCCGGGGCTGATGAGGTGCTGGCGAGGGCCTGGTTAGCGCGGGCACGAGGCGAGTGCAGAGCACGCATCGGCGATCAGTGTTGCGTCGATGGGGATGTCTCGCCACAGGCAGCCTTGGAGAAGACCGCGGGCGAGTGCGGTGGCGGCGGTCGCGATTCTTTGCGCCGACGGCTCGTCAAGGGTGGTCCTGTGTGCAGATGACCGTCCGGTGAGAGCCGCGGTGAGTGTGTCGATGATCGGGTCACCATCGTGGCGGACCCGGTCGGCGAAGCGCGGATCGTGCAGGACCAGGGCCGTCAGCTCGAGCTCGAACAGGTATAGGCGCCGGAAGTCGGGGGCGGCTGCAGCATCGGCCATTACCGTGCCGTAGCGGTGGAGCACCTCGGACGCCGAGCACCCGGGCGGCAGGTCCAAATCCAGGTGGGGCATCAGCTCATCCCGGCAGTAGGCGATGGCCGCATAGAACAGCTCTTGTTTGCCGCCGAAGCACGAGTACACCGCGCCGGTCGTCAGGTCCGCCCGGGCCGCGATCGCCTCGACCGTCGCGTCCCGGTATCCCCGGGCGGCAATCAGGTCGATCGCCGCCCTCAGCAGCGCCCTTCGGTTCCGCTCCTGGATCTGTGCCCGCGTCGCCATCGCCCTCCTTGAGCTAATCGCATTATTCGAATAGTGTCATTATCCATGATTCCGGAGATCGTCACGATTCTGGACGGCATCCCGTACCAACACCGCTTCCCTGCGCCGGACGAGGTCAGCGAACGGCTAGACGCGGTGGCGGGTCGCCATCCGAGCCTGGTGCGCCGGCGGCGCGTGGGAACCTCTCGGCAGGGCAAGCCGATCGATCTGGTGAGCATCGGTTCTGGTCCACGCGATGCGCTGGTGTTCGCCGGTCCACATCCCAACGAGCCGGTCGGCTTCCTCACCGTCCCCTACCTGGCCGAACTCCTGTGCGCCGATGACGGCTTGCGCGAACGGCTGGGCTACACCTGGCATCTCATGGGCTGCGTCGATCCTGACGGCGCACAACTGAACGAAGGCTGGTACGCCGGTCCGCTCACACGCCGGCACTACGCCCGCCAGCACTACCGGCCGCCGTTCAACGAGCAGGTCGAGTGGGCCTTTCCGCTTCCGGGTGGCTCGGATGCGGTGCTGCCGGAGACCCGTGCGTTGATGCACGTGATCGACACCGTCCGGCCAGAGCTGATGTGCTCGCTGCACAACGCCGAGTTCGGCGGTGTCTACTACTACCTCAGCAACGAGCGGCCTCGCATCGCCGACGCGCTTGCCGAACTGTCCGCCCGGACCGGAATCCCGCTCCACGTCGGTGATGCAGAACTACCGGGCACCAGGCCCATCCGCCCCGGCGTGTTCGTAATCCCGTCGCTGGAGTCGGCTCACCAAGCCATGACCGAGGAAGCCGATGGTTCAATGGGCGCCTCGAGCGTGCACTACGCCGGCCGACACGGCACCTTCTCCCTCATCATCGAAGTACCTATCTGGACCAACCCGCATAGCGCCGACAACACCACCTCCGATCAGCGGCGCGCTGAGGTGCTCACCGCCACGGCCGGCATGCTGCAAGAGATCTCCCCACGCATCGGCGAGGCCATCGATCCAGCACTCGAAACGATGACCACTGCTGGTTCATTTTTCGCCCGCTCGCTGGCCGATCTTCGCCGCAACGCCCCCGCTCTGGCCGCCGCACTTCGACACCAAGCGCGACACGCGGGTGATGCTGTGGCCACCGTCGCAGAACGGTTCGCCGCGCGACAGACCGCCCACACCCTTCGCCTGCGTGCCTGTGGCATCGCATTGCGACTGCTGGACGAGCAAGCCAGCTGCAACAACCGCACCGCAACCCTCCAAGACGCCCGCCGCGCCCTCGACGATCTGTTCACCGCCTGGGCCGATGAAGCCGACGCCGAAGCGGCGAGCACTCCCGTACCTCTCCATCGTCTGCTCGGCGCCCAACTCGGCGCCATCCTCACCGCTGCGGCACTCCACAACGAGGCAGCCAGCATCAGCCGATGAGCACGCTGTTGCACCGAAAACACCCATCTGAACGGGGATAAAGAAAGTGGATCCTGCGCAGGCCCTGGACTTCCTACGGCTCCACCACCACGCCGTTCTCAGCACTTTCGGCAAAGACGGGCGCCTGCAGCTCTCGCCCGTCGTCGTCGCGCTCGATGGCGCCGACCGCGTCGTGCTGAGTACGACCAAGACACGGGCCAAGGCCCGTAACCTTCAGCGAGATCCGCGGGTCTCGGCATGTGTCTTCACCAGGCCATTCTTCGGGCCATGGATACACATCGAAGGCACAGCCGAGATTCTGCCTCCAACCCTGGGTCTAGACCTCGAGGCTCTGAAAAACCTGCACGATGCGCTCAGCGACGAGTACCCCGACTGGGAAACGTTCAACAGAGGCATCCACGCCGACGAGCGCGTGGCGATCCGCTTCACAATTGAGCGCGCCAGCGGTATCACCGAACAGTAAGAACGGACGCACGCGACAGTGGCGAACAACCGGTCGCTCCGAGGTTGCGGCTTCCCCGGACACATGGCTACCTGGGATCGGTGCCTATGTGGACGGCAAGGGCGCAATCGTGCTCGCCGCTAGGTGATTTGTCCGCCGCTGCGACGGCGGTCAGACGGCAGGATCGAACGTTCGGCGTATTCGGCAACAGCCGCTACTACCTTGTGCGAAGTGCCCATCGGATATGCGACGGCGATGGAACAGGTTGGACGCGGCCACAAACGGACCGAGAAGCATTTGGCTCCAACCAGATTCGGAGCGATTCGAATCGGGGACTTCCCTGAACAAGTCCCGATCCCGGCTCATACTTTCGAGTGAAGTTTCCCTGAATCCGACTGTTGCAGAGGATTTTTCGGCTCGCGCCCGCAATAGTGGAAGAATGACAATGACGCCTCGACGGATACTGGCCCAGGTGGCCGTGGCCGCTCTCATCGCTGTTCCCTTGACCGCCTCGGCAATTCCGGCCTGGGCGGCACCGGCAACGGGTTCGGCCGGATCGGGACAGGTGGATGAGTGCGAAAACGCCGAAAACCGGGACGAGTGCGAACAGGCACAACGGGACGCGCAGGCCCGACGGGACGAGCAGGCCCGGCGGAACGAGGCCTGGTGGGACGAGCAGGCCCGGCGCGACCGGAAGAACCGTGAATGGTCCAACAGCCCGAATAACCCGGCCAACCCGATGAGCCCACTCAACCCGGGTAACCCGAACAGCCCGATGAACCCCAATAACCAGCACAGACCGAACAACAGCTAGGCGCGCACGGTGGTCCGGTCCCGGACGGCCCGGACCACCGAGAGCAGCGATGCCGCACACCGACGACTTGTCGATACCACTGCTACGGCGACGGTGCGCCGCAGTCGGCCAATCCGCAAGTCAATTGCTCGAGCGGGCCGATTCGCGTTCGCCATTTCGACGACTCACGGCATCGGCACCCGGAAATGGTTGGGTTCGGCATCCGCTGGCACACCGCTCGCCTGCGTGAAACCCTCCACCTCGGAACGCAATTCGATGAGATGCCGCGCATGCGCATCGAGCGCCTGATCCTCGGCGGAAACCGGAACCCATTGACGCACCGGCCGCGCCTTACCGTTCTCATCGACCGTGACCACGACCGCGAGACCGTGTGCGGCGAGCGCAGGTTCATCGGAATGCGTATCCGTCGATGTCACATGCACGCTGACATGCATACTCCGCGGACCGGTGTGAATCAGCCGCGCACTTACCTCGACAATGTGCCCGATGACAATCGGCCGGTAGAACCGGATCCCGCCGAAGTATGACGTGATCACATGCTGCCCAACCCAATCGGCACCACAGATATACGCCGCCTCATCGATCCACTGCATGGTGCGACCGCCATGTACCTTGCCGCCCCAGTTGATATCCGAAGGCGCGGCCAGGAAACGGAGTGTGGAAGTGGGCGCGGTACCCGCCGCCGTGTACTGCTGCGCGGCCATCGCCTCTTCGATCCGTTTGCGAACCGAAACCCGCGCACGCGCTTGGCGATGCCGCCCGAGTTCGAGAATCGACGTCGGATTCCATTGCGGCACCTCGACGGTCCGCCGGTTGTCGTCGATCGCGACGAAGATAGTCAGGCATTGCGCCGTCTGCACCGGCTTGCGTCGCGTGGGATCGGTCGAATAGACGCTGACGAGAATATGCATGCTGGTACGCCCGGTGTGCACGAGATTCGCATGCAGTTCGACTAATTCACCAACGGCGATCGGACGGTCGAGATGAATATTGCCGACGTAGGCGGTAACGCAATAGCAACCGCTCCACTGAGCCGCCGCCGCATAGGCGACCTTGTCGATCCATTCGAGTAGCTTGCCGCCGTCGACCGAACCGGCGATGCCCGCATCAGCCGGTTTGACAAGAAAGCGGTGGATAGCCTCGGCTCGGCGACCGGCTGACGCCGGTCCCGGAACGAACATGGGGTCAAGGGTGCTTGATGAAATGCTCACGACTCACGATCTGCTCGGCGGACAATGGCTACGACTCCGCTGTCTCCGAAGACGATAGGCAACCGCGCCGCTACGGGCGAGTAGTCAGCCCGCCGAAGTAGCGGTCAGTGGACATATTTCGCGGAGCGAGCGGAGATGGGTTGACGTCTGGTTGATTTCGTGTTGACGAGGCTCATATCGCCGCCGTAGTGGGCCAGGACACGACGGTCCATGACCGCGCGCCAGATCGGCGGGACGATGGCCAACAGGATCATGGTTGCGTAGCCAGCAGGTAGCTGTGGCGCCTCCTGAGAGCTGCGCAGGGTCTGGTAGCGCCGACCCGGATTTGCGTGGTGGTCGCTGTGACGTTGTAGATGGAACAGGAATACGTTCGTGACCAGATGGTCACTGTTCCAACTGTCACACGGGGAGCAGCGCACGTAGTTACCATTGCGACCGCGCTGGCGGAGCAGTCCGTAGTGCTCGATGTAGTTCACCGTCTCGAGCAGCCACGCGCCGATGAACGCCTGCAGCGCCAGAAACGGGATCACCAGAGGCCCGAAGATGAGGATCAACGTGCCGAACAGCGCGACACTCATCGACCATGCCTGCAGCAGATGATTGTCGCGGCTGAACCAGCGCTTTCCCTTGCGGGATAGGCGTTCACGCTCCAAAGCAAGGGCCGAGCGGAAGCCGCCGAACATACTGCGCGGCAAGAACTCCCACAGTGATTCGCCGAATCGGGCACTGGCCGGATCTTCCGGCGTCGCGACGCGCACGTGATGGCCGCGGTTGTGCTCGACGAAGAAATGCCCATATCCCGATTGCGCCAGTGCGATTTTCGCCAGCCAGCGCTCGAGATGCTCGACTCGATGGCCGAGTTCGTGGGCGGCATTGATTCCGATGCCCGACGCGAAGCCGAGCGTCACGGCCAAACCCAGCTTGTCGGAAACGCTCAGTGCGGGTCTGGACCAGAGAAATCCCGCGATGAACAGGCCGATGAACTGTAGCGGCAGGAAAAGGTAAGTGCACCAACGGTAGTAGCGATCGTTGGACAAGGCCTCGTAGTCCTCGTCGCGCGGATTGCTCCCGTCACTCCCTATTGCACAGTCCAGCAGCGGAATCAGAACGAGCACAATGATCGGACCGATCCACCAGAACATTTCCAGGCCCGTGCGGGCCACCAGTTGTGAAGGAAATACCGCGCTAATCGGTGCGATCAACCCCAGTATCCACAGATACCGCTTGGGGTCGCGCCTTTCCGTACTCTCGAAGATCGACATAGGTGCCTCAGGCCTCCAACAGAACAACACCGACAGGGGGGGTGTGGCCGCCGAAATCCGTTGCGGTAAAACTGTCGTCCCAGAATAGCTGTGCCCGCGCCGACTGCCAGCGATCTGTCGAAATCAACCTTCTGACCTAACGACTTTCGTCAGCCGAGGGGTGCATTGTCGCCGTGGCCGGGAGATCGAACGCGGTACTCGGTCAGCGTGCCGGCGGCGGGTTTCGGCCTGGAATCGGCCCGCCGCCGGGCATTACGGGACCGAAAATCAGAAGTGCTACGGCAGCGCCGCGCAGTTGTTCGGGGCGGGCATGCCCGCGAGCCGATCGGTCAACCACTGCTGCGAGGCCGCCAGTGACGGGAAGAAGGCAATCACGTGGGTGCCCACAAGTCCTGATGCGGGGGGAATTTCGGCGTTCGCTTCCAACTGAACGGGCACTCCGCTACCACACCAACTGGCGGCCACTTCGTGCACCGGCGCAAATGGCGCTCCCTGGTCGTTCCTGGCCGACGCGGCAAGTATCGGAACGGCCGGGGCCAGCGTGCCGATACGCTGCTGGGCGAAGGCCGACTGCAACGCCGGGGACCGATCGATAACGGCGGTGAGCGGTTCTCCGCTGGTGGTCCACTCGGACGTGTTCTGATGCTCCTGGGCAAGTCCGGTCGGGACCGCGCATTTGCCCAGGGATTCCTCCAGGATCGCCTTGCCGAGGTCATTGAGTTCGGCGTCGAGCACCGGGCGAGTTTCCGGGTAGTCGGCGGCAATGCCGTTGAGTATCCAGGCGATTGCCGGTGCGAAATCGGCGCGGCCGTCGTTGAATCCGATGAAGTATTCGTCGTCCACCACCGGCCCACCGACGTAGGCGCCGCTCACGTTCAGATCGGGGGCGTAGTTCGGTTGCAGTTCGGCCGCACCGGCGGAGGCCATACCGCCCTGCGAATACCCGTAGAGAATGACCGGCGTGCCGGGGTTGAGACCGGTGCCGGGCAATTGCAGGGCGGCGCGCGCGGAGTCCAGTACCGCGTAGCCTTGCGCCTTCCGGTTGAGATAGTCGTGCACGTCGGGGGTGCCTAGGCCGTGATAGTCGGTCACCACTACCGCCGCACCGCGATTGAGCAGCGAACGGATTGCCACCAGGTCGTATTCGAAGATTATGTCCAGCGGAGGCTGGTACTGGGCGACCTGCGACATCAGCTTCGAGGGCGCGCATTGATCGCCCTGTCCCTTGGTACCACCCGCGTACGCGATCAGCGGTCGTTCGCCTGGCCCGGTCCACGGCAGGATCGGCTGCAGATACGTGCCCACCACCGCCGTGGGCGCATCGTGGGTATCGTGGCTGACATACATCAGGCGTGTCGCCGCCGCGGGGACAATTCCCGGCTGTCCGGGCGCCGACAATGCCACCTGTGCCGGTTCAGCGCGAACGATGGCGCCAGGTCCGTCCGGCAGTGCTGGCGGCGGAAGGTAGAAATCACCGGCCTCTGCGACCGGTTGTTCCCCCGGCGGTTGCGTCGATGCGTGTGGTGCGTTGACCATCCCGCCGCCGACCACTACAAGGGCTCCCGTCAAAGCTGCGGTCAATCCAATCATCCGGCTGCGCACGATTTCGGATCCTTTCTGCGATTTGGGGTACCCATGGCATCTAGAATCGGATAGAGACGGTATCCCGGGATTATTCGGTTTTCCGTGGATCCCGACGAAAAACGCCTATTCGCGACGGCCTCGACCCTTGCAAACACCGAGGTCTGTTTCGGCGCGTTGGTTTGAGAATCTTCGATTACGAGCTTCGATCGAGGCCGATATTGCTCAGGTACGCGGTAGCGGCAATTGCGCGGCCGATCCGCCGAAACGACAGTGGCCCACCCCGATGCAATCGGGGTGGGCCACTATGGTGTTCGTGCGTATTACGCGGTTTCGGTAATCGGGCGGTCGACCCAGCTCATCAGACCGCGCAGCTTGGCGCCGGTGACCTCGATCGGGTGCTCGGCGTTGGCCTTGCGCAGCGCCTCGAGCTCCTTGTTGCCGCCCTCGACATTGGCGACGAGACGCTTGACGAAGCTGCCGTCCTGGATGTCGCGCAGGATGTCCTGCATGCGCTTCTTGGTGTCGGCGTCGATGACCCGCGGACCCGACAGATAGCCACCGAATTCGGCGGTGTCGGAGACCGAGTAGTTCATCCGGGCGATGCCGCCCTCGTACATCAGGTCGACGATGAGCTTGAGCTCGTGCAGCACCTCGAAGTACGCCATCTCCGGCGCGTAGCCCGCCTCGACCATGACCTCGAAACCGGTCTTGACCAGCTCTTCGGTACCACCACAGAGCACGGCCTGCTCACCGAACAGGTCGGTCTCGGTCTCTTCCTTGAAGGTGGTCTTGATGACACCGGCGCGGGTACCGCCGATGCCCTTGGCGTAGGACAGCGCCAGCGCCTGGCCCTCCCCCTTCGGGTCCTGCTCGACCGCGATCAGCGCCGGAACGCCCTTGCCATCGACGAACTGGCGACGCACCAGGTGGCCCGGCCCTTTCGGCGCGACCATACCGATGGTCACGTTGGCCGGGGGCTTGATCAGGCCGAAGTGGATGTTGAGGCCGTGACCGAAGAACAGCGCGTCGCCGTCCTTCAGGTTGGGCTCGATGTCGTTGGTGAAGATCGACGCCTGGGCGGTGTCGGGGGCCAGCAGCATGATCACGTCGGCCCAGGCGGAAACCTCCGCCGGCGTGCCGACGGTCAGGCCCGCCTCTTCGGCCTTCGGCCGCGACTTCGAGCCCTCAGCAAGGCCGACGCGGACCTCGACGCCGGAGTCGCGCAGGCTCAGCGAGTGCGCGTGTCCCTGGCTGCCGTAGCCGATGACAGCGACCTTGCGGCCCTGGATGATCGACAGGTCGGCGTCGTCGTCGTAGAACATCTCGACTGCCACTGTTGGATTCCCTTCGGAGGATCATCCCCGCCGCGGCGGGGAACACCTGTTCGGTACAGGTGATGAGTGTGCAAAATTCGGATCAAATCGGGTCCCCCGCGTGCGCGGGGAGCGCGGCACGCCGACCGTCGATCGCAGCAAGACTAGCTGGTCGTGACGATCGATGGAGCATGCACTAGCCGACCAGCCCGTTTTTTGGGCTGGTCGAAAGACACAGCACGCCACGGCGCTGAACGTCAGCGAGTCGCGGTGATGGATTTCGGTCCACGTCCCACGGCCACCACACCGGACTGCACGATCTCCCGGATGCCGTACGGCTCGAGCATCCGCAGCAGCGCGTCGAGCTTGGACCGGGTTCCGGTCGCCTCGACGGTGAGCGCGTCCGGCGAGACGTCGATCACCTTCGCGCGGAAGAGCGTCACCGCCTCGATGACCTGGGTCCGCACGCTGGCGTCCGCACGCACCTTCACCAGGATCAATTCGCGGGCGACCGAGGTGTCGGCGTCCTGCTCCACGATCTTGATGACATTGACCAGCTTGTTGAGCTGCTTGGTGACCTGTTCGAGGGGCAGGTCCTCGACGGTGACGACGATGGTCATGCGCGAGATCTCCGGGATCTCGGTGCCGCCGACCGCCAGTGATTCGATATTGAAGCCACGGCGGGAGAACAGCGCCGCGACCCGTGCCAGCACGCCCGGCTTGTCCTCGACAAGCACGCTGAGGGTGTGCGTCGTACTCATGCGTCGGTCCCCTTGTTCTTCTCATGCGACATCGCCTCGTGGATGACGGTGGGCTCGGAAGCCTGCTCGTCCTCATCGAAGAGCGGACGGATGCCGCGCGCGGCCATGATCTCGTCATTGCTGGTGCCCGCGGCGACCATCGGCCACACCTGTGCGTCCTTGCCGACGATGAAGTCGATCACCACGGGACGGTTGTTGATGGACTGCGCCTCGCGGATCGCGGCCTCCACGTCTTCCTCGCGCTCGACCCGGATGCCATGGCAGCCAAGGGCTTCGGCGAGTTTGACGAAATCGGGGATGCGCAGGGTGTGCGTGCCCAGATCGGTGTTGGAGTAGCGCTCCTCGTAGAACAGGGTCTGCCACTGGCGGACCATGCCGAGATTACCGTTGTTGATCAGCGCGACCTTGATCGGCACGCCCTCGACGGCGCAGGTGGCCAACTCCTGGTTGGTCATCTGGAAGCAGCCGTCACCGTCGACTGCCCACACCTCTTTATCCGGCGCGCCCATCTTGGCGCCCATGGCCGCCGGGACGGCGTAGCCCATGGTGCCGAGACCACCCGAATTCAGCCAGGTGCGCGGCTTTTCGTACTTGATGAACTGCGCGGCCCACATCTGGTGCTGGCCGACGCCCGCGCAGTAGATGGCGTCAGGTCCGGCCAGGCGGCCCAGCGCATCGATGACGAATTCCGGCGACAGCGAGCCGTCGCTGGGCGTCGTCCAGCCGAGTGGGTAGCTCTTGCGGATGCCGTCGAGGTACTGCCACCAGTCGGTCAGGTCCAGCTTCGGCGCGCCAGCGGGGTCGGCCTTCAGCGTCTCGATCAGTTCGACGATCACCTCCCGGCAGTCACCGACGATCGGGACATCCGCGTGCCGGTTCTTGCCGATCTCGGCCGGGTCGATATCGGCGTGGATGACCCTGGCGTCGGGCGCGAAGGAGTCCAGCTGACCGGTGACACGGTCGTCGAAACGCGCGCCAAGGGTGATCAGCAGATCGGACTTCTGCAGCGCGGCGACGGCACCGACGGTGCCGTGCATGCCGGGCATACCCATGTTCAGCTGGTGGCTGTCCGGGAACGCACCGCGCGCCATCAGGGTGGTGACCACCGGAATGCCGGTCAGCTCGGCCAGTTCCAGCAGCTGCGGCGCGGCGTCGGCCTTGATCACGCCACCACCTACATAGAGCACCGGCTGCTTGGACTCCAAGATCATCCGCGCGGCCTCGCGCACCTGCTTACCGTGCGGTTTGGTCACCGGACGGTAGCCGGGCAGCCGCATCTCCGGCGGCCAGCTGAAGGTGGTCTGCGCCTGCAGCACGTCCTTCGGGATATCGACGAGCACCGCGCCCGGACGGCCGGACGAAGCCAGGTAGAAGGCCTCCGCGATGATGCGCGGGATGTCGATGCCTTCGGTGATGAGGAAGTTGTGCTTGGTAACCGGCATGGTGATGCCGGAGATATCGGCTTCCTGAAACGCGTCGGTGCCGATCAGTCCGCGCCCGACCTGGCCGGTGATCGCGACGATCGGGACCGAGTCCATCTGCGCGTCGGCGATCGGGGTGACCAGGTTGGTCGCGCCGGGACCCGAGGTGGCCATGCAGACGCCGACCTTGCCGGTGGCCTGCGCATAACCGGTGGCCGCGTGGCCCGCGCCCTGCTCATGCCGGACTAGGACGTGACGGACCTTGGTGGAATCGAAGAGCGGGTCGTAGACCGGGAGAATCGCGCCACCGGGAATGCCGAATACCGTATCGACGCCGAGCTCCTCGAGGGAGCGGACGACGGACTGCGCGCCGGTGACCCGCTCGGGCGGGACCTGGCGGCGGTTCGCCGCGGTCGTCGGACCGCCAGCGGGCGCGGCCTGCTGATTCGCCGAAGGCGCTGGCCTGCGGGCCGAGGGCCCGGGCCTTGCGGTTGGTGCAGTCACCGTCTTCGTTCCTAACTGTTCGTAACTAGACCCCGGACAACTGTGCTTGCACGTGGTGCCTTGCGAAGCGGCCACGTGCCAGGACTTTTGTCCCGAACACAAAAAAGCCCCCGACAGCACATGGCTGTTCGAGGGTGGCGCGTCGCAACGCGAGCTGACGTATTCGACTCAGGTAGTCAGGCTCAACGCTGGACGCGCCGGCCGATTACGAGCAACTCGTTTCGATTCACGCGCATGACGGTATGTGTGCGCGAGTCGATCAGTCAAACAGGTCTCATTATGTGAGACCGAGCGGGTGCTCTAGTCCGTTCACCATGATGCGAAGATGGTGGTGTGTCATCACCGCATCAGTCCGTGCCACCGGCTAAATCGTCCCACACGCCCGCGGCGGGATCGGAAACGGGTAGTTCGCCGGAACCGACCGAGCCGAAGCAGACGGTGCAGGTCATCCGCATTACGCAGATGGCCCATCTCGGTGTGGTCGTACTGCTGTTCTGTGTCTTCTTCGCCTTTGTCGGCTGGCCGATCGGGCTGTGGTGGCTGCTGCTGCTTCCGGTCGCGGCGGCGGTGTGGATCGAGCGCACGCGCACCACAGTGTCCGAGGACGGGCTGGATTTGCGCACGGTTTTCGGTTCTCGGCATCTCGACTGGGCGCAGGTCGCCGGTGTCAGCATTCCCAAGCGCGGGTTCGTGCGTGCGCACCTCACCGATGACACCAACGTGAAGCTGCCTGCGGTGAGCTACGACCGGCTGCGCGATCTGATCCGGGCGTCGAACGGCCGGATTCCGGATCTGTTCGCGGCGGAAGCGGCGGCGCGCGAGGCCGAGTACGAGGAGGCGGAAGCGCGCAACGCCGATGCCGGTGCGGAAGCGCCCGAGGCCGACGCAGGTGCGCAGACAGCGAACGCCGACGCGAAAGCACCCGAGGCCGACGCCGAAGCATCCGCCGCCGAGACCGAGGCGCGCGACTTCGATTCGTAGCTGTTCGCCAGCAGCGGGAACAGCGACCGCCGCCCGGTACGCTCGCTGCTGGATGCGCGATCTGGTGACCGCGCCGGACGGACAATCCCCGCCCGCACTCACCGGACCGATGGATACCGACAGTGCGGAACCGACACGACCGATGACACCGTCCGCGCCGACGACCACCCTCGCGGCGACACCATCCCGAACCACAGACCGATCGCGATCAGCGCCGTCGAACGCCACGAAAGTCCCACCCACGCGCGGGAGTAACGTGGACAGTCGTTGAATTCGCTCGCTGAGCGAACTCCGCGCAGTCGCACATCAGCCCCCGCGACCTCCTGAGGATCCACATGCCACCGCTTCGTTCCCGCACAACCACCGTCGGCCGCAATGCCGCGGGCGCACGCGCACTCTGGCGCGCCACCGGTATGACCGACACCGACTTCGGTAAACCGATCGTCGCCATCGCGAACTCCTACACGCAGTTCGTGCCGGGCCACGTGCATCTGAAGAATGTCGGTGAGATCGTCGCGGACGCGGTGCGCGCCGCGGGTGGTGTACCGCGGGAATTCCACACCATCGCGGTCGACGACGGCATCGCGATGGGCCACGGCGGCATGCTCTACTCGCTGCCATCACGCGAAATCATCGCCGATTCGGTCGAATACATGGTGAACGCGCACACCGCCGACGCGCTGGTGTGCATCTCCAACTGCGACAAGATCACACCCGGCATGCTCAATGCCGCTATGCGCCTGAACATCCCGGCCGTCTTCGTCTCCGGTGGGCCGATGGAGGCCGGTAAAGCCGTGGTCGTCGGCGGTGTCGCGCAGGCGCCGACCGATCTGATCACCGCGATCGCGGCCAGCGCCAATATGAATGTCAGCGAGGACGGCCTGTCCGAGGTCGAGCGCAGCGCCTGCCCGACCTGCGGCTCCTGCTCGGGCATGTTCACCGCGAATTCGATGAACTGCCTCACCGAGGCGCTCGGACTCGCGCTGCCCGGCAATGGATCCGCGCTGGCCACCCATTCCGCCCGCCACGCGCTGTTCGAAAAGGCCGGCACCGTGATCGTGGATATCGCCAATCGCTGGTACCGCGAGGACGATGCCTCGGTGCTGCCGCGGAACGTGGCCAATGCCAAGGCCTTCCGCAATGCGATGGCGCTGGATGTCGCGATGGGCGGTTCCACCAATACGGTGCTGCACACCCTGGCCGCCGCGCAGGAGGGTGAGATCGACTTCGATCTGCAGACCATCGAAGAGACCAGCCGCCGGGTGCCCACGCTGTCCAAGGTCTCGCCCAACTCCGACTACCACATGGAGGATGTGCACCGGGCCGGCGGCATTCCGGCCATCCTCGGCGAGTTGCGCCGGGCCGGACTGTTGGAAACCGACGTGACCACGGTGCACACCAAGAGCTTCGACGAATGGCTCGATACCTGGGATATCCGCTCCGGCAAGGCATCCGAGGAAGCGATCGAGCTGTTCCACGCCGCACCCGGCGGCGTGCGCACCACCGAGCCGTTCTCCACAAGCAACCGGTGGTCGTCGCTGGATACCGATGCCGCGGGCGGCTGCATCCGTGATCTCGAGCACGCCTACACAGCGGAGGGCGGGCTGGTCGTGCTGCGCGGCAACATCGCGCCCGACGGCGCGGTGCTCAAGACCGCCGGTATCGATGAGGAACTGTTCACCTTCCAGGGTCCGGCAGTGGTGGTGGAGTCCCAGGAGGAGGCCGTCTCGGCGATCCTGGGCAAGAAGATCAAGCCGGGCGATGTCATCGTGGTCCGCTACGAGGGTCCGGCGGGCGGCCCGGGTATGCAGGAAATGTTGCACCCCACCGCGTTCCTGAAGGGCGCGGGTCTCGGCAAGGAGTGCGCGCTGATCACCGACGGCCGCTTCTCCGGCGGCACCTCCGGTCTGTCGATCGGCCACATGTCGCCCGAGGCGGCCAGTGGCGGCGCCATCGGTCTGATCGAAAACGGCGACCAGATCCGCATCGACGTCACCACCCGCACCCTCGAGGTGCTCGTCGACGATGCCGTGCTGGCCGAGCGTCGCGCGAAAATGGAGGCGTCCGAACGGCCGTGGCAGCCGGTCGACCGCGTACGTCCGGTGACCACCGCACTGCGCGCCTATGCCGCCCTGGCGACCTCCGCCGATAAGGGTGCCGTGCGGCGCGTGCCGTAATAACCCGACACGCACCGGCGTCCCCCGTGCCGCATGAGGGACGCCGTTTCCGGTCCATCCAACCGGGTGGCAGCCGGTCGACCGCGGGACCCACTTGCCAGACGCGACATGTACGTGCGTCTGCCGCGGGTGCACAGCCGTGCCGCGGCAACAACACAGAGCCCCGATGCGGCGGATTCGGGAGCAGGTTTACTTGAAGGGGCCGATACCGGTCAGCGGGTTGCCGCCGTGCAGCCAGTACCAGGTGCCGACTGCGGCGGCTATGGCAAGGATCAGGACGACAAACGAGCCGTAGGCGGGTCGGGTGGCCCAGCCGCGGTTGCGGTCGAAAGACAGGCGGCCGGGGCCGGTCAGCAGCAAGACGACGGCAGTGCCCGCGAGGATCGACTCCAGTTCCACGCCGCTCTGCACCGAGGACTTGTATTGGAAGCCGGGAATCATGCCCTGCTTCCACAGCCACGCGTCGATGATCACCGCGAGCACCGCAGCCGCGGCGAGCGGAGTAGCCAAGCCGAGCACCAGCAGGCCGCCGCCGCCGATTTCACCGGCGATGACCAGGGCGGTCGAGAGGGTCGCGTGGTCCCAGCCGCCCGCGGCCATCATGTCACGGGTGGCGTCCAGCCCCTGGCCGTGGAACCAGGTGGTGAGCTTCTGCAAACCGTGGTAGATGAACGTGCCGCCGACGACGAGGCGCAGTACGAACAGGCCGAGATCGAGAGTGCCGCGGCGGTTGTCGCCATTGCGGCGGAGCCGCGGGCGGCTCGGCTCACCACCGGATGGACTCGCGGCGGGCGGAATGCTGGCGAAAGCGTAGGCCGCCGAATCGTTCGCCCTGGTCTGTTCGCCGACCGAGGGGATGTCCGGATCGAGACCGAGTTCCTCCTCGGTGCGTGGCACATCCTTGGCCAGATCGGGGCTGAGCGGTGGGAAATCGGAGGGCAATCTGGGCAGCGCGCCGGTGGGGGAATCGTAAGGACTGGTCACGCCACGACCGCTGGATGACACCGCCGACTGCTCATCCGTGGGCGATGCCGCACCCACGGTTTTGGGCACGGATGTGTCTTTCTGCTCTTCGGTCACGGTCGATACCCTATGCGCCCGCGTGACCACGTGCGTGGTCTCGAAGCGACGGCGTGTCCGTTTCTCGACCCGGAGCAGCACATCGGCCGCGGTTTCCGTAACGTCTGAACCATGAGTTTGGTTGTCGCGGGGCGTATCGCCCTGAGCTTGGCGCTCAGCACCGTCGCGCTGGTCGGCTGCGCTCGCTTCGACGATTCCGCCTCCAGCCCGTTCACACCCGAACCGACCTTCAACCCCGCCGAACCCAAATCGCCGCAGCAGAAACCTGCGCAGCGCCCGCGCCCGACCGGTCCATGCATCGATCCGGATCCGAATGTGATCACGACCTGCCTGGATTCCACCGCGGGCATCATCTCGCTCGGCGAGGACGCGCTGGTCGCCGAGCGGCGCACCGGACGCATCTACAAGACGGTCCCGGTGGATCCGAGCGATCCGCAGTCACCGCCGTTACTGGTGGGGCAGGTGGATGTGGACGGCTCCGGTGACGGCGGCATCTCCGATATCGCCCTCTCGCCGACCTACCACGAGGACGGACTCATCTACGCCTACATCACCACCGGATCCGATAACCGAGTGGTGCGCATCGCGGAGCACGGCCCGCCGAAGGCCATCCTGACCGGAATTCCGAAGGGGTCGGTCGGCAATCACGGTGCGCTGGAATTCATCTCGCCGACCGAACTGCTGGTGCTGACCGGGGATGCGGGCAATCCCGGTTTGGCCAGTGCGCCGTCGTCGCTGGCGGGCAAGGTGCTGCGGATCAATTCGCCGGCACCGGGTGCCAATGCGGAGGTCGTGGTGTCGGGCCTCGGCACCGCGGGCGATCTGTGCGACGACGGTAAGGACAGCGTCTGGATCACCGATCGCACCCCGACCGAGGATCGGCTGCAGCGCCTGAGCCGGGACGGAACCGTCACCACCGCGTGGACCTGGCCGGATCGCCCCGGCGTCGGCGGCTGTGCGGCCGGACCCGATGTGGTGGCGATCGCGATGTCGGGGGCGAAGGCGCTGGCATTCGCGAATCCGGATGCGAACACCCATGCGATCACTGTGGCGCCGACGTTAACGGTGCAGGATAAATACGGCAGGCTCGGCGGTGCGGCAGCCAGTGCGGATGGCACCATATGGGCGACCACCGTCAACAACGACGATAATCACGGCCCCTTCGACGATCGGGTGATCAAGATCCCGCCGCAGTCCCCCGGCACCGGACCGGACTAGAAAACGCACTGGACCGGTCCCGAGGGACCGGTCCAGTTTCGTTGGGGGAGCCGAAACTCAGGCGCAGGCCGCGAGCACCAGCTCACGCACCCGGGCCGCATCGGCTTGGCCGCGCGTCGCCTTCATGACGTCACCGACGATCTTGCCCGCGGCCTGGACTTTGCCCGAGCGGATCTTCTCGGCGATATCGGGATTGGCCGCCAGCGCCTTGTGCACCTCCGCCTGCAGCGCGGTCTCATCGCTGACCATGCCGAGGCCCTTGGTCTCGACGATCTTCGCCGGATCACCCTCGCCCGCCAGCACGAAGTCGACGACCTGCTTGGCGACCTTGTTGTTCACCGTCTTCGACTCGACGAGCTTGATCACCTCCGCCACCTGGGCGGGCGTGATCGACAACTCCTCCAGCGGGACCTCACGCTCCTTGGCCTTTTCGGTGAGGTAGGCGACCCACCATGAGCGGGCCTCGTTGACCGGGGCGCCCGCATCGACGGTCGCGATAATGAGATCCAGCGCGCCCGCGTTCACCAGGTCGCGCATGACCTCATCGGACAGACCCCAGTCGGACTGGATGCGAGCGCGGCGCAGCCACGGGTATTCCGGAATGGTGCCGCGCAGCCGCTCCACCCAATCCTCGGCGGGCGCAACGGGTTCCAGGTCCGGCTCAGGGAAGTAGCGGTAGTCCTCGGCGGTTTCCTTGCGGCGACCTGGCGAGGTGGTGCCGTCGCCCTCGTGAAAGTGCCTGGTCTCCTGCACGATCGAACCACCGTCGGCGAGAATGGCGGCCTGGCGGCGCATTTCGAAGCGGACCGCGACCTCGACGCTCTTGAGCGAGTTGACGTTCTTGGTCTCGGTGCGGGTGCCGAATTCCGTTGCGCCGATGGGCATCAGCGAAACATTGGCATCGCAGCGCAGCGAGCCCTGCTCCATTTTTACGTCGGAGACCTGGAGCGACTTCAGCACCTCACGCAACGCGGTCACGTAGGCGCGCGCCACCTCCGGCGCCCGCTCCCCCGCGCCGGTGATCGGCTTGGTGACGATCTCGATGAGCGGCACGCCGGCCCGGTTGTAGTCCAGCAGCGAGTGGCTCGCGCCGTGGATGCGGCCGGTGGAGCCACCGATGTGGGTGGACTTGCCGGTGTCCTCCTCCATATGCGCGCGTTCGATCTCGACGCGGAAGGTGCTGCCATCGTCGAGCACCACGTCGAGGTGGCCGTTGACGGCGATCGGCTCGTCGTACTGGCTGATCTGGTAGTTCTTCGGCTGGTCCGGATAGAAGTAGTTCTTGCGCGCGAACCGACCCCACGGGGTGATCGCGCAATTCAGGGCCAGCCCGATCCGGATCGCCGACTCCACGGCCTGCTCGTTCACCACCGGCAGTGACCCCGGCAGACCGAGGCACACCGGGCACACGTGGGTATTCGGCTCCGCACCGAACTCGGTCGGACAACCGCAGAACATCTTGGTCGCGGTGTTCAGTTCGACGTGAACCTCCATACCGAGCACCGGCTCGAACCGATCGATGACATCCGCATAGTCCATCAAGTCGACGGTGGGTGCACTCATAGCGGTCAGTCTATTAACCCGCCCACCGCCCTCGCCAAGCGGTCAGCCGCGCCGCGCGGCCCAACTGGTGAGCTGCCGCATAGCCGGTGCGTACCTCGCACAAGATAGAGCGTGTGCGGTGCTCGCCGGATGTGCGGTAGCGCTCTGGTCTGATCGGGAGGTTAGCGGGGTTGGGTGTGTTGGGTCAGCCAGCTGGTGGTGTAGGTGAGGACATCGGGGGCGATGGTGGTTTCGATGGCGGAGTATTCGCTGGGGAGGCCGGAGTTGGCCGGTTGCATGAGGTGGTTGAGGTCGGGGAAGACATGGACGGTGGCGTCCGGATCGGCGGCCAGGCGGTCGCGCATCGGTTGTTCGTTCTGGGTGGCCAAGACCTGCATGTCCTTGCTGCCGAAGAAAGCGAGGACCGGGATACGCAGGGCGGAGAGCGCGGGGGCCGGGTCGTAGGTGATGAAGGACGCCATGTAGGTGGTGTTGTAGGCGTCGAGGACTTCCGCGGAAGCGCGCTGGTTCGGCGGGAGGGATTCGTTGTGGCGGTAGGCGAGGTCCTTGGCGGCGGCCAGATCGCCGCGGCGGATCAGATTGGTCCAGTTGGTGATGTAGGTGACCTGGTCATCGATTTGGGACTGCGATGCGCCGCCCCCGCCGAGCAGTGCACGGTTCTGTTCGATCAGCACCTCCCAGCCGGGTACCGAGGGACCGGCCATCAGGATCGCGAAGGCGACGCCGCTGTCGGGACGCGATGCCACCACCGGCGCCAGATAGCCGCCCTCGCTGTGGCCGAACAGTCCGACGCGGGCCGGGTCGATATTCAGACGGGCGCGCAGGAAGCGCACGCCTGCCGCCGCGTCGTCGGTGAGATCGTTGTAGGTGGCATCGTCGAGTTTGCCGCTGGTGCCGCCGACGCCGCGGTCATCGGTGCGCAGTACGGCATAGCCCGCGCGCGTGAAGGTGTCGGCCAGCAGCAGGAAAGGCTTGTGGCCCATGAGTTCTTCGTTGCGGTCTTGGGGGCCGCTGCCGGAGATCATCAGAATTGCCGGGAAGGGGCCATTGCCCTCCGGCCGGGTCAGTGTGCCCGCGATGGTGATATCGCCGTTGCGGTAGGTGACGTCTTCGGAACGGTACGGGTACGGCGGTTTCGGCTCCTGTGGACGCGTGGGCGGCGGGATCTTGCCGGGCTCGAGCGTCAGCGGCAGGCTCTGGCCCGCCTGCCGGAACTCACCGACAATCCGGTTGGCATCCTTGTCGAACTTGCCCTCGAACACCGGATCGCCCGAAATATTCGGAATCGCGAACGCTATCCGATCCGGTCCGGCGGAAACATCTTTCAACTCCGCACCGCTCATGCCCTGCATCGGAATATCGAGGGTGGCGCTGCCGTTACCGGCGAAACTCACCCCAACCGCCAACGGCGCGCCGGGCACCTCGATGGACCCGTGCCAATCCCCGGTCAACGACCGGGTCTCGCCCTTGTCCGATGACGAGCACCCCGCCACCGATGCGACGATCAGGACCAGAACCGAGACTAGCCATCGCCGATTGCGCACGCCGCAACACTACCGATCCGCGCGGACCTATCGGACGAACTCGGACGCACACGACTGCTCGCATGCACCGCCAGTCCTGCCCGCAGCCGGGCACCCTTTGCGTTGTGTGCCCGGCTATCAGCAGGGTGCCCGGTTTCAAGCCGCTCTCGCCGCCGCCCGGGGTACGGTCGTGCCAGCGACCGCGGGGCCAACCTTCACGCCCCGCGGGCGTACCGGACGGCTGCGGCGATCGCGTCCATGTCGAGTTCGAGGGTCGGGTCGTCCTCTTGTGCCTCTTGGAATTCCAGCATTGCGTCGGCCATGCCGCCGCGGCGAGCAATGGCCAGGAGTTCGCGGCGGACGTAGGCGCCGAGCGGGAGTTCGGCGGCGCGGGCACGGCGGCCGAACATGCCGAGGGCGTCGGCCGGCAGATCGTAGACCTGGATGAGGGTTACGGCGCCGGAGTCGAACTCCGGGGTCAGATCGCGGCCCTGGGATTCCAGGAATTCCACGATCGTGTCCACGGAAGTTCGCCGGCGCGCCATTGCGATCAGTTCCTGACGAACCTGAGCTTCGATCGATATGCCCGCGACGCGAGCACGACGGCGGAATACGGCAACAGCATCGGTGGGCAGGTCGGATACCTGGAGTTGAGCCACGTCGACCAGAGTAGCTGTGCGACAAGGAATTCGGCAGGTCTCGATTGTGCAACAAATCGCCGGATTCAGCCGAAAAACGCCTCCGCTTCGCGGTAGCGCTCGGCGGGCACCCGCTTGAGCTGCTTGGTGGCCTCGGACAACGGAACCAGATCGATGGAAGTGCCGTGCAGAGCAACCATTTGGCCGAATTGTCCGGCATGCACGGCCTCGGCGGCGTGCAGACCGAAGCGGGTCGCCAGCACCCGATCGTACGGTGTCGGGCTGCCGCCGCGTTGGACGTGTCCGAGCACGGTGGTGCGAACCTCTTTGCCGATGCGGCGCTCGATTTCGGCGCCGAGCTGCTGCGCGACACCGGTGAACCGTTCGTGGCCGAATTCGTCGATACCACCCTCGAGCAGCGCGAATCCGGAATCGGGCGCCGGGTGCGCCCCTTCGGCGACCACGCAGATGAAGTGCTTATCGCCGCGCTGGAAGCGGCGCTTGATCATCGAGCACACCTCGGCCACATCGAAGGGCACCTCCGGTACCAGCGTGAGGTGCGCGCCCGCTGCCATGCCGGAGTTCACCGCGATCCACCCCGCGTGGCGGCCCATCACCTCGACCAGCATGACACGCTGATGCGATTCGGCGGTGGTGTGCAGCCGGTCGATGGCCTCCGAGGCGATGGACAGTGCGGTGTCGTGGCCGAAAGTGACGTCGGTGCAGTCGATGTCGTTATCGATGGTCTTCGGGACTCCGACCACCGGGACGCCCTCGTCGGACAGCCAACTCGCGGCGGTGAGTGTGCCTTCGCCGCCGATCGGTATCAGTGCCTCGATCCCGTTGTCGTCGAGAGTGCGCTTGATCTGATCGAGTCCGGTACGCAGTCTGTCGGGATGGGTGCGAGCGGTGCCGAGCATCGTGCCGCCCTTGGTGAGCAGGCGGTCGGTGCGATCGTCGTTCTGAATGGTGATCTTTCGATCTTCGAGTAGACCGCGCCAGCCGTCCTGGAAGCCGACGATCGCGTCGCCGTAGCGTCCGTTCGCGGTCCGAACGACGGCACGGATGACCGCGTTCAGTCCTGGACAGTCGCCGCCTCCGGTCAAGACTCCGATGCGCATGGCGCATATCTTGCCCCGCTTCGCGCGATCACGCGGTCACACCCCCGTGAACACGGGGTAACGGCTACGACTCAATACACATAGACGCTCGCGGTCGCACCGCCGCCACAGGTCGCGAATTGGTCACCGGCAGTGCAATTCATCTGGTAACCCCGATTATCGACCGGAATGTGCGCCATCACAATTGTGCTGTCACCGCCGTCGGCGTAGGCCTTGCGCACCTCCTCGGCGCAGGCGTAACTGGTGACAGTGGTGATCGCGGACGAGGTGAAACAGCCGAGCGCCGCTCCACCTCGCCGAATCGCCCACGGTCGTGGTCCCACGATCTCACCCGCTGAGTCGGGTTTCTCGGTGTCGCCGTTACCCGGTCAACTGTGCGCGCCGACGGGGCCGCCGTGCGAACCAGCGGGCTCCGACTCGACCGGGATCAGGAACAGCTGCCGCCGGAGAGTTCGTCGAGGTGCTGGGAGATCAGCGTGGCGAGCCGGTTCAGGATGCTCGTTCCGTCGGACAAGCTGCCCGAATCGGGTTGGATGGCAACGGCGACCGCGATCTGACCGCCCGGTCCCTGGATCAGGCCGAATTGGCGGACCAGATAGGCGCCGGAGGTGTCGGGCCCCCAACCGCCCTTGAATCCCGCGCCCTCGAGTTCACCGATGCCCCAGCGCTGACTCCACGTGATCTGTTCCATCAGATCGATCACGTCCGAGCTCTGCGGTAGGCATGGCAGCCGGGAGGCGAACCGCACCTGTTCGGTGAGCGCCCAATCCGCCTGTCCGAATGCGGAGGCATCCGAACGTGTCTTGGTGGCGGGCACCGTAGTCTTTGTATCGCCGCCCTCGCGCAGCACGGCCTCGACCGCCTTGGCGGCCTCCTGGCCGCTGCCGAGCGACTGCCAGAGCGTATCGGCCGCGGCATTATCGGACTGGGTGATCGCCGCCGTCGCCGCGTAGCTCGAGCTGGTCGAGCTCTTGCGCTGTGCGGCAATGACCAGCGGCACCTTCATCGTCGACCAAGCGGGTCCGGTCGTCCAATCGCCGAAGGTCACCATCTTCTCGCCGCCGACCGGCATGATCGCCATGCCCAGCTTGCCGTGCACACTCAACTGCAGTTCCTGGAAACCGGCGGCCAGCGTGCCCGGCACCGTGAACGATAGCTGCTGCTGGTCGGTATGCGCGGCGGCCGCGGTGATACCGGGCTCAGCGGAGTGTTCGTCGGCGTCCGTGCCGCATCCGGCCACCAAGAGGAGTCCGGCCAGCGCCGTAGCGCCGAGCGCTTTGCGCAGGCGCCGGGATAACTCAAAATACATATTTCGACACATTCTCGTTTCGAACGTCCGCGAGTTTCGATGTCAATACGGCATTCCGACACCGTACTTGGCATCGACACCGAGCGCCCACCGCAACCGCGCCGAAACCGCCGAACCCGGAACAGCGACAATGGCTTACGACGTGGTCAACGGGCATGTACACCGTAATGCGTCCGCTTTGCGCCATCGGTCGTCGGTGACCGCGCGCTGCCGCCCTCATCCGCGAACTCATTGTGTTCATGGCCTCGCAACGTACTCGACAATTCCGGCACGACCCACTTTTCGTGGTACCAGGGGTACTGCATGCCTCGAAGGATCGGGCGTGTCGCCCTGGCGCACAGACTCGGAGGCGGCGCAGGATGGTTCGATGGAGCTGACTTCGGTACCCATCGATAAGCCGGACGATCTCAATGTCATCATCGGACAGGCCCACTTCATCAAGACGGTCGAGGACCTGCACGAGGCACTGGTCGGGATCAGTCCGCATCTGCGATTCGGGTTGGCATTCTGTGAGGCATCCGGGCCGCGGCTGGTCCGGACCTCCGGCAATGACGACGATCTGACCGAGCTCGCCACCAAGAACGCCGTGGCGGTCGGCGCGGGACATTCGTTCATCGTTTTCCTGCGTGAGGGCTATCCGATGAATGTGCTGAATGCGGTGCGACAAGTCCCCGAAGTTTGTGGAATCTTCTGTGCCACAGCCAATCCGGTCGAGGTATTGATCGCCGAGGCCGAATTGGGCCGCGGGATTATCGGAGTTGTCGACGGGGGTGGGCCGCTCGGCGTCGAAGGCCCCGACGACACAGCAGCCCGCAAACAACTACTGCGCCAGATCGGCTACAAGTTGTAGGTCGGCTACCGCACGGCAGTGCCCGGTCTCGCGAGCACGCAATCATGAGGCGGTACGAATGACCGACCGCCGCACCGGTGAGTTCGAGGCGGACGGTATGGCGCTGATCAGGACGATGTCGGCCGACTGCTCCCGCCTAGGATGGAGCTACCTCCAGAGCTCCACGAGAGGAGCAGTGTGCGGCGACAACGAGCAGCTCAGGACGGGAGCATGATGAGCCAGCACGTCACCTACCGGAGAATCTATGAAGCACCGATTCCGTCGGGCGGCACCCGAGTACTCGTCGATCGAGTCTGGCCACGTGGGATGCGCAAGGAGGACGCGCATCTGGACGAATGGATGCGCGATATCGCACCGTCGACCGAGCTGCGCAAGTGGTACGGGCACCAGCCCGAGCGCTTCGCCGAATTCCGTCGCCGATATCTGGCCGAACTGCGCGATACCCAGCACCGCGAGGCCGCCGAGCACCTGCGGGAGATTGCCCGCGAACATCCGGTGACCTTATTGACCGCCACCCATGACATCGACCACAGCCAGGCCGCCGTCCTCGCGAACTGGATCGCGGCAGAAGCAAATACGGCACCCAGGTCCTAGCCGACGTTACGGGCGGTCCCGCGGTGCGCGGGCACGCTGGCCGGATCCTCCGGCCACGCGTGCTTCGGATAGCGGCCACGCAGGTCGCTGCGGACCTGTGGCCACCCGGTGCGCCAGAACGACGTCAGATCCGCGGTGATCGCGACGGGGCGTTGGGCGGGTGAGAGCAGATGCAGCACGATCGGGACGCGCCCATCGGCCAGCGACGGTGTCCGCGTCCAACCGAAGACCTCCTGCACATTGACCGCGAGCACCGGTGGATCGGTCGAATAATCGAGACGGAGGCGGCTACCGGAGGGCACCGGCAGGCGCTCCGGCGCGAGTTCGTCCATGCGCGCGGCATCGGGCCACGGCAGCAGGCGGCGCAACGCTTGTCCCGCATCGATGCGTTCGAGGTCACCGCGGCGGCGGGCCGTGGCGAGTTCGGGGCCGAGCCAGGTGCCGGCATCGGCCAGCAGTGATTCGTCATCGACCGGCGGCCAGGGGTCGCCGAGCGTGCGGTGCAGGAAGTCGAGCCGCTGACGCAGGGTGACCGCATCGGAATCCCAGTGCAGCAGAGCGAGTCCGGTCGAGTTCAGCCCGCGTCGTACTGCCGCGCTGAGCAATTGACGATTCGGATCACGAATCTGGCGCTCCGACAACACAATCGCGCCCAACCGTTCGACCCGCCGAGCAACCACATCACCGTCGGACCAATCCACCTCGTCCGCGATCTCCAGCAGATTCGATGCCGCACGGCGGGCGAGCTTTTCGTCGGCGACCGCGGCCAACCGTATCCGGCCCTCGGAACGCCCCGGATCGCGTGTCGCCACCGCCACCGCCAGCCACTCCGCAGCACCCAGCCCGGATCCCGGCGGCAGCGTCACCGCGGTGCCGCCGGCCATCAGATAGCTTGTCGAGCCCGGACTACGCCGCCGCGCCAGCCGCTCCGGATGTGCCAGTGCGACAACGAAAGCCGGGTCGTCGTCGCCATCCGTCGGATCGACCAACCGCGACAGACGCTCGACCTCCCGCCGCCAGCGCCCCGGCCGCTCCCGCCGCAACACGCCCAGACCGGCCACGAGATCGACGCCCGGCATGAGGGTGTCATCGTCGAGGATCGCGACCACTTCCGCGGCCGCCCGGGTGCCCACCTCGGCGGCGCCGTCGAGCAGCGCTCGCGCCAATCGGGGATGCAGTCCGACGCGTGCCATGTGTCGTCCACGCTCGGTCACCTCCCCCGTTCCGGTCACGGCTCCCAACGCGCGCAACACATCTCGCCCAGCGGCCAACCCACCTTGCGGCGGTGCGTCCCACCAGGCGAGGCCGTGGCCATCGGGTGTGCCCCAACACGCGAGCTCCAACGCCAGCCGAGTCAGATCCGCCGTGCGGATCTCCGGCTCCGGATAGGCGGGCAGGGTGCCGTTCTCGTACTCCGGCCAGCAGCGCCATACCGTCCCTGGTGCCTCGCGTCCGGCGCGCCCGGCCCGCTGCTCGGCCACGGCAGCCGAAACCCGAACTGTCGCAAGGCCGGACAACCCACGTCCCCGATCGATGCGCGGCACCCGAGCCAGCCCCGAATCCACCACGGCCCGCACGCCGGGGACCGTCAAACTGGATTCGGCTACCGCGGTGGACAACACCACGCGCCGCCGCGAACCAGGCCGCAACGCAATATCCTGTCCGGCAGCGGAAAGCCTGCCGTGTAGGGGAACCAGATCCACGTCCACATCGGTCAGCAAATCCGTGGTCCGGCGGATTTCGGCTGCTCCAGGTAGGAAGACCAGCACATCCCCGTCGACCCCGGCGAGCGCCGCCCGCGTGGCGCGAGCCACCTGAGCTTCGACCCGTTCCCTCGGCAACGGCGGAACATATGTCGTCGCCACGGGAAAGCTCCGGCCCCGCACGTGCACCACCGGCGCAGCCCGATCACCACCCAGGAGCACCGAAAGATGTTCGGCCGCAACGGTTGCCGATGTAGCGAGCACCCGCAGCTCCGGCCGCAATCCGGCCCGCGCGTCCAGCAGCAACGCCAACAGCAAGTCCGCGTCGAGATGGCGCTCATGACATTCGTCGAGGACAACGACATCCGCGCCCGCCAACTCGGGATCGCCCTGCAACCGCCGCACCAGCAATCCGGAGGTGACAACCTCGATCCGAGTTCGGGCACTCACCCTCCGATCTCCCCGGACCGAATACCCGACCGTCTCCCCGACCGACTCACCCAACAACGCCGCCATCCGACCCGCCGCCGCTCGCGCCGCCAACCGCCGAGGCTCGGCCACAACCACCCGCCCGACACTCGCCAGCGCCAGCGGCACCAATGTCGTCTTCCCGGTTCCCGGTGGCGCGACCAATACGGCGGTGCCACGCTCGGTCAATGTCGCGACAATGCGATCGAGCGCGCCGCGCACCGGCAGATCGGGAAGTTCAGGCAGTTTCATTGCCAACCAGTCTGTTCATTGCCAACCAGTCTGCCGACCCGTTGTCGGCGGCCTGACAGGGAGGTCCACCTCGGCATTACCGAAACCCTCAGCACGCCCGCGACGCCTATCCCACCGCTCCGACGGCGCGTTTTGGTCCGATTTCACTGAAATATGTTGTGTGGCAACAAGACCCATGCCCACATACAATTCGCTACGATAGAAATGTGCGGATCGGAGTAGGGCTCTCCACCGCGCCAGGAGCGTGGCAGGCAGGTGCGGAAGCCGCAGCGCACGCCCGCGATCAGATTGCGGGCGAGACGCTGTCGCTCGCTGTGCTGCTGGCATCACGAGCACATACCGACGATGCCGCGGCCGTACTCGCCGGGGTCCACCAGACGGTCCGGGTGCCCGCACTCGTGGGTTGTGTGGCGCAGGCGATCGTGGCGGGCGCCCGTGAGATCGAGGACGAGCCCGCGGTGGTGGTATGGCTGGCATCCGGTTTACCCGCCGCCGCCGAGACATTCCAGCTCGAATTCATCCGCACGGCGACCGGAGGACTACTCGCCGGCTACCGCTTCGACAAGGCCGCACGCGACTTCCATCTGCTGCTGCCGGACCCGTTCTCCTTCCCTGCCGACGTTCTGCTCGAGCACCTGAATGCCGATCTGCCCGGCACTACCGTGATGGGCGGGCTGGTGAGCGGCGCGCGGGGGCCGGGCGGTTGCAGGCTGTTCCACGATCACGATGTGGTGACCTCCGGTGCGGTCGGCGTGCGACTTCCCGGCCTGCACGGTGTCCCTATCGTGTCGCAGGGCTGCCGACCGATCGGCCATCCGTATATCGTCACCGGCGCGCATGGCGCGGTGATCACCGAATTGGGCGGCCGACCACCGATCCAGCGGTTGCGCGATATCGTCGAGGTGCTGCCACCCGACCAGCAGGAACTGGTGACGCACGGATTGCAGATCGGCATCGTGGTCGACGAGCATCTGCCGGTACCCGGACAGGGTGATTTCCTGATCCGCGGCCTCCTCGGCGCTGACCCGTCGAGCGGCGCGATCGAGATCGGCGAGGTGGTCGAGGTCGGCACGACCGTGCAGTTCCAGGTTCGCGATGCGGTCGGGGCGGACGAAGACCTGCGTGCGGCCCTCGTCCAAGTCGGTTCGGACCTGCCGGGACGCCCGGCGGGTGCGTTGCTGTTCACGTGTAACGGACGGGGTCGGCGGATGTTCGGGATCGCGAATCACGACGCCGCGACGATCGAGGACCTGCTCGACGGCATACCGCTCGCGGGCATCTTCGCCGCGGGCGAGATCGGGCCCATCGCCGGCCGCAATGCGTTGCACGGATTCACGGCATCGATGGCGGTATTCGTCGAATGAGCGTCGACCTGCGGGTCTACGCCGAGCTGAACGATTTCCTACGGCCCGACAAGCGGCACACGGTGCTGCGGCGACCATTCCGACCCCATCAGACGGTGAAGGACGTCATCGAGGCGGCCGGCATCCCGCACACCGAGGTCGACCTGGTGCTGGTCAACGGGCAACCGGTGACCTTCGGCCAACGTCCGCGACACGGCGATCGGATCACCGCCTATCCCGTATTCGAAACCCTGGACATCGGCCGGGTTACCGGGGTGCGCCCACACCCGCTGCGCGAGCCGCGCTTCGTCGCCGATGTCAATCTCGGCGGCCTCGCCAAGCTCATGCGGTTGATGGGTCTGGACGTGCACTGCCAATGGGATGCCGACGACGCCGCACTCGCGGAGCTGTCGGCGGCCGAGCACCGTATCCTGCTCACCCGCGACCGTGGACTGCTGAAGCGGCGCAACGTGACGCACGGTGTATATATCCGGTCGGACCAACCGGTCAACCAGATCGTCGAGGTGATCCGACGGCTCGACCTCGGCGATCGCTTGGCGCCGTTCACCCGCTGCCTGCGCTGCGGTGGCGCCGTTGTCGCGGTCGCCAAAGCCGAGGTCGAAGATCGGCTGCAACCGCTCACCCGCCGCCATTACGACACGTTTCGGCAGTGCCGCGACTGCGGGCGGATCTACTGGCAGGGCTCGCACCAGGTCCGGCTGGCCGCCACCGTCGCGGCGATCCGCACCGGACTGAATCAATAGGTCCGCGGAATCCGACAGCTCGCCGTTTGGTGTTCATGTGGCCGGTGACGCCGATGCGAGTCAAGCCGACTTTTCTGCCCGAGGTCAGTCGGGCGGCGGCAGTTCCAGCAAACGGGTGCCGACCGTTAGCAGCCGGGCGTGGGTGCTGTCGGTCCCGCGGAGTCGTCGTGAGAGGGCGAGGTCGTTGGCAATGTGAATGGCCGATTGGACGCGCACGCGGGCGGTGGTGGCGTCCAGACCGGGGCGGACTCGGCGCAGGAGTTGTACCCATTCCGCGATGTACTGGTGTTGGAGGACTCGGACTCGATGGCCTTGCGGCTCGGGTAGTTCCACGCTCTCGGTGAGTAGCAGGCGGACGTCGGCGGGGCGCTCGAGTGCGAAATCGGCGTAGCTGGCCAGCAATCGGCGTAGTGCGTCCGTTTCGTCGTCGGCCTCGGCAAGGGCACGGTCCAGATCGCGTCGCAACCATTCGTTGCCGCGTAAGAACGCGGCCTCGAGGATCTCGGTCTTGCCCGCGAAGTGGTTGTAGAGGCTGGGGCCGGCCATGCCAACCGCACGGCCGATGTCCTCCATGCCGACGTTCGAAAACCCATGGTCGGCAAACAGTTCCGCGGCGGTGTTGAGGATCGTGGTGCGGCGGGCGGATACCGCCACACCCGGTCGGGTGGGCGCGGGAGGTGCGGCGGGCGGGAGGTCGGGCAGCTCGCAGTCGACGGCGATGACCAGCAGCCGTTCCACCAGCCGGGTGAGGCGGTCCTTGGGCATCTGGATGTTCTGGAAGGAGATGCCGGTCATGATCGCGAGCACAGCCGATGCCAGGAATTCGGAATCGGCCCTGCTCAGTTCCGATCGCCGCGCGCGGATCAGCGCGGCCGTATGCGCCAGGACCTGGCCGATGCGCTGTCCGACGGTCCGACGGTCCTCAGGAGTCAGGTAGCGGGCCTCGCGGTGCCAGATCACCCCGAGACCACGATCACGCACCGATGCGCGGGCCGCCACCGCGGGCAGATCCTCCGGTGTGGCCTCGGCCAGCTGGTCGCGCGCCCGGTCGACCGAACCGAACACCACTTCGGTGAGCACCTTCTGCTTGGAGCGGAAGTGCCGGTACAGCGCGGACGGGCCCATGGCCACGGCCTCGGCGATATCGCTGATACTGGTGCGCGCGAAGCCGCCCCGATAGAACTGCGCGCTCGCCACCTCGACGATCAGCTCCCGCCGATTGGCCGGGCGAGTCCCACGCGCCGGGCGCTCACCGGTCGCCGTCATCGTTGTCCCTCCTGATCGCACTATCACCGGCCGCGCCGTTCACCGTCTCGATCCTGCCATCGTGCGCGCCCGGTCCGATGGCAGGCGCGGGATCACAGCGACCGGGCAATGAGTTCGCGCACCACCTCATTGGCACCGGCGTAGATCTGCTGGGCCCGCGAGTCGGCGTACATACGCGCGATCAGGTACTCGAGCATGTAGCCGTAGTGGCCCGCCCGCGCACAGCAGGCCGAGTTCGCCCGCGCGCAGCCAGAATGCGCGGTCGACGTGCTTCTGCTCGATCCAGCGCTCCCGGTGCGGCAGTGCCTCGGCCTCGAGGAAGTCGGTCGCCATGCGCACGACGATGACGGATTTCAGATCGGCGACCGCACTCCCGTCCGCTCGGGTGATGGTGGTTTCCTTGACGATGAACTCCAGCGCCCCGCCTTTCTTCGCGTACACGTCCGTGATCCGGGGGCGCGCGGTGAGCACGTCACCGGCATGCGCCACCGAGTGGTAGCGAAACTCCTGCTCGCCGTGCAGCACCCGGCCCAGGTCCACGCCTAGTGCAGCCATCCGATCGAAGGGCTCGGGCTGTTCCAGTTCGACCGCGAACAGGAAGGTGGGCGGCACCGGCGCCGGCCGCCGCTTGCTCGTCGGTGAAGACCGGATCGGTCTCGCCGATCGCCTTGGCGAACAGGCGCAACCGGCCCGCGTCCACAGTCAGGGTGACCGGTGCGAGTTCCGCGCCGATGACATTCGGATCTACGGCCATGTCAATCCACCTTCTGGTACAAGGTCACCACGGCCGCGCCGCCGAGACCGATGTTGTGCTGCAAGGCAATTCGTGCGCCCTCCACCTGCCGGGCATCGGCGGTGCCGCGCAGCTGCCAGACCAGTTCCGCGCACTGCGCCAGCCCGGTCGCGCCGAGCGGATGCCCCTTCGACAGCAGGCCGCCCGACGGATTGGTCACCACGCGACCGCCGTAGGTGTTGTCGCCGTCGGCGATGAACTTCTCGGCCGTGCCCTCCGGGGTGAGGCCCAGCGCCTCGTAGGTGAGCAGTTCATTGGTGGTGAAGCAGTCGTGCAGTTCCACCACGGGGATTTCGCGCGGATCGACTCCGGCGTCCTCGTACACGCGCTGCGCGGCGGCACGGGACATGTCGTAGCCCACGATCGGCAGCATGGAGTTGTCGGCGAAGGTGGAGGCGTAGTCGGTGGTCATGGCCTGCGCGGAAATGACCACGTCCGAACGCAGTCCGTGTTTGCGCGCGTACTGCTCGCTCACCAGGATCGCGGCGGCCGCGCCACAGGTCGGCGGGCAGCACTGCAACCGGGTGAGCGGGCCGTAGATCTGCGGCGAGGCCAGCACTTCCTCGACGGTGACCGGATCACGGAACACCGCGTAAGGGTTGTTGGCCGCGTGCTTGCGTGCTTTGACCGCGATCTGCGCGAACACGGCCGGGTCCATCCCGTACTTCTCGGCGTACTCCCGGCCCACACCGCCGAAGAACTGCGCGGCGAACGGGGCCTCGCTGGTGCCCTGGAGACGCTGGACGACCTCGTCGAAGCGGTCGAACGGCGTCGGGCGATCGGTGTAGGCCATGGTCAGCGCGCCGCGCTGCATCTGCTCGAAACCCATGGCCAGCACCACATCCGCGACACCGTGGGCAACGGCCTGGCGGGCCAGGAACAGTGCCGAGGACCCGGTCGAGCAGTTGTTGTTCACGTTCACCACCGGAATGCCGGTGGTGCCCACCCGATACAGCGCGGCCTGCCCGGCGGTGGAATCGCCGTAGACATAGCCCGCATAGGCCTGCTGCACGGCGACGTAATCGAGCCCGGCGTCCGCGAGCGCGGCGCGCACCGCCCGCTCGCCCATGACGTCGTAGGTCTCGGTCCGGCTCGGCGTGGTGAACGGGATCATGCCGACGCCAGCAACCGCGACTCTGTCTGTCATCGATCTTCTCCTAGAGTTGAAAACTAATTGCAATTCACATAGGAAAGCAGAGACGGCCCAAGCGAACAAGAGTGCGGGCCTCGATGCCCAGGGCGGTCAGGACACCTGGATGTCCGAATCGCCCCAGAACCGCTCGCGCAGTTCGCGTTTGAGGATCTTGCCCGCGCCGGACAGCGGCAGCGCGTCCACGATGGCCAGGCTCCGCGGGATCTTGTAGTTCGCGATCAGGGCCTTGCAGTGCGCCCGCAGGTCCCCAGCGGTGAGCGGCTTCGGCGGTCTCGGAGGATGCTGGGCCAGCGCGTTCTCCACCTCGGCGGAATACACGTTCTCACCACCGGGTGCGGGCACCAAACCGGCGAAAGTGTCGTCCACCAGCAGGATTCCGGTGCCGGAGTCGACCAGCGAGTACGCGATCTCCTCCACGGTCCAGCGCACGTTCACCGGATTCATCACCGCGCCCAGCCAGACCGTGGCGAAGTAGTACTCGTGATAGCGGTCCGAGTTCAACGCGAGGATCCCCACCCGAGCCCCTCGCCGGACCCCCAGCTCCGTAAGCCCACCCGCCAGCCGCGCGATCCGCTCGGCCGAGTCCCTGTTCCGAAACCCCACTGTCGCGGAGAACATCAGGCTGTTCGCGCAGAAGTGTTCAGCGTTGCTTCAGGCGTTGTCGAGAACCGGACTGGGTTCGGTGTCGGCTGTGCTGGTTCGGTTGTGGCTGTAGGTGATTCCGATGACGAGGACGGCGAGCAGGACTACTGAGGTGCCCCAGGTACCGAAGCCGAGACCGCCTTTGGCGTGCGGCTTGGACAGTAAGTCGCCGACGGTGGCGCCGAGCGGGCGGGTGAGGATGAATGCCAGCCAGAACAGTAGTACCCCGGAGATCGGGGTGAGGTAGTGCGCGGCGAGGATGACCGCCATTATCGCGCCGATGAGGGCCGCGCTGCCCCAGTAGCCGAGACCCGAGGTGTCGGACAGGTAGTCGCCCAATGAGGTGCCCAGCGTGTTGGACAGCAGGATCGCCGCCCAGTACAACACCTCGGCGCGCACGGTAGTGATACCGGTGACGTCGTAGGTTTGACCGGTGAGTTTCCAGATCAGGAACACAATCGTCAGCCCGCTGATGAGCAGGGCGACGCCGGTGCCGTAGCCGAGTCCGGCGTCGGTGGAGGTGTCCGAGCCGGGCCCGCGGTTGATGAAATCGGAGATCGTGGTGCCCGCAGTGCTGGTGGCGGCGATGACCGTCCAGTACAGGGCGGGATGGAAGCGGCGGGCCCGCAGCTGGGTGAGCAGGCTTACCACGAAGATCGCCAGAAACAGTGCCGAGGCGGCGGCGTAGCCGAGGTGCAGGGTTTGGGCGAGCAGGTCGCCGCCGGTTTCACCGAGGGTGGTGGCCGCGATCTTCAGAATCCAGAACAGGGCAGTGATCTGCGGAAGCTTGTAGCCGGTGCGGGTCGTGGCCGAACTCATAGGCGGCATCCCTTTCTTGGTGGTGGCACCGGGTGGTCGGTTCGGCAGTGTGCCCCGTCGCCGCTGAGAGCACGCTGAGACCGCGTGGGATCGTCCGGGCCGGTGGCGTGCCGGGAGATCCGGGCCCGGGATGGCCGATGATGGGGGTGTGGATCGGTTGGCGAGGTGGGTGATGCCGTCAAGGTGGGGGCTGCGCATCCGGTCGGCGATCGCGGCGGCGGTGATGGTGGGCCTGGTGCTGGCGGCGGCGGCCGGGGCGATGGCGTGGTTGCTGCATCGCTCGCTGGTAGGCGATCTCGATACCGCCGCGGCGATCCGGGTCGGTGAGGTGTCCGCGGAGTTGATGCGGATGCCGGAGGCCGAGCTGCCGGAGCCATTGTTCGACACCGACGGCCGGGTGGCCGGGGTGCAGGTGATCGATCCGCAGGGGCGGGTGGCCCGGGCCTCGTCGGGGAAGCTGACGAGACCGTTGACCGAGTTGCCCGTCGCGGATGCCCGTGCGACCGGGTTGCGCCCCGCGCGCGGCTATGACGAGGATCTGCGGGTGGCCACGGGCACCGTGCCGACGGCCACGGGAACCGTCACAGTGCTGGTCGCGGCCGATACCGAATCGGTGGAACGCACCCTCAAAGCGGTAGCGGTGTTGCTGGCGGTGGGCGGGCCGGTGGTGGTGGCCGCGGCCGCGGCCGCGACGTATTTGCTGGTGGGCCGGTCGCTGCGGTCGGTGGATGAGATACGGGCCAGGGTGGCCGGTATCGAGTCGACGGATCTGTCACAGCGAGTGCCGGTGCCGATAGCGCGCGACGAGATCGCGCAGCTGGCCGAGACCATGAACGCCATGCTGGCCCGGGTCGAGGCGGGGCACCTGGCGCAGAAGCAGTTCGTCGGTGACGCATCGCACGAGCTGCGCAGCCCGCTGGCCACCGTGATCGCGGCTCTGGAACTAGCCCGCGACCGGCCCGAGGTATTCGACCGAGAACTCATCACCGCAACACTGCTGCCCGAGGCCCGGCGGATGCTGCATCTGATCGAGGACTTGCTGACACTCGCAGCGGCTGACGAGCACAGGCTCGAATTGCGCACCGGCGATGTCGATCTCGACGATCTCGCCGCCGAACTCGCTGCGACGCTGCGGTCACGGGGCACGGTCACCGTCAGCACCGCGATCCACGCGGTGCGCGTGGTCGGCGACCGGGCGCGGTTGCTGCGGGCGCTGCGCAACATCGTCGACAACGCCGCCGCGCACGCGCGGTCGCGGGTCGCTATCCGCACGCAGGAGTGCGACGGGAGCGCGGTCGTCATTGTCGACGACGACGGCCCTGGGATCCCGGCTGCCGACCGGGACCGGGTGTTCGGTCGCTTCGTGCGCCTCGACGCCGACCGGGCCCGGCGAACCGGCGGAGCGGGGCTCGGGTTGGCCATCGTCGCCGGCATCGTCGCCGCCCACGGCGGCACGGTGACCGTCACCGAATCAGGCTGGGGTGGAGCCCGTTTCGTCGTCGCCCTCCCCCGCGCCGGGGTCGATCAGCCGGTACCCGACTCCGCGTAAGGTCTCGATGCTGCCGCGGTCGAACGGAGCGTCGATCTTGCGGCGCAGATAGCCGACGTAGACCTCGACGACGTTCTCCGGCCCGTCGTAGTGGGCATCCCACACGTTGCGCAGAATGTCGGTCTTGGTGAGCACCGTTCCCTTATGTCGCAACAGGCATTCCAGCAATCCGAACTCACGCGGAGTCAGCGCCACGGGGGTGTCGCCGCGGTACACCGCGCGGCGTGCAGGGTCCAGCCGCAGATCCCCAGCCGACAGAACCGCAGGCTGCTGCGGTGCACGACGGCGCAGCAGCGCCCGCAGCCGGGCGAAGAGCACGGGAAAGGAGAACGGTTTGGTCAGATAGTCATCGGCACCCAGATCGAGCGCGTCGACCTGGTCGTAGTCGCCGTCCTTCGCGGTAAGCATCAGCACCGGAGTCGTGACGTCCTCGGCGCGCAGCCGCCGCAATACCTCATAGCCACTGAGGCCGGGCAGCATGATATCCAGGACGATCGCGTCGAAGCAGTCCTCGATCGCCCACCAGAGGCCGTCGGTGCCGGTATCGGCGACCTGCACCACGAACCCCTCCAGCTCGAGCCCGCGCCGCAGCGTCTGCGCCAGCAGCGGCTCGTCCTCGATCACCAGCACCCGCACCTGTCTCAGCATGCCGCACGGTCCGTGCCGAGGCATGGGCGGTGCCGCGTTCTCAACGTCCTCTCAGCGGGCGCGTGCCACTGTCGTGGCATGCCGACCGAGTCCCCCACCGCCCCTCGATGGTCGATGGCCCTGTCTTATCGGCGACCTCAGCTGGCACTCCTCGTCACGGCCGTCGTACTGGCGGTGGCGGCGGTCGGCCTGACGATCGTCGTCGTTCACGAGGGCGGCCCGATTGGTGTGGACGCCGCCTGGCTGGACTGGATCATCGCTTACCGCAACGGCACCCTCACCGCGGTGGCGATAACGGTCAGCGACCTCGGTGACACCACCACGATGGCGGTACTCACCGTGCTGGCCTGTGTGGTGCTGGCGTGGCGGCGGCAGTGGCGGAATCTGCTGCTGGTCGGAGGAGCCTCGGCCGGTGCGGCCGTACTGGTCGTCGTCGGTAAGCAGCTGGTCGGACGGGCCCGTCCCCCGGTGGTCGATCACCTCGTGGTGGAAACCAATCAGTCTTATCCGTCCGGTCACAGCCTGGGCTCGGCCGTCGTGCTGGGTGTCCTGCTCGTCGTAGTCCTGCCCCACCTGCACCGGCGGCCCGCCCGCGTTGCTGCGATCGGCGCCGTGGGCGGCGTTGTCGTCGCGGTCGGCCTGTCGCGGCTGTACCTGGGCGTGCACTGGCCCACCGACATCGCAGCCGGATGGGTCTTCGGCGCCTGCTGGCTGTCCATCTGCCTCGTGCCGTATCGCGCGGTCACGCTCACCTGGCACCGCGGCGAGGCGGCCCAGCGTCCTCTCAGCGAGCCCGGGCAGTATCGCAGCCATGAGCCCAGCGTCAGACCTTCCGATGCCACCGGAAGGATGCGTTGCCCCGCTGACTACTCAACCTCCGTTCAGCTGCGGCCCAGAATTTGATCGTCCCTTTCTTCGAATGAGGTTGTTCGGATTCAGATTTCGGATTCGATGGGCGCGCAGCGGAGTCCCGGCCGTTTGGAGCACCGTGTTGCGACAGATCGTTTTGACCTTGACTTGTGTTGAGGTTCTAGCTTTGCGTCCATGATCAACACGCAAACGTCGGCGAAAACGATTCTGGTGACCG
Organism: Nocardia sp. NPDC051990; assembly: GCF_040680755.1. NCBI lineage: Bacteria > Bacillati > Actinomycetota > Actinomycetes > Mycobacteriales > Nocardiaceae > Nocardia > Nocardia sp. NPDC051990. Next base: position 62,129 of record NZ_JBFAXH010000005.1, on the reverse strand, counting down.
GCGCGACCGGCAACATCGGCAGAGCACTGGTGACACAACTGGCTGAGCATGATGAGGTCCGCGTGCGAGCGGCGACCCGCAAGGCAACCTCCGGCGGGCTGCCCGAAGGGGTCGAGCCGTTCCAGGCCGACCTGCAGCATGCGGACTCGCTGCGGCCCGCGGTCGAGGGTGCGACCGCGTTGTTCCTGATATCACGCATCGGGGATGATGCCGGCATCCTGTCGTCGGCCCAGCGTGCGGGCGTCGAGCATGTCGTGCTGGTGTCATCCATCACCGTGCAAACGCATCCCCATCTGGGACCAGCGCAGGAGAACGCCGCCGTGGAACAACTGCTCGAGACCAGCGGCATGGACTGGACCATCTTGCGCCCCACCCAGTTCGCGTCCAACACCTTGTGGTGGGCGGACTCGATCCGGGAACGCGGTGGTGTGGAGGTCCCCTTCGCCGACGTCGGTCTGCCCACCGTTCATCCCGGTGACATCGCGCGCGTAGCTCATGCGGCATTGACCGAACCCGGGCATCGCGGTCGCGAATACGCCCTGACCGGACCTGAGCTGATCACTCCTCGCCAGCAGATCGAAACCATCGCTTCAGTCCTCGGACATCCACTCTCGGTCACCGAGATCAGCCGCGCGCAAGCGCGCGAACGGATGATTCCGGCGATGGGATCGCAAACAGCGGACGCGCTTCTCGATGTCATGGGTGGTGACAGCAACGACGAACTGCTGACGGTCCGTGACACCGTCGCTCAGGTAACCCGTTCCCCAGCTCAGACGTTCCACGACTGGGTTTCCCAGAATATTTCCGCGTTCCGATAGGTCGGATAATGTCGCCGTCCGGTGGAATCCACAGCGAAGGACCTACTCCGATAGCGCGCTACCCAATCTCACCCAGGGGTCGAATTCGCTGTCGTTCATGACCGCCGCCCCTTGCTCGAAAGGTTGCGGAACGGTGATGCGGTCGGCACCGTTCGGACTGGCCGGTGCGGGCGGTGATCTCGCATTCACCACGGCTGCTCGGAGCGCGCAGCTGATCCACGGGCATCCCACGGGATATTTCGCCGCAGGTGCGTTCGCGGCAATGATCGATCGTGTTGTGAGCGGTGTCGAACTGCCGATTGCCGTGCAGCAGACCATTACTCAGCTCGCGGTGTTCCCCGCGGGTGCGGAAACCATGGCGGCACTGACCCGAGCTGTCGAACTGTCCGAGAGCGTGGCGACCGCTGAAAAGATGGAGTGTCCGGGCTGCCGATGAACTGGGCATCCGCAGTCGAGGGTCGCGATGTGCTGGTCCAGGTCGCCGATGACCTCGTCCTGAACTACTTTGTCGGCGACCGGTCCGCGTTGGACAACCGGTACCCGTTCGACGAGGGACTGTAAGGGTCGTTCGTTGTTCGCGTGACTGTGTCGGCCGGTTCTCGGACATCGGGACGGCTTGGGTCCGAACGGTCCGATCAATCGGCGACCACTTCCTCGCCGAGGAATCCACCCGACTGATACCGCCACAGCTGCGCGTATGTTCCTTCCGCGGAGAGCAACTCCTCGTGAGTCCCCTCCTCGACGATTCGCCCGTGGTCGAGCACCACCAGCCGGTCCATTCCGGCCACCGTGCTCAGCCGGTGCGCAACGACCAGCGTTGTACGCCCTTGCATCAACTCCCAGAGCGCTTGCTGCACAAGCAATTCGCTTTCCGAGTCGAGGGCACTGGTGGCCTCGTCCAGGAGCAAGATGGGCGCGTCTCGTAGGATGGCCCGAGCCAGCGCGACCCGCTGACGCTGGCCGCCGGACAGTTTCACGCCACGCTCACCGATGAGCGTTTCCATACCCTGCGGCAGCGCGTCCGCGAACTCGGTGACGTGCGCGGCCTTGGCGGCCCGCAGGATCTCCTCGTCCGTGGCGTCCGGGCGTGCGAACCGAATGTTCTCGCTCAGGGTCCGGTGAAACATGGCCGGATCCTGTGGCACGTAGGCGATCAGACTGCGCAGATCCGCCTGCCGCAGCCGGGCGATGTCCTGCCCGCCGATGCGTATGGTTCCGGTTTGGATATCCATCAACCGCAGAAGTAGTTGGGTGATGGTGGTCTTGCCACCGCCGGATCGTCCGACCAGGCCTACTTTCGTGCCGCTGGGCACGTGCAGATCCAATTCGTGGAACAGCTGTCGCGCACCTCCATACGTGAAGTTCACGCTCTCGAACCGCACGTCGAAGCCCTTGGGATGCAGTGGTTCCGGATGTTCGGTATCGAGCACCTTCGGTTCGTCCAGCAGCAGTTCGGTAAACTGCGCCGCCTCGGTGAGCACGGTCTCCAACCGCCGGTAGATCTGGTTGAACCGGAACATGATCCCGGTGGCGTTGAAGTAGTAGGTGAATGCCACCACAATGGCCTCCACCCCCACATTCCGGCCGCTGAGATCCAACGCGACCAGCAGGCCGATCACGTTGGTGAGCACCACGAGCGGCGCCACCAGCGTATCTATCCGCAGATTCGCGTAATCCCAGGAGCGCAACGACTTTCGCCGTGAGGATGCGACTCGGCGGTGATGCTCGGCCGCCTCCTGTGGTTCGGCAGCGAAGGCACGCACCACCTGCATATTGGCCAGGCTGTCGGCCAGATGCCCGGAAACCCGCGCAATGGCGGCTTCCCGATCGTCCACCAGCTTCTGGCGGCGCTGGATCAAGGGCATGATGACCAGCGCGGTCACCACGATCATCCCCATCAGCACCACGACCAGCATGGGGTTGTAGCGCCACAACACAACCGAGGCGAACATCAGCGGCACCAGTGCCGCCAGAATCTCGAAGGCGAGGGTGTCCACGAACTGTTCGAACCTAGCCGCGAAGCTGAGCGAGCGCTTCGTCAGCGAACCGGCGAAGTTGTTGTGGAAGAACGCCGCGTCCTTGGCGAGCAGCTCGTCCATGGCACGCACATACAGGTGCTCGATACCGTAGGCGTCGACGCGGTTCAAGCAGTGAATCCCGATGCGCCACAGCAGTTCCGCGAGCAGCAGGGTGCCACCGAATGCGAGGATATACGAAGCCAGAGCCCTAAAACTCGTATCCCCGGTTACCGCGACCCGGCCGACCATCATGGCGACGATCAGTGGTGCGATGTACAGGTTGCAGATATTGCCAAGTGCTGGCCCCAGCAGCGCCGGAATCGTTGTGGCCTTGCGAGAGGCCATTTCCCGGCCATAGAAACGCAGCACCAGCTTGATCGCCGTCGCGCGTGAACTCATACTCCCCCTCGTCTCGAATTGAACGAGCGACTCAGGTGAACAATGATCCCGCGTCCAGGCGGGTTACGGCCAGCGAATATTCGCCCGACCGCGAGTTGGGTCCACTCTCAGGAAATACCTCCAGCATTACGCCGATGCCAAGAGCGACATCGTTGAGAGGATTCTCACCCGCGCCCTAACACCTGATCCCGCACGTTTATCGAACTCGGCGAACACCGCTCTCGCCTCGGCAATCGACTGCCTGCTCGGCTGCTGCGCATCGTCCGGCTGCCGGAAGTACTTCCTGCCAACCTCTTTCGACATCGCCGGTTATCGGCCCCGTGAATTCGTCAGAGGCAGGGCTTACGGCATGGCAGCTCGTAGCGGCCATGCGATGTCGTCGACGGCGAGCCAGGATTCGCCGGCCACGGCCGTCGGCGTGATGCCGGTGAACGCAACGATATCGCGGTGCAGGTGGGATTGGTCGGCGTAGCCGCTGTCGGCCGCGACCCGGGCCGGGTCGATACCGGCGGCGAGGCGATGGACGGCACGGTCGAAGCGGATCAGTGTCGCCGCTCGCTTGGGCGGCAAACCGAGTTGCGCTTGGAACCTGGACCACAAGCGTTTGCGGCTCCAACCGACCTCGTCGGCCAAGGCATCGATCCGGACCAGGCCGTGCCCCGCCCGGATCCGCCGCCAGGCCCAGACCACTTCCGGCTCGGCCGCCGGTCCGGCCGTGCAGCGGCAAGCCAGTAGCACCTCGATGAGCGCGAAGCGCTCCGTCCACGAGGAAGTTTCGGCCAGCTGCTCGCGGATCCGTGCCGCCTCCCGGCCCCACAGGTCGTCCAGGAGTACAACGGCGTCGGTCAATTCGGCGAGGGAGGCGCCGAGCACGGCACCCGCGATCAACGGTGACAACCGCACTTGCACGCATTCGATCTGCTCGCCGCGCACGTGCCGCGTGCCGGTTCCGAGACCGACGGCGAGGCTGCCCCGCCACCGTCCGGTGCCGTCGTCCACGACGGGCGAACGCGCGCCGAACTCCAGCAGCAGTGTCACAGCAGGATGCGGAAGTGCCCGCTGGTCAACAGGATTCACACCGTGGTCGCGGAATCCGGCCATGACGACACCAGGTATCCGGGTGGGCCGCGAGGGACAAACGACATCCCACACAGGTTCCGGCCCGGAGCACACCCTCACATGCTGTAGGCCCGGGAACATTTGTTCAAGCCACCGGTCCTCACCAGCTGCGACAGTCAGCGGATGATTACACCTGAACTCGATAGCGATTCGGACCGAACCCGGCTGGACCACCGGCGCACAGGAAAACGCCGCAGGCACCGCTACGTCGCTGCGGCCATCGTCGGCGCGATTGTCGTGCTGTTGCTGGGAAACTCGGCGGTGACCGCGCACCAGAGCGCCGCGGCCACCGGCGAATCGACACTGACCGTCGACGGTCAGAACATCCATGTCAGCCAGGACGGTCCCGACGACGCCCCCGCCCTGGTCCTGATCCACGGGTTCGCCGCGTCCACCCACTGGTGGGACCGGCTTGTACCGCTGCTGACCGACTCCTACCATGTCATCCGCCTCGACCTGCTCGGGCACGGCAGCTCGGCCAAACCCGTCGGCAACGGCTACTCGATCCCGCAGCAGGGCAACCGGGTCGCCGCAGTACTGGAACAGCTCGGTATCCAGCACGCCATCGTGGTCGGCCACTCCACCGGAGGCTCGGTCGCCACCTCTCTCGCCGAACAACGCCCCGACCTGGTGACCGCGCTGGCGTTCATCGGCACCGGCCCCAGCCTCGCCGACGACACCTCCGAAAGTCCCGTCAGCCGGCTGCTCATGACTCCGGTCGTCGGGGAAGCGCTATGGCGGCTACGCACCGACGACCTTCTCCGTCAGGCCGCGAGCAGCGCCTTCGCCACTGACGAATTCCCGGTCCCGCAACAGTTCGTCGACGACGTGCGAGGCATGACATACCACGCCTTCACCGCCACCACGGCGGGCGCCTTCGACTATCTGAACCAGCGCACCATCCCGGACCGGCTGACCGCCCTCGACAAACCCCTGCTGGTGATCTTCGGTGAACAAGACCGCCGGTGGCGCTACTCCACCTCCACCGCCGAATACCGCACCGTTCCCGGCGCGACGGTGGTAACCATGCCGGGCGTCGGCCACTCACCCCAGGTCGAGGATCCCGCCCGAACCGCCGAAATCCTGATGTCCTTCACCGGCATCCACGTCTACTGAGCCGGACCGAGCGCCGTGACCGTGCTGGCGAGAACCGCGGCGCATCCGCCGTGGTCGAACTCGAGGCCATGGCGCGGAAAGGACGATGAGAGTGTCGTGGCTCGGTCGCACCCGCTCGACAGATATCTCACCGGAAAAGGCCGAGCGCTGCCGAACAACCTGACCAAGGGCCCCAGCCCTCAGCGGCGAGTACCTGCTCGGCGACAGCTATCTGCTGCTCACGGGTGGCTTTGTCGGCAGTCGGCCCATATGCGGCACCGCCATATGCAGCCCATGTGCCCGGCGTGAACTGCAGGCCGCCCTGAAACCCGTTGCCGGTGTTGATATTCCAATTACCGCCCGACTCACACGCGGCAAGGCTGTCCCATTCCTGATCGGTAGCGGCGGAAGCTTGGCCAACGTATGCCATGCTGGCCCCACCGATGATCGCGCTGGTGGCGACGATCTTTTTGAGTGGCGTACCCAAAGCGCTCATATCACAGTTCCTTTCGAGTCAGCAAACCTGTAAAGGTGTCCAAGCATGAAAGGTGATCACTGGATCTTCGAGCCCGTTCGAGTGTGTGCTGGGCGCGGTGAGCTGAAGTGAAAGTCCTCGATATCGTGTCCACATCGAAATACAAATCCATGTCGTGCGTGAATCCATTTGCAGCCATCGGTCGATCGAAAAGCTGCGGCGACCGGCCAGATGAATGGCGGTGTGCACGCGCGGTAATGCCATTTATCGAGCGTTTCCACGACAGCATTCGGCAACTGACGTGAGTCGAACGGGAATTCGACGGTCGCCATCGCACATGCCTACGCCGGACACACCGCCCGCGGCACGGCATAAGTAAATGCCACGTTTACCTATATCACCCCGAGCATCGTCGAGATCGCCGGAGCGCTTCCGCCGCTGACCGGTGAACCGCACCCGCTGTCTCGGGACCCTCGACATCCGCCGGCCCCGAGACAACGGCGACGCAAGGCGAGCACATGCGGTCAGTTTTGTATCTATGGACACGAACTCATCGCGTGTTCGCTGCAGATTCTGTCTCAGTAGATGCATTTCGGCACAAACCCGTTACGAACTCCCCCCCGTTGCGCTGCCAATACAGCTTTCCGACACCGCATTTCACCGACTCGTAGACACCCCCGACGTCGAGAAGGCGATTGTGGTCAATGACGCTCTGGGCCTTCTGATCCCACCGCATACCGCGCCCCATGGCATAGCCCTAGCTAACCCACCGAATCCAGCCGACTCATATACTGAACCGACCTGCCCACCACTGGCACATACCGGCTTGGTGACATCGTGGCGCGGATGGGCAAGCCTGGCAGCCTGGAGAACGCCGAGCAGGAGCTGCGAGTGTCGAAGTGGCTCAACGGGTCCGGCATCCCAACGGTTGAAGCGGTATCGGAACTGCCTCAACCGATCGTTGTCGACGACCGCCCCGTCACCTGGTGGCATCTCAGTCCGGACCATCGGCCGGCCACCCCTGCCGAACTGGGAGCAATGCTGCGCGCGCTTCATTCCTTGGCGTCGTCGACCGATTTCGAGCTGCCGAGTTACGGCCCGTTCGGTGATCTTCGCGAGCGGTTAGCGGCCGTGGGCGCGGCGGACGAAAATGACCGAATGCGGCTACTGGCCCGGTACTACGAACTACGCCAGCAGTATGACAGGCTGCCGGAACCGTTGCGGCTCTCGGTGATTCATGGTGATGCTTGGCAAGGCAATCTGGTCGTGCGCCATCGGGTATCCCAACAGTGCTGGACCTCGATAAGGTGTCGCTTGGCCGACCGGAATGGGATCTCATCCAACTCGCCGTTGACTGTACGGACTTCGCGCGAGTTCCCGAGGCCGACCACCAGTCCCATGGCGGTGGGAGGCACTCTAGAGCGAAATCTGTTCCTGCCATCGTTCGCGACCGCGAACAACACCATTGCTATGGGCTAATCGATCTCGTTCAAGTGCACAATGACGTTGACGTGGCCCTGGTCATCGCGTCGGGCAACAGCATGCCCGGACCTTTCGACGCCGTCCAGCTTCAGCGAGATGGGGCCACCCGCGCCGAGAAAGTTGCGCCACCACCTCTTCTGGTCGGGCATACCGACCGCGATGGTGACCTCGTCGCCAGAGCGTCGAAAGCCCACCGGCGTGCTGATGGTGCGTCCAGAACGTCGGCCGACGTAAGTGATCTCGGTGATCGCCCGGCCCACCCGAGGCCCGATCCATGGCGCCTTGGTCAACGCCATCACGCCCGCGTTGAATCCGCGCGCAACAGGCCCCAGCACCGCTTTGAGCTCCATCACATCTCCTGATCGCCGAACGGGGTATCAACCACAAAACTAGCGGACTGCCGTGCGTTCGGCGGGGCAGCGATGGCGGCACGAACTCCCGAGGTTCGGTCAGCAGTGGGCCGGTTTCGGCGGCCACTTCCGCGGCTTGGAACAACCGCAGCTGCATGTGGGCCATGCGTTCAGGTGGGCCGGTCGCGATCTGTTCGGCGAGTCACTGTTCGTCATCGGCGATGATTCGCTCGATGTGGAGGACACGTAGGCAGAGGCCCGACTATTGCTGATCTCTGGAACTCGTCGCCCCTATGGCAGCGTCCGTCAATAGTCGAGGGCATGTTCCGGTTGACAGACGTGCATGGGAGACGGCAGATACCGGACGACGGCGTCCAGGAGCGGGGCGATGTCGTCACTCCACGGCGCCGCATCACACAGGACGGGCACAACGTCGCCTAGGCGCGTGAGGCCGCGGATGCGCTCGTGCAACTGCTCGGGTGCGATCTCTCGCAGGCCGAGGGCAGCGTCCGTATCTGCCGCGTCCCGTTCGATCACCGTGGCCACGAGGTTGCGATACCACTGCTCGGCGACCTTCCAATGGCTGCCGTAGAACTCGACGGCCATCGGTTCTAGCGCCCACATCGGGACCAGATCGATGACGCCTTCGAACTCGGTGCCGATGCCGATAGGAATCTGCAGCGTCAACGGCACCGCCCCGCGCGTCTCGGTGATCGTGCGGACGCAGCGGTCGAAGTCGGCAGCGCGATGATCGAGTCCGGTCACCAGACATAGCCGTGCGACCTGATGGTCGTCGGCAAGCCGCAGTATCGTCCCGAGTCGCGGGGTGCTCTGCACGGCAGCGCTCACGACCGCGATCATCCCGTCGGCTACCCGGATGGACCGCTCGAGTTCCGCGATGGGCGCGTCGCTCGACAGCTCGGCGATATGGATAGTGTGATCGACGCAGCCCGTCACCCAATGGACGGTGGCCGCCGCGCTGGACCCGGTCCCGGCGAAACGGCGGAACAGGCGGTGGACGACCCGTGTCGTCTCGTCGGGGTCCCCGATGATCGTGACGTTGCGGATCGACTGCGGGTCAATGGCTTTGGTGCCCATCGGCGTTGTGGTACTCCAGGTCGACTCGAGGGTCTCGTCGCGTCCTCGATCCGCACTCACCGTACCTCCGCGCGTACATCGCCGGAGCGAATTTCCGCCCCAAAATAGAACGTGTTCCTATAGCGTCGGGTCTGTGCAGAAAGAACAACGCCCCGCGGTGGCAGATTGGTTCACTGCGGACGACGACGCGGTACGTCTCGTGGGAAGTCGCTGCAATGTCTGCGGCACACCGTATTTCCCGCGGAACACGCTGGCTTGTCGCAACCCGCAGTGTGCGAGTCCGAAGGACGGCTCCGAGCTGGTCGAGTACCTGTTCTCCACGCGTGGCCGGATCTGGTCATACGCGGACGCCCGGTACAAGCCGCCCCCGCCCTATGTCTCGCCCGATCCGTTCGAGCCGTATGTCGTCGCGGCGGTGGAGCTCGAGGTCGAGCAGATGGTGATTCTCGGACAGGTCGTGCGCGGCCTCACGGTGGACGACCTGGCCATCGGCATGTCGGTCGAACTGACCCTCGGCGTGCTGTACGAGGACGAGGAAGCGGAGCACACGGTGTGGATGTGGAGGCCGGTCGATGCCTGACCCGAATAATCGCGACATTGCCGTCCTCGGTGCGGGCATGCACCAGTGGGGCAAGTGGGGGCGCAATTTCGTCGAATACGGGCTGGTCGCGGCGCGCGCGGCGCTGGCCGATGCCGGGGTGGACCACCTCGACGTCGGCTACATCGCCGGTGCGGACACGATCCGCAACGGATACCCCGGTTTCGTCTCTGGTGCGACATTCGCCCAGGCGTTGGGCTGGTCGGGTGCGCGGATCTCGAGCAGCTACGCCGCCTGCGCCTCCGGTGCGCAGGCCATCGCCAATGCGCGCGCCCAGATCCTGGCCGGGTTGACCGATGTAGCGCTGGTGATCGGCGCGGATGCCGCCCCGAAAGGCTTCTTCCAGCCGGTCGGCGGTGAACGCCGCGACGATCCGGACTGGTTGCGCTTCCACCTGCTCGGCGCCACCAACCCCATCTATTTCGCGCTCTATGCCCGTCGCCGGATGGCGCTGCACGGTGCCACGCTCGACGATTTCGCCGCGGTCAAGGTGAAGAACGCCAAGCACGGCCTGAACAACCCGTACGCCCGCTATCGCAAGGAGGTTTCGGCCGAGGAGGTCGCGGCCTCGGCGATCGTCTCGGACCCGCTGCGGCTGCTCGACATCTGCGCGACCAGTGACGGCGGTGCGGCACTGGTGCTGACGTCGATGGAGTACGCCCGCCGCCACGGCGTCACCGACCCGGTCCGTATCCGGGCGCTGTCGACGGTCACGCCGACATTCCCGAAAACCGTCCTCGACCTGCCCGATTTCGCGACGGACTCCGCCGTGGCCGTCGAACCTCCGCCGCACGCGTTCCGTTCCGCCATCGCGCACGCCGCATACGAGGAGGCCGGGCTCGGGCCCTCCGACCTGTCCTTCGCGGAGGTCTACGACCTCTCGACCGCTCTGGAGTTGGACTGGTATGAGGACATCGGGCTCTGCGACACCGGCGGCGCCGAGGAACTATTGCGCAGCGGCGCAACAACTTTGGGTGGACGTGTGCCGGTCAACCCCAGTGGTGGGCTGGCCTGCTTCGGTGAGGCGATCCCCGCGCAGGCGATCGCTCAGATCTGCGAGCTCACCTGGCAATTGCGCGGCCAGGCCGACGGCCGCCAAGTGGAGAACGCCCGTGCAGGCATCGCGGTGAATCAGGGCCTCTTCGGTCATGGCTCGGCAATCATCGCCACCCGCTGAACCGAGGCCGATGCACGCTGCGCGGACAGTACCGCAGGCACTACTGGTCCGGTCGTCTGTACCGCCCAACCCTTATGGACGCGAACTCATTGCGTGCTCGCGGCGGTTGCTATGTCAGTAGACGTAGACCACCGCGTTTTCGCCGCCGGTGCAGGTGACCAATTGGCCGTCCGGGATGCAGTTCATGGTGTAGGTCCGGCCGGTGACTGGACTGGTTGCTACTACTGAGCGCGATGAGCGGGAGACGTTTGTGGCGGCGGATTCGGCGTAGGCCTTGCGGACGGCTTCAGCGAAACCGCAACTAGTGACCGCGGATCCGGTGGCGGATTGGGTGAAGCTGCCTGCGACGGGTTGGCCGTTCGCGCAGTTCGTCGCGCCGGCGGGCAGGGTGACCGAGGTGGGGGCGGCCTTGGTGGTGGAGGTCGACTGCGGGGCGGTCGCGCGGCCGGTGGTACCGGTCGCGGCCGTTGTGGTCACCTGCGCGCCCGCTTGAACATCCGCGGATTTGCCAGAACCGAGCATTTGCCAGCCGATGGCACCGCCGACCGCCAGCACCACGATGACGAAGACGGCGACCATGATCGGCAAGAGGACCGATCGACCCTGATCCGCGGCGGAATCGTGTGCGTAGTAATCGTCTTCGTAGTCGGTCTCGGCATACTGCGGCGAGTACTCGGCCGATTGTGCTGACCGGTAGGGGTCGGGCACCGCATGGGCGGGACCACGCGGCGGCTCGAACGGCGGCGTGCCGGAGAAAGGTTGCGGTAACGGGACGCGTCGCGTTTCCGCAGCGGGTGAATCCTGTTGCGCGCCATACTTTTCCGGATACCCGGCGTCTGGATGATGCGACTCCGGATACCGCCGGGTCTGCTCGGCCCGCGACGCCTCCGGATGCTGCTGCACCGCATCGGGGTACTGCGGTTGTTCCGGATAACGCCGGGTCGGCGGCGCCGCCGGATCACCCGGGTACCGCGGTGACGGCAAGTGCTGCGGAACCTCCGGCGGCGACTCCTCGTACAGATGCGCATCCGGGAACGGTCGCACCGGCCGACCGGTCCGAGGCGTCCCAGGCGGCGGACCGGCGGGCTGCTGTGGCGGCAAGGGCGTGAACTGTAGATCGGCGGCTGAGACCACCGTCGGCCCCGTCGGATGGATCACCGCCGGAATCGTGCCCGTCGACTCCGCTGGCGACGCCGCACTGCGGTGCACCACAGCCTGATCCGACGGCGGGCGCGATGGATCGGGCGGGCGCACAATCAATGTCGGCATATTCGCGGCCGGCGCGGTGCCGAGGGCGGCTCTGGCCGCGCGCGCCAGGTCGCTCGCGGTCGGGAAGCGATCAGCGGCCTCCTTGGCCATACCGCGGGCGATCACCTCGTCCAGCGCCGCGGGAATTCCCGGTCGCTGCGCGCTCGGTCGCGGCGGCGGCTCGGTGAGATGCGCCCTGATCAGCACACTCATGCCCCCGGCAGGGAACGGTGTTACCCCGGTGAGGCATTCGTGCAGTACACAGGTGAGCGAGTAGATGTCGGCGCGACCGGTCACCGGTCCGGAACCGAATCGCTCCGGCGCCATGTAGGTGTAGGAGCCGATGGCCATGCCCGCCTGGGTCATCGCGCTGTCGCCCTCGGTGTGGGCGATGCCGAAGTCGACCAGATAGGCGAAATCCGCTTCGGTGACCAGGATATTTGCCGGTTTCACATCGCGGTGTACGAGACCGTCGGCGTGCGCGGCGTCCAGGGCGGCGGCGATCTGCTCGATGATGCCGATCGCACGCTCGGCGCTCATCGGCCCCTGATTGCGGAGGATCTCGCGCAGATCGGTACCGGGCACCAGCCGCATGTCGATGAACAGCACACCGTCGATCACGCCCCAATCGTGGATCGGGATGATGTGTGGTTCGGCCAGCCGGGCGGCCGCCTGCGATTCGCGACGGAAGCGCACCTGGTAGCTGGGATCCCTGGCGAGTTCCTCCGACAGCAGTTTGACCGCGACCACGCGGTCCTTCACCGTGTCGTACGCCTCGTAGACCTCGCCCATCCCCCCTTTGCCGAGCAGCGACCTGAGCTCATACGGCCCGAACCGACTACCGAATCTCCATCCAGGTCCGTCCACCCCGTCATTCCTCCACATCCCGGGCACGATCGCCCATCACCAGCTCCGGTATGCGCGATCCGGCCGCCCGATTGTCCTGGTGCGACCACCCCGTGGTCAAACGCAAACACAATCGCGGCGGCTCGGTCCCGCAGCTCCAGTTTGCCGAATATTTGTCCGACATGACTCTTGCCGGTGATGGATTCCTCACCACCAGCAGAAGACCCTGTTATCACACGCCCGCCCCACCACACCGTTGCGCCGCAGCCGTACGGCACGTGATTACAGTGGCGCTGCGTCCCACCATGCAGTAAGTGCATCCTGGGCCGAAGGTGTCGGCGGCACGGTTTGCACCGCGCCGACGGTGCCGTGGTTGCTCACGTACACCAGGAAATTCGAGCGGACCGGATCGGCTTCGAAACTCACCGCCAGTTTAGCGGTGTGATAGAGGGGCTGGAGGGAGCCGGGTGGGTCGTCCACGACCCAGCGATGGGTGTTCATCGCGACGCCGCTCTTCTTACCGGCCGTCGCGACATTGGCAGGTAATGCCTGCACGGCGGCTCGGGCGTCAGCGGCGGAGGCGTATTCGAGGATGGTGTAGCTCATCTTCGTGGTGGTCTGGGTTTCGCGATGGCATTTCCATGCGGTGATCCATGCGCTGGATTTCAAGGGTTCGTCGTCGATCCCCAGCGGCTCACCGGCCTTTGATGCCATGCAGCGCGCGTCCTGATAGGCCTCGCCGAAGTCGTCCTTGCCCTGCGGCACCAGACTCGGAAACAGCCTGCGGCTCGTGGCCAGCGCATCGGACGGAGCGGCCACCGCGGTCGAGGTGACGGGTGGCGGTATGGCTGCATCGTGCGGGCCTTCCGAATCCCACCCCACAACCACTAGCGTCCCCACTACAGCGATCACCGCGACCACGATGCCGACGGCGATCCAGCCGACCAGCACCGCTGTCCTCCGCCCATGGTCCGGCCTCCGCTGCGGGGCAACGGTATTCGGCCCGAATGAGGGCAGCGCACTAGGCGGCGGCGATTGCGTCGACCGGCCTGGTATCGGTGGCCCCTGAGCCGGTTGGCCCGGAATCGGCGAGCCCGGCGCCGGTGGTGCCTGCATCGGTTGGCCCTGCGCGGGCGCCCCCTGCTGCGGCGCAGCCGGATAGGCCGCAGCCTGGGGTGGTCCCTGCATCGCCGGTGCACCCGACTGTGCTGCTTGCGCCGGATAACCCGCAGCCTGCGCCGCCAGCGGCTGCTGTGGATAACCCTGCGGCGGCGCGCCATATCCAGCCGGTCCGGCCGCCTGCGCGGCCTGCGCGAAGGCGGCCTGATCCGCGAATGCACCGAATCCCGGTGCGGGCGGCTCGGATCCAACGGCCGGTCCCGGATACACCAGGGGGAAGCCGGGATTCACCTGCACGGCGGCAGCCGGCGGCGCGGTCAATGCCTTGCGGGCCGCCGCGGCGAATTCGACACAGGTCACGTACCGATGCTCGGGATGTTTGGCCATCGCCTTGGCCAGCACCCCGTCCAGCGCGGGATTCAGCCCCTGCCGCCGGGCCGCCAATGGCGCGGCGACATGCTGTAGATGCCCACGGATGATGTCGTTCGGATCGGGCGCGTCGAATGGCGCCATCCCGGTGAACAGCCAGTACAGCGCGCACGCCAGCGAATACTGATCGGTGCGGTTGTCCAGTTTGGCGCCGGTCATCTGCTCCGGCGAGGCATAGGACAGGGTCGCGCTGAACATCCCGGTCTGGGTCAGGTGGGTGGAGTCCTCGCGCAGCCGGGCGATGCCGAAGTCGGTCAGGAAGACCCGCTCGCCCTGTCCGCCGCTGGACCGGGCCAGCAGGAAGTTGGCGGGCTTCACGTCCCGATGCAGTATGCCGATGCCGTGCGCGTAGTCCAGTGCCGCCGCGACCCCCTCGATGATCTGCACCGCCCGCTCCGGCGGCAGCGTCATCGGGTCGACGGTCGCCGCGTCGACGCCGTCGATGTACTGCATGGAGATCCAGAGCTGATTGTCCTCGGAACCGCGGTCGTAGATGGCGACGATATTCGGATGGTCCAGATGCGCCGCTAGATCGGCCTCCCGCTCGAAGCGGGCACGCACTTCGGCATCGGTGAACAGCTCCCGATTCAGCAGCTTCAGCGCAGTGTGCTTACCGAGGCGGGGGTGTCTGGCCAGGTACACCGAGCCCATACCCCCCTGGCCGAGCAGCCGCTGCACAGTGAACCCGGCGAATACCTCACCGCTGTTCAGCAACGCGACCCCCTTCAAGTGACTGCGGCCCTCGGACATCGGTCGTCCGAGCGCGTAAACAGAGTTGTGAGCCTACCGGGTAGCCCTTTGGCCACGCCGTTTCGAATTCTCCGGGAAAATCGGCGAAACTATCATCAGGGCGTTAGTACCGTGTCAGCTCCTGGCATGATCCGGTGCTGATCGCACGACGTCCGGTCACCGACCGGGCGGATGTGACGAGGATGTTTTTCGCACCGCCGACGGAACACCGGGTGTCAGGTTGTGGTGGTGGGAGAACGCGGCGGTGAGGTCTACAAGAACGATGGTGAATTTTCGGGTGGCGCTGCGCAGCGCGGCACTCACGGTTTTGGTCACACTCACCTCCTGTTCCCTCCTTCCAAGCACCCACGACGCGCCCGCGGAACCGACGCTACCTGTCGAACGGCCCGGATCCTGGCATCCCGGCTGGTCGATCTCGCGGCCCGATTCCCTGGCCGCCGATTTCACCCAGCTGCAGCCGAATCTGCCGGGGCAGGTCGGGATGGCGATCATGCCGGTCGGCGGCGGCCGAATGACCATCTTCGGCGACTGGACCAGCGGTATCGCCTGGTCCACCATCAAGGTGCCGCTGGCCATCGCGGCGCTGCGGCACGACCCGATCGGTGTCGTCGACTACGCGCACGAGGCGATCACCGTCTCGGATAACGATGCGGCCGAAGCACTCTGGGAGTCGCTCGGTGACGGCGAAGAGGCGGCGCGGGCCGTCCAAGAGGTCCTCGACGAGGCCGGCGACGCGCTGACCAATACGCACGGACCGAAAACCAGCATGGAATCCCTCGCATTCGGCGCGACCGAATGGACGCTGGCCAATCAGGTGCGCTTCGCATCGCAGCTGCCGTGCCTGCCCGAGACCAGCACCGTGATCGGTCTGATGGAACAGATCACGCCGGAACAGCGCTGGGGCCTCGGCAATATCGAGGGCACCGAATTCAAGGGTGGCTGGGGCCCCGACGACGAAACCGGCGTCTACACGGTCCGCCAGTTCGGCATCGTGCCGACTCGGTCCGGCGGCGTCGCGGTCGCGCTTGCGGCACAGGCCGATTCGGGCACGTTCGAGGATGCGACCGCACTGCTCGACCGGCTGGCCCGGCTGCTCTCGCGACACCTCGACGATCTCAACGGCGGTAAGTGCCAGCCGCCGCCACGCTAACCCGGGGTGACCAGACCGGATTCGTAGGCGAGCACGACGGCCTGTGCGCGGTCGCGCAGATTCAACTTCGAAAACACCTTGGAGACATGGGTTTTCACGGTCTGCTCGGCGACGAACAGCGCGTTGGCGATTTCGGTATTGGACATGCCCTTGGCAATCAACTCCAGCACCTCGCGTTCGCGCGGCGTCAATGACGCCAGCGCCGGTGTGGGTTTGACGCGGCTCGTGGTACGGCGGCGGGTCACATCGGCGATCAGGCGACGGGTGACCGTCGGGGCCAGCAGTGCCTGCCCGTCGGCGACCACGCGCACCGCACGCACCAGTTCCTCGGCGGGCGCGTCCTTGAGCAGGAATCCGCTAGCGCCGACGCTCAGCGCCTCGTACACGTAATCATCGATGTCGAAGGTAGTCAGCATGAGCACTCGCACCGGTGGGTCGAAGCCGGCGGCGAGGATGGCGCGCGCGGCGTCGAGTCCGTTCATCTCCGGCATGCGCACGTCCATCAGCACCACATCCGGGCGCAGCCGCTTGGCCTCGGCGACGGCGACCTTGCCGTCCGGCGCGTCACCGACCACGCTGATATCGGATTGGGCGGCGAGCAGGGCGCCGAAACCCTGACGCACCATGGCCTGGTCGTCGGCGATCAGAACAGTAATTGCCACCAGCACACCCTAATTGGGTGGCGAACGAGGCCGCAGCCCGGCCGCACCGCACTCGGACACTCGGACCACTCAGACCTCGGTACCGGACCCGATCCCGGCCGTAGATATGGACCCGAGGTCGGATGAGCTGATGGGCAACCGGGCCCGGACCTCGAAGCCGCCGTCCGCACGTGGGCCCGCCGATACCTCGCCGCCGACCGCGAGCGCCCGAGCCCGCATGCCGGCGAGGCCGTGACCGCCATTGCCGACCGGACGGGCGACAGTGGCACTCAGCGCATTGCCGACTGTCAAGTGCAGCGCGTCGGTGTCGACGACAATCGATACCTGCACCGGCGCACCCGGAGCGTGCCGCGAGGCGTTGGACAGCGACTCCTGGACGATTCGGTACAGCGCGAGGCCAGCCGAATCCGGGACCGGGTCCAGCAGTCCGTCGATGGTCCAGTCGATGCGGACACCGGCGCGGCGGGCGCCCTCGAACAGGCCGAGCACATCGGCGGCCTTCGGTTGTGGTGCGTGTTCGGGCAGTTGACCGTCACTGCGCAGTACGCCGAGCATGCCGCGGATCTCGTTCAATGCCTCGCGGGCGGTCGCACCGATGGATTCGAATTCCGCGCGGGCTGCGGGAGTCACCTCCTCGACCCGATAGGGCGCGGTCTGGGCCTGCACCACCACGAGGGACATGTGGTGGGCGATGACATCGTGCAGGTCACGGGCAATGCGGGCCTTCTCCTCCAGAATGGCCCGCCGGGCCCGCTCCAGTTCGTTCTCCTCCTCCTGGACCAGCAACTGTTTGCGCGACTGCGCCAGCCAGCGCACCAGCAGCGCGAACAGCACGACCGCGGCGAAGGCGAGGGGCCAGGCCCACGCGGCGCTGGTAACAGCGCCATCGCTGGTCATCGTGGTGGCCAGCAGCAGCGAGGTCGCACCCCAGGCGACCACGATGATCGGGACCGCCGCGCGCAGAGCCACCGCGAACAGCAGCGCGAACAGGCACAGGATGTGCACGACCTGGATCGGGATCTCATTACCCGACTGATGCGGGATGGCCAGGGCGATGGGCAGCGCCGAGCCCGCTGATATCGCCCAGCCCAGCGCCGGGTTGAGCCGGATCAGCAGGATCGGGAATGCGGCGAGTGCGGCGATGAACGGCTGCACCGCGACCGGTACGTCATGGGTGAGGTGCAGGGTCGGCCACGCGACGGCATAGAAAATCACCGCGATCAGCACGGTGAACGCGTCGAACCACATCCGCGCGTTCATTCCCGTGGTCCAGCTACGACGTTTTTCGGGCATGGCTACAACAGTAGGAAGCGCAGCGGTCGGGGTCCTCACACCCACGGGTGACTTCCGCTCCAATACCGCAGTGGGAGGACTCGCGCGCCCTCCCCCGGCGGCATGGGCCGGGAAACCGGTCCGCGGCGTGAGGTGGCGCAGCGGGATGGATTCCTAGCGTCGAGCACCATGAGCACACCGACCATCGATGCCGGCGCCCGAGCCCGATCCATCCCACGACGTTGTGCCGCGTTGACGGCGACCGCGCTGACCACCATGGCGGCCACCATCATGCTGGCACCCATGGCGCATGCCGGCACCGTCGACCAGCCGGTGGAGAATGCTTCGGCCGGTGCCGCCGTGGTCGAGCTGACCTCGGGTGGGCCGGGGTCGGCCGCCGTGATTCCCGCCGATTTCGCCCAGCGGTTCGGTTATCGTCCCGCCGTTGTCGATGGGCTGCTGGCGAATCCCAAGGGGGACTGCTCGTCGCCGGTGACCTTGCCGAGTGAATTCGAAACCGCTTGTAAAGCACACGATTTGGGGTACGACCTGCTGCGCTATGCGGGCGAGAATCGGCAGCCGCTCGGCGGGTGGGCCAGGCAGGCGCTGGATGCGACGCTGGCCGTGCATATGCACGAGGCGTGCGCGGCTCGCGAGGACGGATTCTCGCGGGCTCGGTGCCATGCGATGGCGAGTGTTGCCAATACGTTCATCGATCTGAATTCGCGACGGCAGGACTATGGGGTGCCGGTGGTCGAACCGGCGCTCGAGGCAGCGGGTTCCGGGCGCGTTGGGTGGCTGGGTTGGGTCGTCGGCGTTGGTGCGATCGGACTGGGCGCGGCCGGGTTCCTGCCGTCGGTCAGGCGGCGGCTCGATGCGGGGGCGCGACGTCGGTGTCCGGCATCGGTGTCGAAGGTTTCGAGTGGCGCTCTGGAGGTTCAGGTATGAGCACGTTGACCACGACCAGATCGGTGTCGGCCCAGGACAATTCCGGCACATCGTCCGATCCGAGTTTTTCATCTGGTCGCGGGAATCAATGGAAGACGCTCGTCACCAAAGGGTTTCACCGCGCCGCGCATCCTCGGATCGGTACGACGCTCGGAATCGGCCTCGGCACTCTGATATCCCTTGCTCCCGGCCTACTTCCGCGCACACCGAGTGCGCAGGCCGTGTTGACCGGGCTGCTTGCCGCTGCCGCGTTGGCCGGTGCGGGATTCCTTCGATTCGCGTTGCTGCGCTGGGATTTCGATATCAACCGTCGGTGGGATCGATTCCGCACACCTTTGCTCGGTTCGACTGTGCTCGTGGTCGTCGGCATGGTCGCGCAGGCAACCCATTGGCAGAACCGGTTGCGTATGGCGATGGATACGGTGCTGATCGGTCCTGATTATTGGCTGCGCTGGGCGCTCGTATCCGTTGTGATCGTCGCCGTACTGACCGGAGTGGTCCGCGTGGCCGGGTGGTTCGCGCGGAAGCTGGGTTCGGTGCGCAGTATCGCGGTGGGTGTCGTGGCGGCGTCGGTGCTCTACCTCGTCGGGATACCCGCGGCCGTCGACTGGCGGCAGAGTGCCTATGCAGCTGCCAATGCGACGATCGATCCCGAACTGGTGCAACCGGTTTCCTACATTCGGTCCGGAAGCGCCGAATCCGCGATCAGCTGGCCGTCGCTGGGCGCCCAGGGCCGCAAGTTCGTTACCGGATCACCCACCGGACCGATCCGGGTGTATGTCGGACTCGACTCCGCGACCGACATCGATTCCCGTGTGGCCCTCGCCATTCGAGAGCTGGAACGGTCCGGCGGATTCGAACGATCGAATATCGTGCTCGCGGTGCCGACCGGGTCCGGATGGATCGATCCGGATGCGGTTCGCGGCTTCTCCGAACGCTTCGGCACCGATGTCGCTCTCGTCGGGATGCAGTACTCCTACGCCCCCAGTTGGGTGACCTTCGTCTTCGGACGCGACACCGCGGTCGCCTATGCGCGAGCGCTGTTCAATGCCGTGGAGCGCCGCATCGGTACGCTCGACCACAAGCCCGAGCTCTATGTCTATGGTCAGAGCCTCGGCGCGCTCGGCGGCAGCTCGATATTCGCCGACGATGCCGACCAGGACCGCCGGACCTGTGCGGCACTCTGGGCGGGTCCGCCGGCCGGTCAGGTGCATCGGGCGGGGGCGACGGTATTGGCCAACAGCTCGGATCCGGTGGTGCACTGGTCGCCGTCGCTGCTGTGGCGCGCGCCCGAACTCCGCGATGTCCGGGTCGACGCCCCTGTGCCGCAATGGCTTCCGGTGGTCAGCTTCCTGCAGACCAGCGCCGATCTGCTCGCCGCGCTGAACGCGCCGCCGGGCCACGGCCACCGCTACGGCACCGATCAGGGCACCGCCATGGGCACCTGCTGAACGGCGATTTTGCTGCTGAGAGGCTTGATCAGCTATAGAACATGTTCTAATTTGCTAACCATGCCCTTTGTCATCGATGCCACCGTCGAGATCGACGCCCCCGCCGAACTGGTGTGGCAGGTGATCACCGATCTCCCCCGCTACGGCGAGTGGAACCCCTTCTGCATCGAATGCCGCAGCACCCTCGTCCCCGGCGAACCGATCGATATGCTGGTCGCGCTCTCCGGCTCCAAGCCACGCCGCCAGCGCGAATGGATGGTCTCGCATACCCCGGGCACCGAACTCAGCTACTCGATGAAGCCGGTCCCCCTCGGCGCCCTGCACAGCCTGCGTACGCACCGCGTCACCCCGCTCGGCCCCGACCGCACCCGCTACGAATCCCACTTCGAACTCGACGGCTGGCTGCACCCGCTGGTAGTGGCCGCCCTCGGCAAAAACCTCCAGCGCGGGTTCGCGGGTATGACCGAAGGCATCCAGAAGCAAGCCGAATCCCTCGGCGCCCACTGACCGCGAGCCGCGCTGGTCCGGAAACCTGCGCGGCTGCCGCACACGATGCGAGCACGTCGCACAGTAACATGCCGCCCGACGCGCCGATTCCTATACGCGACGAGGCACACGGTCAGGCCCCGAGGTGAGCCAGGGCGGCTTCGAGGGTGGCGTCGGCGTAGGAGTCGGTCAGGCCGGGCAGGCCCAGCGACCAGCGGGATTGGATGGGACCGAGGAGCAGATCGATGGCGAAGTCCGGATCGAGGTCGGGGCGGAGCTGTCCGGCTCGGACGGCAGCGGACAGGCGTTCGGCAATGGCGGCCCGCTGTGGCAGCAGCAGTCGCTCACGGTAGACGACGGCGAGTTCCCGGTCCTGTTGGATCTCGATGTACATCGCGCGCAGGAAGGCCTCGAAGCTCGGATCGGTGAGTTCGGCGATCGCACCGCGGAGCAATTCGCGCAGGTCCGCGCGGATGTCGCCGGTATCAGGAAGGACGAGACCGTCCGGCCCCGAATCGAGCTCGAGCATCGCGTCGAAGACGACCGCGCCCTTCGATGGCCACCAACGATAGATCGTCTGCTTGCCGACGCCGGCGCGGGATGCGATGGCCTCGACGCTCAACTTCGGGTAGGGCAACTCACGAATCAGTTCGGTGGCGGCACCGAGAATTGCGGCACGGGCACGTTCGCTACGCCGGGCTGCGCTGGGTGTTTCGGGCATGACGAGACCCTACCAAAAACGAGACGCAACGTCTCGTCTTGACATGGCCGGATTCGATTGGCATCCTCATCGAACGAGACGGAGCGTCTCGCGACGAAAGGATCGACAATGACCAGAACCTGGTTCATCACCGGCGCGAACCGCGGGCTGGGGCGGGCGTTCACACTCGCCGCACTCGCCTGCGGCGACCGCGTTGTCGCGACCGCTCGCGATCCACAGTCGATGGCCGATATCGACGACAACCGATTGACAGTGCTGCCCTTGGATGTTCGCGACCGTGACCGCGCGATCGCCACGGTGCACGAGGCATTCGCGATCGCGGGCAGCATCGAGGTGATCGTGAACAATGCCGGATACGGTTTGGTCGGCGCGGTCGAGGAACTGACCGAAGCCGAGATCCGAGCCCAGATGGATACCAATTTCTATGGTGCGCTGTGGATTTCGCAGGCCGCGGTGCCGCACTTACGCAAGCAGGGCTCGGGGCACATCGTGCAGATCTCCACCGTCGGCGCGGTCGGCAGCCTGCCGCTGTTCAGCATGTACAACGCAAGTAAATGGGCGCTAGAGGGTTTCAGTGCATCACTTGCGGATGAGCTGCGCCCCTTCGGAATTCACGTCACGCTGGCACAGCTCGGCGGGTTCGACACCGATTGGGCGAAGTCGAGCATGAAGTTCGCGACGGCACTGCCGGCATACGACGAACTGCGCACCGGCATCCTGGGCAGGCCGGACTACCCGGACCCGACCGCCGCACCGCCGGTGACCGAGGCCGAGCCCGAGTGGGTGGAAGCGGCCCCGGAAGTCGCCGCGGCGGAGCTGATCGCGCTGGTGAATATGCCGAACCCACCGGTGCGCAAGGTAATCGGACCCGGTGCACATCAAATGGTCGCGATGGCATTGGATCAGCGGCGCCAGGACTACCTCAGTGATCCGGAGTTCGTCTGGCCCACATAGGGATGTCCTGAGCGCCCCTTCCCGCATGACGGGGATGGGCGCTCAGGCCAACACTTCTCAGGCGATCGGCCCGCGCGCGGCCTCGTACGCCGCACCGACGCGGTACAGCCGATCATCGGCGAGCGCGGGAGCCATGATCTGCAGACCCACCGGCATCCCGTCGTCCTTGCTCAATCCGGACGGCACCGACATCGCCGCATGCCCCGCCAGATTCGTGGGCAGCGTGCACAGATCGGACAGGTACATCGCCAGCGGATCGTCGACCTTCTCTCCCAGCTTCCACGGGGTGAACGGGCTGGTCGGAGAGACCAGGACATCGACCTGCTCATAGGCCTTGTCGAAGTCGCGGGCGATCAGCGTGCGCACCTTGAGCGCCTGACCGTAGTAGGCGTCGTAGTACCCGGCCGACAGCGCGTAGGTGCCGATCATGATGCGGCGCTTGACTTCCGGGCCGAATCCGGCGGCACGGGTCGCGGCCATGACCTGCTCCGCGCTATGGCTACCGTCGTCGTCGACGCGCAGTCCGTAGCGCATGGCGTCGAAGCGTGCCAGGTTGGAAGACACCTCGCTCGGCAGGATCAAATAGTAGGAGGCGAGCGCGTATTCGAAGTGCGGACAAGACACTTCGACGACCTCGGCACCCAAATCCTTCAGCACGCCGACAGCCGCATCGAAGGATGCGATGACGCCCGGCTGATAGCTATCGGAGCGCAGTTCCTTCACCACACCGACTTTCACGCCGCGTAGATCACCCTTGGCGCCCTCGCGCGCAGCGGCGACCACCGGCGGCACCGGCACATTACGGGAGGTGGAATCGCGTGGGTCGTATCCGGCGATCACCTCGTGCAGCAGCGCGGTATCGAGTACGGTGCGACCACACGGTCCGCCTTGATCCAGCGAGGACGCGCACGCGACCAGACCGAACCGGGAGACGGTGCCGTAGGTCGGCTTGGTGCCAACGGTCGCGGTCACCGCGGCGGGCTGCCGAATCGAGCCGCCGGTGTCGGTACCGATCGCCAGCGGCGCCTGATGCGAAGCCAGCGCGGCCGCCGAGCCACCGCCCGAACCACCCGGAATCCTGGTGGTATCCCACGGATTCCGGGTCGGGCCGAAGGCCGAGTTCTCGGTGGAAGAGCCCATCGCGAACTCGTCCATATTGGTCTTGCCGAGAATCGGGATGCCCGCGGCCCGCAACCGGGTGGTCAATGTCGCGTCGTACGGCGCGACCCAGCCATCGAGAATCTTCGAGGCACAGGTAGTCGGCATATCCGTGGTCGTGAAAACGTCCTTGAGCGCCAACGGAACTCCGGCCAGCGGCGAGGCGGGCGCATCGCCCGCAGCGAGCGCGGCATCCACCGCGGCGGCCGCGCCGAGCGCCTCGTTCCCGGCCACGTGCAGGAAGGCGTGGTACTCACCGTCGACGGCGGCGATCCGATCCAGATGCGCCTGGGTGACCTCCACCGAGGTCACCTCGCGGCTGTGGATCTTCGCCGCCAATTCGGCGGCCGACAGCGCGGTCAGGTCGGGCTCACCCGTCGCCCGACCGCCACCCCCCAGGGAATCGCTACGCGATGCTGAACTCATTCGCCCTCTCCCAGAATCTGCGGAACCAGGAACCGCTGGTCCTCGACCGCCGGAGCACCCGAGAGCGCCTCCTCCGGGGTGAGGCACGGGATGACCCGATCCGGACGCGTCACATTGGTCGCCGGATTCGGCGAAGCGGTCGCCGGCACATCGGCGGCGGCGACCTCGGAGATGGTCCGCACGTGACTCAGGATCGAATCCAACTGACCGGCGAACTGATCCAGTTCGGCTTCGGACAGAGCGAGCCTGGACAGCCGGGCGAGGTGTGCAACCTCGTCGCGGGAGATGGCGGGCACCGCGGACCCCTTTCGGCATGATTGAGCTTGGTGAACGGCCACCGAACAGCCTAGCGACTCCCCACCACGCACCTTGCACAGGAGCCACGAGGGCGACGACACACCCCGCCCGCTAGCGCGACACGCCGCGCCTACGCAAATTTGCTCTGTGATATTCGTCACTGACCGACCTTCGAGTCGATAACCGGGACTCGGGGGTGTAAGTATTGCGTGACCCGGGTATCCGTTCATAGCCTCGGCCGTCAAGGAAAGGAACGCGCGTGTCTTACCTGCTCCGCGTGCAACTTCCGGATCGACCGGGAAGTCTCGGTGCGCTCGCGCTCGCACTGGGCTCCGTCGGCGCGGACATCCTCTCTCTCGACGTGGTCGAGCGGGGTGCGGGATTCGCCGTCGACGATCTAGTCGTCGAAGTGTCGCAGGGTGCGTTACCGGACACCTTGATCACCGCCGCCGAATCAATCGGCGATGTGCACGTGGACTCCATCCGCCCGTACTCCGGCGTGCTGGATACCCATCGTGAACTCGAACTGATCGATCAGGTCGCCAGCGCACGCGACGATCGGATGCAGGTGCTCGTGGATGGAGTGCCGAGAGTGCTGCGGGTCGGCTGGAGCACCATCATGAATTTGGGGCCGCAGGGCGCCTATCGCGTCGTCGGCAGCCAGAGTGCACCACAGACGCAGGCGGGCTCGGCACCGTGGATGCCGCTGGAGAAGCCCGCCGTCCTGGACCCCGAGGGCGATTGGGTGCCGCAGATCTGGCGCGATATGGACACCAAACTGGCCGCCGCGCCGCTCGGCAATGCCAGCAAGGTGCTGCTGCTCGGACGACCCGGCGGCCCCGACTTCCGGCCATCGGAGGTCGCGCGGCTCGGCTATCTCGCCGGGATCGTCGCAACCGTATTGGGCTGAGACCGATCAGTCGGTGAGATCCAGCCGGAGAACCGACAGCCACTCGCCCACCTCGGTCCGCCAATCCCGTTCCGGCGCAGGGACGAAACCGAATCGGTCATAGATCCGCCGAGCGTCGACCATGGCGGGCATCGTGGTGAGCACTACTGCGGCAAAGGATTCGGCGCGTGCGGTCTCTATGACGGTGCGCACCAACGCCGTTCCCGCACCGAGCCCGCGCGCCGACTTCGATACAGCGAGCATACGGAACTCCAACTCCCCCGGTCGGGCGATCTCGGCATACGGCGTGCCGGGCCGGGCCACCGCCAGCGAGCCGACCACCCGATCGTCGTGCACGGCGACCAGCACCTGCGCCGCACCCGCGCGATGGGTGATATCGGCGAGTTGGGTGACATACGGGCTGCCAGGGCGAACATAGCCCTCGCCGACGTAGACCTCGACCGTCAAGTCACCGACCGCGTCGTATTCCTCTGGGCGAGCGTTCCGAACGACGACCTGGGAGTCCTGCAAAGCCATACCGGCATCTTCCCACCGCCCGAGCGGCCACTCCGCAACACCCGGTCGGTCGACCGACCGACGCGACTCGGCGCAGGGCCGCCGACTCGACGCACGCTCGCCACCGAGACGGTCAGTCGGGTTGCTGCCCGGCGGGATGTCGTAGGTGGCGGCCTCGAGGCACAGACTCCGGTCACTCGATCCATGGCCCGGCGCACGGCAGGGAACTCGGCGTGGACACTGCCCCTGCGATCGTGTGCGGACATCGCGGCCGGTCAGGACCCGAGGCCCGGACGCGCGCCCGGATGCGAGACCTGCCAGCGTTCCGGCCTACCGGAGGGGTAGACGACCGGAATCAGATCCCCGATGGCGGGCCAGTTGTTCACGTCCCACACCATGCGGCCGTACACCACAGTGCCGGGCACCGACGGACCGGCCAGATTGCCAGTGATGGTCACGTACTGCTCGTCCGTCGCGTCGGGCCGGGGGCTCACCCCGGTGACATACAGCGTCCCCGTCTCCGGATTCGCCAGCCGGACGCCACTGCGCCCACGCAGGTAGAGCATGACCATCGCCACCAGCGCGCCGACCATGATCACCAACATCCCGAACTGCACCATGGCACCCATGCTATTGGTCCAGGCCCGCATACCGCGGCGCCGCTCGGCACGGCAGCGACCACGGCCCAGGTGGCCGATGCCGCGGACTACAGCGCGGCGAGCTCGCTTGTGCCGTGCTCAGTGCGGCGGATCTGCCAGACGGCGGTGCGGGTGCGCTGCGAGCGGCCGTTCGTCCGATCGATCAGTGAGCGGCTATTCGTGGTGAAGATCAGTTGCGCGCCACGGGAGTTGGTCTCGGGATTCTGAAACAGCTGGATCAGCCGATCGGTCTCCTCGACCGGCAGGTGCGCGCCGATATCGTCGATCGCGAGTACCCGGCCGGAGTCCAGCGCGTCCAGCATGGTCGGCAGTAAGCGCAGCATGGAGAGGGTGGCGGCGGATTCGTCGGTGATTTCGAATGCGGAGTCGATCCCGGCGTGCACCAGACCGAGACCGACACCGCGACGCTCGACCATCCGGGTGTAGAGGGCATCGCGTGCCGCCTTCAGAGTGCTCAGCTCGCGTTCGAGCATGACCTCGGTGATGCCGCTTTCTCGCAGCAACTGGTCGGCATGTCCGGGCGAGGTCGCACACAAGTCCACCTGTTCGGCCGTCCCCGCGATATCGGCATCGAGTTCGCGCAGATAGTCCGCGTACATCGGATCCGGGTCGGCGATCAGCAGATCGGTAATGCCGAGTTCGGCGGTGCGCAGCAGCATGAGCAGCCGCACCGCATGGTCCGGTGCCGCCGACAGATGACTGCCGAGGCGATGCGCGACGGCCGTCGCATCCGTCGCGCCGTGCTGCACGTCGAGCATCGCGGAGAACCACCGATATGCGGGCACCAGCGCCTCGGCGTACATCTGCCCAGCGAGACTGAGCAGCAACGCATTCGGCCGCACCAGCGGCATCAGTGCCGCGATACCGTAGCGCGCGGCCTCGAACATCGGACCGATCTTGATCTGTTCACCGTTGCGCTCGAACACAATTCGCTTGCGTGAGCGCGGATGTGTGTGGAGCCATTCGGCCGTCACATCCGCATTGTCCAGGCGGAACCCATAGGTGTACGGCACCCCCTCCGCGACGAAGTTCGCCACGAATTCCGAAGGGCGATCCGGGAATCCGCGGTGCGGCGCGCGCAGCGGTCCCGCGTAGGGATCCCAGCCGGTCACCGAATTCAGCACCGCATCGCGCATCTGCGCCAGCCCATCGATCAGGCTCGTCTTGCCCGCGGCACTCGCACCGTGCACCGCTGTCACCGGTACCGCGACCGGTCCGCTCCCCCGGCTCAAACGCAAGTCCTGCCGTTCGGCCATCGATCTGTGATTCGTCACCTGAAAACTGCGCAGCATCCCGCCATCCTGTCGGTTCGCCCGCCCGACCGCGACACCGCACCCGCGTCACCGGCCGAAACAGGCACCGCCCGTGGGCTTCCGGCGGACAAATGCGCACGTCACGCGATACCATGCAGGCGCCGCGGCTATCCGCTGGCATCTGCCGGAAATGTTTTGATGAGGGATGGTTCACCGATGGAATCAACGATTCGTCGTCTAGTGGCCCGCAGCTTCGTAGCGGCCGCGCTCGTACTCGGCCCGCTGGTCGTACTCGGCCCGCCGCAGGCCGCCGCCGAGGCGCCCTGTCCGGACGGTACCGCCCGGATCTTCTTCCACGACGAGACCAACACCTGCCAGAGTGGCGGCACCTACAGCTTCGACGGCAAGCCCGCGCTGGTGAAGGTGTGCTCGGTGGGCCGGGTCCAGGTCATCGTCGACACCACCATCCAGAAGAGCCGGACCAAGACCAGGACCGCCCATCTCGATCTCAGCAATGGTCAGTGCGGCCGGATCGAGGTCGGCGGCCAACTCGACTCCACCGTGAGCATCAGCCCCTCCTAGCGCAGGGACCGAACAACAATGCGCTGTCGCCGAACTCGTGCCAGAGATAACCGGTACCGAGGGCGGTGGCATACGCCTCGTGGACGGTGGCCTCACCCGCGACCGCGACGAGTAGATCCAGATGCGATGCGCCGGGTGCGTGCCAGCCGGTAATGATGCCGTCGACCACCCGGGCCGGATGTCGTGTTCCGAGGACCAGTTCGGTCCACCCCCGGGCCGGATGCACGATGCCGTGCTGATCGGCGGTGGTCTCCAACGCTCGCGTCACGGTGGTGCCGACCGCGATGATGCGCCCACCCGCCGCCTTCGTGTCGTTCACCAGACGCGCGGTCGTCGCCGGAACCGCGAACCGCTCCGGGCTCGGGGGTTCGCCCGCCTCCGGCGAGGAGATCCCGGTGTGCAGGGTGATCGGTGCGATCGCGACGCCCGAGGTCACCAGATCGAGCACCAGTCTTTGGGTGAACGGGCGTGCCGCACTTGGCATTTCGGCGCTGCCGGGAATTCGACCGAAGACTGTCGTGTAGTACGACGGCGACCAGCGTTGTGGCACATACGAATATCCGCTGCCACCAGCATCCGGACCTCGTCGCGAGCCAGGCCACGCGCTTCCGGTGGGGCGGTGGCATTGCGCTCGGAGGGCAGGATATCGGCCCATTCGTTCAAGGCGGTCAGCCCACCCGTCTCTCGGCCAACACCCCTCATCGAATCGCTTCGCGATACTGCCTTCATCTGCCGACCACCGCGGTGAAGTCGGCGACGGTATAACGGCCGTTCCTGGGTCGCTGCTCGATCAAACGCAGCAGCGCGGGCACGACGGTCTCGGGTTCGGGGCGATCGGAGATATCGTCGCCGGGAAATGCCGCCTGATGCATTTCGGTGCGCATATCGCCGGGATCGAAGGCGTAGATCGACAGCTCCGGATGTTCGGCGGCCAGGATGGCGGTGAGTTGATCCAGGGCGGCCTTCGAGGAGCCGTAGCCGCCCCAGTCCGGATACGGTTCGACGCCAGCGTCGGAGCTGATATTTACCGCAACACCATCCGGATCGAGCAGCGGCAGTGCGAACTGCAGGACCGCGAGCGGGGCAATGACATTGGTCCGATAGACCAGTTCGAGCTGATCGAGTGGATAGTTCGCCAGGCGTGGCAGCGGACTGGGCCCGAGGCTGCTCGCATTGTTCACGACCAGGTCGAGGTGTCCGAATTCGCCCGCGGTCTCGGCCAGTTCGGCGCGGTGCGCCGGATCGGCGATGTCGCCCGGCACCGCGAGAAATGCTTCGCCGAGTTCGGATCCCGCCTGGACGAGCCGGTCGGCACGGCGAGCGGTGCCGATCACCCGCCAGCCGCGCCCGATGAGCGAACGCGCAAGAGCCAGCCCGAATCCCGCCGAAGCACCGGTGAGCAGAGCGGTAGAACGGTGAGTCATTTCGAATCTCCTGATAGTCACCTACCAGTCGATCGTCATACCTGAAGTTGGGTTCAGGTCAAGGATCATTCGCCGACGGCATATCTACTCCTCGGCTTCGGCATCCTCCGCGACCGTCTCCGGCGTCACCGCCGCCGGGCCCTCCTCGAGCAGCTTGCGGAATCCGTCCTCGTCGAGGATCGGCACACCGAGTTCCTCCGCCTTCGCGGCCTTGGAACCCGGCGCATCACCGATCACCACGAATGCCGTCTTCTTCGAGACCGAACCCGCGGCCTTACCGCCGCGCACCAGGATCGCCTCCTTGGCGCCGTCGCGGGAGAATCCTTCCAACGACCCGGTTACCACGATCGATAGCCCCTCGAGCGTGCGCTCGATGGAGTCGTCGCGTTCATCGGCCATCCGCACGCCCGCGGCGCGCCATTTGTCGACGATCGCGCAATGCCAATCGACGGTGAACCATTCGGCGACGGCGGCGGCAATGGTCGGGCCGACGCCGTCGGCCGCGGCCAGTTCCTCGACGGCGGCATCCTGGATCCGATCGATACTGCCGAATTCCCTGGCCAATACCCGCGCCGCGGTGGGGCCGACGTGCCGGATGGACAACCCGACCAGCACCCGCCACAGCGGCCGATCCTTGGCGGTCTGCAGGTTCTCCAACAGTCGCTTGCCATTCGCGGACAGGCCGCCGTCCTTATTGGCGAACAGCGTGGTGGTGAGCAGCCGCGCCTCGTCGAGGTCGAACAGATCGCCCTCGTCGGTGATCGCGCCCGACTTCAGCAGATCATTGGCGGCCTCGTAGCCGAGCGATTCGATATCGAACGCACCGCGGCTGGCCACATGGAACACCCGTTCCCGCAGCTGCGCCGGGCAGAACTGCTGGTTGGGGCAGCGGATATCGGCGTCGCCCTCCTTCTGCGGCGCCAGTTCGGTGCCACATTCCGGACAGTGCGTGGGCATGACGAATTCGCGTTCGTCACCGGCCCGCGCATCGACCACCGGGCCGAGCACCTCGGGAATCACATCACCGGCCTTGCGGATGGTGACGGTATCGCCGATGAGCACGCCCTTGCGCTTGACCTCTGAGGCATTGTGCAGCGTGGCCATAGCGACCGTGGAGCCCGCGATGGACACCGGCTCCATTACCGCGAACGGGGTGACCCGGCCGGTACGGCCGACATTGACCTCGATATTCAGCAGCTTGGTCGTGGCCTCTTCGGGCGGGTATTTGTAGGCGATGGCCCAGCGCGGGGCGCGCGAGGTCGAGCCGAGCCTGCGCTGCAGCGCCATTTCGTCGACCTTGATGACCTGGCCGTCGATTTCGTGCTCGATATCGTGACGGTGTTCACCCCAATAGTTGACGCGCTCGATCACCGCGTCGATGCCCTGCACCAGTTTGGTGTGCGCGGAAACCGGCAGACCCCATGCGGCAAGCGCGCGGTAGGCCTCATGCTGTGAGGCCGGGGTGTAGCCCTCGATGCGTCCGAAACCGTGACAGATCATCCGCAGCCGCCGCCGCGCGGTTACTGCCGGATCTTTCTGGCGCAGCGAGCCCGCCGCGGTATTGCGCGGATTCGCATAAGGCGGTTTGCCCTCGGCCACGATCGCCGCGTTGAGGGTCTCGAAATCCTCCAGCCGGAAATAGACCTCGCCGCGCACCTCGAGCAGCTCCGGGACCGGGAACTCCGCGGTCGCGGTCAGCTCGCTCGGAATGTCCTCGATGGTGCGCGCGTTGAGCGTCACATCCTCACCGGTGCGCCCGTCGCCGCGGGTCGCGCCGCGTACCAGCCGCCCCTTCTCGTAGACCAGGTTCAGCGCGACACCGTCGATCTTCACCTCGCACAGATAGTGCAGATTCGACCCGGTCTCGGCCTCGACCCGGCTCGCCCAGGCGCGCAGCTCGTCGAAGTCGAAGACATTGTCCAGTGACAGCATTCGCTCGAGGTGGTCCACGGCGGTGAAATCCGTCGCGAATCCGCCGCCGACCAGCTGCGTCGGCGAATCGGGCGTGCGCAGATCCGGATGTGTGTCCTCGAGCGCCTGCAGTTGCCGCAGCAGCTCGTCGAACTCACCGTCGGAGATGATGGGCGCGTCCCGCACGTAATACCGGAACTGGTGCTCCCGAACCTCGTCCGCAAGCCGCTGCCACTCCACCCGCTGCTCCGCCGTAGCCGGGTCCGCCGCAATGTCGCTGTCACTCACCCATCGCACATTAGTCGAGCCCACCGACAAGTTACCGCCACATTCCCGCACGTCGCGACGGACTATCCGGGCAGCGGAACCGGTCCGAGGTGACGTTGCCCATTGATCGCCCCCGCCCGCACCGCCGCGAATCCGTAGTCGATCATCGCCATTTCATCCGCACGCAACGCGGTGCTCGAATCGGCGTACCGGCGTGTCAGGAGAAGTCGAGCGATTCCGGGTCTTCGGCGTAAGCACGGGCCACTTCGGTGGCGAGGCGCAGGGCTCGGCGGGCCCATTCGAGTGGGGCACCGGCCAGGCCACAGGCGGGGGCGACCAGGATCTGGGTGGCCAGCACGGAGCGACGCAGGCCGAGGCGGTCGATCAGGCGGACCCCGGGTTCGGCGATATCGCGCCAGGTCGGAGGTTCGTCCGGCGGCGTCGTCGGAACCAGACCGAGGACCAATTGCTTTCCCGCGTCCAGGGTTTCGCCGATATCGTCGAGTGCGCGGGTGGTGATGGTGGCCATATCGAAGCCGATGGCGGTGGCCGCGCTGCCGCGCAGGAAGGATAGGGCGGGCGCGTCGGGGCAGGTGTGGATCAGAACGGGAGCAGACTGAGCGGTAATGACCGCATCCAATACCGCCAGTGCCTCCGGTTCGGGGACCGCGCGCACCGTGTCGAGCAGGCTGACACCGCGCAGCGAGCCGTTCAGCACATCGGTCAGCGATGGTTCGTCCAGTTGCAGAACGACTTCCGCCCCGAGGCGTTTGCGCACCTCGTCCACGTGTTGGGCCAGACCTTCGGCGAGGGATTCCGAAATATCGCGCACCGCACCGGAATCGGTCAACACGCGGTGCCCGACGGGGAGTTCGAGCCGGGCCGCGAGCGTCAACGGGCCAGTGGCCTGCAGTTTGACCGTGCCCGCCGAACCCGCTGTCGCCCAGCCCTCTTCGAGCGCGTCCAGATCCGACCTGAGTAGATCGCGCGCACGCCGCGAGACCGCGCCGGGCCGAGCCGTCAGCCGATAACCGCGCGTGGTGGTATCGAATCGCATATCCACCAGGAGCGCCGAGACCCGGCCGATCATGTCCGAACCCACACCGCGCCCCGGCAATTCGACCAGATGCGGCAGATCCGGCAATTCGCCGAGAATGGTGGCCGCGGCCTCCCGCGAATCCGTACCGGGCCACGATCCGACCGCCGACGCGATCCCACCGGGAATGCGCGTCTTCGCCTCGATCGCGCCCGATTCCGCAGCGAATTCGGTCACTGCGCAGTGCCCGCGCTCGGCACCGATTCCGACACCGCGCGCAACGTACCGGAGATGGTGCCGCTGCCGATCACCTGATCTCCCAACGCATCCGGGCGATACAGCACAACGGCCTGGCCGCGCGCGACCCCGGTCAGCGGCTCGCGCAGCCGCACGATCAGCCCTTCGCCGACCGCTTCGGCCACCGCCGGTGCGGTACCGCCGTGCGCGCGGACCTGCGCCACGCATTCGATCGGCCCCTCCGGCGTGGCACCGGAAGTCCAGATGGCGCGGTCGGCCTGGACGGTCCACACCTGCAGATCCTCGGCCGAACCGACGCGGACGGTGCCGGAGTCGGGATCGATCTCGGTGACATAGCGTGGCTTACCGTCGGCGGCCGGACCAGGCAGTCCGAGCCCCTTGCGCTGGCCGATGGTGAACCCGTGCACGCCTTCGTGATTCGCGAGCA
The DNA here is from genome assembly GCF_040680755.1 of Nocardia sp. NPDC051990. NCBI lineage: Bacteria > Bacillati > Actinomycetota > Actinomycetes > Mycobacteriales > Nocardiaceae > Nocardia > Nocardia sp. NPDC051990. Next base: position 28,361 of record NZ_JBFAXH010000005.1, on the reverse strand, counting down.
CGTGCCCGTCGGCATCGACCACCGCACCTGGCCGGATGCCGATCTTCGCGCCGAGGAAGGCCCTGGTGTCACCGGACGGGATGAAGCAGATGTCATGGCTGTCGGGCTTGTTCGCCACCGCGAGCCCGCGCTCGGCAGCCTCGGCGCGGATCTGCGGCTTCGGGGTGTCACCCACCGGGAACATGGCCCGCGACAGCTGCTGCGCGGTCAGCACCGCGAGCACATAGGACTGGTCCTTGTCGGCATCGATGGCACGGCGCAGCACACCGTCCTCGAGCCGCGCGTAATGACCGGTGACCACGGCGTCGAAGCCGAGTGCCACCGCGCGGTCGGCGAGTGCGGAGAACTTGATCTTCTCGTTGCAGCGCAGACACGGATTCGGGGTCTCCCCCGCGGCGTAGGCGGCGACGAAATCGTCGATCACATCTTCGGTGAAGCGGTCCGCGAAATCCCAGACATAGAAGGGGATGCCGAGCACATCGGCGGCCCGCCGGGCGTCGCCCGCGTCCTCCTTCGAGCAGCAACCGCGCGAACCGGTGCGCAGGGTGCCCGGTGTCGCGGACAGTGCCAGATGTACGCCGACCACCTCATGACCGGCGTCGACGGCACGCGCCGCCGCCACCGCCGAATCCACACCACCACTCATCGCGGCGAGTACCCGCATCAGACACCTCCCTTCGCACCGGCCAGACCCGCGGCCCTGGCCCTTTCCACAATCTGGGGCAAGACATTCAGCAACGCGTCCACATCGGCGCGAGTCGAGGTGTACCCCAACGAAAAACGCAGTGAGCCGCGGGCCTGCCACGGCTGCACGCCCATGGCGATCAGCACATGACTCGGGGTGGCCACACCCGCATTGCAGGCCGACCCGGTCGAGCATTCGATCCCCGCCGCATCGAGCAGCATCAGCAGCGAATCACCTTCGCAGCCGGGGAAAGTGAAGTGCGCATTGCCAGGCAACCGTCGTGCACCGTCCGGACCGTTCAGCACCGCATCCGGCACGGCATCGCGGATGCCCTCGATCAATTCGTCCCGCAGCTCGCTCAATTCCTTTGTGCGCGTGGGGAACTCGGTCACCATGTAGTTCAATGCAGCGGCGAGACCGACGGCCGCGGCGGTATCCGAAGTCCCGGAGCGCAGATCACGCTCGTGTCCGCCGCCGTGCAGGAGCGGCACACACGACACCTGCCTGCCGAGCAGCAGCGCACCGACACCGTGCGGCCCACCAACCTTGTGTCCGGCGAAACTCGCCGCCGAAAGCCCACTGGCCGCGAAGTCGATCGGCAGCTGCGCGGCGGCCTGGATCGCGTCACTGTGCATGGGCACGCCGAATTCCTGTGCCACCGCCGCCAATTCGACGATCGGCGCGATGGTGCCGACCTCGTTATTGGCCCACATGATGGTCACCAGCGCGACCTCGTCGATATGTTCGGCCAGCGCCGCCCGCAGCACCCGCGGCGACACCACACCTTCGGAGTCGACCGGCAGCCAGGTCACCTGCGCGCCCTCGTGCTGCTCCAGCCACTCGACGGCATCGATGACGGCGTGATGTTCGGTCGAACCCGCGACAATCCTGGTCCGGCGCGGTTCGGCAGCGCGGCGGGCCCAGTAGATGCCCTTGATCGCCAGATTGTCGCTCTCGGTCCCGCCGGAGGTGAAGATCACCTCCGATGGCCTGGCGCCCAGATCAGCGGCGATCGACTCGCGTGCCTCCTCCAGCTTCCGCCGGGCGGCACGTCCGGAACCGTGCAGTGACGAGGCATTACCCGTCATGCCGAGGGCGGCCGTCATCGCCTCGATCGCGGCAGGCACCATCGGAGTGGTCGCCGCATGATCGAGGTAGACCGTCCGGGGCGCCCCATGGACCGAACCCGCAAAAGCCGACTTCATGACTGATCAAGCCTATCCCATCGTTGACCTGCGCATCCTTGGGGTATCACCCGGCCGTATACGAAATCTCTACGATTCTGCGCACGATTGCGGCCAACGACCGACCGCTGACCGATATTCCCTGAGGCCACGTTCGGGCACGTCACGTGCGGACGGACGGTTCATCGAGACACCGCCCCGAGCCCTCGACCCGTCTCGCCTCGGTACCAACCGGACGCTCGGCCGATATCACTGCACTGCACCCGCCCCGGCAGATATCCCGGGAAATCCGGCGAAGCCGATCAGCCATCAGCCGGATCCTCAGCGACACACACCGGATAGCAATACCAGCTGGCATCGCCGAGGTGACATGGCGATGACGCACGTGCGAGGCGGATCCTGAGCTCCTCCGAGAACCCAAGTCTCGCAGGTCCTGCTGGCGATACCGGGTTCGCCGGGTATGCCCGCGACCGTCCGGATTTACGACGGCAACGGCGACCGGCTGGTCGCGCTTGTTGGGGCAGCGGTAGTTATCGAAATCACTCAGCGTGACAGGTGAGATCAGCGGCAGGCAGACTACCGTCGCGAAGATAGGTGTCGACAGCCTGGCTCACACAGCTGCTCGGGACGGTGAACACACCGTGGACGATGACGTCTTGAAGTGTCACCAGCCGTGACGCGGTCATGGCTCGGTGCAGACCGACGCCTTCTTGGTACGCCGCGATGGGGTCACCGGTGGCCTGCAAGATGAGCACGGGCGCGGCATTATGCACCTCTACACGTGGTTCGACGGGCGCGGGCCAGAACGCGCACGGGGAGATGTTGTTGACCAGTGGCCCGAATACCGGCTGGTCGGCGCGGCGGGCTTCGACGTTGCGCCAGTACCACGCGGGGTCACGCGGCGCGCTCACGTCACCGCACACCACAGCGGTCGAGGATTCCGCGGATGCGATGGCGTCATCGGTTGTCGCGGTCAATAATCCACTCAGCATCTGCGCCAAGTCAGCGCTGGGCTCGGCCAGCTGTCCCGCGGCGGCGTCCGCCAGCTGCCGAATAGCATTCGCCGCGTCCTCGAAGTGGCGGGAGTCCTGCACGTAGCCGAACAACACCGACGGTAGCCAATGATCGTCCACGTCGTAGCCGCCGACCCGAATCGGTTGACGGGCAGCCTGTTCGATCAGGCCGGACACTACTGCACGAACATCGGAACGAGTAGTTCCCAGCCGATACTGATCGGCTCTGGCGGCGGTCCAGTCGGCCAACGCGTCGAGCGCTTCCTCCAGTGGCGCTCCCTGATCCTGGATCATCACGTCGCTGCCGTAGCGTGCCGGATCGACCGCGCTGTCCAGCACCATTCGGTCGGTGCGATCGGGAAACATCTGCGTGAAGACAGCTCCCAGATAGGTGCCGTAGGACATCCCGAAATAGTTGATCCGGTCTTCGCCGAGCAGCGTGCGAATGAGGTCGATATCCCGTGCTGTGTTGCGAGTCGTGATGTGCGGCAACATACCGTTGTCGGCGGCGAGGCACCGTGCCGCCAGATCGGCTTGGGTAGCAACGGATTCGCCGAACCTGGCCAGATCCGCTCCCGCAGATTGAAACGAGTCTCCGATCGGCCATCCGCAGTCGACCGGAGTTGATCGACCGACTCCGCGCGGGTCCATACCGATCAGGTCATAAAGCCCCCATGGATAGGACGGCGCCGCTCGGCTGAGTCGCACCGGCAAGTCGAGACCGCGGCCGCCGGGCCCACCCGGATTCGACAGCAAGATCCCACGCCTGTGGGTCGAATCGGTCGCCCGTACTCGTGAGATCGCAACGGAAATGGTGCGTCCCCGCGGTTCAGCGTAGTCCAACGGCACCGTCACATTCGCGCACTGCGCGCCGGCTCGATCCAAGAGATCGCTTTCGCAGGAACCCCATTCCAACTGTTGATGGGTGAAATGATCCAGGGCAGCGGCAGCAGACGGATCTTTCGGCGCAGTTCTGGCGATACCGATTCCAGCCACGGATCCGATCAGAACTACCGCAGCAGCGAGCACCAGAACACCGCTACGCCTGTCGGCAATCGCCGCACTCGGTCGAAATCTCTTTGCCAACAGTATGTTTCCCCTCGTCACCACTTTACTGAAGTTGCCCTCGCGATCATGATAGGCAGGCAGCGCACCCGCGCCTATCCGGCAAAACCCCGATTTCGGTGCGGCTTCGCTCAGGGGTCGGCAAAGGTGTGGATTGTTGTAGGTTCGACCTGCCGTCCGGCAGCACGTTCCGAGTCAGCGCGCGATCGGCTTGCTGCGGCGCCCACGCAGCGTCATTGGGCGCAGCCGCCGCACGGGCCGTCGGGCCTGCGGTCCGACGGTCGCGGTCGCGGTCGCATCGGGGTCCTGCACCCGGGTGGTGGCTGCCGCGATCCACTGCTGAGCGTCCACCGCGCCGTGCCGCGACAGTTCCCTACCACGCACGGCGCGTTCGCACCGCAGTGCCAACTCGCGACGATCGGCACCGGGTTGCTCCTGCGGTTCCAACACGATCTCGACGACCAGCCCCCGGGACCGCAGCACCCGGCCCGCCGAGGCGGCGAACGAGTCCGCACCGACGAATCCCGGCACGGTGCACTGGATCCCGTGCCGATCGTGATACCGCAGCCGCACGGGCTGCACCGGGGTTCCGGTATCCACCGCCGCCTGGAAGAGTGCGGGCCGCATGGTGCCGTAGGCGCGGCCACACCAGGTGGTCCCCTCCGGAAAGACCGCCACCCGGTCCCCCGCCGCCAGCCGTTCACCGAGAAGCGCCACCACACCGGGCAATTCGCGCAGCCGCTCACGCTCGATCGGAATGACCCGCATCAATTTGGCCAGCCCACCGAGCAACGGCCAATCAACCATATCGGCACGGGCCACGAAGCCGAGTGGCTGCACCGCGGCCATGACGACCACATCGGTCCAGCCGATATGTCCGGCCACGATCAGCAGCCCCGCACCCGAAGCGCCGAAGCGCGCATCTGCCGACTCCCCCGCATCGGCTCGGTTGTCGACAATGCGCAACCGAATCCCGAGACAGCCCAAAATCGTTCGCGCATACCGCCGCTGCAGCTGTTCGCGCCGTCCGCGCGGCGTCACGACATTGACTACGGGAAAGCTGATCAACAGCCCGGCCACACCGAATAGTCGGCCGATCACCCGCGCGGTGCCGCTCTTATCGACCGGATCGATACAGCCGGGCCCACACGGACTCGACGGCATCCAGGCGTGCGCGGTGCGGTGTGCGGGCGGCGCGTCGAACACCATCTGATTCACCGTCCCCCGTCGAATGCATTGGCAGCGTCTTGTAAGCGGTTGAGGTAGCGAGTGTTGATCGTGTCCAGGCCGAGCAGCGCGACGAAATCGGCGACCGCGAAGTCCGGATCGTGCGCGGGTTCACCGCAGATCTCCGCGCCCAGGCGCAGATAGCCGCGCAGCAGCGGGGGCAGCTTCGGGCGCCTGGGTGGTGTCATCTCCGCCAGCGTCAGCCCGTCGACCACCACCGGGCGGTACGGGTGCACCCGCCGCTCGGGATCGGATCCGTGCCGACCGAGCAGCATATCCCGCACGCCACGCACATTCACCCCGGGCGGATCGGCGGGGGTGTCCTGCATGGGCACCGAGACGCAGCCCATCACCCACTCGTATCCGGTGAGCTGGATGTAGTGCAGGATGCCCGCCCACATGAGGGTCAGCACCGAGCCGTTGCGGTGGTCGGGCACCACACACGCACGGCCCATTTCCACGATCCGGTTGCCCTCCGGATCCAGTTGGGCCAGATCGAATTCGGTGGCCGTGTAGTAGCCCCCCGCGGCAGTCACCTTGTCCGGCGGCAGCATTCGGTAGCAGCCGACGAATTCCTCGGTCCGGTCGTCGCGGACCAGCAGGTGATCGCAGTGCTCGTCGAAGTGGTCCGCGTCCAGACCCGTTCCGTTGTCGGGAATGTGGAAGCCGGGCTCACTGGCGAACACGCCGTAGCGCAGGCGCTGCGCGGCCAGCCGGTGCGCCGAATCGGACGAGACGACCAGCGAATACCGAGACCGTTCCGACCCGGAGTCCGTCGGCCGAGCTGGGGCTGTCAACACGGACGAAATAGTCATATCCGTGATGAAGCCAGCCCGAAACTGCGCTGGAGCGACCTCGAAGTGTCGCCTCGATGCCGGTTCGGTGAACGAGACGATGATCACACCGAGCGTTCATCGAACTGTCGCGTCGTGTTCCGTGTCCCGCATCGCTATCGCCGTCATTTGCCTGATTCGTTACCTTTTCGCGGCGATAGCTCAGGCGGCGTCGCGCTCCGATATCCGCACGGGATCCCGCACTGCGTCCGCCTCGTCGAAACCGGGACGACCCGTGCCGATAAAGGCGATGAGCCACGACGCAACGGCGGCGAAGCGATTGCGGAACCCGACCAGGTACAGCAGGTGCACGGCAAGCCACATGGTCCAGGCGATGATGCCACGGAAGGTGATGTGCTCGTTGAGTTTCACCACCGCGCTGAACCGGCTGATCACCGCCATGCTGCCCTTGTCCCAGTACCTGAACGGGGTGCCGGGCAGCTTCTTGCGGCGAATGATGTCGGCGGCGTGCCTGCCCTCCTGCATGGCAACCGGCGACTGGCCGGGATAGCCGTTGAGCGAGGTCATATCGCCGATGGCATAGATATCGGCGTGCCCACCGACGGTCAGGTCAGGATTGATCAAAAGCCTTCCGGCCCGGTCGGTTTCGCAGCCGGTGGCCTCGGCCAAGAGCTGCGCGAACCCGCCCGCCTGCACACCTGCCGACCAGACCACCGTCTCGGCCGCGATCCGGCGCTCGATGCCCTGCTTGTCCTTGACGGTCACCTTGCCGAATTCGATATCGGTCACGAAGGTGCCGAGCAGCACCTCGACGCCGCTCTTGGTCAGCGATTCCTTCGCGTATTCCGACAGTCCGCCACCGAAGGGCGGCAGCACCTCGCCCGCACCCTCGACCAACGTCACCGAAACCTCTTGATGGTAATGCCGTTTCGCGAGTTCCTCGAGCTGACCGGCCACCTCGACACCGGTCGCACCCGCGCCGACCACCACGAAGCTGAGCAGTCGCTTGCGGGTCTCCGCATCCGCGCCCTTGGCCTCGGTGAAGACGCGTTCGATCTGTGCGCGCAGCAGCTTCGCATCATCGATCGTCTTGAGCGAGAACGTCTTATCGGCGAAATCGTCGCGGCCGAAATACGACTGCGAGGCGCCGGTGGCGGCGATCAGCGAGCCGTAGCGGATCTGCGTATGCGCGCCGTCGTGCTCGTAGGTGAGCACCGCAGTATCGGCGTCGATGGCGACGACCTTGCCGAGCCGGACGTCCGCTTCCTTATGCCTGCGCAGCACCGAGGCGATCGGCGGTGCGATCTCGTGCGAGCCCAGCACACCTGTCGCGACCTGGTAGAGCAACGGCTGGAACAGATGCTCCGGAGTGCTCGAGATGAGAACGTAATCAATTCCCGATTTGGCCAACTGCTTAGCGGCGGCAAGCCCCCCGAATCCCGAGCCAACGATAACAACATCTGCGTGTTCCATAACAGCCTCCTTCTCTCATTACTAACCGTCATTCGAACCGCAGATATTTCAGGTGTTCAGGCGCATAATAGATATGACTATTATCTGGATTGCTCATGAATTGGAGATCACGTGGAGCTTCGCCAGCTCACCTACTTCGTCGCGGTGTGCGAGGAGCTGAGTTTCAGCCGGGCCGCGGCCCGCTGTTACATCTCCCAATCGGCGATCAGCCATCAGATCGCCCGGCTGGAGCGTGACCTCGGCGTGCCCTTGTTCGAGCGCTCCACCAGGGCCGTTGTACCGACCGACGCGACCATGCGGCTACTTCCCCTGGCTAAACAGATGCTCAGTCTCGAGTCCGCCATCCGCGCCACCGTGCGCACCTCCGGTCACCGCATCCGGCTGGCCGCCAATATGTCCTTCGCGACCCGATCCCTGTCCGCGATCGCGGGCGCGCGCGCTACGCATCCGGATGCCGAGATCGAATTCGTCATCAAACCGTTCCGGCAGCGGATCACCGCGGTGGCCGACGGTGACTGTGATCTCGCGCTCATCCGCGGCAGTGTCGACGAGCCCGGTCTCGCGGTCGAGAAGCTGTGGATCGAGGACCTCGTCATCGCCACTTCCGCTGCCCATCCGCTGGCCACGCGCGAGCAGGTGACGCTGTCGGATCTGAGCCAATATCCGCTGCTGCTCCCGCCCGAGCAGGAACAGGTCCTGCTGCACAATGTGATTCGGGCAGCCTTCGCCGATCTGGCGGCGGGCCCCACCTTCGGTCCGCCGATTCCACCGGACCACACGGCGACCATGGAACTGATCAATCGGCCGGACGCCTGGACCGTGCTCTACGCCGACAGCCCTACCGAAGGCCTGGTCGTGCTGGAGCTCGCCGAAAACCGACTGCGCATTCCGGTCTCCGCGGTCTTGCGCAGCGATACCCGCCGCTCCCCGATCCTCACCACCCTGCTGTCCGGATTACACCGCCGCTGAGATCTGCCGCGACCGAGCAGATCTCAGCGGCCTGGGTGTCAGGCGTTCTCGCGGGTGAAGCTTCGTGCGCCGATCACCATCGCCACCGCCGCGACGGCCAGGGTGAGGCCGGTTCCGAGGTATACCTCGGACGCACCGTAATCACCGCGGAACAGGGCACGGGCCGCATCGACAGTGTGCGAGAACGGATTCACCTTGCCGATCGTGCGCAACCAGCTCGGCCCGACGCTCAGCGGCAACAGAATGCCGGACAGCAGCATCAGCGGCACCGCGAGACTATTGAGCATCGAGGCGAGCACATCCTCGGATTTGGCCCACAGCCCAAGCGCATACGACGCGGCGGCCAAACCTGCCGCCATGACCGCGATCAACACCACAGACAGCACCACGCCGAGCGGATCCGGCCGAACCCCGAAGGCCGCCATGGCAACCCCGACGAGCACCAGCGCTTGAACGACCAGCACCACCATATCTTTGAGCACACGCCCGGTCAGCAACGCGCCTCGGCTCGCGGGCGTGACCCGCTGCCGTTCGACGACCCCGGCGCGCAATTCCGCGACAATGTTGAATCCGACATAGATGGCACCGAACAGTCCGGTTTGGATGACCAGCGCGGGTGTGAGCAGCTTCCATGGGTCGGCATCCGCGCCGAGCGCCGGTGCGATGCCTTTGACCAGCGGCCCGAACAGCACCAGATACAGCACCGGCTGGGACAGACCGATCAGGACCCAGACCGGATTTCGCAGGTTGGCCCGCAGTTGGGACCAGAAGATCAGTCCGGTCTCGCGCATGAATCTCATGAATGACTCGCCTCCCGCAGCGAACGCCCCGTAATGGTGAGAAACACATCGTCGAGGCTGGGACGTTTGACAGTGAGCGCACCCGGCACGAGACCGCGCTCGCCCATGGCACGTAATAGGGGGACGACCGCGGCGTCGCCGCGATCCACGGTGAGATGCACCAGCGTCGCCCCGATCCGGCCCGCACCCGCATCCTCCGAGCGCACCAGCGAGCGCACCTCGAGCACCGACTGGGCGACCTGGAGTGCGAGATCGGCATAGCCGTCTTCGATTTCGAAGCTCACCACATCACCGGAGATGCGGCGCTTGAGTTCATCGGGTGTACCCTCGGCGACGATGCCGCCGTGGTCCATGATCAGCAGGCGATCGCATAGCGCGTCAGCCTCGTCCAGATAGTGGGTGGTGAGCACGACTGTGGTGCCCCGCGCACGCAGGCGCCGGATGTGCTCCCACAGATTCGCGCGGCTCTGTGGATCCAGGCCGCTGGTCGGCTCGTCGAGATAGATCAGCGTCGGCCCGTGCACCAGGCCGAGCGCGATATCGACGCGGCGGCGCTGGCCACCGGAGAGCTGGTTGCATGTGCGCCGACCGAGTCCGTCCAGGTCGAGCGCGACGAGGAGTTCTTCGGCATTGTCGGTCGCCTGCGCCTTGCTCAGCCCGAAAAGCCTTGCCTGCAACACTAATTCGTCGATGACCAGGGCATCATCATTGGTCATTCCGCCCTGGGCGACGTAACCGATACGGGACCGCACGGTCCGCTGCTCGGCCCGTAGATCTGCGTCGGAGATGACCGCCTCGCCCGCGGTCGGGGCGATGAGGGTGCTGAGCATGCGCAGCGTCGTGGTCTTGCCCGCACCGTTGGGACCGAGCAGACCGAGGATCTCACCCTCGTAGACATCGAAGTCGAGGCCCGTAACCGCTTGGACGGGGCCGCTTTTGGTTTCAAACGTTCGCGCCAGCCCGCGCACCCGGATCACGGAGGCGCTGGTGCGATCGCGAACAGAGTCGATCGTTTCCACCAGAACAACGGTAGAAACGACCGACCAAATAGTCAAGCTTTACTATTCAGACTTGATCAATCGATGGTGGCGCTCCGGCCGTCCAGCCGCTTCGCGAACCGCTCCCAGACCTCCAACTCGCCACTTTCGATGCGCTCCAACGTTTTCTGCGACCACCGCAGATCGGCCCGGATATGTTCGGAGGCCAACCGGATCGCGTCGGCGACATGATGCGGTTCGGTCTCCGCCGGATCGCCGCTACCGGCCATGATCCGGCGCTCCTCTCGAATCAACTGGTCGAGTTCGGCCTCGAATTTCTTGATCCGGCTGCGCAGCGCGGCGATGACTTCTTCCCTTGGCGCATACGGCAACAGCGCGACCGCCGCGGCGTACGGATGCTTCGGCTGCTCGGCATCCCACAGTGCGTCGCGCAGCATCTGCGCAAAGACCTTCTCTCCCTCGGCGGTGAGCCGGTAGGTCGTGCGCTCCGGCCGCGCCCCGTCCTGTCCGACGCCATCCACCGCGATGAGCCCGTCGCGCTGCAAGGTGTTCAGCGCGCCATACACCGAGCCCGGCTTCACATTCGCCCAATTGTCCGCCTGCCAGGACAACAACTCCCGCCGAACGTCGTAACCGTGCACCGGCGCCAGCAGCCGCACCACGGCAAGTACCAGCATCCGAGTCGAAGGAACAGCCATATCCGCAGGTTATCGCACCTGGAAACGGTCGCATGAAAACGCAAGTGGTCCCGGTTGTTATCAGCCTGGGTCAGGCGAACAGTGCGCTATCAACCCTTGCGGACCTTGACCCCACCGTGATCGCAAGCCGATTGAGGTTCACCCCGAATGGTGGACAGGGGTTCAAGCAGCTTTCGCTGTGACTATCAGGGACTGCTCGTAGCGAACGGGGCTGACTGAGCATCCCGATGGCTGAGTGCCGCCGGTCACACCGGGGTTATAGCAGCCGTTAAGCTCCGGGAGAGTGAGTAGCCCCGGAAATACCCGTGGCCCCGGCTGTTTCAGCCGGGGCCACGGGAGCAGCAGTGCGCTATCAGCCCTTGTGCGCCTTCACAGCTTCGGTCAGCTGCGGGGCGACATTGAACAGGTCGCCGACGATGCCGTAGTCCGCGATCTCGAAGATCGGGGCTTCTTCGTCCTTGTTGACCGCGACGATGGTCTTCGAGGTCTGCATACCGGCACGGTGCTGGATGGCGCCGGAGATGCCGAGGGCGATGTACAGCTGCGGGGAAACCGTCTTACCGGTCTGACCGACCTGGAACTGGCCCGGGTAGTAGCCCGAATCGACCGCGGCACGCGAGGCGCCGACGGCGGCACCGAGGGAATCGGCGAGCGCCTCGACGACCGCGAAGTTGTCGGCGGACCCGACACCGCGACCACCGGAGACGACGATGCTCGCCTCGGTGAGCTCCGGACGGTCACCACCGACGACCGGCGCGCGGGAGATCACCTTCACGACGCCCTCTTCCTGCGCGGGCACCTCGACGGTCACCTTCTCGCCGGCACCCGCCGAGGCAGTGGCCTCGACGGCGCCCGGACGCACCGAGATCACCGGCACATCGCCGGTGGCCTTGGCGTCGACGGTGAACGCGCCACCGAAGATGGAGTGCACGACCGAACCGTCGGACTTGACGTCGATGACATCGACGAGCAGGCCGGAGCCGATGCGCGCGGCGAGGCGGCCCGACACCTCCTTGCCCTCGGCGGTGGCGGCGACGATCACGGCGGCCGGGGAGACCGACTCGACCAGACCGGCGAGCACGTCGACCTTCGGGGTCACCAGGAAGTTCTCGACATCGTCGGATTCAGCGATGTAGATCTTCGCGGCACCCGCGGCGGCCAGCGCGTCGGCCAGCTTCTCGCCGGTGCCGGCCGGGCCGGTCACGACGGCGGCGGGCTCACCCAGCGTGCTCGCGGCGGTGAGCAGTTCGGTGCTGACCTTCTTGATCGCACCGTCGGCGTGCTCGACGAGCACAAGTACTTCTGCCATTTGTGTTCTCTCCTAGTCCGATTTGCGGTGCTCGCTACGCCCTGCGTGGTTACGCTTCGCTACCTCGGCGCTGAGCTCACACCGCGGGAATCCGATTTGCGGTGCTCGCTACGCCCTGCGTGGTTACGCTTCGCTACCTCCTCCGGGCGCTGAGCTCACACCGCGGGCGCAGTCTCGGGCGGGATCAGATGATCTTCTGACCGACCAGGTACGCGGCGATCTTGGTGCCGCCGTCGCCCTCGTCCGCGATCTTCTCGCCCGCGGTGCGCGGGGGCTTCGGGGTGGCCGCGGTGACGGCGGTGCCCGCGTTGGCGACACCGACGGTCGACGGGTCGACGCCAAGGTCGGCCAGCGTGAAGGTCTGCACTTCCTTCTTCTTCGCGGCCATGATGCCCTTGAAGGACGGGAAGCGCGGCTCGTTGATCTTCTCGGTGACGCTGACGATGGCCGGGAGGGTGGCCTCCAGCTTGAACACGCCCTCGTCGGTCTCCCGCTCGCCGGTGATCTTGTCGCCGTCGACGGTCAGCTTGCGCAGGTGCGTCAGCTGCGGCAGGCCGAGGTATTCGGCGATGATCGCGGGGACAGCTCCGGAACGACCGTCGGTGGCCTCATTGCCCGCGATGACCAGCTCGACGCCCTCGACCTGACCCAGCGCGCTGGCCAGCACCCAGGCGGTCTGCACGGCGTCGGAGCCGTGGATCGCCGGATCGTTGATGTGGATGGCCTTGTCGGCGCCCATGGACAGCGCCTTGCGGATGGCCTCGGTGGCCCGGTCTGGACCGGCGGCCAGCACGGTGACCTCGCCGCCCTGGGCCTCCTTGATCAGCAGCGCTTCTTCGACGGCACGCTCGTTGATCTCGTCGAGGACGGCGTCGGCGGCTTCTCGATCGAGGGTGAAGTCACCGTCGGTCAGCTTGCGCTCGGACCAGGTGTCGGGTACCTGCTTGATGAGTACGACGATGTTCGGCATCGGTCTTCGTCGACCTCCTGTTCTGGTTACACGTGTGTGGTGGTCGCACGAACTCGGCCGTACGTCCTTGTTAGTAGCTCAGGGCGTGACACTACCCTACGTTAAGTTACCCATGGGTAACTTAATTGCTACTCTCTCACAACAGCGGTCCTGGCGATAATGTGCGCCCGCCGTACCAGTAACGTCGGAGCGATGAGCGAGGCTGTGATCCCTGCCGCAGTAGGCCCAACCCCGGGCATTATTGCCGAGTCGGCCATGGAGCCGTTGCCACTGACCGGCGAGCGGACCGTACCCGGCATCGCCGAGGAGAACTACTGGTTCCGTCGGCACGAGATCGTCTATGCGCGCCTGCTCGAGCGATGTGCTGGAAAGACCGTGCTGGAGGCCGGATCCGGGGAGGGGTACGGCGCGAACATGATCGCCGACGTGGCCACCAAAGTGATCGGTCTGGACTACGACACCAGCGCGGTCGAGCACGTGCGCGCCCGCTACCCGCGCGTCGAGATGCTCCAGGGCAACCTCGCCGCTCTGCCGGTGGAGGCCGAGTCGGTCGACGTCGTGGTGAATTTCCAAGTGATCGAACACCTTTGGGACCAGGGCCAATTCATCCGGGAATGTCGGCGAGTGCTGCGCCCCGGTGGCGAACTGCTGATCAGCACACCCAACCGGATCACCTTCTCGCCGGGCCGCGACACTCCGCTCAACCCGTTCCACACCCGCGAACTCAATGCCGATGAGCTCACCGAACTGCTCGTCGACGCGGGTTTGCGGGTCACGCTTATGACCGGTGTCCATCACGGGCCGACCCTAGAGGCGTTGGACGCCAAACACGGTGGCTCGTTCATCGATGCGCAGATCGAGCGCGCGCTGGCCGGGGAACCGTGGCCCGCCGAGCTGATCGCCGATGTCGCCGCGGTCGCGATCGACGATTTCACCCTGCGCACCGAGGATATCGATGCGAGCCTCGATCTGGTCGCCATCGCGGTGAAGCCGTGAGTGTTCCCGGCCAGTTCACACTGGTCCTGCATTCCCATCTGCCTTGGCTGGCCCACCACGGCCGCTGGCCGGTCGGCGAGGAATGGCTCTACCAATCCTGGGCCGCCTCTTACCTTCCGGTCGTCGATGTGCTGAGAACCCTTGCCGCGGAAGGTCGTTCACATCTGCTCAGCCTCGGCATCACGCCGGTGCTCGCCGCCCAGCTGGACGATCCGCATTGCCTTGCCGGCATGCATCATTGGCTCGGCAACTGGCAGCTGCGCGCCGACGAGGCCGCGATGGCGGGCAATATCACCCTCGGCAGACATGAGCACCGGCTGGCCGCCGCGGGGCTTGCGGAATTCGAACGGCACTGGCGCCACGGCGCGGCACCGGTATGGCGGCAGCTCATCGACGCCGAGGCCATCGAACTGCTCGGCGGTCCGCTCGCGCATCCGTTCCAGCCGCTGCTGCACCCGCGACTGCGCGCCTTTCAGCTCACCGAGGGCCTCGCCGACGCCAGGCAGCGCTGGGGCCACACCCCGACCGGCATCTGGGCACCCGAATGCGGTTACACCCCCGGCATGGAGACCGGATACGCGGCCGCGGGTGTGACACATTTCATGGTCGATGGACCGGCACTGCGCGGCGATACCACCCTGGGCCGTCCGGTTCGGGAATCGGATGTGGTGGCCTTCGGGCGGGATCTGCAAGTGAGCTACCGGGTTTGGTCGCCCAAGTCCGGCTATCCAGGCCAGAGCGCCTACCGTGACTTCCATCACTATGACCACGCGACGGGTCTCAAGCCCGCCCGCGTCACCGGCAAAACGGTAGCCGGTCCGGACAAGGCCCCATACGACCCGGAGCTGGCGGCCGCGGCGGTGGTTCGCGATGTCGACGATTTCGTGCGTACCGTGCGCGAACGGCTCATCGACGAATCCACGCGTATCGGGCGTCCGGCCCTGGTCGTCGCCGCATTCGATACCGAACTGTTCGGGCACTGGTGGCATGAGGGTCCGCAGTGGCTCGCTCAGGTGTTGCGGGCATTGCCCGAGGCTGGCGTCACGGTCGGCACGTTGGCCGATGCCAGGGCGCGCGGATTCGTCGGCGAGCCGGTGCCGCTGGCCGATTCGTCCTGGGGTTCGGGTAAGGATTGGCGAGTGTGGGCCGGTGACCAGGTCAAAGATCTGGTAGAACTGAACGACGACATCGTCCGGCTCGCCCTCGATACGGTCGATAAAACACGGGCCGCGAACAGCGGTGCCGCGCTGCGCGACCCGGTTGCCGATCAGCTGCTGCGCGAGGCCATCCTCACCGTTTCCAGTGACTGGGCCTTCATGGTCAGCAAGGACTCCGCGGCCGGCTACGCACGCGACCGCGCGCACCGACACGCCCACGCCGTGCGGGAAATCGCGGCTGCCATGGGTGCGGGACATGTCGCCAAAGCACGCCAATTGGCGGCAGGATGGGGGGCGGCCGACGGGTTCTTCCCGAGTTTGGACGCCCGGCGACTGGCGATCGCGGACCGAGACTCGGCCTGATAAGGACATTCATGAAGATCTTGATGGTGTCGTGGGAGTACCCACCGGTTGTGGTAGGTGGGTTGGGCCGCCATGTGCATCACCTGGCGGTCGAACTGGCCGCGGCCGGTCACGAAGTGGTCGTGCTCGCCCGCCGCCCCTCCGGCACCGATTCCTCGACCCACCCCACTCATTCCTTCATCGCCGAGGGCGTGCTGGTGGTCGCGGTCGCGGAGGATCCGCCGTGCTTCGACTTCGGCGAGGACATGCTCGCCTGGACGCTGGCCATGGGCCACGCGATGGTCCGCGCCGGTGTCGCGCTCGGCAAGCCCGGCATCGGCGACGGCTGGGTTCCGGATGTCGTGCACGCACACGATTGGCTGGTCGCGCATCCGTCGATCGCGCTGGCCGAGTACTACGACGTGCCGCTGGTGTCGACCATCCATGCCACCGAGGCCGGGCGGCACAGCGGTTGGGTCTCGGGTCGGGTCAACAAGCAGGTGCATTCGGTCGAATGGTGGCTGGCCAATGAATCGGATGCGCTGATCACCTGCTCGACGTCCATGCAGGACGAGGTGGAGCGGCTCTACGGGCCCGAGCGGATTCCGATGACGGTGATCCGCAATGGAATCGATGTGGGCGCGTGGACCTTTCGGCCGCGTGCACCGCGCACCGGTCCGCCGCGGCTGCTCTATGTCGGTCGGCTGGAGTACGAGAAGGGCGTGCAGGACGCGATCGCCGCGCTGCCGCGCATTCGACGCGCCCACCCCGGCACCACACTGACCATCGCCGGTATCGGCACCCAGTTCGAATGGCTGCGGGAACGCGCCAGGGTGCATCGGGTCGCGCGGGCGGTGACCTTCGCCGGTCAGCTCGATCACGAGGAACTGCTCGGCTGGTTGCACGGTGCCGATGCCATCGTGCTGCCGAGCCGCTACGAACCCTTCGGCATTGTCGCGCTCGAGGCCGCCGCCGCAGGCACCCCGCTGATCACCTCCACCGCGGGTGGTCTCGGCGAGGCCGTCATCGACGGCGTCACCGGCGCATCCTTCGAACCGGCCGATGTGGACGGCATCGTCGAAGCCGTGCGCGCCACCCTCGACGATTCGGCAGCTGCCCAGGACCGCGCCTACGCGGCGCGGGAACGGCTCACCGCCGACTTCGCCTGGGATGTCGTGGCCGCCGAAACCGCCCTGGTCTACTCCTCGGCCAAACGCCGCGTCCGCAACCCCCTCGGCCGTCCCACCATCGTGGAACGCCCACTCCCCGAACGCGATCCGAAGTAGCGCGCCTAGCTCCCCATCTTCTTGACGATCTTCTGGATAGTGAGCCAGGTGCGGGTGGTGATTTCCTTGCTGTAGGTCTTCTCCATCCAGGCCATGAAGTTCGGGGTGCGCGGTTCGGTGTTGTCGATAACCGAGAGGACGACGCGGGCAGCGGAGTCATAGCCGACGATCCGGACGCCAGGTTCGGTGTGCTTGCGCAACTCTTCGGCGACATTCGGCGGGGGCTGTTTGAGGAAGGTCGCGGTGAGGTAGGTGCCGCGACCGTGGGTGAGGCCAGGAAATGGATCGGTGTCGAGCAGGTCTCGCAGTTCGTCGTTGGTGCGCACGATGGTGCCGCCCGGAATGCCGAGTTCGCTGTTCAGCGCGTCCTGGATGCGGGCTTCCAGCTTCGCGATATCGGTATCCGCGGTGCGGAAGACGACATTGCCACTGGCCAATACCGTGGCCACCTTCTCGAATCCGAGCCCCTCGA
Source organism: Nocardia sp. NPDC051990 (assembly GCF_040680755.1). Classification (NCBI taxonomy): domain Bacteria; kingdom Bacillati; phylum Actinomycetota; class Actinomycetes; order Mycobacteriales; family Nocardiaceae; genus Nocardia; species Nocardia sp. NPDC051990. Next base: position 10,923 of record NZ_JBFAXH010000005.1, on the reverse strand, counting down.
ACACCCCGCGCAGCTTCTCCCCCTTCATATTGGGGTTCGTCGGCATGATCCCGCGCAATAGCGCCGCGTACCTGTTCATGCCGTGACCGTACCGACTGGCACCGACGCGCAGCGGCCGACTCGACGTCCGAGATGGCACGAGTCCCTGGGTCCAAGCCGGATCCCGGGTCGGTGGCGCTCATGCCTACGCCTCGCTGGCGCTCGGCTCCGGCATGACCGCTCGGGCGGCTGTGTTGTCTGTTCGCTCACTGCGTTCGCTCATGCCGACTGCGTGGCGCCGTTCTTCTTGCGCTCGATATCTTCCAGCGCGGCAATGTATTTGGCGCGCTCCTCGGCACCGGCCTCCCAGGTCGCCTTGCGATTCTTGACGACCTTGGCGGGCGCGCCGACGGCGATGCTGTAGTCCGGGATCTCGCCCTTGACCACCGCATGCGCACCGAGGACGCAGCCGCGGCCGATGCGGGTTTCGCGCAGCACGGTCACCTTGGCGGCGATCCAGGTATCCGGGCCGATGCGGACCGGGCTCTTGACGATGCCCTGGTCCTTGATCGGCATGGTGATGTCGTCCATGCGGTGATCGAAGTCGCAGATGTAGCACCAGTCCGCGACCAGCGTGGATTCACCGATCTCGATATCGAGGTAGGTGTTGACCACATTGTCCTTGCCGAAGACGACCTTGTCGCCGATGCGCAGCGAGCCCTCGTGGCAGCGAATGGCATTGCCGTCGCCGATATGGACCCAGCGGCCGATCTCCATCCGCCCCAGTTCGGGGGTCGCGTGGATTTCGACCCGTTTGCCGAGGAAGACCATGCCGCGCAGCACGATATGCGGATTGGCCGCCTTGAATTTGAACAGCCGGTAGTACCGCACCAGGTACCAAGGCGTGTACGCCTTGTTCGCGAGGACCCAGCGCAGCGACGCCAGCGTCAGAAATCGCGCCTGCTGCGGATCCCGGCGGCGCGAGCCGCGCCACCGCGAGCGCAACGGTGCGCCCCACATGCTCGTCACGAACTCATCTCCTGTCGTGGTCCTGCCATGGCGACCGTCCCGGTCGCGACGGCTAGAGCTTAATCCCTTCGGAAAACACCGCCGGGACCCGTACAACGTCGACCGACCCTCCCGTACAGTGACTGCTGCGCCGCCGACGGCGGCGGCGAACCTCCACGCGGGCAACCCGACTTGGGTGGTGCGCGTACCGGGGGACGACACGCTTTCGGTCACGTCCCGAGCGGGCGACGACGACAGGAGTGCAGCAGGTGCGAAGCGGCGGCGTACTGGCCAATCCGGCGCGCGTGTCCCGGCTGCGGGCGGCGACCGTAGCGGCGATCGGCGCACTGGCATTGACAGGCTGCGGCACCGACGTCGACGACATCACCGTTGGATCGGGCAAAGGCTGGACCGCGGCACACAACGACGGCCGCAACAGTGGTGTCAGCCCGGTCACCGGCTCGCGCAAAGTGTCGTTGAGCTGGTCGCGACCGGTCGGCGGGCCGATCGAGGAGGGCGTGACGATCGGCCCGGACGGACAGTTGTTCGTTACCACCCTGACCGCCGGCAACTGCGCCATTCTCTCGCTGCAGATGCCGACCGGCCGCAAGCGCTTCTGCAACCCGCTGGGACCGAACGCGATCTCCGCGCCCTCGGTGGTCGACAGTGGCACCAACGTCTACGTCGGCGATGACAGCGGGGTCAATGCGTTCAACTCGATCGGGCAGCCGCGCTGGCGGACTCCTGTTGCGGGCGTACCGGTTTCGGTGCAGTTCACCGGTGACGGGAACATCCTGACCGTCACCCAGTCCGGTCAGATGGACGTGCTGAGCCGCCAGACCGGTGAGCGCGTCGTCAGCACCACCCAACTGCTCGGCGATCCCGATTTCCTCGAGTACCCGAATCTCACCCGCCCCGCGTCGGCGCAGGGGCTCGACGACTGCGCGATCGGCGGACCGCAGTGCCCGGTCGCCAATATCTCACCGATCGAGGTGTCCAGCGGTCGCTTCTTCGTCACGTTGTGGACGCCGGGCAAGCCGATCGCCGCACTGGTCGCATTGCGTTACGCCGACAACAAGATCCAGCAGCAATGGAGCGCGGACCTACTCACCGAGGGCAGCGCGACCAGCCCGACACTGTCCGCAGACGGCAGCACCGTCTATGTCGGCGATAACTCCAAGCGCCTCATCGCGGTCGACGCCGCCAACGGTCGAACCAAGTGGGTGCAGCCCCTGGACTGGGCGCCGCGCGGTGGCATCTCGGTCTCCAGCGACGGCCTGATCATCCCGGCCGGTGACGACGGCCATCTGCTCGCCCTGCGTGATAAGGGCGACGCCGCCGAAATCGTCTGGGAGCGCAAGGATCTCACCCTGCGCGGCACCCCCGTCCAGTCCGCGGGCGATACCGGCTACACCGCCGCCGCCATCGGCGACGGCATCAACCTGATCACATTCGACACCAAGACCGGCACAACCGTCGACTCCGACGTCCTCCCGAATGCCAAGGGCACCACCACCGGCACCTCCATCGGCCCCAAGGGTGAGGTGGTCGTCGCTACCCGCATCGGCGAGGTCTTCGCCTTCAAGCCCGAGCGGTAGCCCCCTTCGCGGCAGCGGCACTAAGAGCAGTTCGCCTTCTCGACTGCCGTGTGCGGATCGGTTAGTGGACGGGTGGGATTGGGGCGCAGAGGAAGGCGGCGGCGGTGCGGGACAGGCGGGTGAGGATGAGGGTGTAGGGGTGGGTGCCGCGGAGTTTGAGGCGTTTGCGCAGGGCGTCGGGGTCGATATCGAGGCCGCGGACCCGGATTTCCAGAGTGCCGCAGTTGCGTCGGGACAATTCCTGACGGAGGGTTTTCTCGCGGAATTCCAGGCGGTCCAGGATGCGAAAGCCGCGGACACCGTCGGGGACGGTATTGCCGGTCAGGTAGGCGATCTGCGGATCCAATTGCCAGAGGCCGTGTTCGGCGGCGTAGTGGCGCACCAGACCGGCGCGGACGATGGCGCCGTCGGGGTCGATGATCCACTCGCCGGGGGGCTGTTCCGGAATCTGGTCGGGGGCGGCATCGGTGTAGGCGACGGATTCACCGCGGGCGGTGAGAACGGTCGCGCGGCGGGTGACGCCGGTGTCGGACAGGCCCGGCGACCACAGGCAGGCCTCGCGGACCGCACCGTCGAGAGAGACGACCTCGACTTCACCCGGCCAGTTCAGGCGGTCGAAGTCCAGCCCGGGAGCACACTTCACGGCTAGGTCGCGGCCGGGATAGGCGGCAAGCAGATCCGGCAGCGGGGGTTGCAGTTTCGCCGGATCGTGGGTGCGGCGGCCGTCCGCGCGGCGAGCCGGATCGGCGATGACGACGGTGCCGGTGCTGCACGGGACGAGAGCATCGGCCTTGGCCAGCAGGACATTCCGGGATGCGGCGAGGTTGTGTGCGGCCATGGACAGGCGCACATCATCGAGATCGCTGCCGAGTACCGACGGGCAGGTGCGAGCCAGCTCGGCGATTTCCGCGCCGATAGAGCAGGTTACATCGTGCACGGCGCGCCCGGACAGGCGCACGGCGCGGTGGCGGGCCACCAGCGTCGGTGTCGCCTGTTGCAGTGCGTCATCGGTGAACAACCACTGCTCGGTGTCGATGAGTTTGGCGGCGGCGCGACGGCGCAGGCGCACAGTTTCCACGAGTGCGCCGGAGCGCTCACCGAATTCGCGACGCACCCGCGCCAAATCGCGCAGATGCGTCGCGGGAGTGAGCTCCAGCCGGTCCACCTCGGTCAGCGCGGCGCTACCCGCCGCGCTGCCGAGGAAGGCGACATCCTCGCGGCCGAAGCGGTAACTCACTACTTGCCGGCAGCGCCCGGCTTCACGCCGGTGATCATGGCGTTGTAGAAGAACTGGCGCGGCACCACCCGACGCATGACGTTCTCGTCCAGCCAGCTCAGCCGCAGCCACGCGCGGTACATGGCCATCCGGTAGCCCATGGTCAGCTTCTCGTCCGGCACGGCCGCCTCGAAGGTGCGCACCGGCCAGCCCCACAGCGCCGCCGCGAATTCCTCGGTGGTCGCCTTGACCTCGGTGGCACCAGCGCGCCGAGCCATGGCCTCGAGGTCGCTCGGATCGAAGGTGTGCAGGTCGACGACCGCCTCCAGCGCCGCGGCGCGCGAGGACTCGTCCAGTTCGGCCTGCGGCCGCCGCCACCCCGACAGTGCGGGCAGCTTGGTCACCGTGGTGGTGGCCTTCCAGGTGATGCGGCCGAGCCAGCGGGCATAGAAGTTGCCGGCAGTGGTCGGTTCACCGGCGAAGACGAAACGCCCGCCTGGCTTCAGCACGCGCAGGCACTCCTCGAGCGCCAGTTCCACATCCGGGATGTGGTGCAGCACCGCGTGGCCGACGACAAGATCGAAGGTGTCGTCCTCGTACGGTATGGTCTCGGCGTCGGCGACCCGGCCGTCGACATCGAGTCCGAGGTGCTCGGCATTGCGCAGCGCGACCTTCACCATGCCCGGCGACAGGTCGGTGACCGAACCGGACTTCGCGATGCCACCCTGCATGAGGTTCAGCAGGAAGAAGCCGGTGCCACAGCCCAGTTCCAGCGCACGCTCGTACGGCAGCGGCGCGGGCCCGACCGCGGCATCGAACCGGCCGCGGGCATAGTCGATACAGCGCTCGTCATAGGAGATCGACCATTTGTCGTCGTAGGTCTCGGCTTCCCAGTCGTGATAGAGCACCTGAGCGAGCTTCGTATCCTTCAGCGCTGCTTCGACCTCGGCCTCGGTGGCGTGCGGGTTCGGCGCCGGGTCATCGGGGTGGACCGTCATGGTGGGCAAGCCTAGCCAACCCTCCACCACACGTTTGCAGCGGACCGGTGCGTAGGAACCAATTTCGCCCCACCATTCCGTCCCCCCGAGACTCGTTCTGGTTCTGGCCCTGCCCACTGGCCTCGCCGCGCACCCCGATGCCCATTGGATGCAGCCGGCGAGCTGGGGCTCGAGCCGAACGCACCATCATCGAATGCCGTGGAAGTCCTACCACTCGCCACCCAGGAACGTGTTCCTGTTTATGGTTCCGATCCACGCTCGGACGCACCAATCCCCACCGATCCGATCGCTGCGACGCAGATCCTGAGCTACCGTCCAGTAACCGACAAGCTGGGCGCCCCCGAACCGTCAGCCGGACACTTCGACACCGATGTACCGGCGGTCCAGCCACCGCGCGATCGGGTCCGGCTGGCCGATCGGCCGCAAGCCCGACGAACGCCACCTTCCGAATATCTGTCACCGCAACCACCAGGCGGCCCGCGCGCGGACCGACTCGGTCCAGCAACGGCGCCATCGAGCCGGTCCGGCCTGTCAACGCCCGGCGAAAGCCGCCGAGCCTGGACCGTCGGCCAGATAGGACTCCGTGCCGATCTGGCGGTCTTCGGTGGTGAAGAGGGTGGTCCATTCGGTGCGGGCGCGGTCGAGGCCGTGCGGGCCTGCTTCGAAGACTGCCTTGGCAGCGGCGAGGGCGCGGGTGGGGCCGTCGGTGAACTGTTGGGCCCAGCGCAGCGCTGCGGTGTAGACATCGTCGGGGGCGACGACCTCGTCGACCAGTCCGAGGGCGCTGGCCTCATCGGCGTCGACGAAACGGCCGGTGTAGACGAGATCTTTGGCGGGGCCGGTGCCGATCAGCAGTGCCAGGCGGCGAATGCCCGCGAGCGGGATGAGACCGGCTTTGACCTGCGGCAGACCGAGTTTGACGTTGTCGCCGATGATGCGGCGGTCGGCGGCGAGGGCCAGTTCCAGGCCACCGCCGAGGCAGTAGCCGCTGATCGCGGCGACGGTGGGCTGGGGCACCTTGGCCAGGCAGCCCAGTGCCGCCTGCAGACCGGCGGCCATGGCTTCGGCTTGATCCGGGCCGAGACCGGCGAGTTCGGCAATATCGTCGCCCGCGCAGAAGACCCGCTCGTCGCCGTAGACGACCAGTGCCGCGACCCCGGGCCGCGCGGCGACATCCGCCGCCGCCTCGGCCACCTCCCACACCAGCTGCGCGTTCAGCAGGTTCAGTGGCGGGCGGTCGATCCGGAGGACAGCGACGCCACGGACGGCGGGATCCTCGGGCAACTCCAGGGTCACGAATTCGGCCATGGCAGGAAACCTACTGCCTCACGGACGCGTGGATCCCCGGAGCCGGCTGGTATCCGGCAGTCCGGCGAAATATCGCTGGTTGTCCGGGAACTGGAGCACCTGCCGCCCGTTGTCACCGGCGAGCACCGGCATGATCGGTTCGATCACCCGGTCGACGGCCAGAATCTCCGCGGTGGAAGCGAATTCGGCAATGGCATCCAGCTGCGACCAGGTCGGCGGCAATAGCACGTCGGTACCCGCGCGCCAGCGCTCGAGTTCCTCCGCCGCGGTGCGCCACTGCACTTCGGCGGCCTCGGAGGTGGCGCCGTCGGCGCGCTGCCCCTGCGGCAGCACCGCGACGAAGAATCGGGTGTCATAGCGCCGCGGCTCGATCACCGGGGTGATCCAATTCGCCCACGGCCGCAGCAGATCCGCACGCAGCACCAGCTTCTCCTCGGCGAGAAAGGTCGCAAGCGACACCTCGCGCCGCTCCAACCGCCCCCGGGCCTCGTGATAGCCGGTGGTATCCGAGACGACGGTTTCGGCGGTCGGCCCGGCCAGCAGCACCCCGCATTCCTCGAAGGTTTCGCGCACGGCGGCAGCGACCAGCGCCTTGGCCCTCGACTCGGTGGTGCCGAACTTGTCTGCCCACCAAGCGGGTTCAGGTCCGGCCCATTCGATATCGGCGGTCCCGTCCGACGGATCGACACCGCCGCCAGGGAAAACGGTCATACCAGCGGCGAAGGCCATGGCCCCGACTCGGCGCTGCAGGAACACCTCCGGTGCGGTGGCACCGTCACGCACCAGCATCACCGTCGACGCGTCCTTCGGCGACAGAATCGGCTGCGGTGCGTCCTTCGTCTCGCTCACGACTGCGCCTCGCTGACGCTCGGCTCCGTCGTGCGCGATGGCGCACTGTGCTGATGGTTCACTCGCTGACGCTCGCTCACGACTGCACCCTAACCCGGGTTTGGTTTACGGCGTAATCCAGACCACTGGACCCAGCTCAGCGCGAACGGTGCCGCCCCAAGCGCCGCGCGCGCCGCGCGAAGTACCGACCATCGACGCGATCCAGCGCAATCGACTGGCGGAAGGCCTCGCTCAGATTCTCGGCGGTGAGCACATCCGGCAGCAAACCCTGTGCGACTACAGCGCCCTCATTCAGCAGCAGACCGTGGGTGAAGCCCGGCGGAATCTCCTCGACATGATGGGTCACCAACACCATGGCGGGTGAATCGGGATCCGCGGCCAGATCGCCGAGGCGTTCCACCAACTCCTCACGACCGCCCAGATCCAAGCCGGCGGCGGGCTCGTCGAGCAGCAGCAGCTCCGGATCGGTCATCATGGCGCGGGCGATCAGCACCCGCTTGCGCTCGCCCTCGGACAGGGTCCCGTAGGTGCGATCGGAAAGATGTTCGGCGCCGAGGCTTTCGAGCATATCGATGGCGCGGTCGGTATCGATATCGTCGTAACGCTCGCGCCAGCGACCGAGGACCGCGTAACCGGCGGAGACCACCAGATCGCTGACCTTCTCGTCGCGCGGAATCCGGCTGGCCACCGCGGCCGAGGACCAGCCGATGCGCGGTCGTAGCTCGTTGACGTCGGTTTTACCGATCACCTCACCGAGCAGATGGGCAATGCCCGAGGTCGGATGCACTTCGGCGGCGGCCATGCGGAGTAGCGAGGTCTTGCCCGCGCCATTGGGTCCGAGGACCACCCAGCGTTCGTCGAGCTCGACCTGCCAGGTGACCGGGCCAACGAGGGTGTGACCCGAGCGTCGGATGGTCACGTCGGTGAAATCGATAAGCAGATCGGGATCCGGTTGCGGCACGGGCTCCATCTTGGCTCAAATGCGCGGTGTTCGTATGACCGACCCTGGCCGGTAGCCACGACGTGGCCATTCGGCCGCGACGACGCGCCGCCGCAGACGGTGCGCGCACCACTCCCGGTGGATTCTTCGGCGGCTCGTCGGTCCAGCGGAAAATCTGCGCGACGATGAGCGCCAGCGGAATCGAACAACCTACCCAAACGGCGAGTATCGCCAGCAGCGCCGTCATCATGCTGGCATCCGGCGTGTGGCGTGCGGACAGTCCTCGTGCGTCGAACGTCCCCAGATCGGCCCGGGTGAATCCCCGTATGCCGAACAGCGAAACATCTACATCGCGTAATCGCTTGTGGGACTGGCAATGTGAATGATGTGAGCCAATTCACCTGGGGCGCGGCGTCGGCGCAGTCAGTGTTGTCCCGATTGTCCGGGTACCGCAATCACGGTTATCGAACCGGGCGCGACCTCGGTGAAACCGGCGTCGCGCACCGCGACCGCCTGTCCGCGCGACACTTGTTCGCACAGCCGCGCCCACCGCTGCGGTCCGGATTCGCGTACCGCGCAGCGGAACTCGCGCTGCGACCACCGCAGGGCCTCGTCCGCGGTGAGCGCGCCGGCGAGCAACATGCTGGCGTGACCGACCTGGGCCGCGGCCTTGCCGAGCGTCATGCCGAGTTTCGAATTCACCCACAGCACTGGCAAGTCGGGATTCGCGGGTCCGGGATCGTCATGTTCGAGGTCCGTGCCGTTGATCTGCAGCCGCCTGACCCGTGGATCGACCTCACCGACCGGTCCTGGCACGAATGCCCGCGCCTGCGCACCGTCCACCTCGACGGTCACCCCGTCGACCTCATTGACGGCCAGCCACTGCGCACCGCGCGCCCGCCGCGCCACCTTACGGATCCGCGACCGCTTCCAGGCCAGGAACCGCTGCTCCCAGACCCCTTCGGGCCCGACTCGCTCATCCAGGCACAGCGCCACTGTTGCCGCCGCCGCGGCCTCCAGCAGCGCGCTGCGCCGCGGCGGATCGACCTTGGGAATGTGCAGCACCATCTGCATGGCCTGCACCATCGCGGGGTCTTCGGGATCGCCGAGACCGCCGTAGCCGCGCGCCAGCTCGACATGTCTAATGCGGAATCCCTCAACACCCGTGGACAATTCGGCCTCCGGGATACTCGACATCACGCCACCTCGATCGTCAACGAAAACCGCCGCGCAGGCGCGACACCACCGGCGAGCCTACCGACCGCGCCGCCGTCACTCAGCTGCCGACGAGCGGGACGCGGCGGATTCCGCCGTCGCGGGCATCGGCGGCCTCCACCTCGTCGCGGGTCACGCCGAGGATGAACAGCACGGCGTCCAGGTAGGGGTGCGACAGGGCCGCGTCGGCGACCTCGCGCAGCGCGGGCTTGGCATTGAAGGCGACGCCGAGTCCGGCCGCATTGAGCATGTCGATGTCATTGGCGCCGTCGCCGACGGCGACGGTCTGCTCCATCGGCACCCCTGCCTCCGCCGCGAATTTGCGTAGCGCGGTGGCCTTGAAGGCACGGTCGACGATTTCCCCGACCACCCGGCCGGTCAGTTTGCCGTCCACGACTTCGAGCGTATTCGCCTGCACGAAGTCCAATTCCAGTTCATGCGCAAGCGGTTCGATCACCTGACGGAAGCCGCCCGACACCACACCGCAGCGGAATCCGATGCGGCGCAAGGTCCGAATGGTCGTGCGCGCGCCCGGAGTCAGCTCGATCCGGTCGGCGACCTCCTCGATCACCGATTCGTCCAGCCCCTCGAGTGTCGCCACCCGCTGACGCAGCGATTCGGCGAAGTCGATTTCGCCGCGCATGGCCGCCTCGGTGACCTCGCGGACCTGATCCTCCACCCCCGCGTGCGCGGCAAGCATCTCGATCACCTCGCCCTGGATCAGGGTCGAATCGACATCGAAGACGATGAGCCGCTTGGCCCGGCGGGCCAGTCCGGCCCGCTCCACCGCGACATCCACCTGTTCGGCGACCGCGACCTCGGCCAGCGCCGTGCGCAGCCGAGCATCGGAATCGGGGCCGGTATCGGTCGCGGTGACCAGGAGTTCCATACCGGTCACCGGATAGTCGGCGATGCCGCGGATGGTGTCGATATTGGCTCCGAGCGCGGCGAGCTGACGGGAGACCGAACTGAATGCGTGCGCGGTCACCGGCGCACCGAGGATGACGACCGCATGGGTGGACATCGGCTGCCTGCCGATCTGCGCGTCGACCTCGACATCGACATTCATGCCGACGGTATTCATCGCCTCTTCGAGCTCGTCCTGCAGCGCCTCCGGATCGCCGGGGCAGGTGACCAGCACGCCGAGGGTCAATCGGCCACGGATGACGACCTGCTCCACATCCAGCAGGCTCACGTGATGCCGCGACATCGCCGCGAGCAGCACGGAGGTCACACCGGGCCGGTCGGGCCCGGTGACGGTGACGAGGACGGTGGTGTCGGCCAACTGAGGTGCTCCAAGTTAGTTGTGTGCCGTAGCTGTGCTGGACCCCGATGTCGCAACGCTTCGGTCGGTGCTTCTCCCACAAATGAGTGTGCACCCACTGACGAACAGCAGGTGCACACTCATCATGGTGACGCTACTGCATAGCCGGGTACCTCTCGGCCAGCGACGTAGTTGCTCACTCGTCTGGGAGGGTTCCCGCTATGCGCGCTCGGACGGACGAATGTCCGGCCACCGCCTAGTGCTTTGCCAAGGCGCCTTCGTGCACGTCGGTGGCATGCTTGCCCGAACCCCAGCCCACATGCGCCTCAGCCCGCATCCGCTCGACCATGTGCGGGTAGTGCAGCTCGAAGGCGGGTCGTTCGGACCGGATGCGCGGCAGCTCGTAGAAGTTGTGCCGCGGCGGCGGGCAGGTGGTGGCCCACTCCAGCGAGTTGCCGTAGCCCCATGGATCGTCCACGGTGACGACCTCACCGTAGCGGTAGCTCTTGAAGACGTTCCAGATGAACGGCAGCATCGACGCGCCCAGG
>NZ_JBFAXH010000004.1:0-546425 GCF_040680755.1 Nocardia sp. NPDC051990 | reverse complement strand
ATCCAAGGGAACCGCGGCAACCATCAGCGTCAACACCGAACAGACCAACGATCAGTTTTCCACCGCACTCACCGCTATCACCTGCACAGTCGCCTAATGGGAGTTGATCAGGCCGATCTGATCAGCATTTGCCAGAAGCTTTCGAGTTCGGCGGCCATATCGATCGTCGGGTCGATGAGCCATCGCGATTGCAGGCCGTCTGTCATCGCGAGGACCTGCGTGGCGAGGGCACGTGTATCCGCCGAACTCGAAATCGCGCCATCGTCCTGCAGCTGCTGCAACATGCTGGTCAGGACCTCGCTGCTGCGCCGGTAGTGCTCGATCATGAACTCGTGCGCGGGATGGCGGTGGTCGGCCGCCGCTGCCTGCATGTGGGTGAACAGTTCGGTCAGCCCAGGCACTTTGGTGTTGCGCTCGATGATCGTGGCATAGGTGCTGGGGTCCGGGTCGGGGCCGAGGCTCGCGATGTCGAGCTCGCTACGCCGGCGCAAGACAGCGATGAACAGCGCTTCCTTGGAGCCGAAGTAGTGCAGCAGTCCGCTTTGGCTCAGCCCGACTGCGTCCGCTAGTTCGGCGACCGACGTGGCGTGGAAGCCGCGTTCGGCGATCGTCCGCAGTGTTGCGTCGAGGATTTGTTCACGGCGTTCGATGCCTTTGCCGTAGGGGCCCCGTTCTTTCACTGGGCCCAGTCTGTCATGATGCCGGCGACCGAGGCGGGCGGTGCGGGCCGCGCGGCGGCCGGACCGCTCGTCACGCCGGACGCAGTCGCGAGAACAGCTGCCCGGACAGCGAGCCGGCTGATTGAAGGTGAACAGGAGCTACCGCAGCTTCGACAACCATGTGTGTGACGGCCTGAAGCTGAGCGGTTCGGATGTCGCGGCGCTGAAGGCGAAACTGCTCTCTTGACAAGCACTTTCGACGATCGGCCCGCGTGTTTCGATAGGCGGACTCGCGCAACTGACCATTTATGCGGGGCTGTCGGGGTTCTCGCCCGTATCGGTGATTGTTGCCCACCGGTGTGCGAGGAGTCGGCATGCCTGGACGAGTTCGGGTGGGTGCAGGTCGGTGAGTTCGGTGTCGAAGGTGGCGAGGATGCCCGCGACACCGGCCCAAGACCAGGCGCCAAGGGTGAGCCGACAGTGGTCGCTGTCGAGGTGTTCGACGACGGAGCCGCCTGGTGCCCAGCGGGCCACGACGTGCGTGGGCAGATTGAGCTTGGCGGTGCCGGTGCATTGCCAGGCGGCGGGCGTGTCGCCGCGGTCGTAGGTTCTCATCACGAAGTGGGCGAGGTCTTCGCTGGGGAGTTCGCGGGCGGTGAAGGGCTGCGTGGTGGGGCGGGGGTGCAGTCGGTCGACGCGGTGCACGCGCCATTGGTCGTCGGTGAGGTCGTAAGCGACCAGGTACCACCGACCGGCCCAGACGACCAGGTGGTAAGGCTCGACGCGGCGAGCGGGCAGGAAGTCGGGGTCGCCGGGTTCCGGGCGGGTGCCATCGGGACGCAGTGTCTCGATGACGAGCAGGTGGCGGTGGCGTACCGCGGATCCGACCACGGTGAGCGCGGCCGGGTCGATGGGGGGTGAGGGGAACTCCCAATAGTTCTGCAGCCGAGTCAGGCGCAGGGATTCCATGGACGCCCGCAGCGCCGTGGGCATGACCTGTTGCAGCGTGGCCAAGGCCCGCGCCGTGTCGTCTCCGAGGCCGAACATCGTGCTTGGCGCGGTCTGCAGGGCCACCGCGACCGCGAGGGCCTGATCGTGGTCGAACAGCAGTGGCGGCAAGGTGTGCCCGTCGCCGAGCTGGTAGCCGCCGTCGGGGCCGTGGACGGTGATGATCGGGTAGTCGAGCTGGCGCAGGGTTTCGATGTCGCGGCGGATGGTGCGTTCGCTGGCCCCGAGCCGGGTGGCGAGCTCGCGCAGCGGCCACCGCCGGTCCGAGCCGAGCAGGGACAGCAACCGCAACGCCCGGTGCGAGGTTTTCGCCATGCTCCATTGTGACCCAAATAGTGGCCATTCCGTGTCCACTACCTGTGTCAGTGTGGCCTCTGTCAGGCGAACAAGTGGCGAAAGGACGGTCGGATATGCGTGTCATCGTGGTCGGTGGTGGGATCGGCGGGCTGGCGCTGGGGGCGGGGCTGCGCCGCCGGGGGTTCGAGGTGGCGGTATTCGACCGTGACACCGATGTGACCGCCACGGGCGGCTACCACATCACCCTGGACGAGCGGGCGCAGTCGGCGCTGACCGAACTGGTGGAACCGCGGATCATGCGGCGGTTGCTGGCGTCGGGTTCGGCGCTGCGGCTGCGCGAGCGTGACGCGTTCTGGGATCGCCGCGGCCGGCTGCTCGGCCACGGACCGGACCTCAGCGGCAGTTCCAGTGTCGATGTCGACCGGATCACCCTGCGCATGCTGCTGGCCGAAGCTGTCGGTGACCGGCTGCACCTGGGCTGCCGCGTGTCCGGCGTGGAACACGATGACGACGGCACACCTCGGGTGCTGTTTACCGACCGGGCGCCGGCCTCGGCAGACCTGGTCGTCGGCGCGGACGGCGCCCACTCAGTGGTCGCCCGTCACTTGGCGGGAGGCCAGACCAACAGCCCGGCGGGCATCATCGGGTTCTCCGGCCGCACCCTCCTGCACGACCTCAGCCCCCATGAGCAGCGCCGGCTCAGGCCACGGTCGGGGCTGGCGGTCGGCCCGCGCGGAGCGGCGCTCTACGTCGGGTTCCTCGACCCGGTCGGCAATGCCGCGCTCGACGCTCCCGAGCTACGGATGTCCGTGACGACCGGACCAACCTACATCTGGGGCGCCATGTTCCCCGAATCCGCCACCACCGACTCCCTGCGCGACCTGCGTGACGTCGAGTTGCAGACCGCGTTGCTCGGCCAGTTCCACAAGCGAGGCTGGGCTGAGCACACGCTCGAGGTCATCACCCAGGCTGATCCGCGCAGCGTGGCCGGGTTCCGTTTCAACGCCGCCTCTACCCGCGCAGCCGATCTCGCGCCCTGGCCCGCGGGCCGCATCACCGCGCTCGGCGACGCTGTGCACGCCACACCACCCACTGCGGGAATGGGAGCCGGCGCGGCCATCCGTGACGCCGCCGGCCTGCTCAACCACCTCACCGCGTCCGCCGCAGGCGACACCACCCTCATCGACGCCATCAACCAGTTCGAGACCGACATGCGCCAACGCGGCAGTGAAGTCCTTACCCTCGCGATGAAGACCGTCCGATGGATCCTGGCCACCGACACCACATTTGGCGCCGCAGCGACCGCGGTGTGCACCCCGATCCTGGCCGCAGCCGCCCGGCTACGTCGGTGACCAGCCGCGCCACACGGCCGCTGTGTGTGCTGCGCGCGCAGCTCGAGCTGACGGGGTATCGGCGAGCCGGACACCGATGCCGAAGACTGCCCGCCGAGTGAACACGGGTTCAGCCGTCCTCGTCGGGTGCGGCCGGATCACGCAGCGGCCGGTGACTGCCGCCGAGGTCGGGCAGGTGAAAGCTGTAGTGCCCGTAGCGGCGAATGTGTTTGCGCACGAACGCTGCGCGGCGTCCGCGTCACCCGCAACTGGTCCAGGGCCCGAGTCACGCCCTGACAACTCTCAGGATGACTCTCCGTAGCAGGTGGTGATCGCGGCGGCGCGGTTGTGCAGCGAGGTGCGCAACCACTGCGGGGCAAGGGCTTCCGCGTTCGTGGCGAGCTGCCACAGCGCCCATTCGGCGTGTCGTGAATCTTGGAAGGTCACCTCCAACCGCAGCCAGCCGTCTGTGTCGGCATCTTCGGCGCAGACGGCGAGTGCGGTGCTCACCAGGTCCTCCCGCTGTGCCGGGTTCACCCGTACCAACACGGTGACCTGGTCGCCGCCGGTCCGAAACCGCGTGCTGCGTTCCTGCCAGGCCCGGTCCAGATCGACCCGGTCCGGTCGCTGTGCGGGTTCGGGAAGTTCCTCGGCGGCCAACACCCGCGACAGCCGGTAGGTGCGGTCCGCGCCAGACCTCGTAGCCAGCAAGTAGCCCTGGTCGCGCACGGTGACCAGGCCGATCGGGTCCACCGTGCGCCACTTCGGGGTGTCGTCCGCAGCCGCGTAGTGGATGCGCAGCTTGTGTCCGGCGAACACCGCGCGCCGGATCTCGGTCACTATGGTTTCGGGCACCTCCTCAGCGACCAGCCGACGCGACAGGAGGTCGACCTCCGGGTCGATGAGCAATCGCTGGGCCACGTCGCTTGCGGTGGCCCGATGGCTTTCCGGCAGCGCGTCAACCACTTTGAGCATGGCCGAAGCGAGCGCCGAGCCGAGGCCGAACACCTGTGCGCCGCGCCGTGATCCGGCGACCAGCAGGGCAAGCGCCTCGTCGTGATTCAGCCCGGTGAGCTCGGTCTGGAAACCGGGCAACAACGCGAAACCGCCGTGCCTGCCGCGTTCGGCGTAGACCGGGACGCCGGCCGCGGACAGCGCCTCGATGTCGCGCAGCACGGTGCGGGTGGATACCTCCAGCTCGCGGGCGAGCGTTTCCGCGGACAGCCGACCGCGCTGACGCAGCAGCAGCACCATCGAGACCAACCGGTCGGCGCGCATACGAAAACTCTACCGAAATACACGACACAAGATGTCGTGATTTGTTGAGAGGCTCATGGACGTACGGAATCTCGATGAATCGAATGGAGCTGATGTGGCAGTGCAACGAACAGCGGTCAACCCGGTGACGTGGTCGGTGGAGATGGGATTCAACCAGGGTGAGATCGTCTCCGGGCACACCCGGACCCTGTACTGCTCCGGGCAGACCGCGATGAACGGCGACGGCAAGCCCCAGCATGACGGTGACATGGCCGCACAGTTGGCGCTGAGCCTCGACAACCTGGAGG
This sequence comes from Nocardia sp. NPDC051990, assembly GCF_040680755.1. Classification (NCBI taxonomy): domain Bacteria; kingdom Bacillati; phylum Actinomycetota; class Actinomycetes; order Mycobacteriales; family Nocardiaceae; genus Nocardia; species Nocardia sp. NPDC051990. Next base: position 541,565 of record NZ_JBFAXH010000004.1, on the reverse strand, counting down.
CCGTGCTCCGCGAGGCCGGCATGTCCCTCGCGAACCTCGTCCGGCTCAACGTCTACACCACCGACGTCGATCTGCTGTTCCCGCATTACGGCGTGCTGGCGTCGCGGTTGGGCGCCGCCGGGGTGGCACCGACCACCACGATGCTCGGGGTGACACGGTTGGCGATCCCCGGCCAGATGGTCGAGCTCGAGGGGACCGCCGTCGCGTGATGTGACCTCGCCGCCTCTGCTGCTCGTGCGGTTGAACCGGCACGAGCAGCGAACAGATGGGTGATTCCGCCTACTGACGTGGCGTCCCGGTCCCGCAGGTAGCCGTTGATGCGGCGGAAGCTGCGGGACCGCTACACCTGTTCACCGCGACTCGTCGACCGCGCGAATGAGCATGTGCGTTGTCAGTCGTTGTGTTTCGGGTGCGACGAGAACGATACGTGTCGGTTCGATGTCGACTATCGGTCGGAACACGATGTCCTTGCGGGAAAAGGCGGTGACGAGGCTTTCCGCAGTGATGACCACGGCGTTACTGTTCGCGACGACTTCGAGCATTTCTTCGACGCCGTGGACCAGTGGCCCGTAGGTGACCGGTGTGCCATCCGGGCGGGGGTCGATCGCCCACCATCGCCGCCATTCCTCGGGCACATTGTCGGTGTCCACCTGTACAACTCCGGCTAGGTCGGCGAGTTCGAGTTCGTCTCTGCTCGCGAGCGGGTGTTCGACGGACATGGCGAGGACACGTTTTTCGGTGAAGACGGAATGGGTGCGCAGGCCCGCCGCGTCCAGGGGTGGGCGCGCGAACATAGCGTCCACGTGGCCGTCGCGCACAGCGGAGACCTGCTGTCCCCAGGCAACCTGCACGAGCTCGATCTCCACTCCTGGCAGGTATGCGCGCAGCGCGTTCAGGATCGGATGGGTCCGCGGGCCGGCGACGGTGGCGAAGAATCCGATCCGTATTTTTCGGTGGTCTGCGCGGATGCGCTGTCGAATCGCCCCAACCGCGTGGTCGTGCACGGACAGCAGGTTCGTCGCCAACGGCAGGAACTCGGCACCGGCCTCGGTCAGCCGGGCACCGCGGTGGTCGCGCTCAATGAGTTCGACGCCGAGGTCGTGCTCGAGCTTGCGGATCTGCTGAGACAGCGACGGTGTGGTCAGGTGCAGCAGTTCAGCGGCGCGCGTGTATGTGCCGGCTTGGGCGAGGGTCACGAAGTACCTCAGTACTCGCGGATTGAGATCGGGCCGCGACTCCACGCGGTCATCCCTGACGGGGGGTGGTCTGGACCGTTAGGGGATGCCTAAGGAGCGTTGCAATACGGGACATGGACACCTTCTGCGGGTCGAGGGCAATTTGGGTACCGCATGTGACAGCAACCACAGCAGAGGGTAATCATGACACTCACCACAGACGCCCAGACCCATCAGGGACCGACCGTCGCCCAGCCGGCAGTGCCCAACGACGGGCCGGGGCTGGACCCGGCGCAGAATCCGCCGGTGGCCGAGATCTTCGGTCAGGCCGCGGGCCCGGTAACCGGCCCGACGGGGAGCCTGGCATCACGGGTGGTCAATCTCGACAACATTGCGTGGACTCCCTTCCCCATGCCGGGCACCGCGTTCAAATTGCTCAACATCAACGAGACCAGTGGCGCGACCACGATCCTGCTGTATGTGTCCGAAGGCGCCCAGGCACCGCTGCACCGTCACCTCGGCGCCGCCGAGGCCTACAACATCTTCGGCAACTGGGCCTACGAGGGCGAGGCCGAGCCGATCGGGCCGAACTGCTATGTGTACGAGCCGGCGGGCGTCGTGCACCTGCCGAAGCAGGAGAACGAGTCGCTCATGTTCGGCATCTTCCATGGGCCGATCGTGGGATACAACGACGACGGATCCGTTGCCGGCGTCATCACCGCCGATCTGCTGTGGGATCTGGCCGCGGCCAATGATGCGATCGCCCATTTGCCGGCCCGCGTCGGCCGCTGACCGAGGGACACCGAAATCATGACTCGTTTAGCCGGGAAGACCGCTTTCATCACCGGAGCGGCCCGTGGCCAGGGACGCGCGCACGCGGTGCGACTGGCCGAAGAGGGCGCCAATATCGTTGCGATCGACATCTGCGGGGACGTGGCTTCGACGCGCTATGCCGGTGCAACCGCCGAGGATCTTGCGCACACCGCTGAGCTCGTCGAAGCCGTGGGAGGAAAGATCCTCACCGCTCATGTCGACGTGCGAAACAGCCGGGAACTCGACCAGGCGGTCGAAAAAGGCTGCCAGACCTTCGGTTCCATCGACATCGTCTCGGTCAATGCGGGCATCGCAGGCTACGGCCCGGCCGTCGAGCTGCCCGAGGACGACTGGCAGGAGATGATCGACATCAACTTGACCGGCGCGTGGAAGACGGTGCGCGCGGTAGCACCGTCGATGATCGCCGCGGGCAAGGGCGGATCGATCGTTCTCACCAGCTCGGCGGCCGGCATGATCGCCTTCCCCAACCTGGCGCACTACACTGCGGCAAAACACGGGCTCATCGGGCTCATGAAAGTGCTCGCCGTCGAGTTGGCGCCGAAGCGTATCCGCGTCAATGTGATCTGTCCGAGCCATGTCGATACTCCGATGATCCAGAACCCGGCGGTGTACGAGCTGTTCACCGGCGGAATCAAGGGCGCTACGGCGGATCAGGCCGCCGTGGCGATGAAATCCATGCACGCCCTGCCGATCTCCTGGGTCGACGCCGAAGACATCAGCAACGCTCTGCTGTGGCTGGCTTCCGACGAAGCCCGCTACGTCACCGGCGTCGTTCTGCCCGTGGACGGCGGATTGACCAGCCCGTTCAAGGTTCCGCACGAAACGTAGAACAACGCCGAGCCGGTTCCTGCTGCCCTGGGTGAACCGGCTCGGCGGCCGGGGCCTGTCGTGGACGATCTCGCAGCTGTCGGTCATGACGCGTATCGACTGCAACACCCCGCCGCAGCCAGCACCGGCACGCTTCCTACATGTCGTCTCTGTCCCGGCCGTCTTCGAAGACGAAGAGTGGTTCCTGGAGCCAATGCCTGGGATACCTGGGCGCCCACGTCGCCCGCGACACAGTCGATGGCCTTGCGCACGCCGACCGGTCCCGCGCAGAGTGTCATCGGCGTCGGGCCCCTCTGTGAATGATGCCGAGTGTGACCATCGACGGCACGCCGTCACTGGATTCGCATTTCACTGGTCCTGAAAACGAGGTTGAATGAATATCTCGCTTACCGTAGGGACACCGCGTATCCATAACAGCCAACCCCAGAGCTCGAAGATCACCTCCCTTGGGCAATGCCACCTTCTTCATGTCCAAGGGGTTTCGGCGCAACGTTGTTGGTAGTGCTGGCACTACCAATCGACACCAGTGGGCTCTACCCGGAATTCGGGTGCGCACGTCATGGGCGCGACCAGTCCGGATTTCTAGGCTCGAATCGTAAGGGAGCAACGATGACTCCCGGGCTAGAACGTGAGGAAATCACTGCTCATGAAGGTATTTCGGCGCCATTCCAGCATGGGCGCATTATCGGGAATCGCGATAATGGCGATCCTGACCACTGCGGCATGCGCGACGCCCACCGCCTCGGCACCGTCCCAGGAACTGATCGCCGCAATGGATCAGGTGGTCAAGAGCGGCTTCCCCGGTGTGCAGGCGGTAATCGACGGTCCGGGCGGGCATCGCACGCTGACCGCGGGCGTTGGCGACCTGCGGACGGGTACACCGTTCGCCGATAACGCGCAGGTGCGGGTCGGCAGCAATACCAAAACCTTCGTGGCGACGGTGATTCTGCAATTGGTGGCCGAGGGCAAGATCGAACTCGACGCACCCGTGGAACGGTATCTCCCAGGTGTGGTGCAGGGCAGTGGCAACGACGGCAACCAGATCACCGTGCGGCAGTTGCTCCAGCACACCAGCGGTGTGCCCGACTACTTGGGGCATGGCAGCGCCGAGGGCGGTATGGAGACTACGGGCAATCAGCTGGACCCCACCTCGGAGACGACCCGCCGTCAGCAGTTCGCGCCCGCTGACCTGGTCCGCATAGCCATGACGATGCCGCCGAATTTCGAACCCGGCGCGAAATCGGTCTACACCAACACCAACTACATCCTGCTCGGCATGCTCATCGAACGCGTCACCGGCCAACCGCCCGCCGCGGAGATCACCCACAGGATCATCGAACCGCTCGATTTGCGAGCAACGTACTTTCCGGCCGACGGCGACACCGGAATTCGCGATCCACATCCGTCGGGCTATCACGAAATCGATGGTAAGCGAATAGATTTCACCGACTTGAATACCTCATGGGCGGGCACGGCAGGCGCGATGATCTCGACCGGATCGGATCTGAATCGGTTCTTCACCGCATTGTTGAGCGGAAGGCTTTTGCCCGCAGCGCAATTCGCGCAGATGCAGCGGACCGTCCCCTTCGACCGCGGCCCCGGCGAGGGTTACGGATTGGGGTTGATCCATCGCCCCGTGCCGTGCGGCAAGGAAGTCTGGGGACACGGCGGCAGTATCCCCGGCTTCGAAGTCCGCACCGGCGTCGCCGCCGACGGGACCGCGGTAGTGGTGAGCACGAACCAACTGCCCGACAGTCAAGCGGGATTCGACGCGGTCGAGAAGGTATTCGATATCGCCATCTGTGGCGGATGACCAGCGAAAACATGCGACCGAGAACCGGAGGTTCGACAGTGCTACGCACTATGGTGATGGCCGTCCAGGCCGGCTTCGCCGCTCTGCTCGCGGGCACGGGACTCGCCTGCGCCACCCCTACCGACACCAACAGTCCGGCCCTGGAGCACTTCTATAGCCAACCGCTGCAATGGAAGTCGTGCGACAACTTGCGCCTGGACCAAGCGCACGCCCAATGCGCCGATGTGACTGTGCCGCTGAATTACAGTGCCCCGCAAGGTGAGACGATTACCGTGGCGATCTCACGCATGGCCGCGACCGATCCCGTGCGGCGGCACGGGGTGATGCTGTCCAACTCCGGCGGCCCGGGCGGGGAGGGGCTCGATTTCATGGTCGATGTCGGTGCGGCGATGACCCCCGACGTACGCGCCCGCTACGACCTGATCGGCATAGACCCGCGCGGGGTCGGGCGCTCGTCACCGATCGACTGTCACTGGCCGCGCGGCTTCGGTCTGCAAGCGGCCGGTATCGACGCCACCAGCTTCGCCGAATCCGTTGCCGCACAGGCCGATCTGGCAACCCGCTGCGCCACCGACGAGGGTGAGCGACTGCGGTACTTCACCACACGCAATACCGCGCGGGATATGGATGTGATCCGCGGCGTGCTCGGCGAGGAGCGGGTCAGCTACTTCGGCACCTCATATGGCACCTACCTGGGAGCGGTCTTCACCCAGATGTTTCCGGAGCGCAGCGACCGAATCGTATTGGACAGCAGCGCCGATCCTGATCGGTATGGGCCCGTCGGCATGATGCAGGATATGGGCCCGGCCAATGAGGCGGCGCTGGATAGGTGGGCGGACTGGACCGCGGCCCACGAGGACGAATATCACCTGGGCGCAACCCGCCAACAGGTGCGCGAAAAGGTGCTGGAGCTGATCCGTCGCTCCGCCGCGGACCCGATTCGGTTCGGCGACTTCACCATCGACGACCACACCCTGCCGGTACTGCTGTTCACCGAACTGGACGCCCCGCGAAAGTATCCGACGCTGGCCGCCACGGTAGGTCAGCTCGCCGAGGCCGCTGACGGCAAAACGGTCGAGCTCGCACCCGAATTGAATTCGGCGCTGGCCTTCATACTCAACGCACAGCCACGCGACAATTCGGCACAGCTCGCCATCATGTGCGGCGACGTGGCAGCACCAAGGGATCCGGCTTGGTACTGGGGCAATATCGAAGCTGCCCGCGCCAGCCAACCGATATTCGGCGACTTCGTCAACAATCTGACATCGTGTGCGTTCTGGGCACCGCCCGCCGAATCGCCAACGCGGGTGCGCAATTCGGTGCCGACGCTGATCGTGCAGTCCACCGGCGACACCCGCACACCCTATCCGGGGGCGTCCGCCATGCACCGGGATCTGACCGCATCCCGCATGGTCACCCTGCAGGATGTCCCGATCCACTGGATCTTCGGCAACTACCCGAACAATTGCACCTACGATGTGGTGAACACCTACCTCCGCGACGGCACCCTCCCGGCCACGGACGTGACCTGTCACGCCGACTGAATCGAACGCCGATCGCCTGAACCACAACACAGTTCGGGCGATCGGCGGACGAGCGGAAGTCACGCGTTCAGATATGCGAGCACCGCGAGCACACGGCGATGACCGACATCATCGGCCGCCAATCCGAGTTTCGCGAAAATATTCCGAATATGTTTGTGCACAGCACCTTCGGTGACCACCAACCGCTCGGCGATGGTGGCATTGCTGTGCCCCTCCGCCATCAATGCGAGCACCTCCCGCTCCCGGGCGGTCAATGCGGCCAACGGATCATCGGCCTTGCGCCGCACCAATAATTGCGAGATCACCTCGGGATCCATCGCGGTCCCACCGTCGGCAACGCGGCGCAGCGAATCGAGGAATCGGTCAACCTTGCCGACCCGCTCCTTGAGCAGATAGCCGACGCCACCGGCACCGTCGCCGAGTAGTTCGGCGGCGTAGGAATCCTCCACATACGCCGACAACACGAGCACCGGCAGGCCGGGATGCAGCTCGCGGGCGCGCACGGCGGCGCGCAGGCCGTCATCGGTGAATGTCGGCGGCAATCGAATGTCGACGACCACCGCATCCGGCCGGTCGGCGACCACCGCGGCGAGGAAATCGTCCGCATTGTCGAAGGCCGCGGCCACATCGATACCCGCGGTGTTCAGCAACAACACCAACCCCTCCCGGAGGAGGGCGTCATCCTCGGCGATCATGACCCGCACGGCAGCTCCACCCGCAACACAGTAGGGCCACCGACCGGACTGGTGAGCCCCATCCGCCCGTCCAGTGCCTCGGCCCGCCGCCGGATGCCGGCCAGCCCACCGCCGTACACCTCCCGCGCACCGCCGACACCGTCATCGGTGATCGCGATCGTCAACACCTCGGCGACACCGCCGAGCACAATCGAAATGGACTGGGCTCCAGAGTGTTTGGTGGCATTCGTCAAAGCTTCGGCAATGACGAAATAGGCCGCGGCCTCGACCGCCGCGGGAAGCCTGCCCACCCGACTCGAATCCAGCACCACGGGAATGGGACTGCGCGCGGCGAGCGCCGACAGTGCGCTTGCCAGCCCACGATCCGACAGCACCGGCGGATAGACACTGCGCACCACATCACGCAGCTCCGCGAGCGCGACGGTCGCGGTGTCCTGTGCCTTGCGCACCATGCTCTGCGCGGCTTCCGGATCCTGTTCACGCAGTTGATCGGCCAACCCGAGCTGCATGATCACCGCGGCGATCCTGGCCTGCGCGCCATCGTGCAGATCACGCTCGATCCGCCGCAGTTCGGCACCGTGCGCATCCAGCGCGGCCGCCCTCGTCGCGGTGAGCGCGGCAACCCGATCAGCCAGCAGAACATCCTCCGAGGGCGACAGCAATGTCCGGGCGGCCACAGCCTGCCAGCCCGCGATCATCGGCAGTTGCAGAGCCACCGCGGCGACCGGCACCGCGAGCATCAGGCTCAGCACTGCCTTCGGCCACGAGTCTACGGTGATACCGTAGTTGGCGATCGTGCCCGCGGGCAGCAACCGCCAATACGCCGGAATCAACAGCTGATTGACCGCGCTGACCGGCAACGCGACCGCCAGAATCGCGATATAGATCCCGGTCACCGCATGTAGCAGCAGCCACCCGATATCGCGGCGATTGGCCGGATCGGTAAATGCCGTCCCGAGTTGCTGCCGCAGATCGCCATCCATCGGCCGATATACCGCCTCGATCGGCGCACCCAGTCGCCGCGCTGCCCTGCGCCGTTCGGCTCCCATCAGGGGCCGGATCAACCGAATCGCCTCGGGAATCGCCGGAATCCCCACACCGATCAGACTCAGCGCCGCCACGACGAGCAGACCTATCAGCGCCAACATGGCCAAGACCGAGGTCGCGCCACCGACCGCCAGATACCCGATCGCGGACGGCAGCCGCCGCAGCCGGACCCGGACATATCGCATGGTCAGTGCTTCCACGACATCGTCACGATGCGACCGTAGTCCACATCACGGCGCCGGCAGCTTCCCCCGCCCACTCGGACCGCCACTGCCCGGAAACTGGGCAGCGGCGAGTTCAACCGGGTCACACCGATCCAGTCGCCTTCGGTCCGACACCGTTCGTCGAACTGCCGACACGACTCGCGGAACTCCCCACGGCATCCACCGTATTCTCGGACGGACTCAGTGCCTGGCCACCCGCGGTCAACATCCCGGTGCGCTCGACGACATCCGGCCCAGCACCGTTCGCCGCCGCATCACCCTCCGCCGCCTCGATACCGCCGACCGTCCGCAGCGGCACTTCCTTCCAGAACACCACCAGGATCAATGCGAACAGCGCCATGCCGGTCACCGACAGGAAAACCGTCGACATCGACTCCGCGAAACCGACCTTGAACGGCCGAGCCAGCTCCGGACTCAGCTGCTGCACGATCGAACTGTCCTTCAGCACCCCGCCTGCGGCCGAAGTATCCTGCGCGAGAAGACCTTTCGCGAGCGCGGCATCGGCGGGATTGCTGCTGTGCGCGGCCTCGACCACGGCGTGCTGGAACGCCGGATCGGTGGCCGCGGACTTCATCTCGGTGGAGATGTTCGGCGTCAGCTGCGCGAAGAGAATCGAGAGGAATACCGCGACACCCATCGTGCCGCCGATCTGCCGGAAGAACGTGGCCGCGGCGGTGGAGACACCCATATCCTTGGGCGGCAACGCATTCTGCACCGCTATGGTGAGCGGCTGCATGAGATTGCCGAGTCCGAATCCGGTGCAGGCCATGAAGATCATCGCGACCCACAGTGGGGTGTCGGCATTCACGAAGTGCAGTAGGAACAGGCCCAGCGTCAACATCGTCGCGCCGATAAGCGGGAAGACCCGGTAATGACCGGTACGCGAGATCAGCTGGCCGGATACGACCGAGCCGATCATCATCCCGAGCACCATCGGTAACATCTGCAGACCCGCCAGCGTCGGACTGGAGCCGCGCACCACCTGCAGGTATTGCGGCAGCAGCGAAATACCGCCGAACATCGCCGAGCCGACCACTACCGAGATCACCACGCCGAGCGCGAAGGTCTTATTGGCGAACATCCGCAGCGGAATCAGCGCCTTATCCTTCATAGTCTGCTCGACCAGCACGAACCCGATGACACCGAGCACACCGATCACATAACAGAGGATGGATCGCCCACTGCCCCAACCCCATTCGCGCCCCTGCTCGGCAACGACGAGCAGCGGAACCAGTCCGATCGCCAGCACGAGCACACCCCACCAGTCGACCCGGTCGGTGGAATGCGGCCGCTTCGGCAGCTCGAGCACCCTGGCGACGACGCCGAGCGCGATCAGGCCGATCGGCACGTTGACGAGGAAGACCCAGCGCCAGCCGCTGATCCCGAGGATGCTGTCCTGTCCGGCCAGCACACCGCCGAGCACCGGGCCGATCACGCTGGAGGTGCCGAATACCGCGAGGAAGTAGCCCTGATACTTGGCGCGTTCCCGTGGGCTGACGATATCGCCGAGGATGGTCAGCGCCAGCGACATCAGGCCGCCCGCACCGAGTCCCTGGAATGCGCGGAATGCCGCCAGCTGGTACATCGACTGCGCCATCGTGCACAGCACCGAACCGACCACGAAGATCGAGATGGCCGCCAGGTAGAAGGGCTTGCGGCCGAACATATCGGACAACTTGCCGTACAGCGGTGTCGCGAGCGTCGCGGTGATCAGGTAAGCGGTGGTCGCCCATGCCTGCATCGAATAGCCGTTGAGCTGGTCGGCGATGGTGCGGATCGCGGTGGAGACGATCGTCTGATCCAATGCCCCGAGCAGCATGCCGAGCAGCAGACCACTCATGATGGTCAGGATCTGCCTATGGGTGAAACCCGTGGTTTCCGCCACGGTGGCCGGTTCGGTCACGAATCGTTCTCCGTCTCGAGGTCGTACATGTTCTGGTCCTGGCGGATGGCCGCGAGCATGGCGGGCTTGGCCTGCTCGTAGTCGTCGACGAAGTGCCGCAGCAGCCCGGCGAACGTGGCCCGGTCCTGTGACGTCCAAGCCGCCATCACCCGGGTCAGGTTTTCGTGCCGCCGCCTGCGGATCCGCTCGGCGGCCTCCCGACCGCGCTCGGTGACGACCAGCACGGTGGCCCGGCCGTCGCTGCGATCGGCCTGCCGCTCGACCAGCTGCCGCTCGACCAGATGGGCGACGTGCCGACTGATCGTCGAAGCATCCGAATGCACCGCCTCGGCGAGTGCACCCGAGCGCATCGGCCCGTCACAGAGCAGCCGGAACAGAATCGCGAAGGCCGCCGGATCCACGCCATCCTTGCTGCGCAATTGCGCCGCGGTCCGTTCCCGGATCCGTTGCAGCCGAGTGAGCTGAATCGCTATCGCCTCGACCGACAGCTTGTCCTCATCCACTCGACTCACCTTTACTTGCGCCAATCAATTAGTTGCGTGATACAAGTATGTGCGCGACACAACGATTAGGGCAAGCGATTAAGCGGCCTTTACCGGCCCTTGAACTCCGGGGCTCGCTTCTCGAATACCGACTGGATGGCCTCGGTCAGGTCCTCGGACGGCAGGAATGCGGAGTTCCACGCGGAGACATAGCGCAGCCCGGCGGCCACCTGATCCTTGGTGCGCTGCTCAAGCACATCCTTCGCGCCCTGCACCACCAGCGGCGGATTCGCGGCGATCTCGCGCGCGCTGGCGTGCGCCGCGTCCAGCACCGCCTCCTGATCGGCGAATACGTCGTTGACCAGGCCGATCTTCTCGGCACGCGCCGCGTCGATATCTTTACCGGTATAGGCGAGTTCGCGCAGATGGCCCTCGCCGATAATGCCGGGCAGCCGGTGCAGCGATCCGATATCGGCGACGATCGCGACCTTCGCCTCGCGCAGGCTGAACTTCGCGTCCGCGCTGGCGTAGCGGATATCGGCGGCGGCGATGAGGTCCAGCCCACCGCCGATACACCAGCCGGAGACCGCGGCGATGACCGGCTTGCGGCAATCGGCCACCGCGGTCACCGCGGCCTGCATCCGGCGCACCTCGTAGAGGAAGTCGGTGCGCGGCGCGGCCAGGGCCTTATCCGCCATCAGTGGACCGAACGTGCCGGCCATCGCGGGCAGGTCGAGTCCGTAGGAGAAATGTTTTCCGGAACCGGTGAGCACAATGGCGCGAATCTCGGGATCGGCGTCCAGTCCGCGGAAGACCTCCGGCAACTCCCGCCAGAAGTCCGGACCCATGGCATTGCCCTTGCCGGGGCCGGTCAGGGTGACCTGCGCGATGTGATCCTTGGTTTCAACGGTGAAAGCCTGCCAATCAGTCATTCTTCCAGCGTAAAGCAGGTGTAAGCAGGGCAGCCGACCAGTCCGTGCCACGTGTAAATGCTGTGCAAAATCGGTGCCGGGCACTGGTTTTCACATCGGCATCGACCGCATCATGGTTGAGTCAGCAAACCCGCATCATCGGGCTCGGAGGCCATCATGCTGATGCATCAAGGAATAGGGCTGGACCGCTTCAATGGCATGGCTCGCGCTCGCGCTGTACATGCGCTGTTCGAGGTCTGCTGCAATGTCACCTGGGCGACCACGCTCGCCGATGCCCGCCCCTACCCGGATCGAGATGCGCTGCTGGCCAAGGCGGATGTCGAGTTGCTCGCGCTCTCCCAGTCCGATCTCGATCGTGCCTTCGATTCGGTTGTGCACGAACGGGTCACACAGCGCAGCGTGACCGAGCTGGCACGGGTCGTGCACGGCCGGATCTACCAGATGCTGGGGCCCACCGGGGGCTATCCGGAATATTGACCGACGAACTCGACCCGCGTACGGCCTGCAATAGCTCTACTCTGGTTCCATGCGCATGTCGCTTCCACCAGTCGCATGCCGGGTCGCAGATACCTTGATCGCGCGCGGCCACCACGGTGTCATCATCACTCAGCCCGCCCCCACGCCCACCGCCGCCGATGCGGCACGGGCACTAGGCGTCGATGTGGGCGCCATCACGAAATCACTGGTCTTCCTCCTGGACGATGATCCGGTGCTGCTGTTGGTCTCCGGCGCACACCAGGTCGATCTGCGGCGCACCGGCGAACGGCTCGAAGGCAAGCTCACCCGGGCACCCGCCGAACTGGTGCAGGAGGTGACCGGTCAGCCCATCGGCGGCATCGCACCGGTCGGCCATCCCACCAACCTGCCGACCTGGGTGGATAACGCGCTGTCCGCTTACCGGGAGATCTGGGCCGCGGGCGGTCATCCAAATACCGTGTTCCGCACCACGTTTCGCGAACTCGTGCGCATTACCGCCGGGCTTCCGATCGACGTGAATTGAATTCCCGCACCCGCCCCGCAACAGCGCGGACCGCGGAATGGAGATCAATCCAACAACCGTGCGACGGTCCATTACCGACAAACCCGGCGTAGTTTCGTCATGTGAGCGAGCGGAACGAGCGAACCATCAACACAGCACCTACGGTCGCAGCGGAGCTGGGCGCTAGCGAGGTAGAGCTGTGACCGAAGCTCAACCCCCCGCCACAGACATCCAGATTCCCGATGACCTGAGCGGTATCACCGCTGAGCTGTACCGCGCCTCCATGCGGCACTATCCCGCGGGCGTCACCGTTGTCACGCTGGGCTCCGCGAATGGTCCGGTCGGCTTCACCGCGACCTCCTTCGCATCGCTGTCCCTGGAGCCCCCACTGGTCTCTTTCAATATCGCCCACACCTCGTCGAGCCTGACGGCGTTGCAGTCGGCCGATTCCGTGGTGATCCATTTCCTCGGCGAACATCAGCACCATCTGGCCAAACGCTTCGCCCGCACCGCCGACCAACGCTTCAGCGACCGCTCCCTGTGGACCACCCTGGACACCGGCGAGCCCGTGCTGCACGGCACCCCCATCTGGATCCGCGCCACCATCCAACAGCTCATCCCCATCGGTGATCACACCTTCGTCGTCAGCCTGGTCACCCGGGTCCACGACAATACCGACGAACAGCCCAGCGCCGCTCCCCTGCTCTACTACCGCGGCCGGTACTACCGCCCGACCTCGCTCGAAGACTGAGCGCGGCCGGCGGATTCAGCTGCGCGGCAACGCTATAGATCGAGCCAGCGACCATCCGCCAGGCATAAGTGGTTGTGACGCCGTTGCCGCCTACCGATGCTCGACACCGAAGCGGGCCAGCCGAATCCCGAAGGTCCGCAACGATCACCATGCCAGATGGGTCCGTCAGTATCCGGGGGGTCGCACATGGCTGGGTGAACTCAGCGAAGTCGGAACGGCTAATGCTTCGAAGTAGTGGCGGTGTGCATAGCCCTACGGAGTTCGCTGTGTTGGCGAGTTGAAAGGTGTTGCCTGCGTGGGTGTGTCGATGACCTGATGCAGGTGAGGTTCCCGTAAAGGTTCAGCGACCAAACATCACCCGAATAGCGGAGACCTCGTGACCAGCGTATCGGTTGCAGGCGAGCGGATCTGCCCCACGCCCAGTGGGCGCAAGCCCGAGGCCGCCCCGGCCTGACGTGCATGCATAATAGCTGCGCCGCTGCCCTGCAGCGGCGGTATGAGGAAAGGACTTTCGGTTTTGCCGCCCGACCCGATGGCTGTGCACCCGCTGCCCGCTCATGACCGCGTAGTGTTTCTGAAGCCGCTGATCCGCTCGCCGAAGATCGTTGTGGGTGACTACACCTACTTCGACGATCCCGACGGCGCGACCGATTTCGAGCAGCGCAACGTGCTCTACGCCTACGGGCCGGAGCGGCTGATCATCGGCAAGTACTGCGCCATCGCGGCCGGGACCCGGTTCCTGATGGCCGGTGCCGAACACCCGACGATGGGTGTCTCGACGTTCCCGTTCACGATGTTCGGCGGCCGCTGGGCCGAACAGACTCTGGATGTCGTCACCGGTATGCCCAGCCGGGGCGACACCGTCGTCGGCAACGATGTGTGGTTCGGTTACGACGCGACCGTGCTGCCCGGGGTGCGTATCGGTGACGGTGCGATCATCGCCGCCGAGGCGCTGGTCACTGCCGATGTGCCGCCCTACACCATCGTGGGCGGCAACCCGGCCACGCCGATCCGGCGCCGTTTCGACCCTGCCGACGTCGATCGCCTGCTGCATGCCGCCTGGTGGGATTGGCCGGTCGAGCTGGTGACCGAGCACGCCCGCACGATCATGACGGGCACCCCGGCCGACATCGAGCGCATCGCCGCCGAGCATCGCGGGAAGGGCGGCCGATGACGACCGTCGCAGAATATCCGGTGTCCGCTCCCGACGAGGGCCCGTACGCGATCGCCACGGGTCCCGACGGCGCATTGTGGTACACGCTGGTCCACAGCGGCCGGATCGGGCGCTTGGTCCCTGGCCAGCAGCCCACGATCCACCAACTCGACCCCGACTGCGGCCCGACAATCATCACCGCTGGACCCGACGATGCGATGTGGTTCACCGAACACCGGGCACACCGGATCGGCCGGGTGACCGCCGGCGGCTCGGTGCGGGAGTTCGCACTGCCCACCTCCGAGTGCGGACCATTCGGCATCGCCGCAGGTTCCGACGGCGCCCTATGGTTCACCGAGACCAACTCCGACAGGATCGGCAGAATCGCTCCACAGGGTCAGGTGACCGAGTTCCCACTCCCGGCCCTGGGCTCGATTCCCGCCGCGATCACCGCCGGCGCCGATGGCGCACTGTGGTTCACCCTCAACGCCGGCAACGCGATCGGCCGCATATCGGCGGACGCGAATCCGACGATCACCCTCCACCCGCTGCCGACCGAGGGCGCCGCGCCCGTCGGCATCACCGCCGCACCGGACGGCGCAGTCTGGTTCGTGGAGATCGGCGCCGGTCAGATCGGCCGCATCGATACCGACGGTGTGATCACGGAATTCCCGCTGCCCGACCGAACCGCCCGGCCGCATGCCATCATCGCCGGCAACGACGGCACCCTCTGGTTCACCGAGTGGGGCGCGAACCGCATCGGCGCGATCACCATCGACGGCGCGATCACGGTGCACGAGCTGCCGAACGCGCAGTCGGAACCACACGGCATCACCCTGGGCCCGGATGGCGCGGTCTGGGCGGCATTGGAAATCGGCGCCCTCGCGCGTCTCGCGGTCTAGCGAATCGAAAGGGGACAAGGGATCCGCACCGCGGAACCCTGAACTACTGATGGGCGATCAACAGCGAACCCGCACTGTCGAAGCGCATTTCGAGATCATCGAGTTCGAGGAGAACGTCTACGACGAGCCCGCCGAGGGGCCCAAGCTGACCCGGGTCCGCATCCGCAAGCGCTACCACGGTGTGGTCGAGGGCTCCGGTGTCGTCGACGTGCTTACCGCGCAAGGCCGCGACGGCGCCGGATATGTGGCCAGCGAACGCGTCGAGGGAATCTTGGACGGACGCCGGGGCACCTTTGTCATCCAGCATGGGGGCTCGGCCGAGGGCACCGCACAGCGCACGTTCGGCACTATCATCCCGGGTTCGGGGACAGGTGAACTCACCGGCATCTCCGGCCGCGCCGAGGAAGCGCAGCGGGAAGTCCTCACACTCGAATACACCCTCTGACGGAACACCCGTCGAGTGTCCCGGCGGACGTCTTCGGGCTCGCCCTCGACATCGGCGGCCTGCTCACGGGCGCACTGCTCGCGCTCGGCAGCACACCCGCTAGCCGATCGAGCAGGGCGAGGTGCCGTCGGTGGAGTCGGGGCGGGCGAAGGGACGGGTCTCGGGTGTCGGATTCCAATGGCCGTCGGTGCTGGCGTAATTCCACGTCGCCCCCTCGGTGACCAGGGTTGCGATGGCCTCGACCAGCCGGTCCACATCGGCGGAGCTGGTGCCGACCCCGATGCTTGCACGTAGCGCACCGTCGAGACCGAGGCGCGCGAGCAGCGGATGGGCGCAAAAGCGGCCGTCGCGAATGCCGATGCCGTGTTCAGCGGAAAGGTAGGCCGCGACGTGGCCGGGGATGAATCCGTCCAGGGTGAAGGCGACAATGCCGACGGTGTCCGGGCTGTCGTCCCAGATGCGCAGCAGGTTGACCCCCGGGATCGCGGACAGGCCGGTGCGCAGGCGGTCGGCGAGCCATCGCTCATGCGCGGCAAGGGTTTTCGGATCGATCGCGCACAGTGCGTCACATGCGGCGGCGAGTGCGGCCGCGCCGAGGACATTCGGCGAACCGGCCTCATGGCGCTGCGGCGCGGATGCCCATTCCGCCTTGGTAGTGGTGACCTCACGGACCGCCCCGCCGCCCGCCAGATACGGTTCGGCGGCGTCGAGCCAATCCCGACGTCCGACAAGTACGCCCGCGCCGAACGGTGCGTAGAGCTTATGGCCGGAAAAAGCGAGATAGTCGATTCCGGTGTCGCGCAGGCTGATTCGACGATGCGGCGCCAGCTGTGCGGCATCGACCAGAATGCGGGCACCACATTGGTGCGCGATGGTGGCCAGGCGCTCCAGCGGCAGCACCTCACCGGTCACATTCGACGCGCCCGTGACCGCGAGCAATGCGGCTGGCCTACTGCACAATTCGGCGATCAGCTGACGAATGGTCTCCTCGACGGCCGCCGCCGCCTTGACGACGCGGCGCCCGCGCCGGGTCCAGGGCAGGAAGTTCGCATGATGTTCTATATCCAGCACCACGGTATCGCCGGGCACGCAGGCGGCGAGCAGATTCAGCGAATCGGTGGTGTTACGAGTGAACACCACGACCTGGTCGTCGGCGGCATCGAGGAAGCGGGTGACCGAACCGCGCGCGGCCTCGTAGCACTCGGTGGAGATCCGCGAGGCGTAACCGGCACCGCGGTGCACACTCGCGTAGTGCGGCAGCAGCTGCTGCACCCGGTCGGTGACCTGCGCCAATGCCGGTGCGCTCGCGGCGTAATCGAAGTTCGCGTAGGTGGTCGTTCCGCCCTGTACGAGCGGCACCTGGAGGTCGTCGCCGCAGACCCGGGCGAGGGCGGCACAGCTGTGATCGATCGCAGCGGTCATTACAAAATCCCATCGGCTATGGGACCCGAAATCTGGTGATCATCCGAGTCCGCGCTTGCCGCACCCGGTCAGGCTGCGGCCCTGTCGTCACCCGGAGCACCCCGCCGCGGAGGAGGGTTGCCGACCAGCTAGCCGGGGCTTGACGCTGGTACTCATGACACGAGGCGAGATTGGCAGATGCCGCACCGCCTGTCAAGCAAGCCATCGCTGCATACACATGCAGTTGAATAAATAACCTTGCAATGCTGAATAATGTGCGGTCTGATCGATCGGTGACGCTTTCGCTGCTGCTCAGCTTTGTCGGCCTGTGCATTCTGCTATCGATCACGCCTGGCCCGGATTCTTTCTTGGTACTGCGATTCTCGATCGTGGACGCGCGCCCCGGCATCGCCGCGGCGATCGGCTCGGCAGTGGGCGGGATCGGATGGGCGGTGGTGGTCGCGGCGGGCGTCGCGGCGCTGCTCGAACAGTCCGCGACGGCCTACCGGACGCTCAAGGTCATCGGCGGAATCTATTTGCTGTACTTAGGAATTCGAGCGCTGATCGAACACCGCAAGCAGCGCGGGGCCAGCACCGCCGCGGCGTCGGAGCCCTCGGGTGCGCAGGCCCCGACCTCGATTCGCTCGGCATTCGCCGCGGGCCTGGTGTCGTGCATGTTCAACCCGAAGGTCGGATTGTTCTATCTGGCGGTGCTGCCGCAATTCCTCACCGATGTCACCTTCCTGAACACCCTCACACTCGGCGCCATCGAATGCTCCATTGCCGCCGTCGAGATGATCCTGCTCGCGGTGCTCGCGTCACGGGCAGTTGCGATGTTGCGCCGCCCCCAGGTTCGCGATCGGCTCGAGCAGATCAGCGCGGCCATTCTCGCCATACTCGGCATCGGCACGGCCGCCTCGGCCGCGTGATGCGCCCGGCCGGTCGCCACCGGCCGAGCGCACAGCAGCCGCAGGTACCGTTGACAGTTGATCACCGTGGAGTTTGCTCACTGGTAACCCAACTGTGCGACAACAACGAGGAAGCGCTAGGCAGGTCTATGAGAGGCGGGCAGGACGTGATGCTGCAGCCGCAGGTCGACACCGCGGCGGGCACGGACCCGGCGAACGGGCTCCGCGCGCCCGGCCCCTTGCTGCGTGGCACATCCGCGCCGCAGGCCAGGACCCTTGTCGACATCCTGAACAGCACCGCGGCGGCCCATCCGGAAGCCCCCGCGATCGATGACGGTCAGGTGGTGCTCAGCTACACCGAATTGCTGGCCGAGATCGACACCGGCGTCATGCGCTTGACCGCGGCAGGTGTGTGCCCCGGCGACCGCGTCGGGGTGCGCATGCCGTCCGGCACCCATGAGCTTTATGTCACGATTCTGGCCATTCTTTTTGCCGGTGCGGCCTACGTCCCGGTGGACGCCGATGATCCGGAGGAACGCGCCCGACTCGTCTTCGGTGCGGCCCGCGTCACCGCGATCGTGACCGCCGAAGGCGTCGAACCGACCGTGGCCGCCGTCGAACGGTCCGAACCGACCGCCGTGGCTTCGACCATTCGCCCAACCCCGACCGACGACGCCTGGATCATCTTCACCTCCGGATCCACCGGCACCCCGAAGGGCGTCGCCGTCACCCACCGCAATGCCGCCGCGTTCGTCGATGCGGAAGCGCGCCTGTTCCTTCCGAATGCTCCGATCGGTCCGGGCGACCGGGTCCTGGCCGGACTCTCGGTCGCCTTCGACGCCTCCTGCGAGGAAATGTGGCTGGCCTGGCGCAACGGCGCCTGCCTGGTGCCCGCGCCGCGCGCCCTGGTCCGCACCGGTGCGGATCTCGGTCCCTGGCTGGTCCGTCGCGAAATCAGCATCGTCTCGACGGTGCCCACCCTTGCGGCGACCTGGCCCGCCGAGGCGCTCGACCCGGTCCGGCTGCTGATCTTCGGCGGTGAGGCCGTGCCGCCCGAACTCGCCGAACGTCTTGCCGGAAAACACTCGGCGCGGGCGAAGAGCGGCGAAGTGGTAGCGGACCACGCGGAGCCCCGCGAACACCCGGAATCGGATACCGATTCCGAGCGCGAGGTCTGGAATACCTACGGCCCCACCGAAGCAACCGTTGTCGCCTGTGCCGCGCTGCTGGACGGTGGCTTCCCGGTCCGGATCGGACTCCCGCTGGACGGCTGGGACCTGGCCGTTGTCGATGCCGCCGGAAATCCGGTGGGCGAGGGCGAATCCGGCGAGCTCGTTATCGGCGGTGTCGGCCTGGCCCGCTACCTCGATCCCGCCAAAGACGCCGAAAAGTACGCTCCCCTACCGTCACTCGGCTGGGACCGCGCCTACCGCAGCGGCGATCTGGTCCGCAACGACAGCGCGGGGCTGGTCTTTCTCGGCCGCGCCGACGATCAGATCAAACTCGGCGGCCGCCGCATCGAACTCGGCGAACTCGATAGCGCCCTACAGCACCTACCCGGCGTCACCGGTGCCGCGGCCGCGATCCGAACCACCAAGGCGGGCAATAAGATCCTCGTCGGCTACCTGACCGGCACCGCACCCGACTTCGACCTCAAGGCCGCCAGAGCCCAACTCGCCGAACAACTTCCGGCCCCGCTGGTCCCCCGGCTGGCCATCGTCGCCGACCTGCCCACCCGCACCTCGGGCAAGGTCGACCGCGATGCCCTGCCGTGGCCGCTGCCGAACACCTCCGAACCCGACACCGCGCGCGGCGACCTCACCGAAACCGAGCAGTGGATTGCCGGGCTGTGGGATTCGATTCTCGGCGCCGAGGTCACCGGACCGGATACCGACTTCTTCGATCTCGGCGGCGGCTCGCTTTCGGCCGCCCAATTGGTCACCGCACTGCGCGAACGTTATCCGGGCAGCACTGTCGCCGATCTCTACGACCATCCACGCCTCGGCGCACTGGCCGACCTGCTCGACGAGACCGCGCCGAGCGCCGCCGTCGAGGCACGCATCGTGCGCCCGACGCCGCTGCGCGCCCAATGCGTCCAGATGCTGGCCACCGTCCCGCTGACAACGCTCACCGGACTGCAGTGGCTCACCTGGTTGGCCATTGTCGGCAATATCGCGGGCTGGTCCGGCTCGTTGCCGTGGCTGCCGCATCTGTCCTGGTGGTGGACGCTGGCCGCGTTCCTGCTGTTCATCTCACCGCCCGGTCGCATGGCGATCTGCGCGACCGGCGCCCGAATTCTGCTGCGCGGCGTGCGCCCCGGCAGCTATCCGCGCGGCGGATCGGAGCACCTGCGACTGTGGGCGGCGGTCCGGCTCTCGGAAGCCAGCGGAGCCGAGAGCCTGTCCGGTGCGCCGTGGATGGTGCCGTTCGCGCGGGCACTCGGCGCGAAGATCGGCACGGGCGTCGACCTGCACACCCTGCCGCCGGTCACCGGCATGCTCGAACTCGGCGACGGCTGCAGTGTGGAGCCCGAGGTCGACCTGTCCGGCTATTGGATCGATGGCGACGTGGTGCACATCGGCCCGATCACCATCGGCGCGGGCGCGGTGGTCGGCGCGCGCTCGATCCTGTTGCCCGGCAGCAAAATCGGTAAGAACGCCGAGATCGCGGCTGGATCTTCGGTATCAGGCAAGGTCAAGCCCGAACAGGAGTGGGCGGGCTCGCCCGCCACCAAAGTCGGTAAGGCCCCGCATCGTTGGCCCGCGCACACCCCCGCGCGGGCCGCGCACTGGGTCGCGATTTTCGGCGTGACCTCGATGGCATTGGCGGCCATGCCCATTCTCGGTCTGGCCGCGGGCGGCGCCTTCATCGCCTGGTTCATCCGCGACGCCAAGACCCTCGCGGGTGCGCTCGGCAAGGGTTTCGCCATCCTGCCCGTCGCGACATTGCTCAGCCTCGCCCTATACGCCGTGGCCACGGTCATCGCGGTCCGGCTGCTCAGCATCGGACTCACCGAGGGCCATCATCCCGTTCGCAGCCGAGTCGGCTGGCAGGCCTGGGCCACCGAGCGGCTGCTGGATTCGGCGCGCACCTTCCTGTTCCCGCTCTACGCCAGCCTGCTGACCCCGCCGTGGCTGCGCCTGCTCGGCGCAAAGGTCGGCAAGAGCGTCGAGGCGTCCACGGTGCTGCTACTACCGAAATTCACCACCGTCGCCGATGGCGCGTTCCTCGCCGACGACACCATGATCGCCAGCTACGAACTCGGCGGCGGCTGGCTGCATATCGGCGACGCGAAGGTCGGCAAGCGCGCCTTCCTCGGCAACTCCGGGATGACCGCACCCGGTCGACGGGTGCCGAAAAACGGGCTGGTCGCGGTGCTCTCGGCCGCACCGTCCAAGGCCAAGGCAGGTTCGTCCTGGCTCGGCAGCCCACCGGTCCGACTGCGCCGCGCCGCCGAAACCGGCGATACCGAACGCACCTTCAACCCGCCGCTGCGGCTGAAGGTGTTCCGCGCCATCGTGGAAACCTGCCGACTCATCCCGGTGCTGGTGACCTTCGCCATCGGCCTCGGTGTGCTGTTCACCCTGGCCTGGATCGCGGAATCGGCCGGATACCTGGTTGCCGGACTGCTCTGCGGATTGGTGCTGATGACCGCCGGTGCGATCGCGGGGGCGAGTGCGGTTACCGCGAAGTGGCTGCTGGTCGGGCGCATCGGCGCCGAGGAGCATCCGCTGTGGAGTTCGTTCGTGTGGCGCAACGAGGTTGCCGACACCTTCGTCGAAACCGTTGCCGCACCTTGGTTCGCGCGCGCCGCGACCGGCACGCCCGTACTGAATCTGTGGCTCCGTGGACTCGGCGCGAAGATCGGACGCGGGGTATGGTGCGAGTCCTACTGGCTACCGGAGGCGGACCTGGTGACACTCGGTGACGGTGCGACCGTGGAACGAGGCTGTGTGGTGCAGACCCACCTCTTCCACGATCGAATCATGGCCATGGACACCGTAACTCTCGGTGCCGGCGCCACCCTCGGGCCGCATTGCGTCGCCTTGCCCGCCGCGAGTATCGGCGCGGGCGCGACCATCGGTCCCGCATCGCTGGTCATGCGCGGCGACACCGTGCCGCCGTCCACCCGCTGGTGGGGCAATCCGATCGCGCCGTGGTCCAGTGCGGCGCCGAGGCCAAGTGAGGTCGGAGCGGCCAACTGATGCGTGGCAAGTTCTACGAAGAGCCCATCGACGAGTACCTACCGCAGAACGGAAATCGGGGCTATCGAGTATCGCGGTACGAACTGGAGCTGACCTATAAGGTCGCCAGCAACCGTCTGGCGGGCCGGGCCGCGATCACCGCGGTGACCACCGGCGTGCGGGACCGTTTCGCGTTCGACCTGGCCCAGGCGCTCGCCGTCGCCAAGGTCTTCGTCAACGGGACCAAGGCCGCGAAATACACCCATCAGCACGGCAAACTCGTGATCACCCCGCAGCAGCGGATTCCGGCGGGCGGCGCGCTCGGCCTGGTCATCCAGTATGCGGGCATACCGAAGCCGGTGCGCGGGCCGTGGGGTGAGGTCGGCTGGGAGGAATTGTCCGAGGGCGCCCTGGTCGCCAGTCAGCCCAATGGCGCCGCGTCCTGGTTCCCCTGTGACGATCACCCGAGTTCCAAAGCCAGCTACCGAATTTCGATCACCACCGACACCCCGTACTACGCGCTGGCCAACGGCACCCTGGTGCGTAAGCAGACCAAGGCCAGCCAGACCACCTGGGTCTACGAACAGCCCGAACCGATGTCGAGCTATCTGGCCACCATCCAGATCGGGCCGTACCGGAAACACCGCATCGGTAGCCCGCGCCGTTCGGTGCCGATGCAGGCCATCATCCCGCCGCGACTGCGCGCGGATTTCGACCACGACTTCGAGCGCCAGCCGAAGATGATGGAGCTGTTCACCGAGAAGTTCGGTCCGTATCCGTTCGAGGGGTACACCGTGGTGATCACCGATGACGACCTCGAGATCCCGATCGAGGCCCAGGGCATCTCCGTCTTCGGCGCCAACCACTGCGACGGCCGCCGCGGCGCGGAACGCCTTGTCGCACACGAACTCGCGCACCAGTGGTTCGGCAATAGCCTCACCATCGGGCAATGGCGTGATATCTGGCTGCACGAGGGCTTCGCCTGCTATGCCGAGTGGATCTGGTCGGAGGCCGCGGGCGGGCCGACCGCCGATCAGCTGGCGCGCGCCGCCCGACACAATCTGTCCAGGGAGCCGCAGGACATCATCGTCGGCGATCCGGGCCCACAGCGCATGTTCGACGATCGGGTATACAAGCGCGGCGCCCTCACCCTGCATGCCCTGCGCCTGGAACTCGGCGCATCAGCCTTCTGGGATCTACTGCGCGAGTGGACGATTCGCTATCGGCACGGGTCGGTGAGCACCGAGGAGTTCACCGATCTGGCCGGGCATTACAGTCTGGTGTCGCTGCGGCCGCTGTGGGATGCGTGGTTGCGCACCAAGCCACTGCCGCAATTGCCGCCGTCCGGCGGATAGTCCAGCACGACCTCGCGTCAGAAAACCAGGTAGCGCGTCGCGAGCTCTTCGATCAGCGGGTCGTCCTCGGCGACGCTGTCGAGTGCGTCGAGATCGGCCTCGACCGAGATCTGGCGCGGGTCGTCCTGCTCCTGGTCTCGGATGCCGTCCTCGTCGAGCTGGCGCAATAGCTTCGCCCGCACACGTTCCTTCAGCGAATCACTCATACCCGAAGCCTGCCCGAAACGGTTAGACCGGCGTGAGCCAGGTCCCCCACGGCGTATTGCGCAGCACCGTATAGCCGATGAGCAGCACGAAGAACACCCACATCGTCGTGGGGCGCAGGCGCGGTAGTCGCATCCGCTCACCGCGCCAGGCCCGGATCGACCAGTCACCGATCCACAGCACGAAGGCCAGCACCAGCGGCAGCACGAGCAGATTGCTATGTATCGCATCGAGAATTCGGCCGTCGGTCAGATTGTGCATGCCCCGCATGCCGCCGCAGCCGGGGCAATAGAACCCCGTCAGCGCGTAGACCGGGCAGATACCGTAGGAACCTTCGCTGTGTGGGTCCCGGAAATGCAGTAGGACCGCGGCTCCGACGCCGAGACCCGCCGCCACCAGCGGCCACCCCAGGGCGCGCAGCCCGGTGTGCCTCGGCTGTTCGGGTCGGGGGTCGCCATAAGGTGCGACCGGTGCCGCATGCCTCATCTCCACAAGCATCAAAGGTAGTCGCGGCAGCCCCACCCCGCACCCGCTATTCAGGCTGGACAAAGCGCAACATATTGCCGAACGGATCGGCCAATTCGAAACCCGGCCCGCCCCGTTTTCGTGCGCGCTCCCAACCATCGCGATGTCCCGGCGACTTCCACCCGGACGACCAGGTCTGCCTGGTCATGCCCGAGGATATCGCCGACTTCCTCACTCCCAGCTGACCAAGTCACGCATCCAGCCGCACCTGTTTCGGGGCGCTCGGAACCGGGCTGATCCCTAGAAAGGGTGCGCGATTGTGTGGTGGGACAAGCGAGTTGGAGGCAAGACGGGCCGGGCTGCGGGGGTAACAGGCGACTCAGGATCAGGCGATAGCCAGGGAAGAAACGGCTCGTGCTCGATGTTTTCCTGAGAGGGACTGTTGGACGACCTAATTTCGGGTATCCACCCGATAGCGCCAGGATTTCCGCCACCGGAAGTGCTAGCACTTGCAAGCACTTAGCTTGCATCGTACTGTGGCGGCAGACACAAAGGAGTGCCGAATGCTGGTCAAGTCGATGATGACGCTGGCGGAGGTGCGCGGAGACGAACCGTTGACCGCCGCCTACCGTGCCGGACTCCGATCCCGTACCTACCGGACCGTGTCACTCAACAAGCCCGCCGCACCCGAGGTCATCCCGGTCACCACCAGGGACGGGGCCAAGCTCAGGGTCCATGCCTACGGTCCCGCCGAGGGCGATGTGATCGTCTTGATCCACGGCTGGAGCTGCTGCATCGAGTACTGGAATCCACAGATCAACGCATTCGCCGAGCGCTACCGCGTGGTCGCCTACGATCAGCGCGGCCATGGCGAGAGCACCCTCGGCAGCACCGGCCCCAGCGCCCAGACGCTGGCCGACGATCTCGAAGCCGTGCTCGAAGCCACCCTCCCGCTCGGCAAGCGCGCCGTGCTCGTCGGACACAGCATGGGTGGAATCACCCTGCAGGCGTGGGCATCTCGCTATCCGGAACAGGTCACTCGACGTGCCTGCGCGGTCATCATGGCCAATACCGCGGCCAGCGATATCCGCTACGAAACCGATCTGCTGCCGCTGCTCAACAAGCCGCTCATGGTAGCCAATCGCCCGGTGACCGTACTCGGCGCCAGCGTCCGCGTCCCGCTCATCATCGCGGAAACCGCACTCACCGCGCCGATTCCGCTGCCCGGCGGTTGGCCGGTCAGCGCGCTCTTCAAGACCCGGGTGATGTCCAAGTCCACCACCCGCGACGAGGTGGACTTCGCGCTCGGCATCGTCCGCTCGTGTCGCCCGTTGACCCGCGGCCTGCACGCCGCCGCCCTCGCCGACCTGGATTTGGGCGACGCCGTCAAGCACCTTACGGTGCCGACCACGGTCATCGCGGGCTCCGAAGACCATCTGCTGCCCGAGCGCATGTCCCGCCCGATCGTCGAGGTGCTGGCCCGAGCGGGGCACCTTGCCGACTATCAGGTCTGGCCCACCGGCCACCTCGGCAATATCGAGGCCGCCGACCGCTTCAACACCCTGCTCGCCGAGGTGGTCGAGCGCGCTGATCCCCGCTCGGCCGCCGCAGGCTGACCCGATCAACCTGGTCGCGGGCCGGTGCCGGACCGGCCCGCGACGTGTCGCTGCGGCATCGGCCGGAATCTTGATGCTAAAAGCTTGGGTATGAACAGGGGTGTAATCGAAGGGGTACCGAAATCGCGCTGTGCGCGATCAGCGGTCGGCATCGCCATGGTGGGGATGCTTGTCGGTACGGCGCTCGGAGCGCCGACTGCACGAGCCGACAAGTTCACCACATCCGCGAAGATCTCTACGGATACGACGTCGGAGGATGGTTCGCGCATAACCGACGTCGAATACATCGACGGTCGAAACATCCGACTTCAGGTCTATTCTACGGCGATGGCCGCTGAATTTCCGGTAGAAATCCAACGCCCGGCGGATGGCTCCGTACCGCGGCCGACTTTGTATCTACTGAATGGCGCAGGCGGCGGTCAGGACGATGCATCATGGCAGGCACAGAGCGACGCGCGCGAGTTCCTTTCGGATAAAAATGTCAACCTGGTCCAGCCGATCGGCGGCAGGTTCAGTTATTACACCGACTGGATCAAGGATGATCCGGTACTCGGACGCAATAAATGGAAGACCTATCTCACCGACGAATTGCCACCGCTGATCAATGCCGCACTGGGCACCAACGGAGTCAATGCGATCGCGGGAAATTCCGCGTCCACTGCCACGGTGTTGGCCCTGCCCATTGTCAAACCCGGCCTCTTCCGGGCGGCCGCCGCGTACAGCGGCTGCGCACAGACCAGCGATCCGATCGGCTCCAGGTTCCTGAAGCTCACGGTCGCCTGGGGCGGCGGAAACGCCGACAACATGTGGGGCCCGGTCGGTTCGCCGGAATGGACAGAAAACGATCCGTATCTGCACGCCGATAAATTGCGCGGCATCGAGCTCTACCTTTCCTCGGGCAATGGCCTGCCGGGAAAATATGACACGCTGGACGGACCCCATGTCCAGCCCGGCCTCGACGGACTGACAAATCAGCTCACGCTCGGCGGCGTTATCGAAGCAGCCGCCAACTACTGCATGCGAAATCTACAGGCAAAGCTGATATCGCTCGGCATTCCGGCGACCTACAACTTCGATCAGGGCACGCACTCTTGGGGTTATTGGGAGGACGAATTGAAGCGCTCGTGGCCGGTACTCGCGCGCGGACTCGGCTTGGCATAGCGCGTCGGACACCGACACGCTGCGTAACCAAATAGTCCGGCTTGTGCCGGATGTGACATAGCTTCATCGAATACTTCGACGTGTAGTCAGGAGGTGGCTCGATGATGTCGGGTACTCGCATGCGGCGGGCAACGCTCGGCTGCTGTACCGCGTTCGCAAGTTGATCCACATGAGCTCATGCACCCATCGATACCGAAGGCAAACACAGCTGAGGAGTGAGCCGATGCTGCGCTTCGTCGCGGCCGCTATCGCGGTCGGTGCGCTCGTGATTTGTGCCGGTCCAGCCGTTGCCGAAGGTTTGGATGACAGCGGCGTTACCCTCGTCGACAGTGTGGACGACGGTGCCGCGATGTCCACCGACGCTCTGGACGATAGCGGCACTACGTCCACCAACAGACTGAACGACAGCGCCCCCACATCCGCCAATGCCCCGAACGACGGTGCCGCCGCAGCCTCGGATGGTCTGGGCGATAACGTCGCCACGTCCGTCGAAGAGACCGATGACAACATCGCGTTCCCACCCGCCGCGAGCCGACACGACATCCGCACGACATCCGCAAGCGACCTGGACAACGACGTCACCGCAGCCGCCGACGGACTGAACGACAGCCGCACCGCTTCCGCCGAAGAGACCGACGACGACATCGCTGTCACCCCTACTGCCAGCCCATACAACTCGGCCGTAACAGCTGCTGGACTCGCACTTTCCCTGATCCGCCTCGGCACCAAGGCCTTAGCCCTGACGGTGGTACCACTCCACCAGTTCCCCGCCTTCGACGCCGTCATCACTCACGAAAGCGGTTGGGATGTCTTCGCCATAAACCCGGAAAGCGGCGCCTACGGCCTCGGCCAAGCACTGCCCGCCGAAAAGATGCGAACCCACGGTGCGGACTGGCGCTTCAACCCGCTCACCCAGCTCCGCTGGACCTACGACTACATGAACGAGCGCTACGGCGGCCCCGACGGGGCCTGGGCATTCTGGCAACGACACCACTGGTACTGACGCATTTGCCGTCATCGGGACTTCGCGGGTGCGCGGTGTAGTCCTTTCCAGTCGTAGTACCGCGTCACGACACCGCCCAGCAGCAGTCCGATGACCAGGCCGACCAGGGTCATCCAGATCGCGCGGCTGAGTCCGGCCGAGCCGTCGGCGTTGAAGTACAAGATGGCCCTGATGCCGAGGTACACCTGGTGCATCGGTTCGAAATCGGCGAGCCGGGCAACGGAGTTCGGCAGCGCTTCGATCGGGATGGTGCCGCCGGAGGAGGGCAGGCCGAGCACGATGAACAGGATGAGGTTGACCAGCAGACCGGCGGTGCCGAGCGCGGATACGATCGACAGCGCCGTGACACCGACCGCGATGATCGCGAAGGTGCTGTACAGGAACAGCAACAGCGGCCGATCGATCGGCATACCCAGCCAATACCCGATCGCCATGAATATCCCGGCCACGACCGGCGCGGTGCCGGTGACCACGCCCCACTTCAGCAGCAACGTCCGCAGCCGGGAAATCGGCGTCGGCGGATAGTGCACGTACCAGGGACCGAATTCGGTCGGCGCGAAGCCCAGCGACGAATCGACCATCGCATTGATCACGATGGTGCCGGTGAATCCGGCCAGCAGCACCATCATGGTGTAGAAGAAGGCTGTCAGTCCGCCGCCTGTACCCGACGGCAGCGGATGAAACGGGGCAACGACCACATCGATCGGCTTGGCCAACATCAGCCGACTCAGGCCGACCAGTTCCGGTGCCGATCCAGCCGAATGCAGCTGGTCCCGTACGGTCTCGGTGAGCTGCTTGCCGACCGTCTGATTCGCTTGTGCGAGTGCGTTTCCGGCGATCGTCTGCACGACCTGCGGCGAGAACGACCCGGTCCGCGGATTGGTGTACACCGTGATGATCGGCTGGGTGACATCGCCGGGCACCACGCTGGCGGTGGCGAGAATTCCGAGTCGCTTGGTGAAATCGCTCGGTATGACGATCGCCCCGTACACATTGCCCGTGTTCAACTGATGCTGAGCCTCGTTGATGCCGAGCACCCGCAGATCGATCTTGTCGCTGGGAATCTGCTGTACGAGCGCGTCACTGATCTGCTTGCCCACATTGGCCGGCTTCCCGCTGATCACATCGCCGCTGTCCTGATCGACCAGCGCGATCGGAAAACCGTGCAGATGCTTCACCGGATCGACTACATACGCGAGGTACATCGTGGCCAGCAGGGCCATGAGCAGCGACACCACCACAGCGGGCGCGAGCCAGACCCGCACGTGCACCCGAGGCGTGCTCGTCTGATCAACCTCTTGCGGGTTTGTCATGACAGCACCGTAAACGGAGTGATTGCTGGACTGTGTTTCAGGTCCGGGTCAGGCCAGGATCTGGCGATGGAACTGTCCCAAATCACGGATCGCGGCTCGGGCGTCGGCGAGGAGATCCGCTGCGATGTGATGGACGTGCGGCGCACGATCCCAGATTTGCAGCCGCACCGGGACGTTCGCGTGCGCACAGCGTTCGACCAGCATCTCGGCGTCCGGCAGCAGGCATTCGGTGGAGCCGACCTGAATCAAGACCGGTGGTAGACCAGTGAAATCGTGGTTGACCGGCGACCATGTCGGGTCGAGTTCGCCGTCGCGGGCAAAGCCGCGCCGCACGATCATGTCTATGCCCTGGGTGGGCAGATAGGAATCGCGGTGCCGGTTGGGGTGGGCGTTGCGGATCGTCGAATCGAAGTCGGCCCATGGTGCGATCGCGGAGATGCCGCCGGGCATCGGCAATCCGTATTCCCGAGTTGCCAGCGCCAGCCGGAAGGCGAGCCCGCCGCCGGCCGAGTCACCGGAGACGATAATGCGCTCGGGTTGGAATCCCTGTTCGAGTAGGTATTCATACGATGCGACGGCATCATCGAGAGTTTCGGTGAAATGCGCTCCGGGTAGCTGTCGGTAGTCGACATTGAATGCGGGCATTCGGCTGGCACGTCCGATTTGGGCGACGAGGCGCCGATGAGTGTTCAGGCCGCAGCTGAAAAACCCGCCACCGTGGAAGTACAGCAATGCTGAATCACGTTGTTGCCGCGGGTCGGCGAGATCGCCGTGCCACAACCATTCGGCGCGCAAGTTTCCCGACCGAACGGTCCGGCGTTTGGTGCCGTTCGGCGGGGGGACAAGTACGGCGGCCGGTAGGTCGATGAGACGGCCGACCCGGAGCAGCTCGACCGGGCCGCAGCCACCTATCCGCGCCAGCGCTGCCAGCCCGAGCCCGACGGTGCCGCGCAGCAGCGGATGGGCGATTCGGGTCCCGATACTTGCCTGGTTGGATTCTTCGACGATCGGTTGTGACGCTTCAGGCCACGGAAGAGCCGTCACCGGCGTAGCTTGTGCCATTCGAAACCCTCGTCAATTGGGCACACACGGTGCGTTATCAAAGGTCGACCTCCTGCTCACAACTGTTACCTGAGCGTTATGGAACACAGTTACCCGAGCGTTACAGATCCGTCACTCGCGGACATGGGTAAAAACACCCACTTCGCCACCCACCTACGCAGCTCGCTTACGGTGCGTCGGCATTCGGACGCACCGTCGGGCACAAACGGCATCGCGGATGCCAGGGCGATCCGGTAGCTATCACTTTGGCGACGACCTGCACACACTGGGCCCTCGCCGAGCCCCTGGCACGGCTAGATTGGGTTTCATGGGGCGAAGTAAGCCCACTCGCGTGGTCGGTAACCTGCCATTCGCGGTGACAAGTTTCGTCGGACGGCAACGGGAGATCCGCGAGGTCCGGGGGTTGCTCGCGACGGCACGGTTGGTCACGCTCACCGGTGTGGGCGGTGTCGGAAAGACCCGGCTCGCCAGCGAGGTCGCGGCCGTTGCCGGCCGATCGTTTCCGGATGGGGTGTGGCTCGTCGACCTGTCCGGCGTCGGCGATGCCGATCTGGTGGCGCAGACGGTGCTGACCAGCCTGGGCTTGGATGTATCGAACCGGACGATCGAGGAGCAGCTCGTCGAGCACCTCGCCGACATGCAGGCATTGATCGTGCTGGACAACTGCGAACACCTGGTCGATGCGTGCGGCGCGCTGTGCAACCTGCTGTTGCGATCCTGTGCCGGGCTGCGGATTCTTACCACTAGTCGCGAGTTGCTCGGCGTCGCGGGCGAGCACGTATACACGGTCCCACCGCTGTCGATGCCGAGCCTTCCGGTCACCCTCGGGGCGCTGGCCGCCTACGATGCCCCGGCGATGCTGGTGGAGCGGGCTCGGGCGGTGCGCCCGGAGCTGACCCTGACCGAACGTGATGCGGATGTGGTGGTGCGAGTCTGCGAGCGGCTGGACGGGATTCCGTTGGCCATCGAGCTCGCCGCGACCCGGCTGCGGTCGCTGTCGCTACCCGCGGTCCTGGACCGACTAGAGGACCGGTTCATGCTGTTGGCCGGGTCTATCCGGGCCGCGGTACCGCGCCAGCGAACGCTGCGGGCCCTGATCGACTGGAGCTATGAGCTGTGCCAGCCGTCCGAACAGCTACTGTGGGCGCGGCTGTCGGTGTTCACCGGCGGATTCACCCTGGCCGCGGCAGAAGGGGTATGCGCTGGTTCCGACCTGCCGCGGGAACGCATTCTGGACCTGATCGACCATCTGGTCGCGCAGTCGATCCTGGCGCCCGTACCTACCGACGGCCCGCCGCGGTATCGGATGCTGGAAACGATCCGTGAATACGGATGGCACCGGCTGGCTGAGCGGGACGAGACCGGCGCCCTGTGTAAGCGGCATTGCGACCACTACCTCGCGCTCGCCGAGCAGATCGCCGGAGCCTGGAACGGACCGGGCCAAGCGGCCGGTCTGGCCGAGCTACGCGCCGAGCGCGACAACCTGCAGGCGGCGCTGGACTGGGCAACGAGCACACCAACGGCCGTCCGCGATGCGCTCGCGCTGGTCACCGCCCTGCGCTATCACTGGTGCGCCGACGGGTTCCTTGGTGAGGGACGGCGGTGGATCGATAAGGCGCTGCGGGTCGCCGACCGAACCGGCTCGGAGCGGATCTCCGCACTGTGGGTCGCGGGATGGGTGCGGCTGCTGCTTGGCGAATTCGAAGCGGCCACGGCGGCGCTCGACGAATGCGCGGCGGCAGCGGCGGCGGTGGGCGACCGGCACGCGCTGGGCTGGGTGAGCTGTCTGCGCGGCACGGCGGAGATGTTCCACGGACACCTCGCACCGGCCATCACGGCCTTCGAGAAGACCGTCGCGGACTACTCGGACGACGATGATGTGGTCTGCATGACGCTGTTCCAGCTCGCCCTGGCCCAAGCGAACGCCGGTGACCGCAGCGCGGGCGCGACGGCCCACCGGGGCATCGCATTGGCCGACCATCGCGGCGAGCGGTGGACGAAATCCTATTCGCTCTGGACCCTCGGCTACGACCAGTTCCTCCGTGGCGAATACGACACCGCGGTCGACTCGACCCGTGCCGCACTGGAGATCCAGCGCGAATTCAATGACCACGTGGGCGCGGCGCTGATGATGGAATTGCTGGCCTGGATCGCCGCCGCCCGCGGCGAATACCGGCACGCGGCGGGACTGATGGGCGCGGTCGGATCGGTGTGGCACCGCATCGGCACCTCGATCGCGGTGTTCGGACCGCATCTGGAAGCCCAGCACTCGGCCTGCCAGCACACTCTCGACCAGTCATTGCGGCAGGCAGTGCAGCGTGCGGAAAGAACGCGCGGCGCGGCACTCGACCACGCCCAAGCGATCCAGTACGCGCTCGACCCCAGCCAGACCGCCCAGGAGCCGGACGAGCAGGAGGACACCATGCTCACCGCCCGCGAGCGGCAAGTGGCCGAGCTCGTCGCACAGGGTCTCAGCAACCGGAAGATCGCCCAACAGCTCGTCCTGTCGCCACGCACCGTCGACCGTCACCTGGAAAACATCCTCTGTAAACTCGGCTACTCCTCCCGAGCACAGATAGCCGCCTGGACCGCGCGCGCACAACGACAGCCGTAACGCTGCTCGACCGCGGTGCGGACAAGACGGGCCAGATGCGGTATCGACCTGGGCATACGATGTCTGTGGGTAGGACCCATTCGGAAAAAAATGGGTAATTCTACGGTCGTATTCGGACGCCACCGCGCAGACGCTTGGTCGGGACAGCATTCATGGCTATCACATCGAGGCGATACATGTCCGAGCACAGATACGAGTCGAGCAGCATCCTCACCGGGGCCGAACCCACCATGATGATTCGGCGCTGTGGGCGCTGCTGCAAGTTGTTCGCACCCCTGACGGCCGAGTGTTCGACGTGTCGGACCTGGGACCTCGAGTGGTCGCCATCGTCGGGTCTCGGTTCGATCGTGTCGTGGCGGCTCGTACACCGGAGTATGAGCCGTCCGCACGCCCAAGTGATGCCGTTGACAATCGCCATCGTGGAACTCGACGAGGGCCCGTGGGTGTACGCGACGATCGAAGGGGATGTCGCACCGGGCTCGAAGCTGCCGGTACGGGTGCAATTCGAGCCGCGTCCTCGAGTAGATCGGTTTCCGGTGTTCGCTATCTGCCCCGCGACGCCCGATTCGGACGGCGGCCTTCGCCCCGCGCCACAGTGCCGAAGTGCATCGAACGCTGTGCAGTCGGCGCATCGTCACGAGGTCGAGCCGCGCTACGACCAGTGGTGGGTGCGGACATCGCTGCGCGAGTGTGAACTCATGGAAGACGCGAAGGCCTTGGACGCGGCGGCGAAAGCCCTGATCAGTTTTGCGATCCGATGGGCGCCATTCGGCGGCGCCACCGCCGGCGAGCTGCTCGTAACCTTCGGAGTCACCCGTCGCCGGTTTCTGCACATGATGCAGGAGGCACTGGCCCCACGGCGGACCGATAGCGTCCAGGTGCACGGGGTGAAGCGGCACTTGAAGGACGCCCTGACCCAGGCGTGGCAGCTGAGTCCGACCGCGCTCCCGGCCCGGATGCTGGACGACGCCAAGCACTAGCCCGCGGGCGCATGGGCGTGTCGCCACGCGGTAGGAATGGCAGGCAATCCAACCGGCAGCCATAGTGTGGCGCTATGACTTCCGGGAGCGGTTCGGTCTTGGCCACCAGAACCCTCGCCGTGGGTGGCAAGCGGGTCCTCGTCACGATCGGGAGGCCCCGCCCAGACCAATCGGCGGAGGGTCCGGCATACATCTGCCGCATCGATATCGACGGGATGGCCATCGCCCCGATCCGACTAGAAAGCAGCGCGGACACACCCGCGCGGACGGTGGCGATCGGCCTGCGAAGGACCGCCGAGCACTTGGAAGTCGGTTTGGCCGAACTGCTATCCGATGCCAACATCGGCGTTGCACCGTATCGGCATTCCCCGGTTCGTTGTAGCGGTAGCCCGTCATCGGATAAATAAATTGCTGAAACCCGTGTGACACAGCGATTCTGGGCGCTCGCGTGGCTGATGAAGCTCCTCGTCGTGGGCTGTGGGGCTTCGGCTCGACCCGCAGACCACGCGCCCACCGCCGGCCGCATCGCCGATGAATGTCGGTGCGGGCGCGGCAATCACCGTCAGTGTCGTTTGGTGACCACAACCGGTTCGATATCCGTGGGGATGCCCGCTAAGGCGGATTCCGGGATGGTGAGCACGGTGGCGAGCACGGAGCGTGGGATGGAGTTGATCGCGGCGAGGATGCCGATGTCGTCGTTGGTTTCCGCAGCGCTGGTATTGAACACGATGAGCACCTCGAGAGGTGCGTCGGTGCGGGCGTTCTCGAAGTAGTGGAAGAAGCCCTGCGGCGCGAACACGAGATCGCCCGGCTGGGCTTCGAAGGATTGGGTGTGATAGCTACCGTCGGAATGGGTGCCGAGAATGGTCCATTTCGCGGTTCCGGAAATATGGTAGTTCATTTCCCAGGCGCTCGGGTGCCAGTGTGGTTCGCGGATCCCGCCCGGCTCCAGTCGGACGAAGTAGACCGATCCATGCTGTCCGGCCAGCACCGGGAAGCTGCCCTCATGGGCGCCTTGGAGGGTGCCGCCGTCGAAACGCTCCGGGTCCGCCGAGGTGAGATGGAACAGGTGCGTGGAGTTCTGCAGATTCTCGACGACCTCACCGGTATTCGGCAGTTGGCTCGCGGCGGTGTCCGCGCAGCCGGTAGCCGCCATCAGCCCAGCGCCCAATGCGGCTCCCCCCAGCGCGGCGGCACCGGTCCCGATCACCGCGCGCCGGTTGACTCCAATCGTTTCCGGTTCGGATTCGCTTGACATACGCCTCCGTTTGCACGGCGGACAGGGTACCCAGCGACGCCGCAGCGTTCGCCAGCATACGTCCCGCTACTTCGCAACGTCAGTAGGACACCCCGCCGCAGATCCTCGCGGCATTCACCCAGGGCTGCGCCCATCGCCCCGACTCCACCTTCGGCACCGTGAACGCGGACGTCCTCGTCCACTATGTACCCGGCTTCACTCGAACCGATTTCGTCGACGTCATCCTCGGAAACGCTTGGGCGGAATAGACATCTCCGTCGGCAATCGAGCACCCAATGCCATCCACTTCCGGCTTATCCGTCGATAGCATACGGTCAGCAACTAGAATGAAGCCGCGGCGGCCGAGCCGCTCCCATAGATGCCAGTGACTTGCACAA
This sequence comes from Nocardia sp. NPDC051990, assembly GCF_040680755.1. Classification (NCBI taxonomy): domain Bacteria; kingdom Bacillati; phylum Actinomycetota; class Actinomycetes; order Mycobacteriales; family Nocardiaceae; genus Nocardia; species Nocardia sp. NPDC051990. Next base: position 505,957 of record NZ_JBFAXH010000004.1, on the reverse strand, counting down.
CAGTGCAATCTGGAATTATTCCAATTAAAGTGGCCGTTGTTCTCGATGGAAGATCCAGAAGGGAGTACAACTATGAGTGCCGCAACTCGGACCCAGCAACGCACCAATCGTCGTCTTGCCGATGATGTCCGGAATTTCACCGCTTCCCCCCGGCTCGCCACCAGTCTGCAGCGCGTACTCGTCGATCTCATCGAACTGCACCTGCAAGGCAAGCAGGCCCACTGGAACGTTGTGGGGTCGAACTTCCGTGACCTACACCTGCAACTCGATGAACTCGTCGATGCGGCCCGCGAGAGCAGCGACACCATCGCCGAGCGGATGCGCGCCCTCGACGCGGTCCCGGACGGCCGATCCGACACCATCGCGGCGACGACGAGCCTCCCGCCGTTCCCCGCCAATGAGGTGAACACCACCGACGTCGTCGATTTGGTCACGACGCGGACCTACGCAGCGATCGACACCATCCGCACCGTGCACGATGCCGTCGACGCCGAAGACCCCAGCACCAGCGACCTGTTGCATCAGGTCATCGACTCGCTGGAGAAGTTGGCGTGGATGATCAAGTCGGAGAACCGTAAGGTCTAGCCGCCCGCACCCCCATCGACCCGCCGCCGGCCTGCCAGCTCGCGGCGGGTTGCCTCCCCTCAGAATGCGCGATGTCATCGAGCGCGCGTTCAACCAGCGCGGCCTGCACAGCGACCCCGTCGATGTAGGAGTGCTTCTCCTTGACGGTGTACTCCATCCGTGCGGATCAGGGGAATTCAGTGTCGCCGGAGGTCGTCGCCCCTGGCGACGGGCGCACCCAACCACTTCGAACACCGCCGTTGTGCGCACGCACAACCGACGACAAGTTGGATGGCAGTGACCCAGGACACATATGGGGTACCCGCGTCCCTACACGAGTTGCGCGCCGATCCGCCGCGATCTCCCGCGACCGCCAGAATTGAACAAGATGAGGCCAACTACGGCGACGCAGCGAGTAAACGACACGAATACCTCGGAAAACTAGCCCTAACTGGCGCTATAGCAAGAAGCTGTGGAGCCGCCTGGGGGAATCGAACCCCCGACCTTTTCATTACGAGTGAAGCGCTCTACCGACTGAGCTAAGGCGGCGTGCCTTTCGGCGTCGCGAGTCTATCGTCTCGGTGGTCGGATCGCGAAAACGGGAGGTCATCGCAGTGCGATGGGCAGGCCGGACGGCTGCCGGCCTGAGTCGCTGCATAACTCGCCAGTCGAGCATTGGGGCGGATCGAACCCCCTTATTCATGACGAGTGAAGCGCGCGGGAGGGTCGACGGCGGGAATCGGCTACGCGGATTGGGCGGAGATGAGGGAGGCGACCATGGCGGCGAGGGCGAAGCGGGGTTTGACATTGAGGTCGAGGGCCTCGCGGCAGGCAAGGACGGCTTCGATGGAGCGGAGCAGTCCCTCGGGATGGACGCGGTCGGCGAGGTCGTGGATCTGGTCGGACATATCGGGGTGGGTGAGGGTGACGCCGGAACCGTTGCGGGCGGCGCCGAAGCGGACGGCGAGCGCGTCACGGTAAACGCCCGCGACGTCGATGAGGGCGCGGTCGAGGGCATCGCGGCCGGTGCGGGTAGCGCGGGATTTCTGTCTGCGCTCCAAATCCTTGAGCACACCGGCCGAACCTCGGGTCGCGCCCGCGGCGCCTTTGCCAGTACCGCCCGCGCCGAGTGCGGTCGCCAATTCTTCGCGTTCACGTTCGTCGCGGGCCGCGCTCATCTGTTTGGCCTCGTCGTCGGCGGATTTCACCAATTCGTCCGCGGCCACATAGGCGGCACCGGGCCGCGAAACCGCGCCAACCAACGCCAACGCCCGCTGCCGACGAGCACGGGCATCCGCATCGGTGGCCAGCCGTCGAGCCCGCCCGACATGACCGCCACTCACCGATGCCGCCCAGGTTGCGGTCTTCTCATCGAGCTTGTCACGCTCCCGCAGCACCTGCGCGATGGCGGGCACCGAGGGCGTCACCAGATGCACATGCCGACAGCGCGACCGCAGCGTCACGGAGATGTCCTCCGGATCCACCGACGGCGCGCATAGCAGGAATACCGTCCGATCCGGCGGCTCCTCGACCACCTTCAACAGCACGTTGCCCGCCGCCTCGGTCAACCGATCGGCGTCCTCGATCAGCACCACCTGCCATCGACCGGTGCTCGGCCGCCGCGCGGCGATCTGCACGATCTCGCGCATCTCCTTGGTGGAGATACTCAGCCCCTCCGGAATCACCCGCCGCACATCGCCGTGCGTTCCGGCCATCGTGGTCGTGCACGCGTGGCATCGACCGCATCCGGGCGGACCCTCGTCCGTACACTGCAGCGCGGCCGCAAAGCACAGCGCCGCAACCGATCTCCCTGATCCGGGCGGCCCGGTGAACAGCCACGAATGCGTCATCGCACCATTGCCGGTCCCTCCGCGCGCGGCGACCGCGGCCGCCCGCAATTCGGACTCGACCGCATCCTGCCCAACCAGCCGATCGAAGACACCCGCCACGCCGTACACCCTAGCCGCCTCCACCGACAGCCTCGGTCCGGATTTCGCGTCGCGCGGCCATCGGCTGAGCGGGTCCGAGTCAGGCGCGCTGGTAGGTGGTGTTGGCGCCGTCGAGCGCCTCCCGAATGATGTCGGCATGCCCACTGTGATGGGCGATCTCGCGCAGCACGTGCAGCAGCGTGAACCGCACGGTCCACCAAACGCGGTCGGGCGTCCACGGTGTCGTCGGAGTCGGGATGGACGTGCTCAGATCCGACTCGGTGCGAATCAGCTTCGCGGTCGCCTCCGCCACCTCGTCCCAGGTGGCCAGCAGTCCCGCAACCGTATCGTCGGGCGCCATCACATATTCGCCCTCGAATTCGTCCAGTTCCTGCTTCGCCGTCTCATCGCGTTCGACAATGACCTTTGTCCAGTGCCGCTCGCAGTTGACGACATGATGCAACAGTCCACCGAGCGTCAACTCGCTGACCGCGGTGCGCTGTCGTGCCTGCTCCTCATCGATACCCCGCAGCGTGATGCGGAACAGCTCGCGCTGACTGGCAAGTACGAGGATGAGATCTTCACATTCCTGATCGACGGCCATGGTGGTCCCCTTTCCCGGTCGAGCTTCGATACGGGGCGGGGCTACGGCATCGACGAAGCTGTCAAGACTTCTTCGCGGCCGACTTCTTGGCGGTGGTTTTCTTGACGGCGGTCTTCTTCACCGCCGTCGCCTTCTTCGCCGCGGTCGCCTTCTTGGCCGGCGTCTTCTTCGCCGCCGCCTTCTTGGCGGTCTTCTTCACCGGACCACGCGCGCGCCGATCGGCGAGCAGTTCCGAGGCCCGCTCATCGGTGATCGAATCGACCTCGTCGCCCTTGCGCAGGCTGGCATTGGTCTCACCATCGGTGACGTAGGGACCGAAGCGCCCGTCCTTGATCACCATCGGCTTACCGGTGGCCGAATCGTTCCCGAGTTCGCGCAGCGCCGCGGTACTGGCGGTCTGGCGTCCGCGTCGCTTGGGCTCGGCGTAGATCTCGAGCGCCTCATCCAACGTCACGGTGAAGATCTGATCCTCGTTGAGCAGCGAACGGGAATCGGTGCCCTTCTTCAGATACGGGCCGTAGCGCCCGTTCTGCGCGGTGATCTCCTCACCGGAGAGCGGATCGGCACCGACAACGCGCGGCAGCGACAACAACTTCAGCGCATCGTCGAGCGTAACCGTGGCCAGATCCATACCTTTGAACAGCGATCCGGTCCGCGGCTTGGGCGCCGCAGCCTTTTTCGCGGTCTTCTTCGCCGGCCCGTCCTCGGCCGCGGGCTCCGGCAGGATCTCGGTGACGTACGGCCCGAAACGTCCTTCCTTGGCAACGATTTCGTGTCCGGTCGCCGGATCGACACCCAGCGCACGTCCCTCCTGTGGTGTCGAGAAAAGGTTCTCGGCGACCTCAGGGGTCAGCTCATCCGGCGGCAGATCATCGGGCAGATTCGCCCGCTGCGAAATCGAATCCCCTTCCGGGTCATCAGGATTGGCAACCATGCGCTCCAGATACGGTCCGAACCGACCGACCCGGACCACAACGTCGCGACCCGCGCCGTCGACGAACAGCTTGATCGAATTGACCTCGCGGGCATCGATGTCATCGAGCCGGTCGCCGACCATTCGCTTCAGACCGCCGGAGCGCGCGACCGAACCCTCGACACCGTGATCGCCACCGAAATAGAAGCTGGACAACCAATTTCCGCGCTGCTCACGCCCGCCTGCGATGGCATCGAGGTCGTCCTCCATCGCGGCGGTGAAGTCGAAATCGACCAGCCGACCGAAGTACGCCTCCAGCAGACCGACCACCGCGAAGGCGACCCACGACGGCACCAGCGCACTGCCGCGCTTGTACACGTATCCACGGTCGAGAATCGTCTTGATGATCGACGAATACGTCGAAGGCCGACCGATGCCGAGGTCTTCGAGCGTCTTGATCAACGAAGCTTCGGTATACCGCGCGGGCGGATTCGTGCTGTGCCCATCGGGATTCAGCTCCACCGCGGTAACGCGCTCACCCTCGTCGAGTGCGGGCAGCCGGGATTCGGCGTCATCGGACTGACCGCCCGCCTCCTCGTCGACACTCTCCACGTAGGCCTTGAGGAAGCCCGGGAAGGTGATGGTCCGACCGGAGGCCGAGAACACGCACTCTTCGCCGGTACCCGCGACACCGGTGATCCGCAGCGTCAGCGTGGTGCCCCTGGCATCGGCCATCTGCGAGGCGACGGTGCGCTGCCAGATCAGCTCGTAGAGCCGGAACTCGTCATTGTCCAACCGCGCATGCAACTGGCCCGGGGTCGCGAAGGTATCGCCCGCCGGACGGATCGCCTCATGCGCCTCCTGCGCATTCTTCACCTTGCGGGTGTACTGCCGGGGCGTCGGATGCACATACTCCGTGCCGTACAACTGGGTCGCCTGCGATCTGGCCGCGGCGATCGCCGACTCCGACAGTGTGGTCGAGTCGGTACGCATATAGGTGATGTAGCCGTTCTCGTACAGCCGCTGCGCGACCCGCATGGTGCGCTCGGCATTGAACCGCAGTTTGCGGCCCGCCTCCTGCTGCAACGTCGAAGTCATGAACGGCGCGTACGGCTTGCGCGTATACGGCTTGGCCTCCGCGGAGGAAACGACCAGATCGGCGCCCGCGAGCGCTTCGGCGAGGCGCCGGGCATAGGGCTCGTCGAGGACCACCACGCCATTGCCCTTGAGCTGCCCATCCGGTCCGAAGTCCCGACCGGTGGCGACCCTGGTCCCGTCGACGGTGACCAATCGCGCCCCGAAGGTCCGTGGATTGGTGGCGTCGCCGTTGTCCCCGCCGGCATCCAACTTCGCCGCGATATCCCAGTACTCGGCAGAGCGGAATGCCATCCGCTCGCGCTCGCGCTGCACGATCACCCGGGTCGCGACCGACTGCACCCGGCCCGCCGACAATCGCGGCATGACCTTCTTCCACAGCACGGGACTGACCTCGTAGCCATAGAGCCGGTCCAGGATGCGCCGGGTTTCCTGCGCGTCGACCAGATCGTTGTCCAGATCGCGGGTATCGGCCGCGGCGGCCAGAATGGCTGGCTCGGTGATCTCATGGAACACCATGCGCCGCACCGGCACCTTTGGCTTCAACGTCTCCAACAGGTGCCAGGCGATGGCCTCGCCCTCGCGGTCGGGGTCGGTGGCGAGATAGAGCTCATCGGCGTCGGCCAACAAGGCCTTGAGCTCGGAGACCTTGGCCTTCTTATCCGGACTCACCACATAGATGGGCTCGAAGTCGTTATCGACGTCGACGCCAAGGCGCGCCCAGGACTGGCCCTTGTACTTGGCGGGCACGTCCGCCGCACCGCGCGGCAGGTCCCGGATATGACCGACCGACGCCTCGACCGTGTAATTGCGGCCCAGGTAGGGCGCTATCTTGCGGGCCTTGGTCGGGGACTCGACGATCACGAGACGACGCAGGGGACGGCCCTGGTCGGCTGCACCGCGGTCTCGTGTTGCCACCGGCGAATACACCTTTCCTTATCGACCCGCGCGGCGCTTTTTCGCGCTGTGCGCGGCTGGGGCAAGCGGCAGCGACGGGGAGGACGTTGCCACTAGACACGTTTATACCTTGACGCGACGTGTGGCCGAGCGCTTGCGACTCGAACCACAGAGCGTACCTGCGTCGCTGGTGATCAGTATGCAGTGCCTGTCACGACACAGCCGCACCGCAGGTCCGCGTCGGTTTTTGTCTTACCCCAGATATAGCTCGTCCCTCACCTCCGTTACCGGTGGTGAGGGACGAGCGAATTGTTGCGTCGCTCAGCTGAGCGCGCGAACTCCGGTGGCCTGCGGGCCCTTGGTGCCCTGGCCAACCTCGAACTCGACCTTCTGGTTCTCCTCGAGGGTGCGGAAGCCCGACCCTTGGATCTCGGAGTAGTGGACGAAGACGTCAGCGGAGCCGTCCTCGGGCGCGATGAAGCCGAACCCCTTCTCCGCGTTGAACCACTTCACAGTTCCCTGTGCCATTCTGTTCCTTCTCTTTTCTTACCGGAACGGCGGACAAGTAGGTTCGCCCACCGGGTCCGTTCCGACCGCTGTACTGTTGGTTCCCCCTGCAGGAAAGCACCAAGCACACCGACCGCAACATCGATCCTGCTGACGGTTTGGACTTTGGATCCGTCCCTCGAACACAGAAGCTTGCGACCAGGAACTAGTGAACCATGTCTTCGAGCAATTCAACAGTCGAGTTACCGACAATTTGCAAAAAAGTTGATCTTGCGAATGCGCAGGTGAGGGACACAATGCCAGAATCCAGACTTGCGGTTCGTTTGCTTGCGGATAACCGAGTCAGCGTCTGGCAAACAAGCTGTGACCCAGGTCGCTATTTGGTATCGAAATGGCAGGTGGGGCTTCCCAAGCACACACGTTTCACACTTTCTGCGCGTGTCGTGGAGCCCAAGCCGTGAATCCGAACGAACCGGTGACTCGACCACGCGTCGGCAACGGCCGAAGTTACGGGGGATCGTTGCTGAATCGTGTCCTGAATGGGACCGCAGACGACGACCCCCGCCTTACCCATGTCGTCGAGCTCGCCGCGCGGCCCGCGGCCACGACTACCTGGCCCGATTGGGCCGCACCCGATGTCGTTGCCACACTGCGGGCCGCCGGGGTCGAGGCGCCGTGGACGCATCAGACCAGAACCGCGGACCTCGCCGCGAGCGGCCGGCACGTTGTCGTCAGCACCGGTACCGCATCCGGGAAGTCGCTCGGCTACCAACTGCCGGTGCTTACCGCATTGCGCGAAGATCCGCTCGCAACCGCCCTTTATCTGGCGCCCACGAAGGCATTGGGTGCTGATCAGCTGCGGGCAATGGCGGAATTGACGCACGAGGGGCCATTGCGGGATGTCCATCCGGCCACGTACGACGGCGACACACCGGCCGAGGTCAGGCAATGGGTGCGTGCGAATGCCCGCTTCATCCTCACCAATCCGGACATGCTGCACGTCGGCATGCTGCGCTCGCATCAGCGCTGGGCCAGGGTGCTGCGCAGATTGCGGTATGTGGTGGTCGACGAATGCCATGCCTACCGCGGCGTATTCGGCTCGCATGTGGCGCTGGTGCTGCGCAGGTTGCGGCGCATCGCGGCCCACTACGGCGCGGACCCCGTATTCATACTGTGCTCGGCGACCACGGCCGAGCCCGCGGCCGCGGCATCCCGGCTGATCGGCGCGCCCTGCGTCGCGGTCACCGACGATGGATCGCCACAGGGCTCGCGCACCATCGCGCTGTGGGAGCCGCCATTGTTGACCACGCTGACCGGCGAAAACGGTGCGCCGGTTCGGCGATCCGCGACCTCGGAGGCGGCCAGGATCATGGCCGATCTGGTGGTCGAGGGCGCGCGCACGCTCGCATTCGTCAGGTCGCGACGGGCCGCCGAGCTGACCGCGATCGAGGCACGCAGACTGCTCGCCGATATCGATCCGACGCTCAGCGAACGGGTCGCCGCCTATCGCGCGGGTTATCTCGCCGAGGATCGGCGCGAACTGGAGGCGGCGCTGTCGAATGGATCGCTGCTGGGTGCCGCCACGACGAATGCGCTGGAGCTCGGGGTCGATATCGTGGGGCTGGATGCGGTCGTGATCTCGGGTTTTCCGGGCACGGTCGCCTCGTTCTGGCAGCAGGCCGGGCGCGCGGGTCGACGCACACAGGGATCGCTGGTGCTGCTGGTAGCCAGGGACGATCCGCTGGACACCTACCTGGTCCACCACCCGGAGGCGCTGCTGGACAAGCCGATCGAGGCCACCATCACCGATCCACACAATCCCCATGTATTGGGCCCGCAATTGTTGTGCGCAGCGCTGGAACTGCCACTCACCGACGCTGAGGTCGATGCGCTCGGCGCGCGTGAGGTGCTGACCGATCTCGCAGGTCAGGGGTTGGTTCGCCGCCGGGACCGCGCGGTGCGGGACGGCAGCGCGCGCTGGTTCGCCACGGCTGAGGCGCAGCCGCACGATGCCGTCGATGTGCGTGGTGGCATCGGCACACCCATCGCCATCGTGGATGGCGAGACCGGCAGATTGCTCGGCACCGCCGATGCCGGGCGCGCCAGGGCGACGCTGCACGAAGGGGCAGTTCACCTGCATCAAGGCGATAGCTACCTGGTCGATGAGCTGGATCTCGAGGGCGGCGTCGCCTTCGTGCGTGGTACCGATCCTGGCTGGACCACCAGTGCCAGACAGATCACCTCCATCGCCGTTGACGCGGTGGCCGAACAGCGTCGCCACGGCCGGGTGACGACCGCATTGGCGCAGGTCAACGTCACCAGCCAGGTGATCGGTTATCTGCGCACGCTGCGTACGGGCGAAGTGTTGGACCTGGTCGAGCTGAATATGCCGGAGCAGACGCTGCCGACCCGTGCGGTGCTGTACACGGTGACGCCCGAACTGCTCGCCGCGGCAGGTCTGGATACGCCGCGGGTACCGGGTGCGCTGCACGCCGCCGAACATGCGGCGATCGGCCTATTACCGCTGATCGCGACATGTGACCGGTGGGATATCGGCGGCGTTTCGACCGCCGAGCATCCCGATACCGGACTGCCGACGGTGTTTGTCTATGACGGGCAGCCGGGTGGTGCCGGGTTCGCCGAACGTGGGTTCGCACAACTGCATCGCTGGTTGTCGGCGACGCTCGCGGTGATCGAGACATGCACCTGCGCGGTTGGGTGCCCGTCCTGCGTGCAATCACCCAAGTGCGGCAATGGCAACCATCCGCTGGACAAGGCGGGTGCGGCCCGCCTGCTCGCCGCGGTTCTCGGCGAATTGGCCGCCGATACGGGCGACTGAACGGCCTGGTGAAGACACCGCGCTCGCTTCGTGACAGCGCCGACCTCTGGACGTGATCACTCGTGCATGTGGCCAGGTGATCACCAGAGGTTGAAGGCGCAAGTCGGCGTGCCGCACCCGGCGGCGCCGGTCGTATCGAACCACCGAATAAAAAGGATTGGATTCATGTTAACTGAGCTATTGCCACGAGCATCGGCACCCGACATGCGGATTCATTCGATTGTGTTCTGCGGTTTCTCAGCAAAAGAGCCATCAGTGCATTTATTCGACCATCGCAATTACCGAATTCCGGTGCCATGAAGTACCACTGGCGAGTGCACAGACGTACCGGTCACACTCCAACTTCTACGGGTCCGGCACGAGCAACTGCGCGAACGGTCTGCTTTCCTAACAGACCCATTGGTACATTCCCTTCAACAGTGACCGTCGCATCCCACTGCACGACTTCACACTGCTGAATCCACACTCTCATCCGACGCGCGATCTCCTCCGCTTCCGCACATCCGACATCGGCCCCCCGCGCCAGCTCCCCCGCCGCTGCCAATGCCGCCAAATCCGCCGCAGCCTGCGCCCGATGCCGCGCCACAATGACGACGCCCAGCTGAGCGATCAACATTGTCGCGCCGATCAGCGCCGCCAGCGCCAGACAGGCGAACACGGTCGCGATACCCTCGTCCCGCCGCTCACCGACCGCATCCGCTCCGAGGGCCTGCTCCGCCCCATGGGGACCGTGCTCACCGTCGGGCGCGAGTGCACCGCACCTTTGGCCAACTCGGTTGCGCGCCCGAACTCGCCACGTGACGCGACGCCACCACCCGCCTCCGGAGATACACACGCCACGCCCGCAGCCGATTCGACCGTCCCGAACCCACCCAACCGTGACACCGCGCCGACATCCACCAGCCAGCGCAACGGCACTGCGCCCATCCGCAACTCGGCCGCCGCCGGATGACAATGCTCGGCACCCGCGATCCACCTGGTCACGCCGTGCGGCGAGACCATGATCACGCGCGCCATGCCAGGCAAACACGCTGCACCTGTAGCCAACTCGGCTGCCGCGGAACCCGAGAGCTCTGAACACACGGTCAGACCGACCGTCCCGAACCCGCCGCACGACACCACGCTCATGCACGCCACCCCAGGCAAACACGCTGCACCTGTAGCCAACTCGGCTGCCACAGAACCCGAGAGCTCGACACACACGGTCAGACCGACCGCACACAGCACGCCGCGCAACACCACGCCCTTGCGCCCCGCGTGGTGTGAACGCGCTGCACCAATGGCAGCGTCGGCTGGTCGTGGTGGCGCAGCGGCGACATGTCCGCAGGGCGACGATGCCATATTCCTGCGGAAATGTACTGCGCCCATTGCGGACTCGGCGACCTGGAAAGCCAGACGTTTGGCATCGGCTTTCGAGTCGGTTGTCCAGGGCTTGCCACACTGCGACGTCAGGACCTTGCGCGCCCGGTGTAAACGCGCCAGACCCGCAGCCGCGTCGGCTGGCCGTAGTGGCGCAGCGGCGACGTGCCGTTCGCCCGTCGACGGTATCGGCTCGTCGGTCGTCGCCGAGTCGACAGCGCGGGCCGTTCGGCGAAGCTGCTTCTACTGTTCTGTCACTGTGCTTCCTTACTGCCGCGCTTCGGTGGCGCGACATGTCGTTGTCCTTCACTTGTGCTGTGCCCGATAGCACGTCGAGGTCCGTTGGTCGGCCGTTGTGGGTCACGGCTCGGCTCCTGGCTCGCGGGTGGCGACGGCCTCGGCGTGCAGGACCAGCAATGGCAACAGGGGTGACCGGGCGGAGACCACCGCGACCACCCGCTCACCCTCACTGCGCAGCGAGATGTCGGCGGTCGGCGGAGCTACCCGCCGCGCCGCCGACACCGCATTTGCTTGATCACCGCGGGCAGCCAGTCGGGCCGCTTCGCGAGCGGCGTCGACACAGCGCACCTGCGTCGACGCCGCGAGCAAGGCACCGACGCACAGCACCACCGCAACCACGATGGCCGCGAGCGCGATCGCCGCCTCAACCGTCACCGCACCCCGATCGTCACCGAGATGCGTTGTACCGCAATAGTTTAGTCGACAATCACCCGCCGCTACACCGCGGTGTTCAATGCCTTGTCGATGATCTTCGTCAGCGCGTTCACAATGCTGTCCCCGGTCACCACCCCATAAAGCACGGCCCCGAACGCCGCAGCCGCGATAGTCCCGATCGCATACTCCGCCGTACTCATCCCGTCGTCCGCGACAAGCACGCGCAGCACCCGAGCCCGCACCTCCACGCCAATGGTCCCCAGCCGACTCGCCACCCGATCCCGCAACATCCCCATTCGCACCGTTTTCCCCTCTCATTCCCGCCCGCGCGGCCACTCCGCGCCGACTCGCTCTTCGCCACCACACACGCCCTGGCACGGCGCCACCCCGCGCAACGTCACGGAGCCCAACACTCGGTAGCTCAGCAATGCCGCAATCGATAGCGCACCGCGCCGCAGTGTCCGCACCGGCAGCTCTGTCCGAGCGGGCAGCGCCCTGCTCGGTCGCTCGCGGCTGGACCGTTCCCGGCTCGGCCGTACGCAAATCTGTCGCTCGTAATGCGGCACTTCCCTGTCGTGCGGTTCTCACAGCAGTCCACCTCCGAGAACGCGGCCGGCGAGGCCGATTACTACCGGGACAATGCCGAGGCAGACGAAGGCTGGGAGGAAGCAGAGGCCTAGCGGGCCGCCTATCAGGACTCCGGCGCGTTCGGCGCGGGCGGCGGCCGCGTCTTCGACTCCGCTGCGGTGCTGTTCGGCCAGTTCGCCGATGGCGGTGGCGAGTGAGGCGCCGGAGCGGGCGGAGCGCTTGGCCATGCGTGCGAGTGAATCGACCTCCTCGGCGCCCGGTTGGCCTGCGCCGTCGCGGGCAACCTGGTCCCAGGCAGTTGCCGCGTCCGCACCCAGCGCCAGCAGGTCGGCTGCCTTACGCAATGCCGCCCCGAGGGCTGGCGGCGCGCTGGATGCCACCGCGCGGGCCGCGGATGCCATCGGCAACCCGGCTCGTAGGCAGGCGGCCAGCAGGTCGAATACTGAGGCTACAGTCAGCGGATCGCTGTTGGTGCCGCGCGACGAAGCCGGGGCAACGGGCTGCGGGCCCACCTCTCGTAGCGTCCGCAATCGCCGACTCATCGCAACTCGTCCAGGCAATACGACCAATGCCATCGCGAGCAAAAGTACTGGCCAACTAGCAATTTCAGCCATTCCCAAACCCCTCCACTCGGGTATCGAACCGGCAGATTTGTTTCATACGAAGACCTTTCGCGTGATCGCGTCGGTCCACAGCAAACCGATGCACGCCAAGGCCGCGCCGAGTGGCAGCAATACGGTTCCGAGGCCGGGGCTCAGCAGTACGTGTAGCGGAGCGGCACCCATCAGTTGGCCGAGGCCGATACCCAAGAGCGGGAGACCCGCCAGGACCGCCGCAGTGGCGCGAGCGCCGGCCAGCGCCGCAGTGGTGCGGGTGCGAAAACGGATGCGCCCCAATAGGTCCGCGCGAGCGGCTGAGAGCAGTTCCGCGAGGGCGAGGCCGTAATGCTCGGCAACCTGCCAGGCGTCCGCGATCCTTGCGAGTTCGGCATCGACGATGGAATCGGGATCACGCAGCCCATCCGCACCGGAGCCGCCGAGTCTGCTGCGTGCCGCACTGACCGCGAAGGCACGTGCGGCCTCCCCTCGGGCCTCCTGCGCGGCAACCTCCGCCGCCGCACTCGGGTGCGCACCCACCCGTAGCTCCCCGATCACGGCCTCGAGCGCGTCCAACACATAGGCGCACTCCACACTGCGCCGCCGATCCCGGCCTGCCCGCCGCGCCCGGATGCCGATCGTTCCGCCAACCAACACGGCCGCAACCAAAGGACCGACACCAACAGCCAACGCCCCAACGGCGGCGATACCGAAGACAACGCGAAACAAACTGCCCCGCCCGAACTTTCGAATATCATCGGACGCGGTGAACAGCCTGGCGAATCGCCGCCGCGAACTCGGTGGGGGTGCCAGCAAAACCCCGACGGCCAGACATACCAACCCCGCGATCATCGGTGACGCCTTCCGCCAACCAGGCGCCACGATAGCGAAATCCGACCAGCAATTCCTGATGGCGCCGATGCCGCGATCATCGGTCGAGTCGTTCGGTGAGGAGGCGGGTGAGGGTGGGGGCGGCGGGGGTGGGAGTGTGGTCGGCGTGCCAGGCGGCGGTTATGGTGACGCGGCCTTGGGGGTCACGGTCTACGATGCCGATTTCGCGGAGGCCGCGGGAGCCGTCGGCTCGGCGGTGGACGTGCAGCACCACCTGGACGGCTGCGGCGAGTTGGCTGTGAAGAGCGGCTCGGTCCATACCACCCAGTGCGGCAAGGGCTTCCAGCCGGGCGGGGACCTCGCGCGGGGAGTTCGCGTGGACGGTGCCCGCGCCGCCGTCGTGGCCGGTGTTCAGGGCGGTCAGGAGGTCGACTACCTCGGCGCCGCGGACTTCGCCGACGACGATTCGGTCGGGGCGCATCCGCAGGGCCTGCCGGACGAGGTCGCGGACGGTTACCGCGCCGACGCCCTCGACGTTCGCGGTGCGCGCTACCAGGCGCACGACGTGGGGATGTGGTGGTGCCAGTTCAGCGGCGTCTTCGACGCAGATGATGCGTTCGTCGGCGGCGACCTCGGCTAGTAGGCCGGACAGCAGCGTTGTCTTGCCCGCGCCGGTTCCACCGACCACCAGGAAGGCGAGTCGGGCCCGAATGATTTGCTCCAGTATGAGTTTCGCGTCGGCGGGTACCGCGCCCGTCGCGGCGAGCACATCCAGTCCCTGTGTCGCCGGACGTAGCACGCGTAGCGACAGACAGGTACCGCCGTGTGCTACCGGCGCCAAGACGGCGTGCAGCCGGACTCCGAACGAATCCCCCAGTGCCGCTTCCCTTCCGGACAACCTGCCGTCGACCCAGGGCTGCGCGTCGTCGAGCCGCCGCCCGGCCGACAGCGCCAACCGCTGCGCCAGCCGACGCACCGCCGCCTCATCAGGGAAGGCGACCGAGGTTCGCTCCAGCCCACGACCCCGGTCGATCCACACCGCATCCGGTGCGGTCACCAGCACGTCGGCGACCCGCGGATCCTGCAACAGCGGCTCCAACAGCCCAGCCCCGGTCATCTCGGTCTGCAACAGTCGCAATGCCCGCAGCAGATCGATATCACCGAGCACGCCACCGGCCTCCGCCCGGATTGCCGCCGCCACCTGCGCCGGATCCGGATCCCCCGAAGCACCGGACAACCGCTCGCGCACCCGATCCAACAACTCCGACGTCACCAACGCACTCATCGCAGCCCCTGTCCGGTCGGGACGCTGAGTACGCCGAGTACGGCGTCTGCGGCGTCGCGGAGCGGACCGCGGCGGAGCACGAGGCCGCCGCGTTCGAGGCGGGTGGCGAGGCCGGGTTGGGCGCGGACGGCGGCCAGGAGAGGGAGGTCGAGGACCTCGGCGACCTCGAGGCCGCGGAGTCCGCCGGGGGCGGGGCCGCGGACTATCAAGCCCTGGTTGGGATTTCGCTTGCCGATATAGGCGGCGACCGATTCGGCGGCGGCGACCGCGCGAAGGCGAGCTGGAACGACCAGAACGACGAGGTCGGCCGCATCGAGTATTTGATCGGCGTGTGCTCCGCGTTCGCCCGAGATGTCGCAGATCACCAAATCGCCTGCGGTACGGCCCGATTCGATGACGGCGCGGACAGCAGCGGGGCCGATTTCGACGGGCAAGCGGCCGGCACCGCCGCGGCCGCTGGACAGTACCGCCAGTCCCGGCGCGGCTGCCGGCAATGCGCTGTGCAGTGCGGCGGCGGACACCCGACCGTCCTCGATGACCAGATCCGGCCAGCGCAGTCCGGCCTCGGTTTCGATGCCGAGCAGCAGGTCGAGACCGCCGCCGAGGGGTGCGCCGTCGACCAGCACCGTGTCGCGCCGGAACCGCTCGGCGGCGGATCGCAGTCCGGTCGCCGCGGCCAACGTGGAGGCGCCCGCACCGCCGCTGGCACCCGCGATCGCGACGACAACACCGTCGCCCACGCGATATTCGCCGTGCTCGGCAAACTTCTCGATAAGTCCGACCGCGGCACCGGGCAGCGCGATGACGCGCTCGGCGCCGACGACTGCGGCAGCCTGCCAATCGGTCAATCCGGGTTCTCCCTCGGTCACCAGCACGATGCCGATCCGCCGGAGATAGCCGGCTCGCGCACAGCTCTCGGCCGCCACTGTGTCCAGAATCACCAGCGGCGCCGCCGCCCAGGCGTGCCGACCAACGGGGAGCACGCGCTCGTCGAGCTCGCGCTCCGCGGCCGCCGCGACGCGGCGCACCTCATCACACAGCCGAGTGTCGTGGATGAGCACGAGGGCGGGCGGCGGTGTCGGGGCCACTTCCAGGTTCATGCAGGTCAGCGTGCTCGAAGACGAGACCGAGCAGAAGATGCAATATGCCGAATGTGGATAACTCGGGGGGTGTGGATAAATCCGGAGAGCCGAAACCGGGCGAACCTGCCCCGGGATAGAGGACGACCCCAGCCGGGGGGGGAGGAGGCTGGGGCCGTCGGGGTTCAGCCCCGGGGGGTCGGGCTGAACACGCCTGGACTATGTCCAGGTGCCATGAATACTACACCCAAGCCAGGGCCACAACGCAAGTCTGTCGCGGGAGGACTTTATGGCCACGACCGGCCCGGCGTCTCCGGGGCAAACCCGCCGAGCGAACCAGACGCCCGACCAGTCCGACACCGTCGCCGCGGCATGCATATTCTGAACGGGTGACGGCCGATGGCGACCAGACAGAGCTCGAGGACCAGACGGCACGGGACGTGACGGCAACGAAGCGACCGAGCGCCGAGGGCGCGCGGGTGGCCGCCTTCTTCGATCTCGACAAAACAGTGATCGCGAAATCGAGCACCTACGTGTTCAGTAAGCCCTTCTACGCGCAGGGTCTACTGAACCGGCGCGCGGTGCTGGAGAGCAGTTATGCCCACTTCCTGTTCATGCTCTCCGGTGCCGACCACGATCAGATGGAGCGCATGCGCGCGAATCTGACGAATATGGTCGCAGGCTGGGATGTCGAGCAGGTGAAATCCATTGTGGCCGAAACGCTGCACGACGTCGTCGACCCGCTGATCTACGCCGAGGCCGCGGATCTCATTGCCGACCACAAGATCCGGGGACACGATGTGGTGATCGTCTCGGCCTCGGGTGAGGAGATCGTCGGCCCGATCGCCGAGGTGCTCGGCGCCTCGCATACCGCGGCGACCCGGATGGTGGTCGAGGACGGCTGCTACACCGGCGAGGTCGAATTCTATTGCTACGGAGCGGGTAAGGTGACTGCGATCGAAAAGCTCGCCGCCGCAGAGGGTTACGACCTCTCGCGGTGTTTTGCCTACTCCGATTCCGTGACCGATCTGCCGATGCTGAGCGCGGTGGGGCATCCAACCGCGGTCAACCCGGATCGCAATCTGCGGCGCGAAGCGGTGGCCAAGGGATGGCCGATTCTCACATTCTCCAACCCGGTCTCGCTGTGGGCGCGCTTTCAGAGTCCGTCGTCGACCACCCTTGCCGCGACGGCGGCGGTCGGGCTGAGCGCCGTGGTGGCCGGGGCGATCAGTTATCGGCTGCTGCGCCGTCGGCGCTGAGATAGCGGCCCCGACTCGGACTGCGCAGTGGGCTGTTCACTGGCGGCGGATGGCTTGCCTACCGGGTTTGCTGACATAACTCAGCGGCCGTCGCGACCAGGGATTTAACCACGAAACGCCGGTAGACACGCCGATTATTGAATGTTTTCCCAAGCCTTGATGCGAGGGCAGTCGCAGGTGTAGAAAGGTAATTACGGAAGGACGGAAGGCCTGAGCGGAGCCGGAAGAGAAGGTTCAGCTCCCCGACCTATCCTTCCCAGCACGGGCACCAGGTACCCACGCGGAGCGCGCCGCGACAAGGGCAGAAGCGTTGTGGGCCTGCGAGATCCGGGTCTTCGTCGGCGAGGGCCTCGCACAAGTTGCGGGGATGAACCTTCGGAGTTCGGATTATCGCCGAGGCCGCAGAACACAACCCACCCAGCACGCTTGGTAACCCGGTCTCCGTGCTAGCGGGCGGTGCGGTCGTCAAGGACAACGCCGCCCGCTTTGATGTGTATCGACACCTATCCGGATGCCGCATCGGCGATTGATGTCGCCTCCCGCGCACCGTCTTCGAAGGCGCCGCAGCACAGGACTACCCAGCCCCCCACCGCATCCGGAGCACCGGAGCCAAATCCGGCCGCCGCATCCAGATACTGCTGACGCCGCCGCAACCAGAACACCTCCGGCACACCGAGGCTGTGCGGATCCAGCCCACTGGACGCCGCCACCAGTCGCGAGGCCGCTCGCGCCACAATGCCGTCGGCCGTGCCGAACGGCCGCAATGTCAACAACTCACCGTGTACGACCGCCGCGATGACCGGTGCGGGCGCCTTGGAGCCGAGC
Organism: Nocardia sp. NPDC051990; assembly: GCF_040680755.1. NCBI lineage: Bacteria > Bacillati > Actinomycetota > Actinomycetes > Mycobacteriales > Nocardiaceae > Nocardia > Nocardia sp. NPDC051990. The sequence goes on along the minus strand of NZ_JBFAXH010000004.1, from coordinate 488,113 downwards.
ACCGTCTGCGCCAGCAGGTCGAGCCGTTCGGCCACACCGTCGTCAGCGCGCGGCCGCCCGAGCAACGCCTCGTCGGTCACCAGATCGGCCGCGGCCAACAGATGCAGCCGGGCCAGCGCCTGCAACGGTGCGCGCTGCCAGGTGCCGACCAGATTCCGCAGCGCGTCACCGTCGAGCGCCTGCCCGACCCGCAGGGAGCCGGCCAGGATCGGATCCGCGACCCGGCCGTCGGCGGGCAGTTCGGTGCTGCCGCCCTCGATCGCGGCGGATGAGCGCGCGGCACGCACCGCCGCCTCGGCGGCCGTCGTTGGCCAGCCCCGCCGGTTCGCCTTGTGCCGATGCACCGCGGCGAGCGCATCACGCGCCTTATCGGCGGCTTCGCGCACACCGGGCAGATCGACGAGGGGCTGTAGCGGATCGGTCACTGTACTGATTTTGCCGCGCCCGCACCGCGACCGATCCACGACCCCTGGTCAGCCCGCCAGCAGGTCCCGTCCCGGAATAGCGTCGAGCAGGCGACGGGTGTACTCCTGCCCGGGGTTCTGGAAGACCTCGTCAGTGGTGGCCGCTTCGACGATCTTGCCGCTCTGCATGACCAGAACGTCGTCGGCGATTTGCCGGACGACGGCCAGGTCATGGGTGATGAACAGATAGGACAGCCCCAGCTCGGCTTGTAAATCGTTGAGCAGCTTGAGGATCTGCGCTTGGACGAGAACGTCGAGTGCGGACACTGCCTCGTCGCACACCACGACCTCCGGGGACAGCGCGAGCGCACGGGCCACCGCGACGCGCTGGCGCTGGCCACCGGAGAGTTCATTGGGGTAGCGGCGCATTACCGAGGACGGCAGCGATACCTTGTCCAGCAGGTCGCGCACCGTCGCCTCACGTTCCTTGGCGGTGCCGATCTTGTGCGTGCGCAGCGGCTCCTCGATGGTGCGGTAGATCGAGTACATCGGATCCAGCGAACCGTAAGGATCCTGGAAGATCGGCTGCACTCGACGGCGAAAAGCGAACGCGCCCTGGCGATCCAGCTTCGCCACTTCGTGTCCGTCGAAGGTCACCGACCCCGATGTCGGTTCGAGCAGCCCCAGAACCATCTGCGCCACGGTGGATTTGCCCGAACCGGACTCGCCGACAATGGCCGTGGTCGTGCCGCGCTTCAGACGGAACGACACATCGTCGACCGCGACGAAATCCGTCGACTGCCACGGCGTACTGCCCCGAATCTTGAACGCCTTGGTCAGATTCTGTGCGACCACCACGTCATCGGAGACGGCGGCGATTTCGGCATCGGCCGCCGCGACCTCCTCGGCGACCTGTACCGCCTGCTTGCGCACCTCGATGCGGTCCCGAACCGAGGACAGCCGCTGCGAGGCGAGTGAGGGCGCCGAATTCACCAGCTTCTTGGTGTACAGATGTTGCGGTTCGCGCAGAATCTGCAGTGCCGGACCGGATTCCACCACCTGGCCTCGATACATCACCACCAGGTGTTCGGCGCGTTCCGCGGCCAGGCCGAGGTCGTGGGTGATGAGCAGGACCGCGGTGCCAAGTTCGCTGGTGAGTCCGTCGAGGTGGTCGAGGATCTGCCGCTGCACCGTCACGTCGAGAGCCGAGGTCGGCTCGTCGGCGATCAGCAGTTTGGGTCGGCAGGCCAATCCGATGGCGATGAGCGCGCGCTGGCGCATGCCGCCGGAGAATTCGTGCGGATACTGGTTGACGCGGCGCGCCGCATCGGACATGCCGGCTTCCTCGAGCAGTTCGATGGCGCGCTGCTTGGCCGCCTTGCCCTTGGCAATGCCATTGGCCTCCAGAGTCTCTCGGATCTGGAACCCGATCTTCCACACCGGATTCAGATTCGACATCGGATCCTGCGGTACCAATCCGATACCGCTGCCGCGGACCGCGACGACCTCCTTCTTCGACGCCTTCGCCAAATCCTTGCCGTCGAATCTGATCGAGCCGGAAGTCACCTTTCCGGTGCCGGGGAGCAGATCGATAATGCTGTGCGCGGTCGTGGATTTCCCGGATCCGGATTCGCCGACGATGGCGACGGTCTGGCCCGGATAGACCGTCAGACTGACGTCACGTATCGCCGGAATCTTTTTGCCCTCGGAGGAGAAGCAGACATTGAGATCCTCGATCTCGAGCAACGGTTTATCGGACATCGCCGCGGTCACCTCTTCCTCGCCTTCGGATCGAGCGCGTCCCGCAGCGCGTCCCCGAGCAGGATGAAGCTCAGCACGGTGAGTGCCAGAGCGGTTGCGGGATAGAACAAAATCGGCGATCCGCCGCGCAGTTCGTGCTGGTTGGTACTGATATCCGAGCCCCAGGACACGATTGTGCGCGGCAGGCCGACGCCGAGGTAGGACAGCGTCGCCTCGGTGACGATGAACCCGCCGAGCCAGATCGTGGTGACCACGATCAGCGGTCCGGCCGCATTCGGCAGCACGTGGCGCAGCAGCGTGCGTATTCGGGATACCCCCAATGCCTTTGCCGCCGTGACATATTCGCTGTTCTTCGCCTCGATCACCGCACTGCGCGCGATACGTGCCGCCTGTGGCCAGGTGAATCCGGCCAGGATCAGGATGACGGTCCAGATCGTGCGTGAATCGAGCAGCTGCATGATGACGATCGCGGCCAGCATCAGCGGAATCGCATAGAAGATCTCCGCGATGCGCGATACCACCGAGTCGAGCAGCCCGCCGTAAAAGCCAGCGAGGGCGCCGAGCGTGCCGCCGATGAGCAGGAATACCGTGGTGGCACCCAATCCGGCCATTACGGAAGCCCGTGCGCCGTAAACGGTTCGGGTATAGACATCACAGCCCTGTTTATCGAAACCGAAGGGGTGGCCTGGCCCGCGCGGATCCATGCTGAAATCGCCATTGCAGTACCGTGGATCCTGATCGGAGAACAGGCCGGGCCACAACACCACGATGGCCATGAACACGATCAGCACCGCAGCCACGATGAAGATCGGATTGCGGCGCAACTGCCGCCACGCGTCCTGCCAGATGCTGGTCGGCGAACCGGTATCGACGACCTGATCGGTGGCGAGCACATCGACTTCATCGGGGGGTGCGACGAAATGCTGCTGCCTGTCCGGAGTTTTGTTCGCGAGCTCAGGCATAGCGGATCCTCGGGTCGAGCGCGGCATAGAGCAGATCGATGATCAGATTCGAGATCAGGAAGATCACGATGAGCACCGTCACGAACGAGACCACCGTCGGCGGCTCACCGCGGGTAATCGCCTGGTACAGGGTCCCACCCACGCCTGGAATGTTGAAGATGCCCTCGGTGACGACCGCGCCGGCGATCAGGTTACCGAGATCGGTGCCGAGAAAGGTGATCACCGGAATCATCGAATTCCGCAGAATATGCACGGTGACCACCCGCGGGCGACTGAGCCCCTTCGCGGTCGCAGTGCGCACATAATCGGCGGACATGTTCTCCGCCACCGAATTTCGGGTCAGCCGCAGCACATAGGCGAACGACAGCGCCCCCAGTACGAAGGCGGGCACGAGCAGTTCACCGACGCTCGCCTTACCGGTAACGGTCACCGGCGCGATACCCCACTTCACACCCAGGACGAACTGGGCGAGGAAGCCGATCACGAAGATCGGCACCGCGATGATGATCAGGCTGACCACCAGCAGCGTCGAGTCGAACAGTTTGCCTTTGCGCAGTCCCGCGATCAGGCCGAAGACGACGCCGAAGACGCCCTCGATGAGCACCGCCATCAACGCCAACTTGATCGTGATCGGGAAGGCGCGAGCGAGTTCGTCGCGCACCGGGCGGCCGGAGAAGGCCGTCCCGAAGTCGAGTGTGAAAATGCCCTTCAGATATAGCAGATACTGCACGATGAACGGGCGATCCAGGTGATAACGCGCACGCAGCTGCGCCTCGACGGCAGGCGTCATCGGCTTGTCACCGGCCAGCGCGTGGATCGGATCGCCTGGAAGTAAGAAAACCAGTGCATAGATGAGCAGCGTCGCCCCGAGAAAGACGGGGATCATTTGGAGCAGGCGCCGCACGACATACCAGGCCATTTCGTCTCCTGGGTGAGCGGAGCGGTCGTGCCGTCAGTAGAGCGGCACGACCGCTCCGAGCGGCTACTTCTCGATATTTTCGAAGTTGAACAGACCATTCCAGGCCAGTTCGGCCTTCTTCACCTTGTCCGAACGTCCCGCCGCGGCAAGGTAATCGATCACCGGGATATCGGCCATATCCTTGATCAGCAACGCCTGCGCCTGCGCCACGATCTTGTACGACTCCTCCAGCGTCGGCGCGGCCAGCGCGGCATCGAGCAGGTGGTCGAATTCGGGGCTCTTGTAGTCGACGTTATTGGTCTCGGAGTAGCTGTAGTACTGCGAGGTCAGGAACTGCAGCATGGTCGGATAGTCACCCTGCCAGCCGTAGCGGAACGCCTTGCCGATCGTCTTCTGGTTCACCAGATCTCGGATGTTCTTGAATGTCGGATATGGCGTACCGACCGCATCGATACCGAGGGTGTTCTTGACGCTGTTGGCCACGGCTTCGATCCACGCCTGGTGGCCGCCATCGGAGTTGTAGGCGATTTCGTAACGGCCCGACCACGGCGAAATGGCATCGGCCTGCGCCCAAAGCTTCTTGGCCTCGTCGGGGTTGTAGTTCAATACCTCCGAACCGGGCAGGTTGCCGTTGAATCCGGGCAGGGTGCTCGAGGTGAAGTCGCGCGCCGGAATCTTAGTGCCGTTGAAGATGGTGTCACAGATCTGCTGGCGGTTGATCGCCATCGAGATGGCCCGGCGCCGCAGCAGCCCTTCCTCGCCGCCGAAATGCGGGACATTGGCCTGGACGCCGATGTGCTGATTCTGCGCGGACGGATCCAGGATCGCGCGATCGCCGAGGTCCTTCTTGTAAGAAGTCAGCGCGCTGTCCGGAATCGTGTCGAGGGTATCGAGATTGCCTGCCTGCAGATCCGAATAGGCGGTATCGAACGACTGGTACATGACAAACCGCAGACCCTTGTTCTTGGGCGGGCGTCCGCCCTTGTAGTCCGGGTTGGGCACCAGGTCGATCTTGACGTTGTGCTCCCAGGTCTGGAACTTGTACGGGCCGTTGCCGATCGGGTTCTCACCGAAGGCCTTCATATCCTTGAACGCCGCCTCGGGCAGCGGATAGAACGGTGCGTAGCCGAGTTCGGTCTCGAAGTCGATGGACGGCGACTTCAGCGCGACGGTGAAGGTTCGGTCGTCGACGACCTTCAGCCCCGACATCGTTTGCGCCGTTGGCTTTTCCGCCGACACCTCGTCGAACCCGACGATCGGGGTGAACGCGTAGCTCTGCAACTGACCGTTGGTGCCGAGGGCGCCGTAGTTCCAGGCGTCGACGAACGACTTCGCGGTCACCGTGGTGCCGTCGGTGAACTTCCAGTCCGGCTTGATGGTGATCGTGTAGTTCTTGCGGTCGCTCGTCTTGATGGACTCGGCCATCTCGTCGTGCGCAACACCCTTGCCGTCGTAGTACTTCAGACCCGCGAACAGTCGGTCGACGACGCGGCCGCCCATATTCTCGTTGGTATTGGTTGGCACCAACGGATTCTGCGGCTCACCGCCGTTCGTGGTGACGATGTCGGCGTCGGCACTATCGCTCGACGAACATGCGGATAGTCCCAGGCTTGTGGCCAGCAGGACTGCCGCGGTCAACGCTGTAGCTCTGTTGAATCTCAACGCGTTCTCCCGATTTCGAGACAGGCGAAGGGGATCCGCGACGACGCATCGGCATCTGCCCAGCGCGCCTCGACTCGATCCGCCTTGGAATGCCTGGGACGTTAGCGATTCGAGGCAGTCTTGTCACCGGATTGACAGAGGTTCGTTCCACTTGTTACCAATCCGGCAATATCACCGAAACACGCTAAACATTCGGGAGAAAACAGGAATCCGCCGGAAGTATGCCTTCGTTGGGCTTCCGGTATCTGGAGCTGGTCGACCTATGACGATAGCTACCGAAGACCCGCTTTGTCAGCGGATCGCGCTCGATACCTGCCGCGGTGGCGGGATGAAAACCCGTTGGGCACACCGGGCGCGGCCGATCCTTACGAGCGACCCGCAAGCAGTCGCTAACGGCGATCGCAGTTGGTTACTGTCGAAATCGACTGCGACTGCCAGCACCACGGGGCTCTACGTGAGGAAGAAGCGAGATGACCGAAACCACCGACCACCGGGACTCGTATCCGCCGAGCGCGGAGTTCGTCGCGGCGGCGAATGCCGACGCGTCGTTGTACCAGCGGGCCGCAGCGGATCGCGATACGTTCTGGGCCGAACAGGCCAATCGACTGCACTGGGAGCAGCCGTGGACGCAGGTGCTCGACTGGAGTGACGCCCCCGTCGCGAAGTGGTTCGTCGACGGCAAACTCAATGTCGCCTACAACTGTGTGGACCGCCATGTGCTCGACGGGCACGGCGATCAGGTCGCCATCCATTGGGAGGGCGAACCGGGCGACTCCCGCGACATCACCTACGCCGAACTCCTCGCCGAAGTTTCCCGCGCCGCAAACTATCTGACCGAACTCGGGCTCGAAGCGGGCGATCGGGTCGCCATCTATATGCCGATGGTTCCCGAGGCGATCGTATCGATGCTGGCCTGCGCCCGACTCGGACTCACGCATTCGGTGGTATTCGCGGGCTTCTCCCCCACCGCGCTGCGCCAGCGCGTCGACGACGCGAGCGCCCGGTTGATCATCACCACCGACGGTCAGTGGCGACGCGGTAAGGCCGCCCCGCTCAAGGCGGCCGTCGACGAGGCGCTCTCCGCCCATGGCGATGTGCCGTCCGGCCCGAGCCTTCAGGGCCAGCAGGAGACAACTCGCGCAACCATAGCGGGCCCTCGCTCGGGCGAAAATCGACACAGTGTCGAACATGTACTCGTGGTGCGCCGCACCGATATCGAGGTGCCGTGGACCGAGGGCCGCGACCTGTGGTGGCACGAGACCATCGCGCAGGCCTCCCCCGAACACCGGGCGCAGGCCTTCGACGCCGAACATCCGCTGTTCATCCTCTACACCTCCGGCACCACCGGTAAGCCGAAAGGCATCCTGCACACGAGCGGCGGCTATCTCACCCAGGCGTCCTACACCCACCACAATGTCTTCGACCACAAGGCCGGACAGGACATCTACTGGTGCACCGCCGATATCGGCTGGGTCACCGGGCACAGCTACATCGTCTACGGACCGCTGTCGAACCGGACCACCCAGGTCGTCTACGAGGGCACGCCGAACTTCCCGGATGAGCACCGGCACTGGAATATCGTCGAAAAGTACGGCGTCACAATCTATTACACGGCGCCGACGCTGGTGCGCACATTCATGAAGTGGGGCAGGCAGATTCCGGCCGCCCACGATCTGTCCAGCATCCGGGTGCTCGGCAGCGTCGGCGAACCGATCAATCCGGAGGCCTGGCGCTGGTACCGCGAGGTGATCGGGGCGAACTCCGCGCCCATCGTGGACACCTGGTGGCAGACCGAGACGGGGTCGATCATGATCTCCCCGCTGCCGGCCGTCACGGCCACCAAGCCGGGCGCCGCGATGACCCCGCTGCCCGGTATTTCGGCGAAGGTCGTCGATGAGGAGGGCAAGGCGGTCGAGCTCGGGGAGACCGAGGCCAATGGCTATCTGGTGCTCGATCAGCCGTGGCCGTCGATGCTGCGCGGCATCTGGGGCGATATGGACCGCTACCGGGCTACCTACTGGGAGCGCTACGCCGAACAGGGCTGGTACTTCGCCGGTGACGGCGCCAAGCTCGATGCCGACGGCGATCTGTGGGTGCTCGGCCGGGTCGACGATGTGATGAATGTGTCGGGGCATCGCATCTCCACCGCCGAGGTCGAATCCGCACTGGTCGGTCACTCCGGGGTGGCCGAGGCCGCCGTGGTCGGCGCCAGCGATGCGACAACCGGCCAGGGCATCGTCGCATTCGTGATCCTGACCGCCGAGGCCAAGGACACCGGCGACGCGCTGATCGACGAACTGAAGGCGGAGGTGTCACGGGAGATCAGCCCGATCGCCCGGCCGCGCGAGATCCATGTGGTGCCCGAGCTGCCCAAGACCCGTAGCGGCAAGATCATGCGGCGACTGCTGCGCGATGTCGCGGAGGGCCGCGACCTTGGCGACACCTCGACCCTGGTCGATCCGAATGTTTTCGAGGCGATTCGGGCCAGTCGCGCCTGAGTCGGCACATAGTACGGCCGGTGACGGAATTCGTCCCGGCCGTACCCGTTAGAATTGCGTAAGGTGTGCCGGGAAGCCTGGTCGGCGCGCGGTCGTGTACCTGAAAGCCGGATCGGTGGGATTGCGCGTTCGCGGTCGGAGTCCACCATGGCGGAAGGTTTCTCGTGATCACCCAAGCGCGTTCAGAGCTGACACGCTATCTACGCACCGAAACCGTTGGTGGCGCATTACTTCTGATCGCGGCCGCCGCCGCGTTGCTGTGGGTGAACTCGCCGTGGGGTCAGAGCTACCTCACCGTCACCGAGTACGTCCTGCCGATCAAGGCACTGCATCTGGATCTCACCGTCGCGGAATGGACCAAGGACGGTCTGCTCGCGATCTTCTTCTTCGTCGCCGGACTGGAGCTCAAACGTGAGCTGGTGGTCGGCGAGCTCGCCGACCCCAAGCGAGCCGCACTGCCGATCATCGCCGCGGTCGGCGGCGTCATCACCCCGGCGCTGATCGCCTTCACCGTCGGATTCGGCGTCGACGGGATGGATCGGGGCTGGGCGATTCCGGTGGCAACCGATATCGCGTTCGCGCTGGCCGTGCTGGCCATGACCGGCTCCCGGATCCCGGCGAGCGCACGGGTCTTCCTGCTGAGCCTCGCGGTGGTCGACGATCTGCTCGCCATCATCCTGATCGCGGTACTGTTCACCGCGACGCTGTCGATATTGTGGCTGCTGGCCGCGGCGGCCTGTTTCGCGGTGTGGGCGCTGGCCCAGCACAAGCGGATCTCCACACCACTGCTTTATCTGCCACTCGCGCTGGCCTCCTGGTACGCGCTGCACGAGGCGGGTATCCACCCGACCATGGCCGGTGTCGCGCTCGGCTTGCTCACCAGGGTGCGCAAGGACCCGGGCGAGACCGAAGCCCCGGCAACGCGGCTCGAGCATGTGATCCAGCCGATCTCGGCCGGGCTCTGCGTGCCGCTGTTCGCGTTGTTCGCCTCTGGAGTTCCGTTGGACGGCAAGGTTTTCCAGCACCTGTTCAGCGACCGGCTGGCGCTGGCCATAATTCTCGGATTACTGCTGGGCAAGACCACCGGAATCTTCGGAATCAGCTGGGTGGCAATCCGATTGGGCATCGCGAAGCGTCCGGCCAGCCTGGGCTACCGAGACATGTTCGCCCTCTCGGTGCTCGGCGCGATCGGCTTCACCGTTAGCCTTCTGGTGGCAGAACTCGCGCTGACGGACGTCGGTGACGGCTCCGCCGTCGAATTGGCGAAGGCCGCGGTGTTGGTGACGTCAATGGCGGCGTCACTCGCGGGTTCGGCGCTACTGTTGCGGCGTGGCCGTGTCCACCAGGCGCGGCGGGACGCATGTGCGATAGAACGAGAGATTGAGGCGGAAGCAGTGCCGGGACAGGGAGAAGGGTCGACCAAGTGAGTTTCGCCCAAGACAGAAATGGGACGCAGCGTGGTAACGGGGATGAGTCGCGTAGCGACCGCACCCTCACCTCGATTCCCCTTTCGGACGCCAACCCGGTCGGGTCGGCGAGCTTCGGCACCCTGGTCCGTGATGCCACCGAGCAGATGTCGATGCTGGTGCGGGCCGAGGTCGAGCTGGCCAAGGCCGAGGTAACCGGGGAGATCAAGAAGGGGCTGCAGGGCAGCGTCTATTTCATCCTCGCGCTGACCGTCCTGCTGTTCAGCACCTTCTTCTTTTTCTTCTTCCTCGGCGAGCTGCTCGATGTCTGGCTGGCGCGCTGGGCGGCCTTCCTGATCGTGTTCTTGCTGATGATCGTCGCGACGGCGGTGCTCGCCCTGCTCGGCTATCTGCGGGTCAAGAAACTGCGGGCGCCGGAGAAGACGATCGATTCGCTCAAGCAGGCGCGCACGGTGCTGCCGAGCGGATTCGGCTCGCACGAGGAGCACTTCTCGCTCGAGCAGCCGTCGAAGTAGCCGCCGGGACGGCGCGGCGGCGTCGACTAGGCGGTGGGCCGGACCCCTACTAGGCTCGGTCGGCGTGTCGTCCAATTCGCTTCCCGATCCGTCCAGCGTCCGTTACGACGGTCCGTGGACGCATCGGGACGTGCACGCAAACGGCATTCGCTTCCATGTCGTCGAGGCCGCACCAGACCGTCCGGATGCACCGCTGGTGGTCCTGCTGCACGGATTCGCCGACCTCTGGTGGTCCTGGCGGCATCAGCTGACCGGACTCGCCGAACTCGGCTATCGCGCGGTCGCGGTGGATCTGCGCGGCTACGGCGACAGCGATAAACCGCCGCGCGGCTATGACGGTTGGACGCTGGCCGGTGATGTCGCCGGACTCATTCGTGCCATGGGCTATTCCGAGGCCACGCTGGTCGGACATGCCGACGGTGGACTCGTGTGCTGGACGACCGCGGTGCTGCATCCACGACTGGTGCGCTCGATCGCGGTGGTGAGCTCCCCGCATCCGGCCGCGCTGAAGAGCGCGGTGCTGCGGGATCGGCGTCAGCGGCGCACCTGGCTGCCACATTTCCTGCGCTATCAGCTGCCACGCTACGGCGAACATCTGCTGACCACCGGCGACGGCTTGGAGGTCGAACGGCTGCTGCGCCAGCGGGTGAGCCGAACCTGGTCGGGCACCGCCGAATTCATCGAAACGGCCGATCGGATGCGCACGGCGATCCAGATTCCGGGTGTGGCGCACTGTGCGCTGGAATACCAACGCTGGGCCTTCCGCAGCCAGTGGCGTCCGGACGGTCGGCGGTTCATGGCCACCATGCGGGTGCCGATCCGTATTCCGGTGCTCGCCATGCGCGGTGAACTCGACGGCTACATCCTGCCCGCGACCTTCCAGCGCGGCCGGAGGTTGTCACCGCAGCGGCGACAGGTCGTGATTCCGGGCGCGGGTCATTTTGCGCACCAAGAGAATCCGGAGGCCGTCACAATGGAGCTGGCCAAGCTGCTCGGATAGCCGGTCTCGCGTCCACCTAGCAGGCAAACCGATCCGACAATGTTTCGATCGTCATCGAATTCGTCGGCGTCACTGAGCAAATTCGCCCGACAGGTAGCCAACCGGGTGCATCGGCCGCGGACCCGATGCACCATCGGTATTCAGCTCAGCACACAGGCACCGGTCTGGACTGCCGCAACCGCATCGGGGGCAGCATCTAGTTGCTTACGAACCTCAGCCAGCGTCAGCACATATCCCGTGTCATCGTCGGTTACCGCCGCACCGAACACGATGCCGAGTACCTGTCCCTCCGTATCCACAAGCGGCCCACCCGAATTTCCTGCCCGCACCTGGCCACGAACCGTGTAGACCTCGCGCTCGACGGTGCCGTTGCGATAGATCGTCGGGCCCGTCAAGTCCAGCGTCTCGCGAACTCGGGCAGCACTGGCGGTGTACCGACCGCCACCGGGGTAGCCAAGCACGATAGCGCTGTCTCCGGAGCGCGCTGGCGTAGGCGCGGTGGGGATCACGGGCGCGGTGAGCCACGGTACCGCGAGCACCGCGACATCCTTGGACGGATCGAACAAGACAACGGTGGCATTCAGTGGCCCGTTGGCGGCGTCAACTGTGATGCTGGTGGTCCCCGCGACGACGTGAGCGTTGGTAACAATCCGTTCGGGCGCGATCACGAAGCCCGAGCCCTCGAGCGCCCGCTGACAGCTCGGCGCCACGCCGCGGATGCGCAGCACGCTCTGTTGCAGCGAGGCCGCCACCGGACTGGCGAGCACGCCGGGATCCGGCGGTTCGACCGCCGCGATCGGCGCGCGACCGAACGGACCGATGACATCCGGCAGCCCGGAAGTGTTGAGCAGTTTGGAGAATTCGTTCGGCAGCCGCCGCAGCCAATTCGGCGAGACCTCGTTGACATCGGCGAGCACCTTCGAACCGTTGATGGCCGCGGCGATGGCCGGTTGGGACGAGGTGGCCAGCGGTAGCGCCAGCAGCCACGCGGTGACCAGCACCGCGACCGCCTGCAGTACCGCGCCGACGACGCTGTCCACACTGCGGGTGAACGGATGCCGCATACCGCCGCGCGCGGCCCGCCCGAGCACCATGCCCGCGACCTCACCCACAATGACCAGCAGCACGATCAACAGCACGCCGGTGAGCACCCGTGGTCTGCCCTCGTCGACGTGGATCAGAATGTGCGGCGCGATGAGAATGCCCGCGACCGCGCCGAGTACGACGCCGAGGAAGGCCAGCGCGGAAGCCACCGCACCCTGCCGCCAACCGGAAGAGGCGGCAAGCAGCGCGAGCAGCACCACGGCGATATCGAGCCAACCCGATGAACTCATAACGTCATCCCTACGGCCGCCAGCGCGGACTCCAGATCGCGAACATCGCTGTGGTCCCAGGCCCGTTCCCACCCGGCGGCTCTGCAGATGCCCGCCAGAATGCCGCCGGTCAAGCCCCACACCAGCATTCCGTCCACCTGGAATGCCGGACTCTTGTAGCCAAGGCTGCCGCGCACCATGAAGCGATTCGCCGGTTCGAGCAGATCGGCGAGCGGCACCCGCACGACGCGTTCGGTCTCGGTGTGATTGACCACGCGGACCTGCCTCGGGGTACGCCAATAGGCCACCACCGGGGTCACATCGAATCGGGACGGGGGCACGAACAGCTTGGGCAGTATGGCAAAGGGTTCGACGCCCTCGCGTGCAAGCCCGGTTTCCTCGCAGGCCTCGCGCAGGGCGGTATCGATCGGTCCGGAGTCGCCGGGATCGACGGCTCCGCCGGGAAAGGCGACCTGACCGCGGTGCTGGCGCATGGTGGACGCGCGCTGGGTGAGCAGCACATCCGCATCGGCGGGCAGCCCGCCCCGCGCCTCGGTATCGGTTTCGGGCGAACCGCTGAACAGCACGAGCACGGCCGCCTGCCGCGGCGGGGTATGCACCGTCGTGGCCCGCCGGATCGCGCGCGCCAAGGACAGCGTGTCGCTGGAATCGGTATTCGGGTCCGCCGCTCGATGCAGCCACCGCGGGATGCTGTCCGGCACGGGGATCTCGGTCATGCCGCAACTCCCAAACTGTTCGCGACAGTATCGGCGATATCGTCGACGCCGTTGAAGGCGCGCACCACCACCTCGGCGACCGAACCGTCCGCACGCAACAGCACCGATACCGGCAGCACCGCGGGCGCACCGACCGCGGTACGCACCTTGGCGCGCGGGTCGAGGACGCCGGGCAGTGTCACCTTCAAGTCGGTCAGCAGCGCGAGCGCCCTCGCCTCATCCGGATCGCTGTGCACGGTCAGCACGGTAATCGCGTTCGCGGCCCGTCGCGCGTACTCCTGCACATCCGGCAACTCCTTGGCGCACGGTCCACACCAGTACGCCCACAGATTCAGCAGTGCCGGTTTGCCCGCGAGCGCGGCCGCCAGATCGACCGGTTTGCCGTCGGATAGACAGGTCAGCGCGAGTCCGGCAAGCGGCCCGCGTCCCACCGCATCCGCGGCGGGCGCCGGACAATTCGCGAGCCCGGCGGCCGTGCGCGCCTCGACCGAGGCGCTTGCGAGGGAATTCGCCGAATGGTCGCCGCTCGTCGCGGTGTCGTCGTTATCGCGGGGCCATAGTGCGACCGCCAAGGCCACCACGGTGATCAACCCTGCCAGCGCCAAACGCGCCACGACAGGTATTCGTCTCACCGGCCCACCAGCTCGAGCAGATGCTCTGTCTCGGGACCCTTCACCAGCTTGGCTGCGGTTTCCGGATCGGTCGGCCCGACCCCGAACGATGGGCAATCCTTGGCCAGAATGCAGACACCGCATGCGGGTTTGCGGGCATGGCAGACCCGGCGCCCGTGGAAAATGACGCGATGGGACAGCATTGTCCATTCCTTGCGTTCGATCAGCTCGCCGATGGCGCGTTCGACCTTCACCGGATCTTCCTCGGTGGTCCAGGCCCACCGGCGCACCAGCCGGCCGAAATGAGTGTCGACCGTAATGCCGGGCACACCGAAGGCATTGCCGAGGATGACGTTGGCAGTCTTGCGGCCGATGCCGGGCAATTGCACCAGTTCGTCGAGGGTGTGAGGCAATTCACCATCGAAGCGTTCGACCAGTGCCTGCCCGAGGCCGATCAGCGAACTGGTCTTATTACGGAAAAACCCGGTCGGCCGAATGTATTCCTCCAGCTCGGCGCGGTTTGCCTCGGCATAGGCGCGGGCGTCCGGATACTTGGCGAACAGCGCGGGTGTGGTCATATTCACCCGCTCATCGGTGCACTGCGCGGAAAGTATTGTCGCAACCGCCAATTCGAGCGGTGTCGTGAAATCGAGCTCACAGTGCGCGCCCGGAAAAGCCACCGCCAGAATGCGGTTCATCCGGCGGGCCCTTCGGGTCAGGCCGAGCGGGGTTTCCGCTTGTCGCGCTCGGGATTTGCGCTTGGAAACGGGGACCGCGGCGGGTTGCGCATCGGTCGCCTCGGGGGCAGCCGCAGGCCCGCTCACGGGAGCTATGGAGGGGGAGACACGCACGCGTCCACCATACGGAACCAGCCCACAACGGTGCTCTCCCAGATCTCTTGCCGTGTTCCATCTGAGACCTAGACCGTGTTTACTGCTCGTCATGCAAGGACTCGCTGTGGTGCTCTTCCCAGTGGTGCTGATGCTGTTTGCACTGGGCATGGAGCGGGTCGAGAATCGGCTCCGCAACCTTCTCGAACCTGACGAAGAGGTTCAGCAGTACCTGGACAAGGCAAGCAACGCCGAAGTAAAGGAGCTGACCAAGCTCGGACTGCCCGCCGCGGTGGCACGGATGCGTAGGCGCCGTTCCCGTGGCGAAGAATTGGATGTCGCTCGCGCGAGCTGAATCCCCTACCAATCGCCGCCTGGTATGCCGCGCAATCCACTCGTTACGTGGTGACTGTCACTACGCTGCCGTAATGCCGCGTAGACTGCGCTGTTGGCCGATTCGCTTCGGTCCAGGACAGAGCCATTTCCCATAAGGAGCACATTCGTGGACGAGGCCCTCGCCAGAGCAGGCATCTTCCAAGGCGTAGAGCCCACCGCGGTGGCGGCTCTAGCCAAACAACTCCAGCCCGTGGACTTTCCGCGCGGGCATGTCATCTTCAACGAGGGCGAGCCCGGCGACCGGTTGTACATCATCACCTCCGGAAAGGTGAAAATCGGACGGCGTTCCCCGGACGGCAGGGAAAACCTGCTGACCATCATGGGTCCGTCGGATATGTTCGGCGAGCTGTCGATCTTCGACCCGGGTCCGCGCACCTCGACCGCTACCACCGTGACCGAGGTCCGTGCAGTCACCATGGACCGTGACGCACTCAAATCCTGGATCGACCAGCGGCCCGAGATCGCCGAGCAACTGCTCCGCGTTCTCGCTCGCCGCTTGCGCCGCACCAACAACAACCTGGCCGACCTGATCTTCACCGACGTCCCCGGCCGGGTCGCCAAGGCGTTGCTACAGCTCGCGCAGCGGTTCGGTACCCAGGAGGCCGGTGCGCTGCGGGTCACCCACGACCTCACGCAGGAAGAGATCGCGCAGCTGGTAGGCGCCTCCCGCGAGACCGTGAACAAGGCACTCGCCGACTTCGCGCACCGCGGCTGGCTCCGGCTGGAGGGCAAGAGTGTGCTGATCTCCGACTCCGAGCGCCTGGCCCGCCGCGCACGCTGACGCTCGAAACCTATCGGCGACCGGGCACCTGACCGCCGAGCAGACGCGTCGCGGCCGATAGACGCCGCGAAACCTGAACGCGAAAGCGCGCTGAGTTCATTTATCACATGAACTCAGCGCGCTTCGGTGTGCTGCGATCTAGTCAGTTCTGCTCGGCGCGCAGATACTCCAACTGCGCCTGCACCGAACTGCGTGCGGCCGGCCACAGCCGCTTGTCGACATCGGCGTAGACCTTGCGCACCACCGACATCGCACCGGCATTCGGCCCGAGTACGCGCAATGCCTCCCGCACCTGATCCAGCCGCTCCTGACGGTGCGCGATGTAGTACCGCGCGATCGGTTCCAGATCGGGATGATCCGGACCGTGTGCGGGCAGCAACGCGCGTCCCGCACCGACCTCGACCAGCTTGTCCAGCGATGCCAGGTAATCGGCGAGGGCGCCATCGCTGGCATCGAGCACGGTGGTGCCGAAGCCGAGGATGGTGTCACCGGTCAACACGGCATCGTCGAGGACGAAACTCACCGAATCCTTGGTGTGGCCGGGGGTGTCCAGGACGGTGATCCGCAGCCCGGCGGCCTCGATCACCTCGCCGTCGACCAGCGGCGCAGCGGAACCGCGCAGGAAATCGGCGGTTCCGGCCCGCACCGGCGTACCCGTCAACTCGACCAAGCGGTCGATACCACCGGTGTGGTCATGATGCCGGTGGGTGATCAGGGTGAGCGCGATATTGCCGTCGGTGGCGCGGGCGATCGCCTCGCTGTGCGCCTTATCCTTCGGTCCCGGATCGACCACGACGTAATCCGATTGTCCCAGCGCGCGCAGCAGCCAGGTATTGGTGCCCTCCAGCGTCATCTGGCCGGGATTGTCCGCGAGTACGACCGCCGCGGTCGGCGTGACCTGCCGCAGCTGGCCGTATGCGGGATGGGTGAGCGTCATCGGATACCCCAGTCGATCGAAATCCTAGCCGTAGCGACTGTTTGCAGGTCGCTCGAAATGGTCTGCTTCGAACCTGTTTAGCGCACTTCGGCGATCAGTTCGACCTCGACGGGGGTGTTGCGGGGCAGTTCGGCGACGCCGACCGCGGAGCGCGCGTGCACGCCCGCATCACCGAAGACCGCACCGAGCAATTCCGAGGCACCATTGATGACCTGCGGCTGATCGGTGAATCCAGGTGCGGAGGCGACGAATCCGACGACCTTGACAATGCGCACCACCGCGTCGAGCCCGACCAGATCATGCACCGCGGCGATCGCGTTCAACGCGCACAACTTGGCCGCCTCGTTGGCCTGTTCGAGCGAGACCTCGGCGCCGACCTTGCCGGTCGCCGAGAGCTGCCCGTCCACGAACGGCAGCTGGCCGGAGGTGTAGACGAGCGAACCGGTGCGGATCGCCGGAATGTAGGCGGCGACCGGGGCGACGACCGGCGGCAGGGTAAGGCCGAGCTGGGCGAGGTTCTTCTCCCACTGGGTCATAAGTGCAAGTCCCTTCGATTATTTGGGGCGCTTGAGGTAGGCGACGTGCTGTTCACCGGTCGGACCGGGTAGTACGGTCACCAGCTCCCAGCCATCGGCACCCCACTGGTCCAGGATCTGCTTGGTCGCATGCGTCAACAGCGGAACGGTGGCGTACTCCCACACCTTCGATTCACTCATGACTGTAACTTTGGCAGCGCCTACGGCGCTGTGTGTTCGCGGGCTCTGTTTTTGGCCGCGCGGGCGCGGCGGGTGCTGTGTTTGATTTGCCGCGCCTACGGCGCGACCCGTTCGCGGCCCCCTGCTGTCTCGCGTCCGACCCTTTCGAGCGACCTGCAAGCAGTCCGCTAGCGGCGCCGTCGAGACTCGCGACTTCGTCGCATGCGCTTCGACGACTCGGCTGTGTTCGATGGCCGCGCCTTCGTGCGGATGCGAGACGGGCCGCGAACGTCGCTGGTAAGACTCACTCGGTCGTGGCCGATTAGCAGGAACCTGATCTTGCGGCCCCGCTACGCCCTGCCGTCTGAGACGGAATCCCTGGAAAATGAGGCACTGACCATATTGCTGGGGCGCGTCCACATAACGGGTTATAGGCTCGCGATCGTGGGAGTACCAACAGCAGTGCCCATTTCGGCGGAGCCGGGGCCGGAAACGGGTTGGCCGGAGCGCGCGGATAACGCCCGCTTGCACTATGTCTCGGGCAAGGGAGGAACCGGTAAGTCGACGGTCGCCGCCGCGCTGGCACTCGCACTGGCCGCCGGTGGGCGGCGGGTGCTGTTGGTCGAGGTGGAGAGCAGGCAGTCCATTGCCCAGCTGTTCGATCTGCCGCCGCTGCCGCCCACCGAAACCAGAATCGCCACCGCGGACGGCGGCGGTGAAGTGGTAGCGCTCGCACTCGATATCGAGCACGCCTTCCTCGAATACCTCGATATGTTCTACAACTTGGGCTTCGCCGGGCGGGCGATGCGCCGGGTCGGCGCCGTCGAATTCGTCACCACGATCGCACCCGGTCTGCGCGATGTCATACTGACCGGAAAGATCAAGGAATGCGCGGTCCGGCTGGATAAGCAGGGCAAGCCCGTATTCGACGAAATCGTTGTCGACGCACCGCCGACCGGACGGATCGCCAGCTTCCTCGATGTCACCCAGGCCATGGCCGAGGTGGCCAAGGGCGGACCGATCGCCTCGCAGGCTGAGGGCGTCTCGAACCTGCTGCACTCCGATCAGACGATGATCCACCTGGTCACCCTGTTGGAGGCGCTGCCGGTGCAGGAGACCGCTGACGCCGTCGCCGAACTCACCGCCAATGACCTGCGGATCGGCACCGTCATTGTGAACCGGGCGACCAAGGGCCAACTCCCGGCGGAGGTGCGAAATATGGCCGCACAGGGCGATATCGATCGCGACGCCATTCTCGCTGGACTCACCGAGGCCGGAATTTCCCTGTCGGACCAGGACTTCCAGGGCCTGATCACCGAAACCGTCGAGCATTCGGCCACATTGCGGGCACAGGACGAAAGCGCCGCCGAACTCGCGAAAGTGAATGTATCGCGAATGTATCTGCCCGCACTCGCCGACGGCATGGATCTCGGTGGCATTTATGAACTCGCCGAACATCTGAGCAAGCAGGGGGTCCGGTGAGTAATCCGAATGTGGCCGCACCACTGGATATTTCGAGCATCATCGCCGACCCCAACGCGCGGGTGGTGGTCTGCTGCGGCTCGGGTGGCGTCGGTAAGACGACTACCGCGGCGGCGATCGGGTTACGCGCGGCCGAGCAGGGCCGCAAGGTTGTGGTGCTCACCATCGACCCGGCACGGCGGCTGGCCCAGTCACTCGGCGTCGCCGATCTGGACAACACCCCGCAGCGGGTGGCCCTCGGCCCGGAGGCCAAGGGCGAATTGCACGCGATGATGCTCAATATGCGGCGCACCTTCGACGATATGGTGCTCGAGCACACCAGTCCGGAGAAGGCGGAGCAGATTTTCGCCAACCCCTTCTATCAGACGGTCGCCTCCTCCTTCGGCGGCACACAGGAATACATGGCGATGGAGAAGCTCGGCCAGTTGGCCGGGCGCAAGGAGTGGGACCTGATCGTGGTCGACACTCCCCCGTCCCGCAATGCCCTCGACTTCCTCGATGCGCCGAAGCGGCTCGGAAACTTCCTGAACGGCAGGATGATCCGGGTCATCATGGCTCCCGGTCGCGGTGTCACCCGGTTGGTGACGGGTGCGATGAGCCTGGCGGTGCGCGCGGTATCGACCATTGTCGGCGGCCAGATGCTCAAGGACGCATCGAATTTCCTGCAGTCGCTGGAGTCGCTGTTCGGTGGTTTCCAGGATCGCGCGGACCGCACCTACGCGATGCTGTCCAAGCCGGGCACGCACTTTCTGGTGGTCGCGGCCCCAGAACAGGATGCTTTACGCGAGGCGTCCTTCTTCGTCGACCGTCTCTCGACCGAGCGCATGCCGCTGGCTGGACTGGTCTTGAACCGGACCCATCCGGTACTCAGCTCCCTGTCCGCCGATCACGCGCAGACCGCCGCCGATCAGCTGGCCGAATCCGATCCGCTGACCGCCGCGGTGCTGCACATCCACGCCAAGCGGGTCGCCACCGCGAAACGCGAACAGCATCTGCTGCATCGGTTCACCGGTGCGCATCCGAGGGTGCCGATCGCCTCGGTGACCGCGCTGCCCTTCGAAGTCTCGGATCTAGAGGCGTTGCGTGCCGTCGGCGCACAACTCACCGATGCGCACCCGGTCGAGATGATCGTTTGAGGCGTGATGGGCGGCGAAATCGACTGCGCCACCGCGTCATGCTGATGTTGGATTGATATAAACCCGTTAACGAAACCGAGCCCGCAATCGCGGGCTCGGTTTCATTCCAGGGTTAGATTGCGATCTGATGTTGACGCTGAGCTTGGAAGAAGTCCGCCCAGGACGTCACCTCCGGGTGCTGCTTGAGCAGCGCACGACGCTGCCGTTCGGTCATTCCACCCCACACGCCGAATTCGACTCGATTGTCGAGCGCGTCGGCCCCACACTGCATCAACACCGGGCAGTGCCTGCAGATCGTCGCCGCCTTGCGCTGCGCTGCGCCGCGGACGAACAGTTGATCAGGGTCTACTTCCTTGCATCGGGCCTGGGCAACCCAGGCGATCCTTGCTTCGGCCTGCTCCACGTCCAATCGAGCGATGGGGGTTGTCATGTGCATTTGGTGTGCCCCTTTGCAGTCCGAACACCGGGTCAACGGCGCTCCAGAATCGCGTGTCAGTGTCGCAGCAACCCAAACCCCGCCGCGAACTACACCACATTCCACTTTGAGTGTTAGCTCTATCACACTGGGTTCTCAATCTAGGTAAAGGTATAGCCTCTGCGCAAGACCGTCCCGAGACTTTTTGGTACGTCCGTCCCTGCAACCGTGATCTAGAACCGGGCGGTCGACTCGACCCATGGCTCGCCCCTCCGCGACACGCCGGAATCCGTCGTGCGACACGCCCAATGGAACATTCGAACTCCAGTATCCGAGCAACTCGCAAACACACCCGAGAGCGCCGGATCGGCACCCCGTAGTCTGGGTCCGTGCCGATCACACATACGCTCGCGAGGCTGGCCGGCAGCTGTGCGCTGGCCGCCGTGCTCGTCGCCGGGTTGTTGTTCCCTCTCGCAGGCGGTTTCGGGTTCGTCTCCAACCGCGCCGCCGATGCCGTCGACAATGTGTCCGCGGAGTTGGTGGAGGGCACTGTCCCGGCCGTCTCGACCATGGTCGACGCGAACGGAACGCCCATCGCCTGGCTATACGAGCAGCGCCGCTTCGAGGTCCCCAGCGACAAGATCTCCAACGATATGAAGTTGGCGATCGTCTCCATCGAGGACCGGCGCTTCGCTGACCACGCGGGTGTGGACTGGACAGGCACCATGCGCGCGTTCGTCACCAATACGAGCAGCGGCGAGGTTCAACAGGGTGCGTCCACCCTCGATCAGCAGTACGTGAAGAACTTCCAACTGCTGGTTGTCGCGAAGACCGATGCCGAGCGCCGGGCCGCCATCGAGACCACCCCCGCGCGCAAGCTGCGCGAGATCCGGATGGCGCTCACCCTGGACCGGGAGTTGACCAAGGACGAGATCCTCACCCGGTACCTGAATCTCGTCCCGTTCGGTAACTCCTCCTATGGAATCCAGGACGCGGCGCAGACCTACTTCGGCGTCGACGCCGCGAATCTGAATGTGCCGCAGTCGGCGATGCTCGCGGGCATCGTGCAGTCCAGCTCGAAGCTGAATCCCTACACCAATCCCGAGGGTGTGACGCAGCGGCGCAATACCGTGTTGGACACGCTGATCCAGAACATCCCCAGCCGCGCCGAGGAATTCCGCAAGGCCAAGTCCGAACCGCTCGGCGTGCTCCCCGAGCCCAAAGGCCTGCCGCGCGGCTGCATCGCCGCCAACGATCGCGGTTTCTTCTGCGACTACGCGCTGCAGTATCTGGCCGATGCCGGTATCAGCCGCGAGCAGATCAATACCGGTGGCTACACGATCAAGACGACGCTCGATCCGGCGCTGCAGGATTCGGTGAAACGCTCGGTCACCGAGGCCGCGAACCCGAACCTCGACGACATCGCGCAGGTGATGTCGGTGGTGGGCCCCGGCCATGATTCGCATCCGGTGCTCGCGATGGCCAGTAGCCGCACCTACGGACTGAATCGCAACGCCAACGAAACGGTGCAGCCGCAGCCGTATTCGATGGTTGGTGACGGCGCTGGCTCGATTTTCAAGATCTTTACCACGGCCGCGGCCATGGAAAAGGGCCTCGGTATCGACGCCCAACTCGACGTGCCTGGACGGTTCGAGGCAAAGGGCATGGGTAACGGTGGTGCGCGCGGCTGTCCGCCCGCCACCTACTGCGTGCAGAACGCGGGTAACTACAAGTCGCCGATGTCGGTGACCGAGGCACTGGCCACCTCGCCGAATACCGCGTTCGTCAAGCTGATCCAGGCCGTCGGGGTCACCCCGACCGTCGATATGGCGGTGCGCCTCGGAATGCGCTCCTACACCGAGGCGGGCACCTCGGGCCACGGCAACCAGAGCCTGGCCGACATGATCAAGGAGCAGAACCTCGGCTCGTTCACCCTCGGCCCGGTCGCGATCAACCCGCTCGAGTTGTCGAATGTGGCCGCCACCCTGGGTTCCGGCGGCAAGTGGTGCCCGCCGTCACCGATCAAGGAAGTGCTCGACCGCGACAACAAGCCGGTGCCGCTCACGCAGCAGGCGTGTGAACAGGTCGTCGATCCGGGGCTGGCGAACACTCTGGCCAATGCGATGAGCAAGGACGACATCAGCGGTACCGCGGCCGGCGCGGCGCAGGCGACCGGCTGGAACCAGCCGCTGTCGGCCAAGACGGGAACCACCGAGAGCCACCGCTCCTCTGCGTTCCTCGGCTTCACCAACTCGATGGCGGCCGCCGCCTATGTCTACGGCGACAGCCCGACACCCGGTGAGATCTGCTCGTTCCCGCTACGCGGCTGTGGCGACGGCAATCTCTTCGGTGGTAACGAACCCGCTCGCACCTGGTTCAACGCGATCAAACCGGTGCTCGGGAACTTCCCGCCACCCGCACTGCCACCACTGGACGACAAGTATGTGCGCGGATCCAATCAGGCCCAGGTCCCCGATGTCACGGGCATGACGCAAGGTCAGGCCACCGCCGCGCTGACGGCCGCGGGCTTCCAGGTCTCGTCGGTGAACGGCGTCGGTGCGCCGCCGAAGGGGACTGTGCTCGGGGCCGCGCCGAATGGTTCGGCGATTCCCGGGTCGGTGATCACGATCTACATCAGCGATGGGACGGAACGGGCGCCGGCACCGGCACCCGGACCTGCGCCGGTGCCCGGACTTCCGGTTCCCGGCATTCCCAGCATTCCGGGATTCCCTAGTATTCCGGGATTCCCAGTACCTCGATAACCAGCACCTCGCCAATGCGAAAGCCGCCGACCCGGATCCCGGATCGGCGGCTTTCGCCTATCGGTGGCTACAGGCGCGACTTCACGGCAGCCGAGAGCCGGGAGCCATCGGCCTTACCGGCGGCGATCGCGGTGGCGACCTTCATGACCTGGCCCATCTGCCGCATGCCCGGCCGCTCGCCGAGTTCTTGGGCGACCTGCGCGATGGCGGTATCGGCGACATCGGCGACCTCGGCGTCGGTCAGCTGCGTCGGCAGATATTCATCAATGATGCGCGCCTCGGCATGTTCGTTGGCGGCCAGTTCGCCACGCCCGGCCTGGGCGTAGACCTCGGCCGACTCGCTGCGCTTCTTCGCCTCTTTCTGCAGCACGGCAATAACCTCGGCGTCGGAGAGCTCACGTGCCTGCGAGCCCGCGACCTCCGCGGTCTGGATGGCGGCCAGCAGCATCCTCAGGGTGGCGAGGCGCAGCGTGTCCTTGGCTTTCATTGCGGCGGTCATATCCGCACGCAGCTGCGATTTGAGTTCCGACATGTGCCACACGGTAGCCGTTTCCCCGTTCCCGGCCCACTACATTCGGCGCTCGACCCGAATTCGGCACACTCGCCGTAACGACTGCTTGCAGATCGCCCGAAACAACCAGCCGACCGCTTGTGCGGAAACACACTCGGCGTTCCGCACCAGGGTCACCTATGCTGGGCAAATGCCCGTAATCTCGACCTCCGCCATCCGACGAACCGCGTTGGGAGCCGCCGGGGCCGCGGTGGCCGGTATCGGCTACGCCTCGCTGATCGAACGAAACGCCTTCGTACTGCGCGAGGCCACGATGCCTGTCCTACAGCCGGGCTCGTCGTCGCTACGGGTACTGCATATCAGCGATCTGCACATGATGCCTGGTCAGAAGCTCATGCAGCAGTGGCTGCGGGAGCTGGATCGGCTGGAGCCGGATCTGGTCGTCAATACCGGGGACAATCTCTCGCACCAGAAATCGGTGCCCGCGGTGGTCCAGGCCCTCGGCGGATTGCTTTCCCGCCCAGGCCTTTTCGTTTTCGGCAGCAATGACTATTTCGCGCCGGTACCGAAGAATCCGGCGAAATACTTCAAAAAGGATCACCGCCGGGTGTACGGCGCTCCGCTGCCGTGGAAGGACCTGCGCGCGGCATTCACCGAGCGGGGCTGGCTGGATCTGACCCACGTCCGCCGTGACGTCGAGGTCGCGGGGATTCGAATCGCGAGCGCGGGCGTCGACGATCCGCATCTGCAGCGCGACCGGTACGACACTATCGCGGGTGCGCCCAACCCGCTCGCCGTGCTGAGCATCGGCCTGACCCACTCCCCCGAACCCCGGGTGCTGGACCGTTTCGCCGAGGACGGTTACAACCTGGTCATGGCCGGACATACGCACGGCGGTCAGCTGTGCCTGCCCGGATACGGCGCGCTGGTCACCAACTGCGGTATCGACCGCTCGCGGGTGAAGGGCTCGTCCAAGTGGGGCGCACACACCCAACTGCATGTCTCCGCTGGTCTGGGCACCTCGCCGTGGGCGCCATACCGCTTCTGCTGCCGCCCCGAGGCGACGCTGCTAACCCTGGTCGCCGCACCGCCGATGCGTCCCAATACCGATAGCGGACAGGGCGTTTCACCCTCGGAAGCCATCGCACGCTGAGGTCCGCTAAGGTCCTTTGCCGAGACTGACGTCAGGCAGGGGATAGCGTGAGCGAACGCCAGCGAGCGAACCAACGACACAGCGTGCAATCGCGCACGACGGAGCCGAGCGCCAGCGAGGCAGAGTCGTGAGTGATTTCGACGACCGGCGCAAACCCGGTGCGCCGTATCAGCGACAGCATTTGGGCGCCGAGCAATTCGGCCCTGCGCTGGGACAACCCGGATCCGGGCGGCCCGATCCGGGTCAATCGAAGGCCGATGCACCGCACAGCACATTCGGCGCACCGGTCCAGCTCGATCCGGCCGTCCTGTCGCCATTCGGCCCCGAACCCACGGCAGCACCGTGGAACGGCGGCGGCGCGCCGGCGCAGCCGATGCCGTGGCAGCCCGATCAGCAATCAGCAAGTGCACCTGGTCAATTCGATCCGACACGGCAGTGGACGCCGCAGCCGCAGCAACCCATGTCGTCATGGCAGCCGGGCTCGACGACGCAATTCCAGCCCGGCGCAACACCGTCCGGACCACCTGGCGGGCTGCAGGCACCGCATGGCAGCGGCTTGAATGCGCTCTTGGGTGACCGATTCGCATCGGAATTGGCCGCCGCGTCGGGTGTGAACCGACCGAGCCGCAGTCGGCGCATCGCATGGGTCGCCGCCGCGGTCGCGGTGGTCGTGGTCGCGATCGGGGCGGCGGCGGCGATCCTCACGGCCAACCACGGATCGGATGACACCACGGCGCAGAATCCGGTTCCGTCGATGGTGAGCGCACTCACCCCCACCGGTTCGCACACCTCGCCCCAGCCGACCACCACCAAGCACGCCCCCGCCAATCATGAGACCCCGGTCGTCCCCGGTTACCAGGTTGTGGTGGCCTCGGACCTCGGGGCCGCCTATGACGTACCCGCCGACTGGACGGTGGCCCCCGACGGCAAGATCGGCGGCTTCGGGGAACCGCCCAATGCCGTCACCGGTAAGGGGCTGGCCACCGACGGGAAGAGCTACTGCCCCGGCTCGACCCGCACCGTGGCCTTCCTGACCGGTTCCACGCACACCGATTCGGCAACCGCGGCAACCGAACTCGGCACCAGGACCGCTCAGATCGCCTACACCAACTCACCGGGCGGTACACCCGGCGCCGCACAGCCGCTCAGCTCGCTCGACGGATCCCAGCAGGGCATGTTCGTGGAAACCAAGGGCACCGCGACCAAGGTCAATCCAGGCTGCGCGACCGAGTACTCGGTCTACACCTTCGCCACCCCCACCGATAACGGCAATTTCGTCATGGTGATCGCGGCCGACACCGGCGTCCCCAATGCCATCGATGCGGTAACCGCCCAGCGGATCTTCACCAGCATTCGACCTCATGAAGGGTGATTGACCTGCGGGTTTAACGTCTGGACGTGAGCTGTTGTAAGCTACTCCAGGTTCGCTTCACGGGGTGTGGCGCAGCTTGGTAGCGCGCTTCGTTCGGGACGAAGAGGTCGCAGGTTCAAATCCTGTCACCCCGACTCGTGGTTGAGACGAATGGTTCCGCCCCCGGCCCGCACAGGCCGGGGGCGGAGCTGTTTACGCTGGTTTGCCCGGCGGTCCGGGGTGGGCCACCATACCGCGCAGGCAATGACCGCTAGTAGCCCGCAGACCAAGGCGAGCAAGCCAACGATCACGAAAGCATCCATCCATACCTCCCGAGACTTCTCGTAGGTGCGCCCGGCGTCGCAATGAATCGGCATCGGCCGGCGGCCACGAAGGGCGGTCGGCGGATCGCTCCGTAGACTCCGCTACCGCGTACCCGGCTGTCATCAGCCTGGCGCGGCAATGTGTCCTGCGGTGGTGCGGCGACGTGGCCAAGTGTTTGCTGTCTGCTCCCCTCACTGTGCACCGGCGGTGCGAAGTTCCGGTAGGCGGCGCGCCGAAGGAATGCGCGACCGTTCCGATATGTCCCCGGTCGTCCCATATGGGCGGTGAGCAGACTCTTACCGCTTGCTATCGTGCGGTCATCTCGACGAAACGCGAGGTCCATAGCGTATCCACGTATGTCGACACGGGTGGCCACACTGGCGCATGCGGCGGGAGACCGTTGCGGGACGTTGGATGGTAGTGCTGACCAATCCCAGATCGCCGACGACCGCGTCTTTCCAGCTGAAACCCCAGCCGCCCATGTGATCACCTGCACCTCTTGCGAGTTGCCGGCTGCCTTGTGTCCCTTATCCTTTGGGCGACTGCGCGCTCGGCTCAGCCTGTGCGGGTGTCGGCCCGCAGGTAGCTGTAGACGGTCTCACGGCTGATCCCGATTCCTTGGCCAGTACCGACTTCCGCTCACCCGCCGCGGGCGCGCTCGCGCGGCCGGTCGGCTTGGGCGTCGGCGAGAGCGGGTTTGCGGCCGGTGTACACGCCGCGGGTCTGGCCGCGACGATGCCTTCGCGCCGGCGTTCCGCGATCAGTGCATGCTCCAACTCGGCGAAGGCCCCCGAGTTCTCTTGTCGCCCAGGGCTTTGAAGGTCGCCGGGAGCGCCATCCCGGCCCGGATTTCGGTGGGTTCGAGCATCCAGAAGGTGCACTCGTCGAGCAGCTGCGCCGGGTCGAAACCGCCCAGCTCGGGACCGTTGCGGGGTCACCGAGGTCCCCATCGGATATCCCAACGCTTGGGTAGCGGGCGGTTGGACCAGGCCGCGATGAAAACCGGCGGCGGGAAACGTGGCCAAGGGCTGGTCGATGCCGCCCGCGGGCGGACTTCTTGCTGCCGCCGCCGTTCATTGCGGTGTCTCATCCCATCGGTCGAAAGTGGTCGATGAGATGGTGGCGGGCAGGTTCTCCGCATGTTGCAAACAGCTCAGACTCAATTGTCTTGCACATTTGTACTAGACAAACGTGCAACACGTTTGTTAGACATATGTGCAAGACATTCGAGCCAGTGAGGAGCAGATCATGAGCAACACCATCCCCGCCACCATCCGCCCGCGGGTCCTCGTCTGCGGCGGCGGCATCGGCGGCAATGCCGTTGCCCTGCAACTGCTCCGGGCCGGGATCCGGGCCACTGTGGTCGAGCGGGCGACCGCGCCCCGCCCCGGCGGACAGGCCGTGGATCTGCGCGGCCCGAGCGTCGAGGTGGCGGAGCGGATGGGGCTCATGCCGGGCATCCGCAAAACCCAATTGGACGAGCACGGCATGGTTTTCGTAGACAGCGAGGGCAAGGAACTGCTGCGCATGGCCGCGGAGGTCTTCGAGGGCAAGGGCACGGTCGCCGAGATCGAGATCACTCGCGGCGACCTGAACCAGGTGCTGCTCGATCTACTCGCGGCGGCGGGCGGCGTGGACTACCGCTACGGCGAATGGGTTACCGAGATCGACCAGGACGGCGCGGGCGCGGATGTCACCTTCGCCTCCGGCGGCACCGAACGGTTCGACATCGTGATCGGCGCGGACGGACTGCATTCCGCTACCCGGCGCCTGGTCTTCGGCCCGGAGGAGGAGTTCTCCACCTACCTCGGCGGTTATATGTCCTTCTTCACGCTGCCGACCCCCGAGTACGCGAAGCCGCATTGGTTCGCGATGAATTCACTGGTCGGTGCGACCGGTGTCGGACTGCGCCCGGATGCCGATCCGGCCACCAGCAAGGCGCTGGTCGTCATCCGGGGCGCCGCGAATCCGGCGCTGCGTCGTGATGTCGCGGCACAGCAGCAGTTCATCCGCGAGCGGCTGGCCGACGGCGGCACCATCGCAGACACCGTCAGCACTGCTATGGCCACCGCTGACGACTTCTACTTCGACGAACTGGCCCGCATCGACGTCCCGAACTGGTCAAAAGGCCGGGTGGTGCTGCTCGGCGACGCGGGCTACTGCGGGTCCCCAGTCACCGGACAGGGCACTGCGATGGCACTGGTCGGCGCGTACGTCCTCGCCGGTGAAATCGCCACGCACGCAACCGATCCCGATAAGGCGCTGGCCCGCTATGAAGAGGTGCTGCGGCCGTTCGTCGCCACCGCGCAGGAACTGCCGCCCGGCGGCCTGCGGTCGATGACGCCCGGTTCCCGCTTCGGCATCCGCGCGGGACTGCTCGTCAGCAAGCTGATGACCACCAAGATCATGAAGCCGCTCATGATGAAGATGCTCACCAAGACCGAGAGCTACGAGCTGCCCGACTACTCGCTCCAGACGGTCAACTGACCGCTCGAGGCCCAGCCGGGCCGGTCACCCCTCGTGAACCGGCCCGGCCACATACACCCTTGGATGGGATCGTCGGCGTGCACCGAATGGTTACCTTCGGCAGCGGCGACTACCTGCGCCGGTCAGCTCCGGGAAGAGCCATCCGCAGTGGTTGCCCCCGATAAAGCGCCAGCCGGGACGGTCACCCCTCGTGGACCGGCCCGGCTGGCGCTACCCCGTGATGCGACCTGTTACCCCTCGTGAACAGGTCGAGTCCGGTTCCCCACCCTCGGTGGTGGCTGGTGTTGCGGTGTTGACACAAACAATGCCGTCGCCGGCTTGTTAGGCACTTAAGAAGACCTTGCAGGAACAAAACCGCAGGTAGCCGCATTATTTTCGGAAGTTCCTCCGGAGTTTGCGGCGCGTTGGCGCGAATCGGCGGATGATGGAGGATGAGGGCGACAAGGAGAATGGAGCGGCGATGGAAACCTTGGTTGTCTGGGTGCTGGCCTGCCTGCTCTACTGGTGGGGACTGCTGTAGTTCCGAGCCCTGGGGCCCGTAGATTCCAGCCCCAAACGAAAAGCAGCTCCGCCCCCGACCGAAATGGTCGGGGGCGGAGCTGTTTTCGGGCCTGAGCTGTCAGCCGTCCAGTGCGGCGTGGACACCTTCCTCGACGCGCTTGCCGAGTTCGGCGTCCACGTTCTTCCAGTAGTCGAAGACTCGGGACAGCACCGGCTCGCGCACACCGCCGAGCACATGGCTGACGATATTGTCCACCAGGCGATCTCGCTGCTCGTCGTCGAAGACCTCACGGACCAAGGTGCCTGCCTGGGTGAAGTCGCCGTCCTCGGCGTGCTCGCGATAGCCCGCGCGCAGCATGGTCGGGTCGAACTCCCAGTTGCCGCCATCGGGCGCCTGTTCGAGGTCGGCATGCGGGCCGCCGAATGAATTCGGCGCGTAGACAGGCATATTCGCGTCGTTGTAGTCGTAGCGCATCGGCCCCTCCTTGGAATAGGAGTTCACCTGCGCGGCCCGCGCGCGGTTCGGCGGCAGCTGCGCGTAGTTGGTGCCGATGCGGTAGCGGTGCGCGTCCGCATAGGCGAACACCCGGCCGAGCAGCATCTTGTCGGGCGAAAAACCGATGCCGGCAACGACATTCGATGGTTCGAAGGCAGCCTGCTCGATATCGACGAAGTAGTTGCCCGGATTGCGGTTCAGAGTCCACTTGCCGACCTCGATCAACGGGTAATCCCGATGTGACCACACCTTGGTCAGGTCGAACGGGTTGAAGCGGTAGCCCTCGGCCTCGGCGACCGGCATGACCTGCACGTACAGCGTCCAGCTTGGGAACTCGCCGCGCTCGATCGCCTCGTACAGGTCGCGGCGGTGGTAGTCGGCGTCCGCACCAGCGAGGCGATCGGCCTCGGCCTGGGGCAGATAGTCGATGCCCTGATCGGTCTTGAAGTGGTACTTCACCCAGAAGCGCTCGCCCGCGGCATTGACCCACTGGTAGGTGTGCGAGCCGTAGCCGTTCATATGCCGGTAGGTCTTCGGGATGCCGCGGTCGCCCATCAGCCAGGTGACCTGGTGGGCGGTCTCCGGACGCAGGGTCCAGAAGTCCCACTGCATATTGTGATCGCGCAGCCCGCTGCCGGGCAGGCGCTTCTGCGAGCGGATGAAGTCCGGGAACTTGATCGGATCCTTGATAAAAAAGATCGGGGTGTTGTTGCCGACGAGGTCGTAGTTGCCATCCTCGGTGTAGAACTTCACCGCGAAACCCCGCGGGTCGCGCCAGGTGTCGGGGCTGCCCTGTTCGCCCGCTACGGTGGAGAACCGCGCCAGCGATTCGGTCCGCGCGCCCGGCTGGAAGAGCTTGGCCTTGGTGTAGCGACTCACGTCATTGGTGACCACCAGCTCGCCGTATGCGCCCGCGCCCTTGGCGTGCACGATCCGCTCCGGCACCCGCTCCCGGTTGAACTGGGCGAGCTTTTCGATGAGGTAGTGGTCGTGCAGCAGGATCGGGCCCTGCGTGCCCGCGGTGAGCGATTCGTTATCGCTCGGTACCGGCGTTCCGGTGTTGGTGGTTGTCGGGTTGGACATCGGCAGCCTCCTTCGCTGAATGGCTACATCCCGCTTCGGGATGTACGGCAGGTCGGGCACAGACCCCAGAAGACGACCTCGGCCTCGTCGATCGCGAACCCGTGCGCGTCCTCGGGTTCCAGGCAGGGGGCTGCGCCAACGACACAGTCGATATCGACGACCGTGTCGCAGCTTCGGCACACCAGATGGTGGTGGTTGTCCCCGGCCCTGGTCTCGTACAGCGCGGGCGAACCGGCGGGTTCGATGCGCCGTAGGAGTCCGGCGTTTACGCAGGCCCGGAGCACGTCATAGATGGCCTGCGTGGATACCGAGCCGAGGGTTTCGCGGACGGTGGCGGCGACCCGATCGGCATCCGAATGCGGTCGGGCCGCGACCGCAGCCAGCACCGCGAGCCGCGGGGCGGTAACCCGCAGGCCGGCCGCGCGCAACTGCTCGCGCGGATCGGCGATGTTGGTGTGCATACATCCGATAGTTACGCCTTTTCTGGAATTAGTCAAGAAAAGAATGAGCGGCGCGAGGATGTGTGATGGTGGTCACTGCAGGCTGATGTTCCGCGCTCTTCGACTCGCACTCGGTGCGTCGATGAGCTGCGCCTGCCGTTGGCGGAGTGTGGGGAGGGGACCGGTTCAGTGTGCGGATACGCTGGCGGTCATGGCGGGCAACTGGCCGACCCCCTTCGATTCGCACCCGGCCCGCCGATGACTTGTGCCCGCGCCCCGCGGAGTGCGGGTTAGCCGGATCGGTTCAATGCGCGGATGAGGCGACTGGTCACGGCGGGCGCTGTCCCGCGCCGGTTTGATTCGCGCCCGGCCAATGAAGACTTTGCGCGTGCGCCGAGCGGAGTACGGGTTGGCATCGCGTGGCACGTCGACTGGGCGTGCCTGTTTCAGGAGCGGAACTTCTTGGCTCGCATGTACTTGGCGAGTTCGTCGTAGGTGCCGTCGCCGTTGGCGAATTCGACTACGTTGCGGGCGGATTCGAACCAGGGGCCCGCGCTCGGCTTGATCTGACTCAGCGCGACCTCGATATCGGCCATGCCGACCGGGCGCATGGTGCTGGTGCTGATCGAATCGGCCATCGCCAATTGTGTTGCCGAGGTGCAGATATGGGCCAGATCGGCACCGGAGAAGCCGTCGGTGCGCCGCACGATGGCCGGAAGATCGATGCCCGTGACAGGACGATCCCTCAGGTGGAAGTGCAGGATCGCCCGGCGCGCTTCTGGATCCGGCAGCCCGACCAGGATCATGCGGTCGAACCGGCCGGGGCGGCGCAGGGCGACATCGAGATCCCACGGGTGGTTGGTGGCGCCGAGGATGTAGACGCCATCATTGCCGCGCGTCGCCGAATCCATTTCATTGAGTAGCTGATTCACCACATTGCGCATCCAGGAGGAACCCGACATCTGACTGCGCTTGTGCCCGAGAGCATCCACCTCGTCGAGGAACAGCACACAGGGTGCATTCCGGCGGGCCATCTCGAAGACCTCGTGCAGATTGCGCTCGCCGGAACCGTGATAGATATCGAGGATATCGGCGATCTCGATCGGATAGAAATTCGCGCCGAGTTCACCGGCAACCGCCGAGGCGATGAAAGTCTTACCGCAACCGGGCGGGCCGTAGAGCAGCAGCCCACCACGCGCGGAAGTACCAAACGCCTTGGCGAATCCGGGATTACGGATCGGCCCGAGCAACGTGAGTTCGAGCTGACGCTTCACATCCTGCATGCCACCGACATCAGCCAACTCGAGGGTGGGCTTTTCGAACACACCGACATCCGAGTCGGCCACGAACTCGCGCGAGCCCTCATCGACGAACGCGGGTGCGATGATGTCACCGAGCTGCTCTTCTGCAGCCGACCAGTCATATTGCAGCGGTTCATCTTTTGCCTCGTCAGGCAGTGGCTCGCTAGGCGTGGACTCGCTTGGTTTCAGCTGGCTGGGCGTGGACTGGCCTGGCGTCGACTTATCCAGCGTCGACTCGCTGGGCGTGGGCTGGCCCGGCATCGGCTGACTCGACGTGTGCTCGCTCGGCATCGGCTGACTCGGTGTCGGCTGGCCGGGGGTCGGCTGACTCGGCGCGGCGGGGGTTGCCGCATCACCTGCGAGCGCAATCGCGCACTGCTGCAACAACTCCAGGACACGAGCGTGTCTCGGTTCCTGAGTAAGTGCGGTCGCGCACTCGGCCAGTGCCTCGGCATAGCGGGCACGGTCGATCAGCAGCTCTATCACCCGCACGCGCAGCGCGAGCACCTCTGGACTGCGCTCCAGTGCGGCCAGCATTTCGGTCAGTACCAGATCATCGGACACGCCGATCCCCCCTCTTCACCTCGTGAGCTCGTTGATTCTAGATTGCGGTACGCGAGTCCGTACCAGCCCGAATCGCCACCCACGGGTAGCCGAAACGAGTGCCAGGTGGCTCCTCTGACCGCGCAGTGCCTAGAGGTTGC
Organism: Nocardia sp. NPDC051990; assembly: GCF_040680755.1. NCBI lineage: Bacteria > Bacillati > Actinomycetota > Actinomycetes > Mycobacteriales > Nocardiaceae > Nocardia > Nocardia sp. NPDC051990. The sequence goes on along the minus strand of NZ_JBFAXH010000004.1, from coordinate 454,519 downwards.
CAACTGCCTCGATCAGGGACTTTAGTGTGCATCACATTCGAGTTCGTGGAATAGATCCGGGGGACGGGTGGTTGACCACCTCTGTCGGCGTCCGGACAGCCCCGGGCCTCACCCCATTTGTCGCTTCGAGCGACCACTCGCCGAGAGGCGCTTGTGGGACGTCGGCACTCGAGTCGTGACGTTGGCGTGGCGTCTGGCGACTCAGCGCCGCCAGGTTTACCGACCTGGCGGCGTTTTGTATGCGGTCCGCACGCAGTCCTGACTGGACGCGCGGTCCTCGGCTCGGGCGCAAGATGGTTCGTAGTACGGACGTGCCGCTGGTGTCCGCCGGGAAGAATCTCGGAATGTCGGACGTCGAGCGCCACGCCCGGTTGACAATCGACTGAGCCGCGTACAGCCGTGTTGCCCGGTCTGACGCGGTTGGGCGCGATAGCCTCATGCGCATGGGGCGCATCTACGGATTCCTGGCCGGAATCGCGGCGGTATCGCTGGTTGTAGGGAGCGTTTTCGCCGGGGGTGCGCAGGCCGCGCCCACCGAGCAGCTGTCGTGTGGAGTGTCGTCCGGGCGGGAGCCGGAACGGGCGTCACCGGAACAGGTGGGACTGGATTCGGGACTGCTCGCGAATGCCTTGGCGTTCGCGAGTGGGCGTAATCGGTTGAATGTGCAGGTGTTCCGGCACAACTGCCTGATCGGCGAGGGGCCGACGAACGCCCAGACCGGAAATGTCGCCTGGAATATCTGGAGTGCGACGAAGAGCGTTGTCTCGCTGCTCGCCGGAATAGCCTGGGATCAGGGGAAACTCGATATCGAAGCGCCGATCGACCGGTATCTGCCGCCTGGACTCGGTGATGCGCAGCATCGATCGATCACCGTCGAGAATCTGCTGACCGAATCGTCCGGCATGGCAGTGGGTGTGCTCACCGAGGGTGCGACGGGGGTGATTCCACTCGATCCGAATAGTGCCGTGCAGGCGCTCGGGGTGCCGTTGGACAATCCACCGGGCGCGGCATTCAGCTACAGCCAGCGCAATGTCGATCTGCTCGCGTACGTCATCGAATTGGCCGTCGGGGAACGGTTGCAGCAGTTCGCGCAGCGTGAGCTTTTCGATCCGCTGGGCATCGCACGCGGCGATTATTACTGGGCGCGCGATCGTGCCGGGCACACCTACGGATACGCCCATCTGATGATCCCGCCGAATGATTTCGCCAAACTCGGGCTGCTGGTGACCAATAACGGGCGCTGGGGCGTGCAGCAGATCATCTCGCAGACGTATCTACACAAGGCACGTCAACCCTCACCGGCGAATGAGTGCTACGGGTATCTGTTCTGGCTCGGGCCGGGATGCGCCGAGTCCGCCGACTTCATGCCCGCAGACGTGTACATGATGTCGGGACTCGGCATGCAGAACGTTTTCATCGTGCCGAGCCTGGATTTGACGGTGGTGTGGACCGGATTCTTCGGGAATTTCACCAACGAGGGCATTTCGGGAATTGTGCAGAACACCGCGGAGTTGCCGCACGAATTCTTCCGGCGGTTGTTCGCGGCCTTCGAGGACCATCCGGTGCCCGATCCGGGTCCCTTTGTCGAGCCGCCGCTGCGTCTGGATCCGCGCCGGTTCGTGGATACGAATCTGCTGCTCGCGGTCTTCGGCAGCGGACCCGCGGCATATCCGGGCTGCAATGTCTTCAGCTGCCTGAACTATCCGTTGGCGCCGCCGTTCGCCGATACCGCACCCGGCTGCGCCATCCTGGCCTGCCTCGGTCCGGATCCGCGCCGGCCTGGCATCCGCTGAAGAATTTTGTACCGGGATCGCAAGCCGAGCCGCACTGAGCGGACGGGAATCCCGAGCTGCCGCAAACGATTGAGCAAGTCGCATAGCAGGTGACTGTCGCGCACAACATAGACGTTGTGCGCGACAGTCACGACCTGTGCGTGCGCTGTGATTCGCACAGCGAGCCGTCCTGCACGAAGGAATCCGCGGTGGCGCAGAGGATTGGGGGCGTCGCAGAGGAGGTGACTACCTCGCACACGGTGGCGGTTGTGCGAGGTAGGGATGGAGTCAGGTCAAGGGGGTGAGCCAGTTGTGGTGGGTGTCGGTGTGGAGGGCGGCGGTGCGGCGTTTGCGGAGGGATTGGGTCAGGGGGCCGGGGTGGCCGGTGGCGATGAGGCGGCCGTCGACTTCGGTGACCGGGGAGATACCAGAGGAGGTACCGGTGACGAAGACTTCGTCAGCTATGTAAACCTCCGTGAGGTCGATGGTGCGTTCGACAATCGGGATGCCGTCTTCGGCGGCGAGGGTGAGGATGGTGCGGCGGTTGATGCCGTCGAGGATGTCGCAGGAGACATCGGGGGTGATCAGGGTGCCATTGCGGACGAGGAAGATATTGGCGGCGCTGAGTTCGCAGACGTGGCCGTTGCCGTCGAGGAAGATGCAGTCATCGTAGCCGCTGTCGATGGCGTCCTGCTTGGCTAGTACCGAATTGACGTACGCGCCATTGACTTTCGCACGTGAGGGAATCGCATTGTCCGGAATGCGCCGCCACGGGCTGGATTTCAGGCGCATACCGTCCTGGGGGACGATCGGCACCGCGTCGTAGACGAAGATGCTGACCTGGATCGCGCAGCCGCGAACCCGGGTACCCGGAATCGATTCGACGACATGCACTGTCGCGCGAACGAATACGTCCTCGGTCGGCGCATTGGCCGCGACCAAGTCGATGATCGCCGTGCGGAAGCGCGCGAAGTCCCATTCGGCGGCGAAACGGTCGATGCCGATGATCTTGCAGGATTCTTCGAGTCGCCGGAAATGGTCGTCGAGCCGAAATGCGGTGCGTGCCGATCCATCCACATGCACCGGGAAAACTGTGTACACACTGAGCCCGTACAGCACCGCCGATGATGCGACACCGACCGACGCCGCCCGCGCGTCAACGATCCGGTCCCCGAAATATACCTGTGGATAAGGATTCACCATCGGCGCAGGCTAGCAGTCGACATATGGGCGGGGCGAAGGTTTTTCGGACCGCCCTGGTGCTGGTCAGTTCTCCGCGAGTCGGGCGAAACGCGCGGTATCCATGTAGTCGCGGAACAGCGTGACCTTGCCGTCGCGGACTCGAATAACATTGACGGAGGTCCGAACTCGGGCCCGCTCGGCGCCGGGCACCGTCATATCCACCTCGTTCTCCACAAGAACCACCTCGGGATCGGCTGTTTCGTACACCTGTGGATAGATCCCGTGCACCTCGATACCGGAAATCCCGGACCAGCGCTGCGCGAGATGCGCCCGGATCTCCTCGTGCCCGACCAGCCGGGTCGGCATTCCGGGGATAACGAAGGGGATCTCGAATACCGCATCCGGGGCGAGCAGTCGGACGAATGCGTCGACATTGCGAGCGGGCAGCTCCCGGAACATGCGTTCGACCAGCTCACGAGGGCTTTCCACCGAAGTCTCCACCATGAATACACCTGCTTCAGTTAATCGGAACGTTGACCCCGTTTACTATACGGAACGATCGCCCCGCTTGTCGATACCTCCAGTAAACTCGGCCCGTGACCGACGGAACCGAAGACCAGAGCATCGCCGGTCGCGACGAAACCCAGCACAGCGAGGAACGGCTGTGTCCGAGAAATGAAGACACAATGCCACCCGCCGCGGCGGAATCAAGCGCCAGCAAGGACCAGCGGTGACCGCGGCAAACGAAGACACAACGCCACCAGCCGCAACCGAACCCAGCACCAGCAAGGAACAGCCGTGACCAAGGCAAACGAAGACACAACGCCACCAGCCGAGGGGGAATCGAGCGCCCGCGAGGTGTGGCTGTGACCGATCGCGTGGAACCGCGTCCGCTGCGCGCCGACGCGCGCCGCAATCGCGACCGCGTGCTGGCCGCTGCCCAAGAGGCCTTTGCCGCCGAGGGCATTTCGGTGCCGCTCGATGAAATCGCGCGCCGCGCGGGCGTCGGGGCGGGCACCGTTTACCGTCACTTTCCCACCAAGGAAGCACTTTTCGAGGCCGCGATCACGGACCGCGTCGAGCGCATGATCGCCTACGCCCGCGAACTGGCCACCGCCGCCGACCCGGGCAAAGCCTTCTTCGATTTCCTCGACCGTATGGCCACCGAGGGCACGGTCAAACGCGACCTCGCCGAAGCCGTCGGTGTCGACTCCCCCGAACACCGCAAACCCGCCCACGATCTGCGAGTCGCCATCGCCCAATTGCTCACCCACGCACAACAATCCGGTGCGGTGCGACGCGATATCGATATCGACGACCTGATGCGCGTCGTGAAGGGCACCTTCCTGGCTGCCAACAGCGCCAACACCACCGCCAACCAACGCCGCCGCGCCTTCGCGATCGTGTTCGACGGACTGCGCGCCCACTGATTCGAGCCAGCGCTGAACTCGCTGATCAAGCGAAAAGCCCGGTGAGCGAGCATTACACCGCTGCACCGGGCTTTCGTTGGTTGCGATCCAGCAGGTGCCCACCCTCACCCGCTGTGGCTCTCCGCAGACTTATCCCAAAAGGCTGGGCTGGTCGATCACCCACAACCACGTGCCGTCATCCTGGCGGCGAGCCACTTCGACGGTGACACCGCCGTCAGGCAAACACACCGAGGTGAGCGCCAGGTCGCCGTTACGCAGCGTGGGCTGCTGCCGCCCAGGAGCAAACGTGGACCCGCCGCTGACCAGATGCTCATACGCTTGGTGAATCTCGCTGGCCCCCTTGGCGACCCCACCATTCGGCAGCGCCAGCACCGCGTCCGGTTCGTACAGCGCCACCAGCCCTTCAACGTCGCCCGCGTTGAGCCGCTCCACGATCAACCGGCTGAGATCCTCCGGCTGGACGGCACGCTCCCTGCCATCATCACTGGTCATTTGCTCGTAACTCCCATCAGATCCGGCCAAGCTGCCTCGGACAGCACGCGATCATGCCAGGCAGGTACGACAAACCAGCACTGACCGAACCACTCGGTGCGTCGGTGACATTCGATATCGGATGACCGACAAGCGAACGGGCCGTTCGGATCTCGCGATCGGAACGGCCAGTTCGGTAGCGGTCAGCGCTGCGCCAGCAGTACTTCGGCGATTTGAATGGTGTTGAGGGCGGCGCCCTTTCGGAGGTTGTCGCCGGAGATGAACAGTGCGAGGCCGCGGCCTTCTGGGACGCCCGGATCCTGGCGGATGCGGCCGACGAGGGAGTCGTCCTTGCCTGCGGCGGCCAAGGGGGTCGGCACGTCGGTGAGTTCGACACCGGGAGCCTTGGCCAGGATTTCCCTGGCGCGCTCGACCGAAATCGGTTCGGCGAATTCGGCATTCACCGACAGCGAGTGGCCGGTGAAGACCGGAACGCGCACGCAGGTTCCGCTGACCAGCAGGTCGGGCAGACCGAGGATCTTGCGGCTCTCATTGCGCAGCTTCTGGTCTTCGTCGGTTTCGAAGGAACCGTCGTCGATCAGCGCACCGGCGAGCGGGATCACGTCGAAGGCAATCGGCGCGACGTACTTGTTCGGGGCCGGGAACTGCACCGCACCGCCGTCGTGCACCAGCTTCTCGGCATCGTCGACCACGGCACGCACCTGCGCGGCCAGTTCCTCGACACCGGCCAGGCCACTGCCGGAAACGGCCTGGTAGCTCGAGATGATCAGGCGCTGCAGACCCGCCACGTCGTGCAGCGGCTTGAGCACCGGCATCGCGGCCATCGTCGTGCAGTTCGGATTCGCGATGATGCCCTTGACCAGATTGCGAGTCTGCTCCGGATTCACCTCGCTGACGACCAGCGGGACCTCGGGATCCTTACGCCAGGCCGACGAGTTATCGATCACGGTGACGCCGGCTGCCGCGAAACGCGGGGCCTGCACCCGCGACATGGTGGCGCCCGCGGAGAACAGCGCGATATCTAGGCCGGTGGGATCGGCGGTCTCGGTGTCCTCGACCACGATTTCACCGCCGTGCCACGGCAGGGTCTTACCCGCCGAGCGGGCCGAGGCGAAAAAACGCACCTCGTCGGCCGGGAAGTTGCGCTCCTCCAGCAGTTTTCGCATGACGGCGCCGACCTGTCCGGTCGCGCCGACGACTCCTACCCGTACACCCATGGCTGTGCCCCTTTCGACTTGACCGGGAGCGCTGCGTTGCTACGCTGCGCTGCCGCCTCCGCGCTCGACCCGGCCAGGTCAGCGTCCTGTTCCCGCGTGGACGACGGCGACCTCGTCGCCGCCCAGATCGAAGGCCTTGTGCAGCACCTGCACGGCCTCGTCCAGCTCGGTGTCCTTGACCAGCACCGAGATCCGGATCTCGGAGGTGGAGATGAGGTCGATATTCACGCCCGCGTTCGCCAGCGCCTCACAGAAGGTGGCGGTGACGCCCGGATGGCTCTTCATACCCGCGCCGACCAGGGAGACCTTGCCGATGTGGTCGTCGTAGAGCACCTGCGAGAAGCCGATCTCGTCCTGGCGCTTGGTCAGCATCTCCACCGCACGCGCGCCCTCGGTCTTGGGCAGGGTGAAGGTGATATCGGTCTTGCCGGTTTCGACCTTGGAAATGTTCTGCAGGACCATATCGATATTGATCTCCGCGTCGGCGATCGCGCGGAAAACCTTGGCGGCGTAGCCAGGTTCGTCCGGCAGGCTGACCACGGTCACCTTGGCCTCGCTGCGGTCGTGCGCGACGCCCGTGAGGATTGCTTGCTCCAAGGGGATGTCCTCCATCGATCCATAGACGTAGGTGCCGGGCTTGTCGGTGTAGGACGAGCGCACATGCACCGGAACGTTGTAGCGGCGCGCGTATTCCACGCAGCGCAGCATGAGTACCTTCGCGCCGCAGGCCGCGAGTTCGAGCATCTCCTCATAGGAGACCTGCTCGAGCTGCTGCGCGTCGGGCACGATCCGCGGGTCGGCGGTGAACACGCCGTCCACATCGGTGTAGATCTCGCAGACGTCGGCCTTCAGCGCCGCGGCCAGCGCGACCGCGGTGGTATCGGAGCCGCCGCGGCCGAGGGTGGTGACGTCACGACTGTCCTGGCTGACGCCCTGGAAGCCGGCGACCAGCACAACCAGACCTTCGTCCAGCGCGGCGCGCACCCGGCCCGGGGTGACGTCGATGATCTTGGCGTTACCGTGCGATCCGGTGGTGATCACACCCGCCTGCGAGCCGGTGAACGAGCGAGCCTGGGCCCCGAGCGAATGGATGGCCATAGCGACCAGCGCATTGGAGATGCGCTCACCCGAGGTGAGCAGCATGTCCATTTCCCGAGCCGGCGGCGCGGGCGCCACCTGCTGCGCCAGATCGAGCAACTCGTCGGTGGTATCGCCCATGGCCGAGCAGACGACCACCACGTCGTGGCCCTGCTTCTTCGTCTCGACGATCCGTTCAGCGACGCGCCGGATGCGCTCGGCGGTCGCCACCGAGGATCCTCCGTACTTCTGAACAACGAGAGCCACGACAGGGTCCTCCAAGATCGACAAACAGCTGCTAACAGCTCCCCAGAGTACTGCCGAGGTCTATCTAATTTGCTGGTGCCTCCCGGCCCGGCAGCGTCGAGGGGGCCTGACGCGAGTCGATCTTGGTGCCAATCGCTGCCATGAGCGGGTGCGTTTTCGTGTTCTGGAACGCGGCGATCAGCCACTCGCCGTGCTGCCGGATCACGACCGTCGTCTGTACCTTCATGGCGCGGCGCGTGCGACGCTGCTGAGGCTTCAGCATCCAATGACGGCGCTGCTGCGGGCGGACGACACCGAGTGAGAGGACGATGTAGCCCATGAAAAGCACGGTGATCGAGGTGACCACGGGACGATCCGAAGTCGTGTACGACATCACCCCGCAGTGCGCGTCCTTCGCGCGGGACGCTGGCGCGGATGGGCTGCTGCATATCTTCGTACCGCATGCCACGGCCGGGATCGCGATCATGGAACTCGGGGCGCGCAGCGATGACGATCTGCTCGCCGCACTGCGCGATCTGCTGCCCGCCGATGATCGCTGGCGGCATGCACACGGCTCACCCGGACACGGCCGGTCCCACGTGATGCCCGCATTGATCCCGCCCTACGCCACTGTCCCGGTCATCGGCGGTGCGCTGACCTTGGGTACCTGGCAGTCGATCGCGCTGGTCGATCTCAATATCGACAATCCGGATCGGCAAGTGCGCCTGTCATTTCTGCGCGGTTAGTGGTGAGCGATGCCCGCCGCCTCAGGCCCTGGTCAGCCAGGTGACCTGCACGCCGTTGCCGAATTCGATGCGCTCGGTGGGCGCGAACAGGGTCGGATTGAATTCGCCGGCGAAGGCCGTGGTCCCGGTCCCGGCCACCACCGGATAACTCTTGATGACGAGCTCATCGATCTCGCCGAGCAGTTGCGCGGCGAGCTTGCCGCCACCGGCAAGCCAGATATCCATGCCGTCCTCCTGCTTCAGGCGACGCACCAGGCCGACCGGATCGGCTTCGACCAGTTCGACGGTCGGATCCTCGATGCGGCCGAGGGAGCTCGAAACGACGTACTGCCGCATATGCGCGTATGGGCTGGTCACGCCGATGGCCAGGGCCGGAGCGTAGGTACCGCGGCCCATGACCAAGGTGTCGAACTTCTGATTCGGCGCATCCACCGCCAGCCCGATATGCGGGCGCGCATGGGTCGGGAGCGTCTCCGGGTACCGCGCCTTCAGCCAGTCCCACATGTCGTTCCCGACCGGATAGAAGCTGATGTCGTCGCCGGGACCCGCGATGTAGCCGTCGAGTGACATGCCGACGAAATAGCAGAGTTTTCGCATGTGACTACCTCTTTCATGCTGCCGGATCGTCAGGCCCGGGAGAACCAGGTGACCTGGGCGCCGTTGCCGAACTCCCGGCGCTCGGTTGGCGTGAACAGGGTCGGGTTGAACGCACCCGAGAAGGCGGATATGCCGCCGCCCGCGACGACCGGGTAGCTCTTGAGTATCATCTCGTCGATTTCGTCGAGCAGCGCCCCGGCCAGTTTGCCGCCGCCGCACAGCCAGATATCGCCGCCAGCTTCGGCTTTCAGCCGTCGCACCAGCTCGACCGGGTCACTCGCGACCACCTCGACCTGTGGATCATCGATCGCACCGAGGGTGTTCGAAATGACGTACTGCCGCATATGCGCATACGGGCTGGTGACATTCTCCGACAGCGCGGGCTCATAGGTCCCGCGGCCCATCAGCACGGTGTCGAACCGCTTACTCGGTTCGTCCACCGCAATACCGGCGTGCGGCCGCACCTGACTCGGCACGAAGTCCGGGCACTCCCCATTGATCCACGCGACCATCTCGGCGTCGAGCGGATAGAAGTCGAACTCCCCCGCCGGACCTGCGATATAGCCGTCGAGCGACACGGCCACGTAGTAAACGAGTTTTCGCATATCCATACCGCCTGATTAGTTGTACTCTGTCTGTAGTGATTTGAAAGTAGTACTACGAATGGAGTGGTGTCAAGTGCGGACTAATCCGGAGCGGCGGCAAGCGCTGCTCGATGCGGCGCTCGAGGTGTTGGCGAAGGAGGGAGCCCGCGGGCTCACCTTCCGCGCGGTGGACAAGGAAGCCGGGGTGCCGGCGGGTACGGCGTCGAACTATTTCGCCAACCGCGACGACCTGATGACCCAGGCGGGCGGGCGATTCTACGAACGCCTGGCCCCGAGTGCGGCGACCATGGCCGATCTCGCGACCGGCGCGAAGACGCGGGCGCATATCACCGAGCTGATGCGAGAGACCGTCGGTCGCCTCGAGGCATTCCGCACCGGCTACCTGGCCATGCTCGAGCTGCGCCTGGAGGCGACGCGGCGACCGGAGCTGCGCGCGGTCATGACCGAGGCCGTGCGCGCGGATCTCGATTTCAATGTGCGCAACCATCTCGAAGCTGAGCTGCCCGGCGATGAAAAGTCGGTGATTCTGCTGTATCTGGCGCTGAATTGGCTGATCGTGGACCGGCTCACGCTGCCCGGAATCTTCACCGAGGCACAGAGCCAGGAACTGATCGAAGCCGCGGTCGATCGACTCGTCGGCTCAGCGTGAAACGCCGCGCTCTACCGGGAACCCTTGTGACCCGCGTCACCGTCATTCGATAATGGGGCAATGATGGCGAATGTCGGAGACCGGCTCCTCGTGCACGGCCACGTGGTGGGGGAGGGTGATCGCCACGGCGAAATCGTCGAAGTCCGCGGCCCCCAGGGCGCACCGCCGTATGTGGTGCGATTCGATGACGGGCACGAATCGCTCGTCTACCCGGGCCCGGACGCGATCATCGAACCAACGCCGCACTGAGCCGCAGCACGCGCGGGGCCCGCTGGCCGCGGGCCCGCTGCGCGCTGCGCGCTGCCCAGCCGGACGCACACACCTGGTCCGGCAACTCGTGGCATTTCGTGGGGCGGCCGCACCGCGCCCCGACGTCTCCGCCGGCAAGTCCACCGCACCCGGCGATATCGCGGTTTCTTCGAATACCAACCGTAACTTGTTCTCGCCGTTCATAATCGACCGTGATTCCCCCGAGATATGCGACCGTGTGGCTTCGGGCACCATCCACTCGGTTGACTTCGGATTGTGTCGCTGGGCACAATTTGCCAATGTAGTTGGGCGGGGGCGGAGGTATGGAATGCGTACAAAGACCGATATCCGTTTTGTCATCGACGCCGACCCCGAGCAGGTAATGGATGCGTTGGCCGCGGTCGAGATGCTCCCGGAGTGGTCCAACTCCTACCGCGACGCCCGGGTCGCGAGCCGCGACGACGACCTGCGACCGCGCCGGGTATTCGTCAAAGCGGAACTGATGGGCCGCTCGGATCTACAGGTCTTGGAGTACGAGTGGACCGAGAAGCGCTCCTCCTGGGAGGTCACCGACAGCACCCGCGGGGTGCGGGGCGGCGGCTGGTTCGAGGTGACCGAGGGCGAAGAGGGTACCCATGTCTGGTACCACGTCGAGCTCTATATCCCGATCCCGATCCCGGGCATGCTGGTGAGCCGGACCATGCGTCGCTCGAACGAGACCGTCGTGCAGAACTTCATCGAGTTCGCTGAGGGCTTCACCGAAAACGAGAACTATCAGGCCGTCTAGGGCTGACCCTGGCGCAATCGGATGCGACTATGTGAACCATGATCGGTTCCAAACGGGCACGCCTGCTACCGACGGCCGACGATGCGTCGGTAACCCAGCTCGAGTTGTTCTTCGACCTGGTGCTCGTCTTCGCTTTCACCATGGTGACCGACCTGGCCGCACACGAGACCAGCGCCAAGAACATGCTGCGCGCGCTGCTGGTGCTCGCCGTCATGTGGTGGCTGTGGATCGCCTACTCCTGGCTCGGCAATGTGGTGCGCGCGGATGAGGGCATCGCGCGCGTGGCCATGTTCGTCGCGATGGGCGGCGGATTCCTGGCGGCGCTCACCATTCCGGAGGCCTTCCACGATCTGCCCGGCGGCTGGTATGGCCCGCTGGTCTTCGCGATCGCGTACCTGATCGTGCGCATGGTGCATCTGGGCATGTTCGTGCTGGCCAGCGCCGAGGATTCGCAACTGCGCAACCAGGTGCTGCGCTGGAGTCTCGGCTCCATCACTATCGGGACCACCCTGCTCGTCATCGCGGCGATGACCTCCGGGACAGTGCAGATCGTGCTGTGGATCGCCGCGATCGCCGGCGATATGGGATGGACTCTGCTCGCGGGCGAGGACTGGCGAATCAATTCGGTCAGCCATTTCGCCGAACGCTACGGACTGATCATCATTGTGGCGCTTGGTGAATCGATCGTCTCGATCGGCATCGGCGTTGCCGGACTGCCCATTTCGTGGCCGATCGCCGTGGGATCATTACTCGGACTTGCGGTTTCAGGCTTGTTGTGGTGGGCGTATTTCGATGCGGCCGCGCTGTCGGTGGAGCACGAGTTGCAGCGGGCCGAGGGCGAGCGGCAGATCAAGATCGCCCGAAACTCCTACACCTTCTGGCATTTCCCGATGATCGCCGGGATCATCGGACTCTCGCTCGGACTGAAGAAGGTGCTCTACTACGTCGGCGACGAATCGGCGCACAACCTGACCGACGCGCTCTCCGGGATACCGCTGTTCGCGCTGTACGGCGGTGTGGTGCTGTATCTGATCGCCTTGGTCGGGTTCAAGCATTACGCGACCGGAAGCGTCACGGTGCCGCGACTGGTGGCCGCCGCGGTGCTGCTGGTGCTGATTCCGGCTGCCTGTGCGCTGCCCGCACTGGCCGCACTGGCGCTGCTGTGCGGTGTGCTGGTGCTGCTGATCGTCTGGGAGACAGTGCGTTACGCGCAACCGCGCGATCAGATCAGGCACGCGACATACGGCTGAGCTGATAGCGCACGGTCTGTTCGTGCGGCGTCGGGCCGCAGTTGGAGGGCTCGACGCGCACCCCGGCATGCACCGCGTCCCGGATCTGATCCACGTTCTCGCGGATCATGTCCGAGACCAGTTCGTCGGTGCGCGGATCGGCCAGCACCTGGAAGACGATGCGAAATGTGGTGTCGGCGATGAGCCGGATGATCTCGTCGTGGAACGGGATGTAGCGGACCCGTCCGGCCTGCGGATCGTTCTTGATGAGTTCGAGGATCATCTCGTCCATTTCGGCGCGGTTCTCCTCCAGCGCCGCCGCGATATTGCGGGTGTAGTGGCCGGCACGCAGCACCTGCGCGACCTCGTCCAGGATGGCGATGGTCATGGGGCGCTTGATGACATCGACAATGGTCGTCACGAACCGGTTCATCACCGCCGCGGTCACCCGATCGCCGAGCGCCCGATCGGCGACCCGGCCGACGCGCACGACGATCACCACGATCCGCAGTAACCGGAACCCGCGGAAGAATGGGCTGGTCACCGGGATCATGCCGAGCACTTCATACCAATAGACGAACGGGAACGTCCACGGCCAGCCGGCACGGCGCCAGCGCCAGAGGAATTCGGCGGCGAATATCGCGCAGACCGAGTAATCGAGCACCACGATCACGCGGTAGGTGTACGCGGAGACGTCGAAGAAGCTGACCCAGGTGACCAGCACAACCGAGACGATGGCCAGCACCAGCATCACCAGGTCCGACCACAGCGCAGGCGGTTTGCGCGGAAAATCCAGCTTCGGCCCGTCGTCGAGGCCAAGCGTGGTCGGCCTGGTTGGAGTAGCCACCTAATGATCCCTTCGACGCCGAACCGTCCCGCCGAGGGTAATACGCGTTCGACCCAGGGTTACTTCCCAGCGCGGATGATCGCCTCGATATTGCGTTCGGCCAGTGCGGTAATGGTGAGCGAGGGGTTGACCGTGCCGGTGCTGCCCGGAACGGCTGCGCCGTCCATCACGTACAGGCCAGGATGGCCGTGCACGCGACCATTACCGTCGGTGGCCCGGCCGAGTACCGCACCGCCCAGCGGGTGCGCGGTGAACAATGCGTTGGCGTCGTAACCGAGTGCGCTGTATTCGACCAGGGCATTGGCACGTTCGGCGATCCGGTGATCGACCGCGCGGGCGGCCGCCACGATATCGTCCCGGTTCTTGGCCGACCAGGACAGCCCGACCGCATTGCGGGCGCGGTCGTAGCCGAAGCGTGCGCGGGCCGGATCGAGCACCATGCCAAGGGAGGCGAGCGCGCCGGTCTCGAACGGAATGCCAGGGATGTACCAATTTTCGAGCGTGAGCGGCACCGCGGATTCGTCGAGGATCCGGCTCGCGCTCGGCACGCCCTGACCGAAACCGGCCAACTCGCTGGCACCGCGCGCCAGCACCACATCACCGTTGGTGCCCCAGCCATCGCCGATGTGCTCGTTGAGGTTCGGCAGTGCGCCGGTCGCCTGGGCCCGCACCAGTAGCTCCGAAGTGCCGATCGAACCCGCGCCGAGGAACAGGCGGTCGCAGGTGAGGGTGCGGGCGCGGATAACCTCGCCGGTCGGCGAAAGTTTTGTCACAGTCACCGAATAGCGGCCGCCGGATTCCTGCGCGATAGCGTCGACCCGGTGCCCCGGATAGATGGCGGATTTGCCGGTGTCCTCGGCGTAGCGCAGATAGTTCTGGTTGAGGTCGAACTTCGCGCCGTTGGAATTGCCGAGACTACTGCGCGCCACCGTCGCGGAAGGCCTTGTGGTGCCGGCGATTTCGCCGCGCAGCACATCCCAGTTGAAGATCGAGTCATTGGCGACCGGCTGATAGCCCGCCTTGCGCACCTGTTCGTCCCAGGCCCGGGAATGCGCGAATGGCGCGGCGGCGTATAGGTCCGCCGGAATAGGGCTGAGCCGCAACATCTCCCGCACGCGCGGGTAATAGAGGCTTTCCATTTCGCCGTAATCGACTGTGCCGCCGAAGATATGGTCGAAGAAGCGACGCTCGGGCGCGACCATCGCACCGGAGAAGATGACCGAACCGCCACCGACAGCGGCCGCCCGCCATACGTCTATGCCCGAATACTCGGTGCAGTCGAGTACGCCGCCGAAGCTGGCGAAATGCATCGGCACCTTGGTGACGCCGGTGAAGTTGGTGCGATGCCAGAAGCCGCGGCCGTCGGGCAGATCGTCACCGGTGAAGATTTCCCGCCACGGATCGTTGGGCCAGCGCGAACCGCGCTCCAACACGGTATTGGCGATACCGGCCCGAGCTAGGCGCAGTGCGGTGACCGAGGCGCCGAAGCCGGAGCCGATCACGATCGCGGGCGAATGCTCGGGCGGATCGGGAAGTGGCGCAAAGATTTCCGGGACCCACATGCGGAAAAGGCCGTCCCACATCGGATCCGCGGCGCCGGATCGCCCCGCACCCACTGCAATACCCGCGACACCCAACATCGCGGCCGCACCGGATGCCTTGAAAAAGGCACGTCTGTGCACCCGGTCTACCTCCCTCATCACGCATGACCGAGCGCAGACTACCGGTATTCGGCGGTGCTGAACAGCCGGTGCCGAAGGAGACCGACGATCTTGGTCGCGTGCCGTCGACGAGTGGTTGCCGGTACGGGCGTCTCAGTCGGCGAACGGGGCCTTGTCCGGCTTGCAGGTAGCGCCGGGCGCCGGGAGTTGCAGGTCCACAAGGTAGTGCTCCTGGAGACGGGCCGCGCAGTCACTCACCACCAGGTGCCCGTAACCGCCCTCGATGATCACCAGCCTGACATTGACCAGCTCCTGCTGGGCCCGGCGGGCAGCCGTCAGCGGGGTGACCGGATCGAAGCGGTTGTTGAGCAGCAGGGCGGGCTTGTCCGAACGCAGAATCCACGGACCGGTGATGCGCTGCGGATACCCCTTCGCCGGTGCGGGCCAAGCACCGCATGCCTGGCGCAGGTACAGCCACATGGCACCGTAATGCGGTGCGGCGCTGTCGAGTTCGGCAGCCATGGTGGGCCATTGCTCGGGTTCGCGGCCGAAGCTGTTGTCCGCGCATGTGATTGCGGTGAAGGACTCGAGGAAGTCCTCGTTGATCGTATCCAGAATCGGTTGTACGACATCGGGATTGCCCGCCGGGCCGCGCTCCAGTTCGGCGAGCAGTTCGGCCAGTGCGGGCCAGCCCTCCTTCGTGTCGTAGAGCAGGTTGGCATGTGCGGGCAGCACCTCCGTGAGGGTTACCGCGCGAGAGTGCTCACCCTGACCGACCACGATGGGGCCCTGGCGCAGCCGGTCCAGTACGACATCGTTGCGGGCGCGCAGCGCGGCGGCATCGGTTTTGGTCGGGCCCGCGAACACACAACGCGGTTGTCCCGCTTCGGCACACAGCCGCAGGAACTCCGCGAGCACATCCTCGGTGCCGGCCGCGGAGTCGGCGATCTGGGCGCCCGGATCGTTGGAGTAGGCGTCCGGGTCGATCATCGAGCCGAGTTGCAGTGCGCGGACCCGGTCGCCGAACAGCGCGCCATACACCGCGCCGAGATAGCTCGCATAGGACCAGCCCTGGTAGGTCATGGTCGTCTCGCCGACCGCGCGGCGCAGCAGATCCAGATCGCGGGCGGCATCGACGGTGGTGAGGTGCGGCAGCAGCTGCGGGCTGTGCGCGGCACAGCCGGCGGCCAATTCGCGGGCATTGCGCGCGGCAACGGCCTCCTGCTCGGCATTCGTCGGCGGGAGCAGGACGCCGGACCAGAAGCGGTGCTGCTCTTCGGAATTGGCGAAGCACCGCACCTGACCGCTGCGGCCGATGCCGCGCTGATCGAAGGTGATCACATCGAATCGGCGGGCCACCTCACCGTCGGACAACTCACCGTGGCTCGCCATTTCGAACCCTGAACCGCCGGGTCCGCCGACGGCGCTGAACAGGGTGCCGATGCGATGGTCCGCATCGATGGCGGGCTGTTTGAGGACGGCCAGCGACAGCGTCGGACCATTCGGCTGCGCGTAATCGATCGGGACCGCCGCTGTCGCACACTGATACCTGCTCAACTCCGGTTCGGTGCACTGTGCCCAATCGAGTTCCGGGGTCAGCGCCGCATCGGCCTGCGCGACCAGTTCGGCGACCTGCGAGACCGCCGCACTCTGCCGGGAGCACGCGACCAAGGACGGCACCAATACGGCCGCCAACGCCAACCCGACGATCTTCCACCCGCGCATACCGATCATCCTGCGATACGGACCCGACCGCCGTCGTCCTCCTCTGGGACTAATCCCACTGCGCCACAAATGCGACCACACTGGGGGTTTCGCATCTCGAGTGCCACGTACTTCCTCCGCATCCGGTCGAACTTCGCTGGTCGACAAGACTATTGTGTTCGAGCGCGGTTACCGCTACGTCATCAGCAGCCGGACGACGGCAATGCTGCCCACCACGACGATCACCGCACGCAATACGGTGGGCGGCATCCGCCTGCCCATCTTCGCGCCGAGCTGGCCGCCGATGATCGAACCGACGGCGATCAGCGCGGCAACCCGCCAGTCGACATCGGCGATCAGCGTGAACACCACCGCAGAAACCGCGTTGACCAGCAGACCGAGCACATTCTTGACCCCGTTGAGCCGCTGGATGTCCTCGTGCACGAACACCCCGAGCAGCCCGATCAACAAGACACCTTGGGCCGCCCCGAAGTAACCGCCGTAGACGCCGCACAGAAATATCGCGACGTACAGGATCAGGCCACCGTGTTCGGGTGCCGGATCGGTGCCGGCCGCCCGGCGCTCTTTGACCCAGCGCGCCAACCGCGGCTGGACCACGACCAGGATCAACGCCGCGATGATCAGCACCGGCACGATCGCCTTGAAGGCCGCGGCGGGCAGGATGAGCAGCAAGATCGCACCGGTGGTACCGCCGAGCAGGGACGCGGAGCCGAGCCGGACCACCCTCGCCCGCTGTCCCTCGAGTTCGCGCCGGTAGCCGTAGGCCCCGCTGACGCCACCGGGAACCAGGCCGATGGAGTTCGACACATTCGCCGTGACCGGCGGAATCCCGAAGGCGAGCAGTACCGGGAAGGTGATCAGGGTGCCCGATCCCACGATGGTGTTGATGCCGCCCGCCGCGATGCCCGCACCGAAGACCGCCAGTTGTTCCAGCCACGTCATATGAACTACCTCCAGCCGGTCGGAACGCTAATCGTTAGGTCGGATGACCGGATGATGGGGACCGGACTTTCGACGGCACCTCGGGGCACGGTAAACTCGCCGGCATCATGCAGCGGGCACTTCTTCTCGGCCGCCGCGACGGGGTCTGATCGGACTGGCCTCCCGTCGCGGGGTACTGCCGCGCCGGTCGACCCGATAACTGGGATCCACCACACCCCTGGAGAAATCGCATGTCCGCTGACGCGTTCGTATCCAGCTCGCGCGCCATCACGGCCCCGAGCAAACCCGCCCCTGCCGACCAGCCCGCCTGGAACCGGCAGCAGAACTCCTCCATGCCGACCTTCCGCTACCGGCCCTTCGCCGAGGAGGTCGAGCCGATCACGCTGCCCGACCGCACCTGGCCGGACAAGATCATCGACCGCGCCCCCGGCTGGTGCGCCGTCGACCTGCGCGACGGCAACCAGGCCCTGATCGACCCGATGAGCCCGGCCCGCAAGCGCCGCATGTTCGACCTCCTGGTACGTATGGGTTACAAGGAGATCGAGGTCGGCTTCCCGTCGGCCAGCCAGACCGATTTCGACTTCGTCCGCGAGATCATCGAGGACGGCGCGATTCCCGATGACGTCACCATCCAGGTGCTGACCCAGTGCCGCGCCGAACTGATCGAGCGCACCTTCGAGGCGTGTGCCGGTGCGGCCAATGTGATCGTCCACTTCTACAACTCGACCTCGGTCCTGCAGCGACGTGTGGTGTTCCGCGCGGACCAGGCGGCGGTGAAGAAGATCGCGACCGATGCGGCGAAGCTGTGCCTGGAGATCGAGAAGAAGTATCCGGACACCAACTGGCGCTACGAGTACAGCCCGGAGTCCTATACCGGCACCGAGCTGTCCTACGCCAAGGAGGTGTGCGACGCGGTCACCGAGATCATCGCGCCCACCCCCGACCGGCCGATGATCATCAACCTGCCCGCGACCGTCGAGATGGCGACCCCGAATGTCTATGCCGACTCGATCGAGTGGATGAGCCGCAATCTGGCCCGCCGCGATTCGATCGTGCTGTCGCTGCATCCGCACAACGACCGGGGCACCGCGGTGGCCGCCGCCGAACTGGGCTACCAGGCCGGTGCGGATCGCATCGAAGGCTGCCTGTTCGGCAACGGTGAGCGCACCGGCAATGTCTGCCTGGTGACACTGGGGATGAATCTGTTCTCGCGCGGCGTGGAACCGCAGATCAACTTCTCCAATATCGACGAGATCCGCCGGACCGTCGAATACTGCAACCAGCTGCCGGTGCACGAACGCCACCCCTACGGCGGCGATCTGGTCTACACCGCGTTCTCCGGTTCGCATCAGGACGCGATCAACAAGGGTCTGGACGCGATGAAGGTCGCGGCCGATGCCGCCGACTCCGATGTCGACGACATCGTCTGGGAGGTGCCGTACCTGCCGATCGACCCGAAGGATGTGGGCCGCACCTACGAGGCCGTCATCCGGGTCAACTCACAGTCCGGTAAGGGTGGTGTCGCCTACATCATGAAGTCCGATCACGGGCTGGTGCTGCCGCGCCGGCTGCAGATCGAATTCTCCCAGGCGATCCAGGTGATCACCGACGGTGAGGGCGGCGAGGTTTCGCCCAAGGAGATGTGGGATGTCTTCGCCGAGGAGTACCTGAGCCCGATCCGTCCGCTGGAGCGGATGCGGCAGAAGGTGACCGCCTCGGAGACCGACGGCGGCGTGGACGCGATCACCGCGGTGGTGAAGGTCGACGGCGTCGAGCAGGAGATCACCGGTGCGGGCAATGGACCGCTCGCCGCCTTCGTCGACGCGATCGCGACGGTCGGATTCGATGTGCGAGTGCTGGATTACTCAGAGCACGCGATGTCCTCGGGCGACGACGCGCAGGCCGCGGCATATGTGGAGTGCGCGATCGGCGACAAGGTGGTGTGGGGTGTCGGCATCGCCACGTCCATTACGACCGCATCGCTGCGAGCAGTGGTGTCGGCGGTGAACCGGGCGCACTGACGCGGGCCGGTTGGGCCGAGTTCGGCAGGGCCGGAGGTTCATTCGGGCTGGTTCGTCGAGCCGGACTGGTTCGGGCCAGGTTTCGGGGCCGGGTTCGTTGAGCCGGATCGGTTGGGGCCGAGGTCGTTCGGCCCGGTCCGAGCGATCCGGCACCTCGGCCGAGACCACGGAGTACGGTGAGAACCGGACGCCCATTGGTGACGATTTGTCGCCGACCCGGGCGTCCGACTTTCGAACTCGCTGTTGGACAGCGTTTTCGGGTCGCGGCTGGTCGCGTGGCACTCGGCGCGGCAGCGGTGTATACCACGGCGCGGGGCCGGGTACCCCGTGCTAGCGTTGATTCGCATTCAAGCGCCGAGCTCTCTGCTCGAATTCCCGAGCAGATGGGGGAACTGTGACAACTAACGACCACAACCCGACTTCTCCGCCCTGGCTGCAGAGTCATTCGGTGGATACGGCCGAGGTCACCACCGGCTCTTCGGCGCCAGACGAAGCGGCCGAATCCACACCCGTCGACGCGGGATCCGAGCGTCCGGGTGATGCACACGAGACCGTCGAGGTCGCTGACAAGGCCGAGCAGTCCGATGAACCAGCCGAGCAGTTCACCGGATATCCGGCCGGGCCGGCGGATCAGACCACCACTTACCCGCAGGCCGGGGTGCCGCCGCAGCAGTACGGGCCGCCCGAGGTTTTCGCGCCGCCAGGTGCGCCGTACCACCCCGGTCAATTCGCGCAGCCGTATCAGCAGGGTCCCGGCCAGAGTGGTAGCCATCCGGTGCAGCCCGAGCCGTCCTATGGCGAGTACCGGCAGGAGATCGGGCCCGATGGGCTGATTCGGCGGGTGCCGACGGAAAGTCAGGCCGAGCCGCAGAGCGGGCCGATCTACAGTTGGGCACCGCCACCACCACCGGTGCAGCAGCCGCCGATGTATCAGCAGCCGCCCATGGCGCCGATGGGGCAACCGTCCGTGGGTCAGCAACCGCACACCGGGCAGTTGCCGTACGCCGAGCAGGGGCCGGGCACTGGTCTGATGCCATATGGCGAGCAGGGGCCGGGCGCGGGTGTGATGCCGTATGCCGAGCAGGGCCCACCGCCGGGTTGGCAGGGCGGCCCGCCGGGTCAGCAGCGGCCGTTCGAGCCGCAGCATGTACCGCAACCCGGCCAGCCCGGACATTCGGTCAATGACCTGAACCTGCTCAAGCGGGCCCGCAAGGCACCGCGCAGCGGCTGGCGACGCGCGGTACACAAGGCCTCCGGCGGCATGATCAATCCGGGTGAGTCCGCGGCGGATATCGTCTACCGCGATCTCGTCGACCGGGTGAATCAGCCGGTGCGCGGGGATTATCGGATCGCGATCCTCTCGCTCAAAGGCGGCGTCGGTAAGACCACGACGACAGTCGGGATCGGATCGACGTTCTCCTCGCTGCGTGGTGACCGGGTCATCGCGATCGACGCCAATCCCGACCTCGGCACCCTGGCGCATCGGGTGCCGCGGCAGACCCGCTCCACCGTGCGCAATCTGCTCGAGGATCAGCACATCACCAGGTACTCCGATGTCCGGGCGCATACCTCCCAGGCGCCGAGCCGGCTGGAAGTGCTTGCCAGTGAACAGGATCCGGCGGTTTCCGAGGCCTTCAGCGAGGCCGATTACCGCCAGGCCATCGGCATCCTGCAGTCGTTCTACAACATCATCCTCACCGACTGCGGCACTGGTCTGATGCATTCGGCCATGGCCGGTGTGCTCGATATGGCCAGCTCACTGGTGCTGGTGACCTCACCAGCCATCGACGGCGCCCGCAGCGCTTCGGCCACCCTGGACTGGCTGGACCACCACGGCTACAGAAAGTTGGTCGAGCGAACGGTGGTGGTGGTCAACGCATCTCGTCGCGGCGCCTCCACCGTCGACCTGGACCAGCTACGCAAACTGTTCCTCGACCGCACCCGCGCGGTCCAGGTGGTGCCCTTCGACGACCATCTCGCCGAGGGCGCGGAGATCGACCTGGAACTGGTGAGCAAGCCGACCCGGCGCGCCCTCCTGGAACTGGCCGCCATGGTCGCCGACGATTTCGGCTACATCAGTACCCAGCAGTACCGCCCCGGTCCGCCCAGGCACCACTAGCATCCGGTTCTCGGGGGGCGCTATTCGGCGGTGATTTGGATGGCGGCGGTGCGGAAGGCTTGCAGGACGGTGGCTATGGCGGGGCGGGTTGCGGCGTGGGGGCGGGTGGCCAGTTCGTAGAGGCGGGCGGCGCGGACGCCGGAGAGCCGGAGGACGGCGAGGTCCGGGTGGGCGACGGCCCAGCGGGGCATCAGGGCCACGCCGTAGTTCGCGGCGACGAGGGTTTCGATGACACGGAAGTCGTTGAGGCGCTGGACAATACGGGGTTGGACGCCGGTCATCGTCGCGATGGAGCGCAGCACGTCGTCAACCGGGAAGCCGCCGCGGACGCTGAGCCAGGTCTCCTCGGCGAGTTCGGCCGGGGTCACCTCGGTGCGGGTCGCGAGCGGATGGGTCGGTGCGACAACGACATCGGTGGGTTCGCGCATGATGACCGCGGTACTGACGCGCGGGCCCGCGATACCGGGTGAGCGCTCGTCGCGGTGGGTGAGGACGATGTCGTAGTCGGCGAGTAGGCGCGGTACTTCACTCGGCGGCAGGTCCTCGTCACGGGCGACGACCTCGACACCACTGTCGGCCAGCGCGGGCAGCACCCGCGGCAGCAGCAATGCGGCGCCGGACGGGAACAGCGCGACCCGGACGCGACCACGCGCAGACCCGCGATAGTGCGCCATCTCGGCCACCGCACGGTCCATCGCGGCAAGCACCTCATCGGCGCGCACCACCAGCGCCTGCCCCGCATCGGTGAGCCGAACCCGCCGCCCATCGGGCTCGAGCAACGCGACACCGGCCTCCTTGGCAAGCACCTTGAGCTGCTGCGACACTGCCGAAGGAGTCATCGAAAGCGCCTCGGCCACAGCCGCGACAGTCCCGCGATCCGCGAACTCCCGCAGCACCCGCAGCCGCTCAACCGCCATCGGCGGTCCAACCCGCCCGCCCGCCCCTGCGGGCGGTAAAACGGCTGCGTGAGCTGAACTCCCCGCGCCACCGGGCGAATCGGGGGGCGCCGGTCTCGCAGTCTCCGCCACCCCTGCCGATACCGTCGACCCGGCCGCCGATGCGGTTGATGGTGATACTTCGGCCGACTCCGAGGTATCCCTAGGCTCATCGGCTCGAGGCAACGGTTGCGGGGCGTCGGAAGTCGGAGAGCGATGGCTGCCGGAAACCATTAAGTGATGCTACATCGTTAGTGCATATTTATTCGATGGTTCTTAGCGGTTTCATTACCGACGATAAAGAACGTGACCAATCGTGACCGTTTGCTCGGGCTTACCGTTGTCGTGCTGTGGGGGCTGAACTTCATCGCGATTCGGGTGGGGCTGGACCACTTTCCGCCGTTCTTCTTCGCCGCGCTGCGGTTCGCGGTAATCGCGGTGCCGGTGCTGATGTTCGTGCCGCGGCCGAAGGTGCCATTGCGGTGGTTGCTGTTGTATGGGATCGGGTTCGGGATTCTGCAATTCGCGTTTCTGTTCACCGCTATGCGGGCGGGTATGCCGACCGGGTTGTCCTCGTTGGTGCTGCAATCGTCCGCGCCGTTCACGGTGGTTCTGGGGGCGCTGTTCCTACGGGAGCGGCTGCGGATGACGCAGTTGCTCGGCATTGCGGTCGCGGTGGCGGGCATTGTGGTGATCGGGCTCGAGCGCGCACAGCATGCGGCGCTGTTGCCAGTGCTGCTGACACTGGCGGGTGGTCTGGGGTGGGCCTTCGGCAATGTCGGCTCGCGCTTGTCCACCGCGTCCGGCGACGTCAACCCGTTGCATCTGACGCTGTGGATGACGGTTGTGCCGCCGATCCCGATGTTCGCGCTGTCCGCAGTCATCGAAGGACCGACAACCGGCTTGCACGCATTGACCGACGTCACTTCCCCAGGCGGCTGGCATGCGCTGCTCGGCCTCGTCTACATCGTCGCGCTCGGCACGATCGCGGGTTCGGGCCTGTGGACCTACCTGATGAGCCGGTACCCGGCCAGCACGGTCGCGCCCATGTCCCTGCTGGTCCCGGTGGTCGGCATCCTCGCCGCCTGGGCCGCCTTCGGCGAGGACCCGACGCCGCTGTCGCTGCTCGGTGGCGCCATCGTGATCGCGGGCGCATTCGCGGCGACAAAGGTGGGCCGCCGCGATGCGAATGCCACAGCGGCAGCGCCGGATTCGACCCTGCCCCGGATGCCGAAGCCAGACCTCGACAGGCAAACCCGAATGGTGGACGCCTGAGCCGACCGACCACCGCGATGCAATTGTCACTGCGGTCGAATGTCACTGCGGTCGAATGTCACTGCGGTCGAACCGTTTCGACCGCTACCTCCGGCACCGGCCCCGACCCTCCATAGGCAAACCCGATTCGTGGAGTCGCCCGACCGGCACAACACGATTGCCCTACCGGTCGAACCGGTTTCGCCCCTGCCCCGGACCCGACGCTCGGCAGGCAACCTGATCAAGAAAGGTCTGAGCCGACCCGACAGGCAAATGCCGCAGCGTTGAAATTGGTTTCAACCTGCCGTGGGAGCCGAGCCGGGTGCCTGACAGGTGGAGACCTGAGCCATGCACAGCTCCATTTCCGTCGCGCCAACACAACCTGCAACAGGCGGCCCAGCCCAGCCGCAACCGAAACCTGCCTGCTTTCGCCGTAGCAATACCGGTCGCTGTGACGCCCTGACCTGCGAAGGTTGCGTACAACACCGGTTCAGGAAACCGGTTCGGACCGGTCACGGTGCCCGGTAATGTCTGCCCCGGCGTTTTCGTGAACCGGTGGCCGACCAGGTTCCGGCGGGCGGCGTCAGGGGTGGGTCGGCTCCCCCACTGACAGTCGCTTTACAGTGTTTGCGGCGTGGAACAGGGTCCGGAGGCGGGAACGTTGTCGAGAAACTTGTCGGTGCTCGGAAGGGTGGCGTCGAACGGTCTGTTCGACGCGCTATAGGCAGCAAAGAAGCACATGGTGGATCAGCGATGGACGGTGTCGCGAAGAGCAGTGCTGCGCGGCACCGTCGCGGCGGGAGTAGCAGCGGCGGGGGCGCTGACGGCAGGTGGGCTGAGGTCGGCGCCTGCCGCGGGCAGTCCCGGTGGCAGGCGGGTCGCGGTACTCGGCGGTGGAGTCGCGGGATTGACCGCGGCACACGAATTGGCCGAGCGTGGATTCGAGGTCACCGTCTTCGAGCGACGTGCACTCGGGGGCAAGGCGCGCAGCATCCCGGTGCCGGGCAGCGGATCGGGCGGACGGCCGGACCTACCAGGTGAGCACGGCTTCCGCTTCTTTCCCGGCTTCTACCAACATATTCCGGATACTATGCGGCGAATTCCGTTCGCGGGCAATCCGAATGGGGTTTGGAATAATCTGATCGGCTTGCAGGAGGCGCGTTTCGCCCGCCTCGGCGGCGATGATTTCCGACTTCCGTTGGGCCCCAAGGCCAGCGCGAATTTCACCCTGGACTCGTTCCGCGAAACCATGGGCGCGGCAATCGCGACGGCCCTGAAAATGCCCGCCTACGAAGGCGCCTACTTCGCCGATCGCTTGCTGGTATTCAACTCCAGCTGCGACGCCCGCCGGCTGGGGCAGTGGGAGTACACCTCATGGCGCGACTTCGTCGGCGGCCACCGGCGCTCCCACGAATTCCGCGCCCTGCTCTCGCGCACTCTGACCAGCATCATGGTGGCCGCCAAGGAGGATGTCGCCAGCGTCCGGACCATCGGCACCATGGGCGAGCAGTTCCTCGGCAACCCCTTCGGAATCGGCAATGACGGCTCATTGGACCGGGTGCTGAACGGGCCGACCAATTCGGTGTGGATCGATCCATGGGTGCAGCGGCTGCGCGAACTCGGCGTGCAATTCGCGCTCGGGGCCGAGGTGCGCGGACTCGACGTGCGTGATCGGCAGATCGCCTCGGCCCGCATCGTCGATGAGAACGGCGCCCAGCGCAGTATCGACGCCGACTATTTCGTGGTCGCGCTGCCCGCCGAACAGGCCCGCGCCCTGTGGTCGCCCCACGTGCTCGAGGTGCGCCCGGAGCTGGCCGCGATGGATCGGCTCTTCGTCGACTGGATGAATGGCATCCAGTTCTACCTGCGCAGGCCGATGGATATTTCGCACGGTCACACCGCCTATATCGACGCGCCGTGGTCGCTCACCTCGGTCACCCAGAATCAGCTGTGGACCCGCAAACTCACCGAATTCGGCGACGGCACCGTGCAGGACTGTCTTTCGGTCGATATCTCCGATTGGAACTCCCCCGGCATGCTCTACGGCAAGCCCGCCAAAGAGTGCACACATGAGGAGATCGCGCGCGAGGTGTGGGCTCAGTTGGCGGCACATCTGAACGATCGCGACGAGCTGTTGCGCGATGCCGATCTGCATTCCTGGTTCCTCGATCCCGGCATCAGCTGGCAGGAATCGCAGCGGCGCAATGCCAATGCGGATCCGCTGCTGATCAATACCGCCGGGTCATGGGACTGCCGACCCGAGACCCATGGCGCGCTCGAAAACCTGTTCCTGGCAGGCGATTACGTGCGCACCAATGTCGACCTGGCAACCATGGAGGGCGCCAACGAGTCGGCGCGCGACGCGGTCAATGCCATCCTCGACGTTTCGGGTTCCCATGCCGAACGCTGCCGCAAGTTCACGCTCTACCGGGCCACCGAATTGGAACCGCTGCGCCGCATCGATGCCGAGCGGTACGCCGCGGGCGAGCCCAACCTGTTCGACCTGCGTCTGTGACCCGTGACTCGCCGCGCAGATCACCGTAGAGTCAACGTGATCACTGATTTCGCAAGCACATGGGTAACTCGCCGGGTACGCCCAAGAGTTGTTCAGCACGTATCCGGCGGCCCGGAACGGGAGTCTGCACGTGCACAACGACCGGCAAGAGTTCCGCGGAGGCGGAGGAGTGATCACCGACCCAGCCGAACTGCGGCAGTTGCTCGGGGAGGTCTTTCCGCGAGCCGCGACCAAGGAGCGCGTCGCATTGCATCCCCGCGATCGCGACTGGATCGCGGCCACCCCGTTCATCGCCCTGAGCACCAGCGATGCCGACGGTAATTGCGATACCTCCCCGAAGGGCGATCCGCCCGGTTTCGTGAAGGTCCTCGACGACACCACCATCGCCATTCCGGAACGGCCCGGTAATCGCCGGGCCGACGGCTACCTGAATATCCTCAGCAATCCGCACGTCGGGCTGCTGTTCATGATTCCGGGCCGCCGCGAGACGCTGCGCATCAACGGCCGGGCCCGCCTGCTCCGCGACGCACCCTATTTCGACGACATGGTGGTCAAGGGCCATCGACCGATCCTGGCGATCGAGGTCGATATCGAGCAGATCTTCTTCCACTGCGCGAAGGCGTTCATCCGCAGTCACCTATGGGAACCGGAGCAGTGGCCGGTCGACAATCTGCCGAGTCCGGCCCGGCTCGTCAAGGAGGTCCAGACCAATGTGACGGAGTCGGTCGAGGAGCTCGAGCACTACTACTCGCCAGAAAATTACAACGCCAAGCTGTATTAGACAAAACGTAAGCACTGATTTCGTCAGCACATGGGTAACTCCATGTACTCACATCGAACTAGGGCGCGATGGCTGTCGTTGTCAAGCGTTGGCGGCGTTGGGTGTCGTTGATTCAGAGAGCCTCTGAGCTGCGGATATATTGAAATTCTGCCCAGTTCTGGCTGTGATATCGATTACTAGCGTTGGCGTGCGTGGGCTTCATTGGTTGACGTCAGCTATTAAATGGCGGGTTTGATGACAAGTCACGACGGCTGGCCAGCAACCATGCCGGACATGATGCGACCCCCAGCTATAGATGGCGGTTCCCAGATTTTGTCGGCGGCTGGGGTCACACACAGCGGCGGCGATTGGACTCAGGGAGCGCGCGGTAGCCGATTTCCGTATCTCGGCGTGACCGAGTTCACAGCTTCGTTTCCCTGAGTCCGGTGAGCCGTACCAGCGCCGCGAACCCGTCGTCGGTGCCGGGCCAGTGGACGCGCACGGCATCCAGACCAGCGGCCCTCACAACGCTACGCAGGACTGCGGTGACGATGAGCGCGTCGTCGGCGTAGCCGATGATCCAGCCGCCAAGAAAATCTGGCAACATCCGCCAACTACACCTGGGAACAGACGGGAATAGGCTCCTCAGCCCTCTGGCCACCGCCATCTATAGCTGGGAGTCGCACATGAGCGACTGGACGAGAGTGCAGTTTTGCCATCGCATGGGCGTCGATCCCCTACAGTTGGCTCTGTCGTAGGTTCGTGCCCTGGGCACGGCACGCAAAACATGGGCAACTTAAAAACGCCTGGTCATCGTCGGTACGTATCCCGCCTGAGGGATCGCGATGCCCTGCGGGCATTGGTCAAATCGCCCCAACTCTATGGCGCGCGCCCGGAGCGGGCCATGTCGAACATAAGAATGAGCAACCCGTTCGACGATGATGACGCCCAGTTCTACGTCCTCACCAATGCCGAAGGCCAGCACTCCCTCTGGCCGATCTTCGCCGCCGTCCCCAGCGGCTGGACCGTCGCCTACGGCGCCGCCGCCGCCCGCAGCGCCTGCCTGGATTACGTCGAGCAGCACTGGCTCGACATGCGCCCCGCGTCCCTGATCGCCGCCATGAACAGCAGACCAACGGAATGAAGGGGCGCGTCGGTCTACATCCCCGCTGCCGGCCGGCGCGCCCCGCCCTTCATCGCCGATTCAGGCCGCGATCGCGTCGAGCGTGTGTTCGCGCAGATCACGCCGTACCGCCCCCGCTCGGTCGAGACGTGCGCTCAGGCCAGTGCCGCCACCACGTAAGCGGCCGCCTCGGCGATCAGCGCTTCGTTGTATTCGGCGTCCTGGGCGGTCCTGCTGGACATGATCGCGACGACGATCGGCTCGGCATTCGGAGGCCACACGATGCCGATGTCGTTGAGCGTGCCGTAGTCGCCGGTCCCGGTCTTGTCGGCGACGGTCCATCCCTTCGGGACGCCCGCTCGTATTCGGCGGGCTCCCGCACCGGTTGCGTTGCGTTCCAACAGTTCCCGCAGAAAGGCGCGCTTGTCCGCCGGCAGTGCGTCACCCAGCACGATCTTCTGATAGTCGGTGCCGATCGCCCGGGGCGACGTCGTGTCGCGCGGATCGCCCGGGGTGGCCTGCACAATGGCCGGCTCGAACCGATCCATCCGCGTGACCGTGTCGCCGAGACTCCTGGCGTACGCCGTCAGCTCGCCGGGCCCTCCGATATCGCGGAGCAGCAGATTGCCCGCCGTGCCGTCGCTGTAGCGCACCGCGGCGTCGCACAGCTGACGGATTGTCATCCCCGTCGTCACATGCTCCCGGGTGATGGCAGCGCTCTTCATGAGATCGGCTGCGGTGTAGGTGACGACAGTGTCCAAGTGTGACAGCGGGTTACGGTGCAACACCGCTGCCGTCGCCAGTCCCTTGAATGTCGAGCAGAACGCGAATCGCTCATCCGCGCGGTGGGCGATGGTCGCGCCGGTTCCGGTGGCGAGGGCATAGACCCCGAGGCGGGCGTCGAACTGTGTTTCCAACTCGAACAGGCGATCGTTCGCCGTGGCAGCGGAGCTCGGTGCCGGCCGCGTCGAGTCCACCGGACCAGGTGCCGGTGCGGGTCGCTGCGCGCACCCGGCCAGCAGCATGGCCGCTCCGAGGAGCGCACTGCGGCGAGTAATGACCGATTGCGATGCTGTCACAGGCCTACCTACGCTGCTCATCGGCCGCCCTGCGAATGCCCGAGCGCCTCGACGGCGGCCCGCGCCGCCGCGGCGACAAGGGCGTTGTCGGGTTCGGCGGTCGGCTCGGACTTGGTGGTCAGGACAGCGATGACCACGGGTGCGCGGCCGGGCGGCCAGGCGACGGCGACGTCGTGAGCGGAACCATAGGCGGGGCTTCCGGTCTTGTCGCCGACGGTCCAGTCGGCAGGCAGGCCCGCGCGGATGCGAGTGCCGCCGGTGGTGCTGGCGACGAGCCACGACTTCAATTGCGCGCGTTCGGGTTCGGCGAGAGTATCGCCGACGACGAGGGCGTGGTAGTCGGCGGCCAGCGCCGCGGCCGTGGTGGTGTCGCGCTCGTCGCCGGGGATAGCCGTGTTCAGTTCGGTCTCCCAGCGGTCCAGGCGTGAGACGTTGTCGCCGAGGGAACGGAGGAACGCGGTGAAACCCGCTGGGCCGCCGAGGAGTTTCAGGATCTGGTTGCCTGCGGTGTTGTCCGATGCGGTAATCGTGGCGTGGCACAACTCGGCGACGGTCATCCCGGTGTCCACGTGTTTCTCGGTCACCGGCGAATTTTTGACGAGATCGGTGGCGGGGTAGCGGATGACCTGGTCGAAATAGCCCGAGGACAACGGATGCGCGTGCAGGAGCGCGCCACACGCGAGGCCCTTGAACGTGGAGGCCATCGCGAAACGCTCGCCGTCACGGTAGGTGACGGTGCGCCCGGTGCCGGTATCGATCGCGTAGAGGCCGAGTCGCGCACCCGCTTTGGTCTCCAGCTCGGTGAAGGCCGGTGTCAGTGCGGCCGCGCTCGCCGGTGCCGGTGCCGGTGCCGGTGCCGGTGCCGGTGCCGGTGCCGCATCGGAGCTGGAGCCGCACGCCGTCGCGACCGCGAGCGCCGACACTGCCAGCGCGGCGGCGAAGAATCGCCGACGGCCGAGCGGAGTTGGATGAATGAATGCAGGGAAAGTCACCGCTGCAGGACACCATCGGCCCCCTGGTCCCGGCCAATATCGCACCCCGGCGCGGCCGAGTCGAACCCGCTATCGCCGCAGGTCCGCGCGCAGGAGTCGGCCTCGATACCGGCGGCGGCGCGACGGCGGAAGCGGCGACGCGGATCCACTTGGTTCAATGGCCGCATGGATCTGATCCGCCACCTCCGCTTCTTCGTCTCCGTCGCGGACGAGGGGCACTTCGGTCGGGCGGCGGCGGCACTCGACATGACCCAGCCACCGCTCTCACAGGGACTGCGGCGGCTCGAACAGCACCTCGGCGTCGAACTCATCCACCGCACCCGCCATGGCGCGATGCTCACCTCGGCGGGTGTGCAGCTGTTGCCCCGCGCTCGATTGCTCGTCGACGACACCGAGCGCCTGCTCGCCGAGTCGCAGCGCATCGCGGATGCCGGTGGCGCCGTGCACTGGGGTGCGACGGCGGCACTGCCCGTCCGGGTGGTCACCGCCTGTGTGAGCGCACTGCGCACGGTGGTCGGGGCCGGAGCCGTGGTGTCCACCACCGCGGGCGCGACCGTCGATCTGATCAGCGATGTTCGTGCCGGCCTGTGCGACCTGGCGGTGATCGAGCACCCCGCACTCGTCGACGGCATCGAGGCCGGGCCCGTGGTCAAGATCCCGCGCTGGCTGGTCGTGCCGTCGGATCACCGCGGCGCCGTCGCTGAACGCCCCACGTTTCCGATGCTCGCCGGGCTGACGTTCGCGCACCCGACGCGCGCCGCGAATCCGCCGGCCTTCGACACCGTGGTCGATCTGCTGCGGGAGCGGGGACTGGACACGCAGACCATCGCAGCCTGCGACGACCGCGCAATGCTCGCCGCCGTCGCCGCGGGTACGAGCTTCGGACTGACAGCGACACCACCCACTGTCACGCCGGGAGTCACCTGGCTGCGCATGGCGCCGCAGGCCGTGGCCCTGCGGGTCCGCGTCATCCGCCGCCCGAGCGCTGATGCCGCCGCCGACGCGGTCGATCGCGTGCTCTACCGGGACCGACAGCAATGAGAGCAACAGGTGTGCCCACCGCGGCGGACAAGATCCGTGCCGTCTTCGCCGACGCGGGATGCACCGGATGGCTGCACGCCCGCCGGTGTGACGAATCCGCCGCCGAGATCTCCGTCGGCGGTCAGGAACGAGTGGTCACCGCGTCGGTGTACAAGTTGCTGCTGTTCGTCGCGTTCTGCCGTCGCGTCGACGCAGGACTGCTCGATTCCACCGCCCGGCTCACCGTGATCCCGTCGGACTGCACACCCGGCCCGACCGGAATCGCCGTCATGCGCGACCCGGTGACCATGAGCAGGCGCGATCTGGCGACGTCGATGATGACCGTCTCCGACAACGCCGCGGCCGACGTCGTGCTCGGCGAGGTCGGTCTGAGCGCGGTCGAGGAGTTGCTCATCGATCTCGGCCTCACCGAGACCCGTATCGTCGGCGGCACCGCCGACCAGTTCCGCAGCCTGGTACGCGATACCGACACCCACACCACCGCCGAGGCGTTCGCCGTGCTGGCCGATAACGACGATGCGTGGTCAGTATCGGCCTATGACCCGTCGTATACGAGTGCGACGACCCCGGAGGAGATGACCCGTTTCCTGCGCGCCGTGTGGGCGGCCACTGTGCTGTCGGACGAGCAGACCGAATTCGTCCGCGCCGTCATGCGTAAGCAGGCCTGGCCGCATCGCATCGCCTCCGCGTTCCCGCACCGCGGCGTGTTCGTCGCGGGCAAGACCGGCACCATCGGCGCGATCCGCAACGAGGTCGCGGTGGTGGAGTTTCCCGACGAGCACCCCGTCGCGGTGGCGGTGTTCACCCGCGCGGCGCGCGCCGACCCGAACCTGCCCGCCGTCGACGCCGCCATCGCCGAATCCGCCCGCATCGCGGTCACCGAACTGCGCCGCCCGCTTCCGCAGGAGTGACGGCGCCCGAGGTTCTGTGGTCAGCCTGGCAGTGCTCACCGCAGCTGGGTATATCCGCAGCACCGGTGGGGTGAACCCGCGCAGGTAACTACCTCAGGGTTCGGGGAGGCACACACCGCCCGGGTGGGCCGGTACTGCCTGCGGTCGGTCGTACGCATTTGTCGATGCGGCACGTCCAAAACGTCACCGTCCGAACCGATTCCGCGGATTGCGCCAGCATGTGAGGATGCTCGGCATGTCCGCGTCAGAAAGTGCTCCGCTCCCCGGCCGCCGTCCGCGCTGGAAGAAGAAGCGCTACTGGATGCCTGTCACGGTGATCGCGGTGCTGGCCGGCTTCCTGTTCGCCAACAACACGACGCTGCTCGCGGCCGAGCCCGGTGGCCGGCCGCTGGTGCTCGCGCATCGTGGAATGGCGCAGACCTACCCCATGGACGGCGTCGATGCCGACACCTGCACCGCCTCGCGTATCAACCCCCCGGTGCACGACTATCTGGAGAACACCATCGCCGGGATCCGGGCCGCCTTCGACGCGGGCGCGAATCAGGTCGAGTTCGACGTCCACTGGACCGCCGACGGCAAGTTCGCGGTCTTCCATGACTGGACGCTCGACTGCCGCACCGACGGCACCGGCACCACCCGCGACCACACCATGGACGAGCTGCGGAAACTCGATATCGGGTACGGCTATACCGCCGACGGCGGCAAGACCTACCCGTTCCGCGGGAAGGGCGTCGGTCTCATGCCCACGCTCGACGAGGTCCTCGCTGCCTTCCCCAACCAGTCGCTTCTGATCGACATCAAGAGCAACGACCCCGCCGAGGGCGCCGCCCTGGCCGACCGGCTGGCCGCCGAGAAACCGGGCCGGCTCACCGTCTACGGCGGCGACGAGCCGATCGCGGTCGTCCACAAGCGCCTGCCGGACATGCGCGTTATGTCCAAGCAGATCATGATCGACTGCCTGGGCCGGTACGAGGCGCTGGGCTGGACCGGCGCGGCCCCCGACGCCTGCCGCCACACCCAGCTGCACATTCCCGAAGGCTATGCGCGTTGGCTGTGGGGCTGGCCGGAACGGTTCGCCGAGCGCATGGCCGAAGCGGATGCCCGGATCGTGCTGGTCGCCGGTTCCGGCGGCTTCTCCGAGGGCTTCGATACTCCCGAAGCCCTCGACCGGATCCCCGCCGGATTCACCGGTCTCGTCTGGACCAATCGGGTCGACATGATCGCGCCGCTGTTCGGTGAGCATCGGTGATAGGACAAGCGGGCCAGGCCGGTGTCCGGGTACACGTCGCGCTAGTCGGCTTGCCAGGGCCGGGTTTTCAGTGGGTCGGTGTTAATCCGGTGAGTGTGGTTGGCTTTGCCCATCTGTTGGGTGGCGTCTTTGGGTGCGAACGGAGTGTCCGGTTACGTAGGTTCGGCTACGGACGGGTCTCCACCCGCGATCAGCATCCCGAAGCCAGGTCGGTAGGTGATGCGTTCGACAATGCGTTGGCGGAGACCACAATTGGGCTCTACAAGACCGAAGCGATCCGTGAGGATTCACCGTTCCGGTCCGGTCCACTGACCCGGCTCGCCGATGTCGAGCTGATCACTGCGGACTGGGTCGGCTGGTACAACAAGTCCCGGCTGATGCACCGACTCGGCCGCAAACCACCGGTCGAGTACGAAGCCGACTACTATGCACTTCACGCCGAACAACCGGCTGGAGACAGATAACCGGGTGTGCACCGAACCCGGGGGATTCAAAGTCTCGGCACAGCCGCGCGTGAGAAACAACTCGGTCGCGGCACGGAAGAAGTGCTCGTGGGTCTTTGCCGCTCTACGTGCCACCCCGGCGGCTTGCGCGGTCAAGCTGATCGGCGAGCTTCGTGGGCTCGCCAATGTCGAACCGGCCAGCTGGCGAGGCACTCTTGTGGTCACTTCTTCCATCGATTCCTCTCGAACGATTGGGCATAGTGAGGTCGCTGGATCTGCCCTAGCCTCGAACGCAGCGTCGGTCCTCCGGGACCGACGAGAATCGCGACGTCATCGGGTTGATCGCATCCCAGTCTCGGCGGGTGCAGCGTCGGTCCTCTGGGCCACTCGACCGACACCGGAACTCCGCCGAGTGGCCGATACCCGGATAGGGCACCAACGACCCGTCTAACCTGCTATACCAGGGCGGAGGACCCCGGCGCACGTCCATCGGATTCTTGACAAATAGATGGCAAACGATCGCAGGTCACGCCGTACTGAAGACGTCATGACCTGCGGCTACCATCTAGTGTGCACATGGGTAACTCGTCGGGTACGCCCAAAAGTCGTCCGGCACAGATCCGGCGGCCCGGAACGGGAACCTCCCCGTGCTCGACGACCGGCAAAAGTTCCGGGGAGGCGGGGGAGCTGGGCCGCAGCGAATGCGCCGCCGAGCAGAGCACATAGACTCGCGACGTGGCAGATATAACGGTGCGCGGGCGACTTGCGCTGCGGGCGGCGGCGGCAGCGTCGTGGGCCTCGCAGAAGGCGGGCCGCGGCAAGGGGTCGATGATCGGCGGGCTGATCGCGCTCCAGATCGATAAGACGATCATGGATCAGCTGGGCCGCGGACGGCGCACGGTGCTGGTGACCGGCACGAATGGCAAGTCGACCACCACCAGGATGACCACCGCCGCGTTGAGCACCCTCGGCAAGGTCGCCACGCAGGCCGACGGCGCGAATATGGACGCGGGCATCGTGGCCGCGCTGAGCGCGCACCGCGGGACGCCGCTGGCCGCGATCGAGGTGGACGAACTGCATCTGCCGCATGTCACCGATTCGCTGAATCCGTCCGTGGTGGTCCTGCTGAATCTCAGCCGCGACCAACTGGACCGGGTCGGCGAGATCAATATGATCGAGCGCAAGCTGCGCGCCGGATTGGCGCGGCATCCGCAGACCGTGGTGATCGCCAACTGTGACGATGTGCTGGTCACCTCCATTGCCTACGACCATCCGAATGTGGTGTGGGTCGCGGCGGGCAGCGGTTGGTCGATGGATGCGACGAGCTGTCCGCGCAGCGGTGAGCCGATCGTCTGGGAGGGTGCGCATTGGCGTAGCACCGGAACGGATTTCGAACGGCCCGAACCGGATTGGTGGTTGGACGGCTCGGAATTGGTCGGGCCCAACGGTGTCCGGCTGCCGCTGAAATTGGCGCTGCCCGGACGGGCCAACAAGGGCAATGCCGCGCAGGCGGTCGCCGCGGCGGTCGCACTCGGTGCGGATCCGGCGGCGGCGGTGACCGCGGCGGGTACGGTGCGCGAGATCGCCGGTCGCTATCGGACGGTACAGGTCGGCGAGCACGCCGCCCGACTGCTGCTCGCGAAGAATCCCGCGGGCTGGCAGGAGGCGCTATCGATGATCGAGCCCGACTCGGCCGGTCTGGTGATCGCGGTGAATGGGCAGGTGCCCGATGGCGAGGACCTGTCCTGGCTATGGGATGTGCGGTTCGAACATTTCGAGGGTGTCCAGGTGGTGGCCGCCGGTGAGCGCGCCACCGATCTCGCGGTGCGCCTGACCTATGCCGGAGTCGAGCACACCACCGTGTCGGATCCCTTGCGCGCCATCGCATCCTGTCCGGCGGGACGGGTCGAGGTATTGGCGAACTACACCGCGTTCCGCGATCTCAACCGCGATCTGGAGGGGCGGGCATGAACGAATCGACTGTGCGCATCGGGTTGGTGCTGCCCGATGTGATGGGCACCTACGGCGATGGCGGCAATGCGCTGGTGCTGCGGCAGCGACTGCGCATGCGCGGCCACGACGCCGAGATCGTCGAAATCACCCTGTCCGAACCGGTTCCCGAGTCACTCGATATCTATACCCTTGGTGGAGCAGAGGATTCGGCGCAGCGCCTGGCCACCCGGCATCTGCAGCGCTATCCGGGCTTGCAGCGGGCCGCCGCGAAGGGCGCTCCGGTACTTGCCATCTGCGCCGCCATCCAGGTGCTCGGTCACTGGTACGAGACGTCCACCGGCGAGCGCGTCGACGGCGTCGGGCTCATCGATGTCACCACCTCCCCGCAGGCCAAGCGCGCCATCGGCGAGGTGACCACCACCCCGATGCTCCCCGGTCTCACCGCCGCCCTCACTGGCTTCGAAAACCACCGCGGCGGAACCAAACTCGGCGGCGACGCCACCGGTCTCGCACATGTCACCCGCGGCGTCGGCAATGGCGTCGGCGACGGCCTCGAAGGCGTAGTCCAGGGTTCCACCATCGGCACCTATATGCACGGCCCCGTCCTCGCCCGCAATCCGGAACTCGCGGACCTCCTGCTCATGCGCGTCCTCGGCGTGGACGAACTCCCCCCACTGCACCTGCCCGAGGTGGACCGACTCCGCCGAGAACGCTTGCGCGCCTGAGCACTGATCCGAGCCCGCCCGGGTGATCGGCAGCGGACGCAACCGCGCCGTCATCGAGAATGGCGGATTTGGGCACGATGTCCGAAATACGGACAACGCGTCGTGTTTTCGCCGGGAGCCTCGACGGAATACGGAGTGATGCACGATACGCTCCGGCTATGACAACGATCACAACAACGGATTCTGTACTGCTCGAGGAACAGTCGGCACCGGCGGATGGTCTGCTGTCATTGATCCGCCGACTTCGGGAGTGGCGGCCGCGCCCGCTACATGCTTCGGCAGTCGTCACCGGCGTCGTCGCGCTCACGTCATTCGAAATGTCGTTTGCCGCATTGCACGACCTGTCGGTGCGAAACCTGGTGGCTCCGGCGCTCGCCGCGAATGTGCCGATCGCCATCGACGGACTGGTCATCGGCTCGATCATCGCCACCGCCACCTTCCGCAGGCGAAGTTCGGCCTGGTGGTATGCCACGGCACTATTCGTCTTCTGGACCCTGATGTCGGTCGCCGGAAATATCGAGTACGCGCGCGAAATCGGGGGCAGCCCCGTGTCTTTGTCGCTGTACGCCGGTATGCCGCTGACCATGCTGTTCGCGGTGCATCTCACCCTGATGCTGTTCGGGCGCGAACATGATCGCGCACGCGCCGCGGAGCACATACCGGCAGCACGGGCGGAACACGCACCGACGGAGCACGCACTGACAGCATGGGCGGAACACGTACCGGCAGTGCAGATGGACCGCGTGCCGACAGTGCAGGCCGAGCACACACCCACAGCACGGGCGGAACACGCACCCACAGCGCAGGCCGAGCACACACCCACAGCACGGGCGGAACACACACCGGCGGACCGCGCACCAGCGATGCCGGCGGACCGCGCACCGGAGACACAGAAGGTCCGCGACCAAGCGGCGGACGAGGATCGGGATTCGGCACCGCAGAAAGAGCGTGTCGTGCTGACGCGAGGCGCCGCGGGCCTGGAGAATACCGACCCGCTGCCCGTCGCTCCGAAAAAGCTGCCGATGGTCGCGACCAGCGGTGTCAGCTAGGTAGGTCAGCGGGAATCGGGGGTGGTGCAGAGGTCATGGACAAGACGCATCTTCTCCAGGACCGGATCGGGCAGGACGAAGGGGTAGAGGTCGTCGTGGCCCATTGAGCGGTTGACCATATCGAGCGACCAGGCGAGGGGGAGCCAGCGGTCGATAATGCGGTCGAAGCCGGCGCGGCCGACTTGGGGACGGTCGAGGGTCGCGCCGGCGGGGGCGAAGCCGAAGGCGGCGGCGGTGTCGAGGGTGTCGCGGATGTGCAGGTAGTGCGCGAAGGTTTCGGCCCAGTCCTCGCCGGCGTGCATGGCGGCATAGGACGAGACGTAGTTGGTTTCCCAGCCTGCGGGCGCGCCTTCGACGTAATGGCGGTCCAGTGCCGCTTGATAGTCGGCGTTCGGGTCACCGAACAGGTTCCGGAAGCGTTGCGCGGCATCGTCATCGGCGATCAGTACCGAGAAGTAATGACCAGCGCCCGATCGGCGAGGCTGAAACCGAGTGGGCTGAAACAGGACAGACACACGGAGTTCTCGAAGGCCAGCTGTTGTCCGCAGTTCGGACAGGTGAAATCGCGCATATCACTACACCTCTACCGGTGCCACGTCGACGGATACGGTGATCGAGCTCTCCTTGGCGTCGGTGTAGATGATGCCACGCAGCGGCGGCACATCGGCATAATCGCGGCCCCACGCAGCGGTTACGTACCGCTCGTCGGCGAATTGGTCATTGGTCGGGTCGAAGCCGATCCAGTGGCCGGTCCGGTCGTGTGCGGTATCGCCGGGCACCCACACCGCGGACCAGGCATGGGTCGCGTCCGCGCCGATCATGCGTTCCTTACCCGGCGGTGGATCGGTCGCCAGGTAACCGGAGATATAGCGCGAGGCCAGCCCGTGTGAGCGCAGGCAGGCGGCGCCGATCCTGGCGAAGTCCTGGCAGACGCCCGCGCGCGCGGCGAAGACGTCGGCGACCTTGGTGGAAACTGTGGTCGAGCCAGATTTATAGGTGAAGTCGGCGAAGATGCGGGTGTTGAGTTCGGTCACCGCTGCCAGCAGCGGCCTACCGGGCGTCAAGGATTCGGCGGCATATGCGGTGACCTCGGGGGTGATCTCGGGCGGATGCAGGTCGAGGGTGAACTCCACCGCCAGCGGGCCATTGGCCGTGTTCGGACGGGCCTGCTCCCACGGCTTACCGGTTGCGCTCACCGCTGCCGTATCGGGTATGTCGACCTCGACCACGGATTCCCCGGTGACCACGAGCTTCGTATGGACGGCCGTGACATGGAAATACGAGGTGGTGTTGCCGTATACATCGGTGCCGATCGAGCGGTCCGACGGCATCGGATCGATATGGATCTCATGCGAGAGCAGGCGCTGTCCCGGAAACTCCCGCGGCGTCAGAAAGGCGCGCCCATAGGAGCTGGTGACCTCGTCGGAATACTTGTAGGTGGTGCGATGCTCGACCCGATAGCGCCGGGCGGCGGCGTTAGGCGCGATCATTCAACGACCCTCGTGCTACCCCACAGCGGCTGGATGTCGGCCGGCAACGCCAGTTTCGTGGTCTCGAACGATTCGGAGATCTTGCGCAACCGTAAATGCACGCCCTCCAGCAACTCGGCCAGTTCGGTCCGCCGCCCCTCCGGATCGGTGCTATCCAGATCGTCCGGGTCCACCCGGCTCAGCATGCGCTGAGCATCGGCCAGCAGCCGCTGTGGGCGTGAGGATCCCGACGCACCCGGCAGCGCCTGGAAGTCGGCATCGGTCTGATCCAGCTGATAGGCCAGTGAGCGCGGATTCCCGGCATCGAACAGCAGCAGTCCGGCCACCGCCGATACCCGCACCGAATCCCGATGCCGCCGACGGTAACTCACCGACGACTCGGTCGCCTTCAGCACCGTTTCGGTGACCACCCGCTCGGCCTCCGGCGGATATGACTGTGTCAGCGCCGCCGCGAGCAATGCGGTCAGCGACAGTCCCCGTTCGATGCGCTTGCCGATATCCATGACGTACCAACCGGTGTCGCGAACCAGCGATTCGGCACCGATACCGGACAGCGAAAGCAGCGCCGCCAACGACAGCGAATGCACCGCCGACAATGCCGATTCCTGATCGTCACCGGTGAATCGATACTCCGCAAGCGCCCGATCCACCGCACCAAGAATCATCCAGGTATCCGCCGACAACTGATCGCGCACCGCCCGCGCCGCCGACCCGTACCGATTGATCGCAAACGCCATCGACCCGGGCATATCCCGATCGACAGTCAACGCCACCAAGTAGTCATGCCCCTCCCGTCCCGCCTCGGGCACCACCGCAGCGGTAATCGCGGCAACCGGCTTCGACTCCGTATCCGCACCGATATTTGGCGCACCAGCGCCCGATCCGGCACCGGCGGACTCGGCCCCACCTGCTGTTGTTCCCGGGCTGCCCGTCGTGGGACCGGATCCGCCCGAGACCGAGCCCGGCTCAGCCGAAGGTGGCTGCCGCGCACCGGAACTCGTCTCGTGCACGCCATCGGGCAGCACACGCAACGGAGCCAGTGTCGCGGTCGTGCGGGCCAGCGCGGCCATGAGGATGGGCAGAGCGTCGGCGCCTTGCAGCCACGGGCGGTAGCGGTAGTCCTGATAGCACTCGTGCGTTGCGATGAGCAGTCGCACAACGGCTTCGGCGCGTTCGCTGTAGCGGCCCATCCAGAACAGGTCGTTGAGTACGCGGGGGGAGCTGACCGGTTCGATCGCCGGGGCGCGGCATTCGCGTTCCTCCGGGCCGGGTTCGGTGCTGATGGCGACGACGGTCGGGGCAGCGCGGACCCAAATGTCTTTGGCGGCAACCTTGATGACCACCCGCTCCGGATGTATGCGCTGCCGCAGCTGACCGAGGCCACCTGCCATCGCCGTATAGCCGCCGCGATGGGCAAGTGAGAACAGTCGCATACCGACCGGCGCCGAGGCGAGCCCGCCGTATTCCTGGACCGCGGGCGCGACCGAGAACTGCGCCGGCTCCTGTCCAACCCACTGCCAGCCGCGGTCCTCGATCCGAGCGGCGAGTTCCGCGCGTTGCGCAGTGGACAGTTCCGGACCGAACAGCGTCGCGCCGTCGACCGCCGAGCGAATGATCAGCCGGTCCAGATTCGCGATCAGATGCGACCGTTCGCTGTCCTTGCCACCCCAGTACGTCGGCGCGCTCTCGAGCACCAGCTCCTCCCCGAGCAGCGCCCGCGCGATCCGCGGCAGAAATCCGGCCAGTGCCGGATTCTCCAGCAACCCGCTGCCGATCGTATTCACGACGGTCACCGCACCGCGACGCAACACCTCCACCAGCCCGACCACGCCGAGCCGGGAATCCGGCCGCAGATCGAGCGGATCGGAGAATTCGGCGTCCACCCGGCGCAGCACCACATCGACCCGCTTCAAGGTGCCGAGCGAGCGCATCCACAGCGCACTGTCGCGCACCACCAGATCCGCGCTCTCCACCAGTGGAAAGCCCAGCGTAGAGGCGAGAAAGGCCTGGTCGAAGGCGGTTTCGGAATGCACACCCGGGCTGAGCACCACGACGACCGGATCATTGTCATCGGCCATCGGCGCGGATTCGATCAGCATCAACCGCATGGCCCGCGCGAACGGCGTGAGCGGACGCGGATTGGAACGTTCGAAAGCCTCGGGAATCGCCGCCGACACCACCCGCCGGTCCGCCAGCGCGTATCCGGCACCCGACGGTGCCTGCGCCCAGTCGGCGATCACCCGGAACTGTCCGTCGCTCCACCGGCTCAGATCGCAGGCGTGCAGGAACAACTGGTGCCGCCCCGGAATCGTGATGCCGTGCGCGGCCCGCACATATCCGTTATTGCCGAATACCACCTCCGGCGGCAGCAGACCGGTGGTGATGGCGCGCCGCGGGCCGTAGATATCGGTGAGCACTTCGTCGAGCACCCGCGAGCGCTGCACCAACCCGGCCTCCAGGCGAGTCCAGTCCTCGGCGGAGACCAGCAGCGGAATGGGATCCAGCCGCCAGGCGGTCGGTTCGCCCGCCGCCGCGGCTTCGGTGTAGTAGATGCCGTCGTCATCGATGAGCCTGCGCACCCGGCCGTCCAGCCGCGCGAGTCCGGACATGCCCAATTCGACAAAATCGGCGGACAGCTCCGACCACATGCGCCGCACACCACCCGCGGGATCGACCAACTCGTCGTAATATCCGCCCATCGGCCGACCACATTCGTCATAGCCCGCGGTATCCGCGCCCTCGGCGCGATATTTGGCGAACTGTTCGGCGACCTGCTCGCGCACGCTGAGCCGTCCGGCATTCAGCAGCGTCGTCTCCTCCTGGGCACCGGATTCCGTTCCCCGCGCTTCGTCGCGCATAGTCACCGCGCCGACCTCGCTTCTCCTGCCAGACGTTGTCTCCGAGTGCGGACACCTGTCCGCCCCACACTTACCAATCGCTGACCAGTCCCCGCACCGTGCGCGCCCGGCGCAGATCGAGGATGCCCGGCGCGCCGATGTCGATGGACTGTGCTGCCATCTTCGCACGTAGCGCCCCCGGATCGGCCCTTGTCGTGGGTGTGCCCCGGCCGCCTCGAACCGTCGGTTGCGGCGCGATTGCGCGGCCACCGCATCGACCGGCGGCTCCCCGAGTGCTCGGCCATCGGCTGCACACCGACGGACTCCCTGCGCAGGGTGCGGTCCGGCGATTGCACACCGGACTCCAGCCGAATCGAATATTCGACGATGCGGTCGCACGACACGCAACCGATCTCCCACCACCTGTCCGAGTCCGGTGATATGACCGATTCACGAACCGATCTCGTCTGGAGGTCATATGCGTGCGCTGAACTGTCCGTCCTGCGAATCCACCGTCGACCACTGCCACGGCACGCTCATCGTCCACCTCGGCCGCACGGCCAAATGCACCGAAGCGGACTGCATCGATTTCGACCACCCACGGCACGACTTCGTCGTCGATTGCACCGATATGGCCGGAGGTTGCGCATGCGCGGCACCGGATGCCACGCGCACCGCCCGGCACGGCGGCCCTAGTAGGTCAGCGCGAAGGTAAGCAGCAAGGTGGTCTGGAAGTGGCCCCGCCACCAGGAGTAGCCGAACCAGACATTGGGCGTGACCTCGCGGATCTCGTCGTAGACCGGCGGGGTCGGTGATGGGGCGTAGTCCAACACCCAGGTCGGCCGGCCGTCCATGATCGCGGGTGCGGTGTAGACATCGGCCTTCCATGCCTCGAGGCCCTCGCTGGTGATCCGGTTCACCAGAAAACCGCCGTCCGGATCGGTGTAAAAGGTCTTACCGATCCACAAGGCCGGGGCCACCGCCTCCATGATGGGTGGCCTGGTCACCCAGCCGTTCGTGACTCCCATCGGCACCTCGCCGCGCGAAGCATCGCGGAAGATCGCGTCCTGCTGTTCGGCCGAGCAGCGCGAACGCAGCGATTCGATGGTCGCGGTCGCATTGTCGGGATAGAGGACGCATCCGTCGCCATAGTCCACCGTCGCGTCGATAACCTCGGAATCGTCGACCTCGGAATCGAGGATGCCGGAGTCGGCGGCGGCGGGAGCGGCGGCCCCGAGGAACAGACTGGGAAATCCCAGCGTGAGCACCGCGGTGGCCATCAATAGAACTTGGTTTGCGTGCATTGCTGTCTCCAGAACTCACCACCATGCCCTCGGACCCAGTATCGAGCGTCGGACGGTGGACTCGCAACATCTGGTCACAGATCGAACTGTTA
Source organism: Nocardia sp. NPDC051990 (assembly GCF_040680755.1). Lineage (NCBI taxonomy): Bacteria > Bacillati > Actinomycetota > Actinomycetes > Mycobacteriales > Nocardiaceae > Nocardia > Nocardia sp. NPDC051990. The sequence continues at coordinate 411,174 of NZ_JBFAXH010000004.1, read as the reverse complement.
TCCGGCGGCTCGGGGCTGCGGAGACGGCTGTTGCCGCGCCCACTAGGCTGAACAACGACACTTTCCGCAGAGAGGACAAGCCGTGCAGCCCGGTGGTCAGTTCGATATGCAGCAGTTACTCGCCCAGGCGCAGCAGATGCAACAGGCGGTGATGCAGGCTCAGGCCGAGATCGCGGCGACCGAAGTGGAGGGGCAGGCCGGTGGCGGCCTGGTCAAGGTCACCGTCAAGGCGACCGGTGAGATCGTCACGCTGAGCATCGATCCGAAGATCGTCGACCCCGATGATGTCGAGGGGCTGCAGGATCTGGTGATCGGCGCGGTCAACAACGCCATGTCCAACGCACAGCAGCTAGCTGCCGAGCGGCTCGGCCCGCTGGCCGGCGGCGGCTCGCTGCCAGGTCTGCCCGACTTCTGATCCGGGGACGTCTTTGTACGAGGGCCCGGTCCAGGATCTGATCGACGAGTTGGGAAAGCTGCCCGGCGTCGGTCCGAAAAGCGCGCAGCGCATCGCATTTCATCTGCTCCAGGTCGAGCCGCCCGAAATCGACCGACTGCAGGCCGCTTTGCAGAAGGTGCGCGACGGCGTGCAGTTCTGCATTGTCTGCGGCACGGTGTCGGATAACGAAATGTGCCGCATCTGTTCGGATCCGCGCCGCGACCGCACCATGATCTGTGTGGTCGAGGAGCCGAAGGATGTGCAGGCCATCGAGCGCACCCGCGAATTCCGCGGACGCTATCACGTGCTCGGCGGCGCGCTCGATCCGCTCAGCGGCGTCGGACCGGATCAGCTGCGCATTCGAGAGCTGCTGGCACGCATCGGCAATCAGGAGGACGGCGTCGATGTCAGCGAGGTGATCATCGCGACCGACCCGAATACCGAGGGCGAGGCGACGGCCACCTACCTGGTGCGGATGCTGCGTGATTTTCCCGGATTATCGGTGACGCGTTTGGCATCCGGTCTGCCGATGGGCGGCGATCTCGAATTCGCCGACGAGCTCACCCTCGGCCGCGCGCTATCGGGTCGGCGCGCACTGTAGATCGCCGCTCGCGTTCGGCGGGCACGGTTACTGTGTCAGGGATGAGCATCGAGTTCTTGCTGACCACGCTCGTCATCGTCGCGACACCCGGAACCGGCGTGCTGTTCACGCTGGCGGCCGGACTCTCCCGGGGGATCAGGGCCAGCGTGATCGCGGCCTTCGGCTGCACGCTCGGCATCATTCCGCACATGATCGCGGCCATCACCGGACTGGCCGCACTGCTCAACGCGAGCGCTGTCGCCTTTCAGACATTGAAGTATCTCGGTGTCGCCTACCTGCTGTACATGGCGTGGAATACGTTCCGGGACAAGGGGGCACTGGCCGTGCCCGAGGCGGAGGCCGGGACACCATCGGCCCGGCAGGTGATCACCTCGGCGGTCCTGCTCAATATCCTCAACCCGAAGCTGACGATCTTCTTTTTCGCCTTCCTGCCCCAATTCGTACCGACGAGTGCGCCGAATGCGTTGGCGCGCATGCTCGAACTGAGCGGACTCTTTATGCTCGCCACATTCGTGGTCTTCGCGATCTACGGTGCTTGCGCGGCCGCCGTGCGCAACCAGGTGATTTCCCGGCCCGCCGTGGTCACCTGGATGCGCCGGGCATTCGGGGCCTCCTTCATTGCCCTGGCGGGTCGACTCGCGGTACAGAATCAGTAAGCGTCAGACGGTGATTCGACTCCAGGGCAGGGCCTGCAGCCGGGTGCGGTCGTCGATCGCCCAGTCCCAGATCAGATCCGCGACGGTCTGCGAGTCGGTAACGGTGAGGCCGAAGTGCTGGTCCGGGGCGCCATCTCGATACTCGAGCGTGAATGTGCCGGACTTGTCACGGTAGGTCTGGATGTAGACCTGTTCGTCCCGCTCGACGATCAGATAGGGATTCGGCGGCGCCAGCTCGGAGACCCACTGGTCGGCAAGGGCTTTCGTCAGATAGGGGAATTCACCGGCACCACCGTGGGTGACCAGCGCGGGCACATGTCCGGACGGATCGATCAGCCAGGCCAGCTGCGGATCGTAGACGGCGTAGTGCAGCGGGGTCGCGATGTCGAACAGCAACTGCCGGACGAATCCGATCGCGTCGTACGGGCATGGGACGTGCAGCACCGCACCGGTCGCCGCGCCGCCGACCGGAACCGTGCTCAGGAATCCGTCGTGCTCGGGTAGTTCGGCATTGCGTTTGTTCAGCTCCGCCGCCATCGCCGCAACCATTTCCGTCTCGGGCCTGCCCTGCTGGGTGGCCAGATACGCATCGACTTGCGCGATCGTCGTCGCGGCACCGGACGGCAACAAGACGTGGTCGTAGCTCACCAGCACAGCGTACGGGGGAGGCGAAACTGGACAGGTGACCACCATGGGCTGGCGGTGCGAACACATCCGCCAGGTTGACTCTCCAGTAGGGGGAAGGTGTTCGCTGTCAGGTATGACAGCGACAGTCTCGATCGGCGAGTTCGCCAGGTTGACCTATCTCAGCGTGAAGACGCTGCGGTATTACCACGAGGTCGAACTGCTCGAACCGGTCACGATCGACGCGGGGTCCGGATATCGGCGATATTCGGTCGATCAGGTCGGGCAGGCGCATCTGATCCGTCGGCTGCGCGGGCTGGATATGCCGCTCCCGGAGATCAAGGCGGTGCTGGCGGCCGCGGATACCGAATCCCGGGATACCGCATTGCGCGCACACCTGGAACGCATGGAAGCGGAGTTGCGGCGCACGCAGTCGGTGGTTGCCTCGCTGCGCTCACTGCTCACCCCGGCCGCACCGATCACCGTCGAATACCGGTCGATCGCGGCCTTCCCGGCGCTCGCGTACGTCGATACGGTGCGCAGGGAGGCCATCGACGACTGGTGCGCGGCCGCATATTCGCTGCTGCACGACACGCTGGCCGCGACGAATATCGCGCCCGCCGGTGTCGACGGTGCCACCTACTCGATGGAATTCTTCGAAAACGACGCCGGCGAGGTCGCCGCGTTCATCCCGATCCCGGCCGATGCGCGGATCGCGCCGCCGAGCGAACTCTCGATCATCGAACTGCCCGCGCGCCGCTTCGCGATCGCCGTGCACTCCGGGCCGTTCGACGATTTCGACCGCACCTACGGCGCTCTCGGCAGCCACGTCGCCGAACACGACACCGCGCTCGCCGAACCGGTCCGTGAGCTATATGTCCTCGGGCCGGGCGAAATCGACGACCCCGACGCCTACCGCACCGAAGTCTGCTGGCCAATCGGCCGGCTCTGAAAGAGAGAGAGAGAGAGAGAGAACCGCAATGACACTCACGATCGGGCACATCACCTTCGACTGCGCCGACGCCGCGACACTGGCCGGTTTCTGGTCCGAGCTGTTGAACCGCCCGCTGGACGAGAACGCGAGCCCGGAGTTCGCCACGGTCGGGTTGGCCGAAGGCGTGGGACCGAGGTTGATGTTCGTCCAGGTGCCGGATAAGACGTCTGGCAAGAATGTGATCCACCTGGACCTGGAGGCTGCGGACTGGCGCGAGCAGATCGATCGCGCGATCGGCTTGGGTGCCAAGCACATCGGCGATTTCGACGAATCCGGCACGCAATGGGCGACACTGGCCGATCCAGAGGGCAACCTCTTCGATATCGCGGCTGGATAAAGAAAAGGCCCGACCTATGTCGGGCCTTTTCGGCTATCTCAGGAGAGTTCGCGCTGCAGGTTCGCGAGCACCTCGGCCTGAATCTTCTTCAGCCCCAATGGCGCGAAGATCCCCTCGAAGATCCCCGCGACACCACCCGCACCCTTCCACGACGTGCGCAGCGTGACCTGCGAACCGGTACCCTCCGGTGACACCGTCCAGGTGTTCACCAGCGTCGAATTCGAATCACGTTCGGTCACTATGGAGTCCGATACCGACACGACCGCGTGCACGTTGCGGGAACGCTTCTCGGTGGCCTGCAGCGTCCATTCGGCGACGGTGCCAGCGCCCTGGCCGCCCTCGACCACCCGGTAATCGCGGTAGTGCGCCGAGAGGATGCGCGGCCGCACCTTCTCGTAATCCGCGATGGCCTCGAGTGTGCGCTGCGGATCCGCCGCGACGGCGATCGAACTGCTGGCGCTGACCTGTCCCACGATGAGCTCCTTGTCCGGCTGCTGACCTTTTCGAGCGACTGCAAGCAATCGCTACGGTTACCCCCTATCCTGCCCTGTCCCTGCCTCCCGGTGACGCCCAGGTCGGTCCGCGCGCCGACCGACAACAACCCGCCACCAGCGGCCAGCCTGCTAACCGCGGCAACATACGGCCACCCGGGACCAAGCGCCCCGAACACCCGACCAATCATCAGATGTCCTGTTAGGCTTCCCGATCAGATTGCGCCGGAGGGGAGCCATGCAATACACCATGCGAAGCGGGTGTTCGAAACCGCCCGGATTACCGCCGCACTGACACGGCGAGTCCAGAGTATTCCCGATGCAACAGATGCGTGACATTAATCCCTCGTCGGTGACCTTGCAGTGGCTTGTGTTACCGGTGCGTACTAGCGTCGAGGAGTGGCAGTGAGTCTGTTGGGGAAGGCCGGTCACGCATCGGCCGCACACGAATCAGGGTTCGCCGCGCATCGAGTGGGTGTGGAGCGGCTGATGGCCAGTTACCGCGCGATACCCCCGAACGCCAACGTGCGGTTGACGAAGAAGACCTCGAATCTGTTCCGGGCCAGGGCCAAAAACACTGCCCCCGGCCTGGATGTTTCCGGACTCGCCAAGGTCATCGCGGTGGATGCCGAGGCCAAGACCGCCGACGTCGCCGGAATGACCACCTACGAGGATCTGGTAGCCGCGACATTGCCCTACGGCCTGGCCCCACTGGTGGTGCCGCAGCTCAAGACGATCACCCTCGGCGGCGCGGTCACCGGCCTCGGCATCGAATCCAGCTCGTTCCGCAGCGGCCTGCCGCACGAGTCGGTGCTGGAGATGGACGTGCTGACCGGGGCGGGCGAGATCGTCACCGCTACACCGGATGGCGAACACGCGGATCTGTTCCGTGGCTTCCCGAACTCCTATGGCACCCTCGGCTACTCGGTCCGCCTGAAGATCGAACTGGAGACCGTCCAGCCCTATATGGCGCTGCGGCACATCCGCTTCCATGATCTGCGCGAATTGGAGTCCACCCTCGCCCGGATCGTCACGGACCGGACCTACGAAGGCGAACGCGTCGACTATCTCGACGGCGTGGTCTTCACCGCCGATGAAAGCTATCTGACGCTGGGTCGCCAGACCGACGAACCCGGACCGGTCAGCGACTACACCGGCATGGATATCTACTACCGGTCCATCCAGCACGACTCCGACCGACCCAAACGCGACCGGCTGACCATCCACGACTATCTCTGGCGCTGGGACACCGACTGGTTCTGGTGCTCGCGCGCCTTCGGCACCCAGAACCCGAAGATCCGCCGCCTCTGGCCGAAACGCTACCGGCGCAGCAGCTTCTACTGGAAACTCATCGCACTCGATCACAAATACGATATCGGTGACAAACTGGAGGCCCGCAAGGGCAATCCGCCGCGCGAGCGAGTGGTGCAGGACATCGAAGTTCCGGTCGAGCGGACCGCGGATTTCGTCGGCTGGTTCCTGCGCGAAATTCCGATCGAACCGATCTGGCTGTGCCCGCTGCGACTGCGCGAAAACGACGCAGCGAACGCAGGACGGCGGTGGCCGCTGTATCCGCTGCAGCCGAACCGTACCTACGTCAATGTCGGATTCTGGTCCGCGGTGCCGACCGTCGCAGGTCAGCAGGAGGGTAAGGCCAACCGCGCGATCGAGCAGACCGTCACCGAGTTCGACGGGCACAAATCCCTGTACTCGGATTCGTATTACGGCGAGGATGAATTCGCAGCCCTGTACGGCGGCCAGACCTACGCCGATTTGAAGAAGCGCTACGACCCGGACCAGCGACTGCTGGATTTGTATTCGAAGGCGGTGCAACGCAAATGACTACATTCAAAGACCGTTCCGATGTCTTCGCGGACCTCGGGACAAAACTCAGCATTGCCGAGATCTTCGAGACGCTGATCGACGGCGAGGTTCCGATCCGGCTGACCGCCTACGACGGCAGCGCGACCGGGCCGGAGGATTCGGAATACAGCCTGGAGATCAAGACTCCGCGCGGTATCAACTACCTGGCCACCGCGCCAGGTGATCTGGGCATGGCCCGCGCCTACATCTCCGGCGATATGACCGCCACCGGCGTGCACCCCGGCGACCCGTACAACATTCTCGAGGCGATGGACGGGCTGAAGTTCCATCGTCCGTCGGCGCTCACACTGGTCACCATTGCCCGCTCGCTCGGGTGGGAGCGGCTCAAGCCGATCGCACCGCCGCCGCAGGAGACGCTGCCCCGCTGGCGCCGGATCGCGCTGGAGGGCCTGCGGCACTCCAAGACTCGCGATGCCGAGGCCATCCACCACCACTACGACGTCTCCAACACCTTCTACGAATACGTCCTCGGTCCCTCGATGACCTACACCTGCGCGGCCTACGGGGATGAGAACTGGACCCTGGAGCAGGCGCAGGAGAACAAGTACCGCTTGGTCTTCGACAAGCTGCGGCTGAAAGAGGGCGACCGGCTGCTCGATATCGGCTGCGGTTGGGGCGGCATGGTGCGCTACGCGGCCAAGCGCGGCGTCAAGGTCATCGGCGCCACCCTATCCGCGGAGCAGGCCGAGTGGGCACAGCAGAAGATCGCCGAACAGGGGCTGTCCGATCTTGCCGAGGTGCGGCATTCCGATTACCGCGATATCCCGGAGGTCGACTTCGACGCCGTCTCCTCGATCGGACTGACCGAGCACATCGGGGTACACAACTACCCGTTCTACTTCGACTACATCAAGGGCAAACTGCGCGCGGGCGGCCTGTTCCTGAATCACTGCATCACCAGACCGGACAACACCCGGACCACCAAGGCCGGGGACTTCATCGACCGCTACGTCTTCCCGGACGGCGAACTGATCGGCTCCGGCCGGATCATCGCCGAGATCCAGAATATCGGCCTCGAGGTGATCCACGAGGAGAACCTGCGCGAACATTACGCGCTCACCCTGCACGAATGGTGCAAGAATCTGGTCGCCAACTGGGATGCCTGCGTCGAGGAGGTCGGCGAGGGCACCGCGAAGGTGTGGGGCCTGTATATGGCCGGTTGCCGACTCGGCTTCCAGCGCAATGTGGTTCAGCTGCACCAGGTGCTCGGCGTCAAGCTGGGCCCGAACGGCGAATCGGATTTGCCGCTGCGCCCGTGGTGGCAGCCGTAGTCAGCAACTGATGCGGCCCGTCCTAGCCCAGGAGTTCATCCAGGAATAGGGCGGGCAGTGTCGTTTCGCCGGGTTGTCCCGGCGTGGTGCGCATTTCGGTGCGCAGCACGCGCAGGATGCTGAGCACAGCGGGGCCCGCATCCAAAAGTGGCATGGTCCAACCATATTCGGCGCAGGTGGCGGCCGCGGGCAGCAGCAGTCCGGTGGCTTCGCCGACCCAGCCGGAGGCGGCCAGACATTCGGCGAGCAGCAGTACGGTATCCAATTCCGCGCGCGGACGATGCTGTTCGGCCATGCGACCGTGTAGCGCGCGGGCCCGGCGCACAGCGCGATCATCGGCGCGCAATTGACCTTCGGACAACAGTGCGCGGATCGCGGCGATCTCCTCTGCCTCGGCGGCCAATGCCGCCGCGCCGGTCATCCGATGGGCCTGGTGGATGGTTCCGGAGATATCCGATTCGTATCCGGTCGCGGCGGCGGCGACCCGCCGGGCCGCGGTATCGGTCAGCACTCCCAGGCGCAGCCGCTCGGCGCGGATATGCGCGGCGAGCCGAACCAGCCTGTTGTCGGCGGCGATTCGATCACCTTCGTCGAGCCGGACGGTCGCGGTATACAGATCGCCGAGCGCGGCCTTGACCCTGGCACCGATCACGAAGGTGGAGATGAGGAAGTCCACCGGTCCAATCCGAGTGACCAACTCGTGACTGTCGTCGAGCAGCCGATCGGCAGTATCCAGATCGCCTCGGCGGTAATTCATTTCGCCGAGCAGCGCCGCGGCCACCCGCACCGCATGCGAGCGCGGTCCCGACTTCTCCCGCGCGGTCTCCCACGCCTGCTGGAAACAGCTTGTGGCAGCGGGGATATCGAGCTGTTCATACGCCGCGGCGCCCTTTCCGCACAGTCCGAACACCTCGCCGAGCGGATCCTTGGATCGGGCATGATACGGCGCCGCCCATTCCTGGATTTCGCGCGCGCCATCGAAATCGAATTCGCACAAGCGCACGAAGGAGGTCAGATTCGCGGCGGTCGATACGGTCCAGGCGGGTAGTTCATCGGGCCTTTCCAGGCATTCGGCCACCCGGTCGAGCACACCCTCGGTGTGGTCATGCGCGATCTCATCCGAGGCCGCGAGCACCGCGGCCTGGCAGCGCTGCCGGTCCAGATCGGCGTCGGTGGACGACCCGTGCGCCAGCACATTGGACAATCGGCCAAGGGCCTGGCGCGCCGCACTCGACTCCTGCAGATTCACATTCGCCCTGGCCACGGCCATCAGCAGTTTGGATCGCGAAGCAACCTGCTGCACCGGCAGTTTCGATACCGTGCCGAGCAGCGTCGCGAGGCGAGACTTATCGATGAGGTCCATGCCGCCACTCTCGATTAGATCCAGCGCCATCTTCAGATCCGTCGCCGCGAGCGCGTGATCGACTGCCTTGCGCAGCAGTTGATGTTCGGCATACCAGTGAGATGCCTTGCGGTGCAATGCCTTCAACTCGGCCGGGGCGGACCGGTCCAAGCGCGCCCGCAGATGTTCGGCGAACAGCGGCTGCACCCGGAACCACTCCGGATCGTGGGCAATGCGCTGGACGAACAACTCGCGCAGCTCGGCCTGCTCCAACATCGATTCACCGTCCGGCTCGTCCGACAGCGCCGAGGCCAGCGAACCGCAGACCCGCTCGGTGATCGAGATCGAGGTCAGGAAGTCGAGCATCTTGGGTTCGAGGGTGTCCAATACGTTTTCGGCGAGATACTCGCGGATGCCGTGACTGCCCTCGGCCAGATTGGCGATCAAACTCTCTGGATCGGCATTGCCACGCAATGACAAACTCACCAGTTGGACCGCGGCGGGCCAGCCGTCGGTGGCGGTGTGGATCTCCTCGATTTGGTTATCGGTGAGTGCGAAGCCGTTGCGCTGCACCAGGATTTCCTTGGTCTCCGCGGTGGTCAGGCGCAGTGCCGAGGAGCCGATCTCGACCAGTTCGTCGTGTACCCGCATCCGGCTGGTCGGCAGGCCCGACTGCTCCCGACTGGTCACCACGTAGCGCAAATGGTGACATCCGTTGTCCAACAACGCATCCATCGCCCGCCGTGCGCCCGCATCGCTGACCCGGTGCCAGTCATCCACGATGACTACGACGGTGGTCGCGCCGGCGTGGATCTCATCGATCAGCGTGGAGATGACATAGGCGGCCGCATCGGCGGGCCGTTCCTCGAGCACCTGATCCAAACCCTCGCCGATATCCGGGCGGACCCGGCGAATCGCCTGGATGAGATGGGCCAGGAACCAGATCTCGTTATTGTCGTCCTGGTCGATGCCGAGCCAGGCCACCGGGACCCCGGCATCGGTCAGCTCGTTGCGCCACTGTGCGGCCACCGTGCTCTTACCGAAACCAGCCGGCGCGTGGATAACCGCGAGCCGGCGGCGGCCACCAGCACGCAGCGTGTCCAGCAGGCGCGGGCGCGGAACCGGCTCCCGGGCCGGAGTCGGCGGGCGGAATTTCGTCGCGGCCGTCGGCGGCACGACCACGGTCGAGTTGTCCGGATGTTGTGAGACCGCGGGGCGCAATGTCAACGGCCAACTGCGGCGCGCGGTCACCGCCGGTCGCGACACCGTCGCCTCGGTCGCGTTCTGCTGCTCCGCCTCGTCCGGCGCCACCACCGAGGTATCCAACAGCGCCATCTCATCGGGCATCTGATCGTGGTCGTACTGCACCGTGCGCAGCAGCTCGCCGAACTCGAATGCCGAGGTGGGCCGCTTATTCGGATCGGTATCCATCGCATACTGGATGGCGTCGGCGACATCGTCGGGAAGGTCGTGGCCGTGCAGATCCGGCACCGGCTGGGTGGTGATCCGCAGGAATTGCGCGACCACCTTCTCCCCCGATTGTCGTTCGAAGGCGGCATGGCCGGTCAGCAGGGCGAACAGCGTCGAGCCGAGTCCGTACACATCGGAGCGGACGGTCGGCTCGTCGCCCTTGAGTACCTCGGGCGCGGTGAAGGCGGGTGAGCCGGTGATCAAACTGCTGGAGGTGCGGAAGCCTCCCGGGATCCGGGCAATTCCGAAATCCGTCAGTTGCGGTTCGCCGTATGCGCTGAGCAGGACATTCGCCGGTTTGACGTCCCGGTGCAGGATCCCGGCCCGATGCGCGCTCTCGATCGCACCGGCCAACTTGACCCCGGCACGGAGGGAATCCGTCCAGGTGAGCGGCCCCTGTTCCTGAATGAGCTGCTCGAGCGAACCCCGGTTGCAGTAGGGCATCACAATGAACGGCTGACCGGTCGGGGTGACATCGACCTGCAGGATGTCGACGATATTCGGATGGCCGGACAGCCGACCCATCGCCTGCTCCTCGCGCAGGAATCGCTCCCGGCTCTCGGCATCGATCTCCGAAGAGAGCACCTTGACCGCGACCACCCGGTTCAGCGTGTACTGGATACAGCGATAGACCACCCCGAACCCACCCCGGCCGACCTCGACGGCATCCGACAAGCCCATCGCCTCCAACTCGTCGACGATCTCGATGGGCATTTGTCGCTGTGTGTCCGATCCGGCCGGAGTCGACCCGGTGTTCACCTTGCCCGAACGCATCTGTGGAGTCATGTGACCACCTCGAATTCACATCGAATCGGCGTCACCGGCAATCAAGAAGCACACCGACATCGGACATCGCGAAACGCTCTCGCGATGCCCGAAATGCCTGTGCATACTCCAACGTAGCGCGGTATCAACCCGAGTGGGTGGCTTTCGAAACGGCTTCGCGCAACCGCGCAGCGTGGCGCAGACCGCTCAGCGTTCGGCCGGGGCCGCGTCGCCGGATCCCAGAGAAATGAGATCCGCTCCATGACGTTCTGGCGCTGGGTGTTCTGGAAGGCGGCGATCAACCAGCGACCGTCCTGGCGGACGATGGTGTAGGTCTGCGTTCTCGACAGATCCGCTGGCTGCTTCGGATCACCCTGATAGGTGTCGCCACGACTGATGACGACGGCGGAAACGGCGAAAGCCCGCCACCGCGAAAAGCGGTGGCGGGCTTTGGTGTTGCGAATTACCGCGAGGCTACTTGCGCAGCGAGGCCGGAACCTCGAAACGCTCGCCGTAGGTCTTGGCGAGGTAGTCCGCACGCTCCACGAAGGCCGCCTGGCCACCCGGGTAGCCGACGATGAACTGGTGCACACCACCGGTCCAGGCCGGGAAGCCGATGCCGAAGATCGAGCCGATATTGGCGTCGGCGGTGGTGGTCAGCACACCCTCGTCGAAGCACTTCTGCGTCTCGATCGCCTCGATGAACAGCATGCGATCGATCAGATCCTGCAGCGGCACACCGAAACCGGCGGTGGTCTGGAAGTGCTCGCGCAGCCCCTGCCACAGGCCGAGACGCTTGCCGTCCTCGTCGTACTCGTAGAAACCGGCCTTGCCCAGACGACCCGGGCGACCCTGCTCGACCAGGTAGTTGATGACCTCCTGCGCCGGGTGCCGCTTCACCGGGTTGCCACCCTTCTCGGCGGCCTCCAGGGTCTCCTTGGCGATCTTCTGCATCAGCGTCAGGTTCAGCTCGTCCGACAGCTGCAGCGGCGCGGCGGGGTAGCCCGCCTGCAGACCGGCCTGCTCGATAGCGGCGGGCTCGATGCCCTCCTTGAGCATGGCGATCGACTCGTTGACGAAGGTGCCGATCACACGCGAGGTGAAGAAGCCGCGGCTGTCATTGACGACAATCGGGGTCTTCTTGATCGCGAGGGTGTAGTCGAATACCCGAGCCAGCGCCTCATCGGAGGTCTTCTCACCCTTGATGATCTCCACCAGCGGCATCTTGTCGACCGGCGAGAAGAAGTGGATGCCGATGAAGTCCTCCTGGCGTTTCACACCGGTCGCCAGACCGGTGATCGGCAGGGTGGAGGTATTCGAGCCCAGCAGCGCGTCCGGGGTGACGGTGTCCTCGATCTCCTGGAACACCTTGTGCTTGAGCTCGGTGTTCTCGAAGACCGCCTCGATAACGAAGTCGACACCGGCGAAGTCGGCCACATCCGCGGTCGGCTTGATCCGGTCCAGTAGCGCCTTGGACTTCTCCTCGGTAGTCCTACCACGAGAGAGGGCCTTGGCCTCGATCTTCTCGGAGTAGTTCTTGCCGCGCTCGGCCGCCTCGATGGTCACGTCCTTGAGCACGACCTCGTAGCCCGCCTTGGCCGAGACGTAGGCGATGCCGGCACCCATCATGCCCGCTCCGAGCACACCGACCTTGCGGATCTCCTTCTTCGGGACATCCTTGGGCCGCGAACCGCCGTTGTTGATCGACTGCAGGTCGAAGAAGAACGCCTGGATCATGTTCTTCGCGACCGGGCCGGTCAGCAGCGAGACGAAGTAGCGCGATTCGATCAGCGACGCATTGTCGATATCGACCTGCGAACCCTCGACCGCGGCCGCCATGATGGCGCGCGGTGCGGGCATGTTGGTGCCCTTGAGCTGCTTGCGCAGGTTGGCAGGGAAGGCAGGGAGGTTCGCGGCGAAGGCCGGGCTGGACGGAGTGCCGCCCGGAATCTTGAAGCCCTTCTTGTCCCAGGGCTGTACGCCACCCTCGGGGTTGGCCTTGATCCACGCCTTGGCAGCGGGCACCAGCTCCGCGACCGAGCCGACGACCTCGTTGATCAGGCCGAGCTCCTTGGCCTTGGCTGGACGGTACTTGTTGCCCTGCAGCAGGAACTGCATCAGCGCGCCCTGCAGGCCGAACATGCGCACGGTGCGGATGACACCGCCACCGGCGGGCAGCAGACCCAGGGTCACCTCGGGCAGGCCGAGCTGCACGCCCGGCACATCCGCGGCAATGCGGTAGTGGGTCGCGAGGGTGATCTCCAGGCCACCGCCGAGGGCGGCGCCGTTGATCGCCGAGACGACCGGCTTGCCCAGGGTCTCCAGCCGGCGCAGCGCCGACTTGATGGTGCCGAGCTCGTCCATGAGGGCCTGGCCGTCTTCCGGGCCGACCTTCATCATGTTCTTCAGATCGCCGCCGGCGAAGAAGGTCTTCTTCGCCGAGGTGAGCACCACGCCGGTGATGTTGTCCTTCTCGGCCTCCAGCCGGTCGACGGTGGCCGCCATCGACGTCTTGTACAGCTCGTTCATCGTGTTGGCGCCCTGGTTCGGGTCGTCCATCGTCAAAACGACGATGCCGTCCGAATCCTGCTCCCAACCGATCATGTTGGTTTCGCTCACAGCTCTGTGTCTCCTTGTTCAATGGCGGCATTCGCTGGCCCTGCGTGCGCGCGTATTCCTTGCGGGGTACCGCCTTGACGGCCCCTCTGGGTTCCTTCGGGCCTGACGCTCATGCCGCGCGAATTCTCCGCTGTCGGTTGGGTTTTCAGACGCGCTCGATGATCGTGGCGACGCCCATGCCGCCACCGATGCAGAGAGTGATCAGCGCGTAGCGGCCGTTGCGGCGCTCCAGCTCGTCGACCATGGTGCCGGTGATCATGGCGCCGGTGGCGCCGAGCGGGTGACCCATCGCGATGGCGCCGCCGTTGACGTTCAGCTTCTCGTCCGGGATCTGCAGATCCTTCTGGAACTTCAGCACCACAGAGGCGAAGGCCTCGTTGATCTCGACCAGGTCGATGTCGTCGAGGGTCAGGCCCGCCGTGGCCAGCGCCTTCTTGGCGGCCGGAGTCGGACCGGTCAGCATGATGGTGGAGTCGGCGCCGCTGGTAGCGGTCGCGACAATGCGCGCACGCGGGGTCAGGCCCGAGGCCTTGCCCGCCTCTTCCGAACCGACCAGCACCAGCGCGGCGCCGTCGACGATGCCCGAGCTGTTACCACCGTGGTGGATGTGGTTGATCTTCTCGACGAAGTAGTACTTCTGCAGCGCGACCGCGTCGAAGCCGCCCATCTCACCGACCGCGGCGAAGGACGGGTTCAGCTTGGCGAGGTCCTCCGCGGTGGTGCCGGGACGGCGGTGCTCGTCGTGGTCGAGCACGATGATGCCGTTCTGGTCCTTGACCGGGACGACGGACTTGGCGAAGTAGCCGCCGGTCCACGCCTTGTCGGCGAGTTCCTGCGAGCGCACCGCGTAGGCGTCGACGTCATCGCGGCTGAAGCCCTCGATGGTGGCGATCAGGTCGGCCGAAATACCCTGCGGGACAAAGTAGGTGTCGTAGTTGGTGGCCGGGTCCAGAGCCCAGGCGCCACCGTCGGAGCCCATCGGCACACGGGACATGGACTCCACACCGCCGGCGATGACCAGATCGTCGAAGCCGGAGCGAACCTTCTGTGCGGCGAGGTTGACGGCCTCGAGGCCGGAGGCGCAGAAGCGGTTGAGCTGGAAGCCGCCGACGGTGTCGGGCAGGCCGGACACGGTCACGGCGGTGCGGGCGATATCGGCGCCCTGGTCACCCACCGGTGCGACGACGCCCAGGATCAGGTCGGAGATCCGGTCCTCGTCGAGGTTCGGGAAACGGCCGCGCAGCTCCTGGATCAGACCAACAGTCAGGTCGATCGGCTTGACCGAGTGCAGCGAACCGTTCTTCTTGCCGCGTCCGCGCGGGGTGCGGATGGCCTCGTAAATGTAGGCCTCTGTGGTCATATCGGAGTTTTCCTTCCTTAAGGGTGCGGCGGCCGAACATTCGTCCGTCCATGCGAGTGACCTCGCCGGTCGACCCGGAGATCGACCGTCCTGACGCTGTACAAAAGTCGACAAGCAGCAGTTATGACGAGCCTCTATGGACACACATGCCTGCGCATACCATAGAACGTCGCCACACCGCAGCTCGCGGCCACCCGTTCATACTACCGTCGAGCGCGAACTCCGGTTAACTTAACGTCCTGTGAACGATGGTTGTCAACTGTCCAGCCGTGTGGCACCCAGCTCACTTTTGAGCAACTCCACGGCGACCTCATCCGGATCGCGCCGATCCCCGGGCGCCACCGGGGTCTGCGATTCGGCCAGCATTTCCTGCTCCTCCTCCGGTGTGGAGGGCGGCGGGACGCCATCTATCGGCGCGTAATCCATCGGTCCCGGATCATCCGGTAGATCCGGGTAATCGGGCGGCGGAATATCGTCGTCGCCGCGGAACGACCGGGCGTCACCACTCGGCGCGGACCGCTGACCAGCACCCGCCGGATCGGCGGCCGCCGCCCTGGCCTGGCTCGGCCGCGAGAACCGCGGTGGCGCATCCGAACCACGTCCCGGATTGCCTGAGTCACGTCCCGGCGCATTAGCGGCCTGCTGCCCGGCCTGACCACGCCCCCGGTTCGACTTCGGCGCGGCAGCCGCGGACCGAGGCGCGGCACCACCCGCCTCCCAACGCACCGGATGATCGCTGCCGAGCACAGCGCGCACCGCAGACCGCACCGCCTCCACATTCCGTGGATCCGACAGCCGCTGCGCCAATGGCGCATGCTGATGCGCGAATACGATCACCTCCCCCTCGATCCGCGACACCGACGCTCCCGACAACAACGCCTGCACGGTTGGCCCGAACTCTCGAACCTTCGCCCGAATCTCCCCCCAGGCCCCCTCGACCGCCCGCAACAGATCCGCATCCCCGCCCTGCCGCTGTCCGGCGTCCGCACCGCTCAGCTCGCCCGCCGCACCTTGCGAACCACCCTGCTGCACGACACCTTGCGCCGCCGCCGCACCTTGCGAGACGCCCGGCTCTGTCGCACCACCCTGCCGCACGGCAGCAGGCCCCACGCCAGCAGCACCCAAGCCCGCCTCGGTCGTCGACTCATCCACTTGCGCGGCCGCACCAGCTCCGGCGCGATCCGCGACACCACGCACGGCAGCATCTTCCTGCGCTGCGGCACTCATCGGCTCGCTCGCCCGCGCCGATGAGCCTGCCCCGGACGCCACCCGTCTCTGCGCACCTCGCTCGGACTGCTGGGCCGAAATCGACGGCGCAGCTTGCGAATTCGACGCCGCCGCACCGGCGGAGTCGCGCTCCGGCGATGCAGTTGTATCGGAGACCGCCTGCATCCCTTCGGGTTCCAGCAATCCACCAGCAGCCAGCGAACCCGCGCCACCAGCAAACTCGACCCCAGCCCGACCGGGCTCGGCGGCTCGGTCCGCAGACTCGACGGCCGAGGACGAGGCGGCAGCCGCACCCCGGCCGGCATCGACCGGCGAAGCAGCGAATCGTGCTTGTCCCTCGGACACCGCATCGTCAGCTGCACCGCCCGTCCCGGCCTCGGTATCAACTCCGGCTGACGCTGTCGCGCCGGCCTGTCCGGTGCTCGAACCCCGGTCGACGGCCGTACGGTGCGGAGCCGCACCCGTCTGTGCGTCACCGCGCTCCGCGGGCGAATCGCCCGGCACGAAAGCGAATCCCGTCTCCGCACCGCCTTGCCCCACGGCCGTGCTCTGCCCTGCAGCAGACTGTTGGCGCTCGGCCACAGCCTCCGCTGCCGAGTTCTGTGCTGACGCAGCGCTCTGTCCGACCGCCGAATCCTGCCCTCCAGCCAAGTTTTGGCTATCGGTGCCGTGCCCGACAGTCGCGTTCTCGCGATCGGCAACGTCCTGCCCACCCACCGGTCCCGCCGCCTCAGTACCACGCTCGACAGTCGACTGCTGCGCAGCCGCCGCACGCTCCGCAGGCAGGCTCGGCCCAAGGCCACCAGCCTGCGCCGGGCCACTCGCTTGGCTCGCGCCCGCGCGAGTGGCATCTTTTTCGCGGCGGGCAGCGGCGAGGAGTTCCGCGCCTCGGCGGCGTGGCGGTTCGTTGGAGGCGCGGGACGGGGCCGACTGAGTGGCCGCTGGCTGGGCCGGGGCGGGCGCCGGGTCGGTGGGCTGGGCCGGGGCGGTTGCGGTGATCGCTCCGGTGGCTATGCCGCGTTCGAGGCGCTCCAGACGTTGCAGGGTTGCGGATTCGGCGTCGGACACCGATGGGAGGAGCATCCGGGCGCAGACGATTTCGAGCAGGAGGCGCGGGGCGGTGGCGCCGCGCATGTCGCCGAGGCCCTCGTGCAGGAGTTCGGCGTGCCGGGCCAGGGTAGCCGGGCCGGTGCGTTCGGCCTGTTCGCGCAGGCGCTCCAGGACATCGCCGGGGCCGGAGACCAGGCCGCGGTCGGCGGCGTCGGGGACGGCTTGCAGCAAGATCAGATCGCGCAAGCGCTCCAGCAGGTCAACGGCGAAGCGGCGCGGATCGTGGCCTGCCTCCATGACGCGGTCGATGGTGCCGAAGAGGGCGGCACCATCGCTGGCGGCGAGCGCGTCGATCGCATCGTCGATCAGCGCGACATCGGTGACGCCGAGCAGCGAAACCGCCCGCGCGTAGGTGATGCCCTCGGGACCGGCGCCCGCGAGCAGTTGGTCGAGCACACTGAGGCTGTCGCGCGGCGATCCGCCGCCCGCGCGAATCACCAACGGGTACACCGCCTCCTCGACCGGCACCTGCTCCTGCTCGCAGATCTTGCCGAGCAGTCCGCGCATGGTCGCGGGCGGCAGCAGCCGGAACGGGTAGTGGTGGGTGCGGGAGCGGATGGTGGGCAGCACCTTGTCCGGCTCGGTGGTGGCGAAGATGAAGATCAGGTGGGCCGGCGGCTCCTCGACGATCTTGAGCAGCGCATTGAACCCGGCCGTGGTCACCATATGCGCCTCGTCGACGATGAACACCCGATACCGCGACTCCGCGGGCGCGTAGAAGGCTCGATCGCGCAGTTCGCGGGTGTCATCGACACCGCCGTGACTCGCGGCGTCCAGTTCGATCACATCGAGATTGCCCGGCCCACCCGGACCGAGCGCCACACAGGACGGGCAGACGCCGCACGGTGTCGAGGTCGGACCCTGCACACAGTTCAACGAGCGCGCGAGGATGCGCGCCGAGGAAGTCTTGCCACAGCCCCGGGGACCGGAGAACAGATAGGCATGACTGATGCGACCGGTGTCGAGCGCGATACTCAGCGGGTCGGTGACGTGCTCCTGACCCACCACTTCAGCGAACGTTGCCGGTCGGTACTTCCGGTACAGAGCCACGGCCAGAGGTTACCGGCGCCCACCGACAAAGCACATACCCCTCGACCAACAGGCCGGGCGCGGCGTGCTGCCGGACATTTCGCGCCGGAGATGTGATGTAGATCACATGATGCTCAAATCTTTGTTAGCCCCCACTGATCAGCGCCGAAGGCGGCAAAGTTGGAGTAATCGAAGATCTAGAACGGACGAAGACTGAATTTTGGCGCCCGTCCAGTGCGATTGGCGGCGATTAGCTGAACTCACGCCCCGGTTCGAGATCTATTTGCGGAGATAACGAATCGATCAACCAGCATGACATCGACGCAATCGCCTGGCTACCGTGGTTATCGGCAACTTCGGTAGCCAAACCTTCATCAGGTTGGTGGCCCCGGCCGGTCCCTCATCCCGACCGGGGCACAACCTGAGTTCCACAATTTACGGGCTTTCCGCCGACTCACACCACTTTCACCGGAGGATATTTCCACCGTGCCGTCGTGTGACCACATCGCCGCCGCCTGGCTTTCGAGCACAGATTTCGCCGACGACCATGCCGCCGTCGACCTGCTCAGCCGAGCGATCAGCCCCCAGGACTTCGCGATCAAGCGCGATTCGCTACCGGTGGCCGCGGCCGCCGATCCGTCCACCTCCGCTGCCATCCTCGAGCTACTGGAGCGCGGCCAGGTGCCGACCATGGCGGCCATCCGCACCCTCACGGCGCAGAACGAGATGCGCCGGGAAGCCGAACGCATCGAACGCCTCGGTCGCCGGGCCCAGCGCAGCATCGATGATTTCGGCCGCATACTGGCCCGACTGGCCGAGGACCACTGGATCGCACACGGCACCGGCCCTACCCGACGCGACGTGCTGCAGTCCAAACCGGTGATGACACTGATCCGGGAGCGGGTCGGCGATATCGCCCCGACCGCGGTGAAACACCTCTGGCTGATCGAACGCGCCCAGCGCGCCGGCTGGATAGCCTCTAATGCCAATCCCGGGTCCCTTTGTGCCGCAAGGCGTTTCTACTCGGCCAAGTACGGCAACCGGGTCTCGCTGCGACCGGTCAATACGATCGGCACGATCGTCGCGATGTACCTGCGCGACTATCAGGCCGAACACGACCGCCCGCCGCGCTGGTCCACGCTCGCCCACGACCTGCGCGACGACCGCGGCCGCCGGCTGTTCCACGACACCGCCGACGCCCGCATCCAGCGCCGGTGGCTCACCACCGCCGAATGGATGGCCGAGCAGGACGACCTGCCGGTGCCCGGACGACGCGGCCTGCGCACCTTGGCCAAGAAGGCGCGGCGCTGAACTGTCTTGGCCGTTACGCTCAGCAGCGCTCAGGGCGCTGTGACCATTCGGTGGCGGAGACCGCGTATGCCGAAGGGGTGCACGGACATGCGCCGCGGCGCTTCGGCACGGGCATTGCGGGCAGCCGCAGGGTGACGATCACTGATCGAAGTTAGGGGGCGCGGGTTGATACCCCGATGCCGGCTGGTCCCGCGAGCGGCGAACCACGGCCGTGAGGCGGCCGCGTCATCTACTCACGACACTGAGCTGGCGGATGCGGTGAACGTATTGCACTGTGCCGCACGGCCTTCGTCCACGCCGATCTCGAACCAGGTGCCGCCGTTGTCCGCGGTCCCGTGATCGCGCATATCGCCGCGCTGGTCACCGCGGCCGTGTGCGTCGCGGCGGGCAACGGTGATCTGCGCCGTGGTCAATGAGCCGCCATTGGCCGAGGAGCCGACGTACATGCCGTCGAAACAGTTGGCCTGCAACTCGATTCGACGCGATAGCTCCAGCCCCTTTTCACTGCGCACGCCCGCTTCGACGCGATCGCTATTGGCCTTGCGCAGGATTCCGGACATGGCCTGGACGTGGTGGCCGTACTCGTGCGCGAAGACCGACAGGTAGACGATCCAGTTGTCCTTGAACAGATCGGTCTGCAGTTGGCTGAGTGGCATGTAGATCGTTTTGTTCGCCGGACAGTAGAACGCGGCGAAATTACTGGTGGAACCGGTGCACGGGGTGGTTATGCCGTCCGTGCTCGCGCTGACATTCAGTGTCGGCGATTGGAACGGCAGATTCTTCTCCGCCAGTACGGGTTTCCACGCCGCCTCCAGGCAGCTCGCGGCGGTCTCGAAGAACTTGCGCGCGGTGTCCACCCGCGTGCTCCACGGCGAGTAAGAGCATTTCGCCGGGATCAAGGTGGTGTTCGGATCGGTCAGCAGTGGATTCGTTCCGGTCTCCGATACGCCACCATTCGAATCCGCGGTGTACGTCATGCTCGGGCCGGGGCCCGACGCGGTATTGCTGCCCCTGCCGTGCCAAATCGCGCCACGTACCAGGCCACCCGCGACCACGAAGACGACGATCAACAGCAGCGCGATCCATCCGCCGCCGCTTTTGCGTTTCCGCGGCCGCCGGTGTCCAGAAGGACCGTAGGGAGTCGGCGGCGGCATCGGCACACGCTGTCGGTATCCGGGCGCCGGATAACCAGGCTGTTGGCCGTAACCGGGCGGCGGAGCATGACCGGACTGCTGGCCGTAACCGGGCGGATAACCCGGCTGCTGGCCATATCCGGGCTGCCCCGGCGCTGGACGATATCCGGCCTGCCCATATGGCGAACCAAGGCCGGGGCGCGGCGGAACCGATTGTCCACCAAGCGGAACCGGCCCGTGGCCGTATGGTGGTTGGGTCACGTCCCCCTCATCTCATGATCGCCTACAGCCGCTGACGCAGCTTAGCAACTTGTCTAGAGTAGGCAGTCATGCTGACTTTACGGGGGGGCGCCGCGAGCGCGCTGCTTCTCGCCGCCGCGGGAATGCTGGCCGCCGCACCGGTTGCCCACGCCGAGCCCGCAACCGATGGCGTCAATATCGTCGCGGATCTGAAACTGAGCCGCGAGGGCGTGCTCGAGGTCACCGAGAACGTGGTCGTCCCCGCCGACGGCAGCTTCAAAATGACACTGCCACTGCGCCTCAAGGTCGGCGAAGACGTCGAACGCGTCTTCAAAGTCACCGATATCGATACCAAGGGCACCGGCACGGCCACGGTCGCGAACGATCTGTTCACCATCGATGCCAAGCCGGGTGAATCGACCTTCACCTACGCGATCCACAACACGGTCAGCGACGCACCCGGCACCCAGGTCTTCCGCTGGCTCGGCACTATCAATGCCGATGTCGCATCGATCGACGCATCCCTGATCAGCCCGAGCTACGAAATGGGCGTGGTGGACTGCAAACTCGGTCCGCCCGGTAATCTGCGGCGGTGCTCCGATCTGCAGATCGAGGCGGACGGGGTGCTCTACTGGCGCCAGACCGACCTGCGCAAGGGCGACAATATCGACCTGACCCTGCAGCTGCCGCCCGGCACGGTGCCCGCCAATGCCGATATTCGCGACAACAGCGCGGCGGGTGCCTTCTCTTTCACGACTCCGGTGCTCGTCGCATTTGGTGTGCTGCTGCTCGCACTGGCCGCAATGGCGGCCTACGTGTTCAAGACCAGGCAGGAAAACGCCTCCGCCGCAACCAGTTCGGAGACGATCGACCCGCTGGTGCGCGACGGTAGGCAGGTCCAGTTCACCTCCCCGGACGGCATTCTGCCCGGCGAGGCGGGCGTATTGCTCGATGAGCATGTCGATCCGAGCGATATCGCCGCGACGGTGATCGACCTCGCGGTGCGCCGGTACATCTGGATCACGCCGGTCAGCAATAGCGATTGGCGCATCGATCGGGTGAACGCGCCCGATGACCAACTGCGCGATTACGAGAAGGCGGTCTACCGCGCACTGCTGCCGGACGGCACCGATTCGGTGACCGTCGGGCAGTTGCGCGCGCCGGGCCGCGTGCAGTCGCAGCCGGTGCGCAGCGCGATGCAGGCCGATGCGGTCGAGCGTGGTGCCTTCATGGATCGGGCCCGCATCGGCCTGCCGGTCCTGTTGGGTGGGGCACTGATCGTCGGCGGTATCGCCGCGACCGTTGCCCTGGCGCTCACCTCGGGCAGCGCACTGGTCGGTGTCGCGATCCTGCTCGCCGGCGTCGCGACCGTACTGCTGCCACGCTTCCTACCGGTCCGCACGGCCCAGGGCCGCGAACTCGTCCGCCAGATCCGCGCCTTGCAGCACGGTCTCGACGTCACCACCCGCGACCAGATCCCGCCCGCCGACCAGGAATTGGTCTTCTCCAGAGCGCTGCCGTTCATGGTGATCGTCGGCCGCGCCGACAACTGGATCCGCGCCTTCCGCGACCTGAACCCCGCCGCCGACTCCCAACCCGGCCTGTATTGGTTCGGCACCTTCGAACGCGACCGCAACCTGCAACGCTTCGCTGGCCACTTCCCCTACTTCATCACCGCCCTCGAAGGACTCTTCACATAGCGCGTCACGATGCCGGGCCGCTCGTTGGCTGGTCGAGGTCCCAGCGCACGGGTGAGGAGTATCAACCGCTCGGCACTTTCGCGCTCGGTGACAAAGCCGAGGAGGACGAGCCGCAGATCCGGTTGCGTCGGACGGCGGCGAACGGAGACCTCGAGGCCATGGTCGCTCTCGGACAGCAACTGTTCGCCCACGGGTACGTGGCCGAAGCCGAAACATGGTGGCAGGAGGTCATGGCGCCACTCGGCGCGTCGTCAGTGGGAGCAAGCGCGTTCGATCAGGGCGACCACCTCTGAGGGGTTGTCGACCTGGATGATCAGTCGTGCGTAGCGTTCGTCGGCCAACTCGATGACCACGGCTTTGGCGGGGTCACGGACGTCCCAGAACAAGCGCTCGCCATCGACGTGAAAGGTTCCGGCGGTGATCACACCCGGCATATAGGTGCCGGACGTTCGAATACCCCTGCGTTCCTTGGTGATTCCCGGATCTGCGGTGGCGCCGCGGACATTCGTCAAAGGGATCACCAAGCGGCTCTTCAAGGCCCAGAGTCTGTCCCAGCCTTCGAGTCGGATCACCAGATCGGTATCCGCGATAGCGACCTCGGCCACGTCATTCTCCTTCTTTCATCTTCACTGATCGGTCTGTCTGCCCGGTCGATTCGGCGGTAGGTGGGCCATCTCCTCGCCGACACAGACCCGTAACCGAAGTCCCAGCAACGTCGCTGTCGACAGCGTTCCATTGCCCAGCACTGCGGTGTAGCCGTCGAGTTCGGCGAAAGCGCCTGCCACCTCTGCCGCGATCTCCGGATCGGCGCGGCCCTGCTCGATAGCCGCCATCAGCAACAGATCGAGGGCGCCGATCTCTTCGGAAGTCACTGCCCTGCAGAGGTTCTGCAGAGGATCGGCGGCGGACATCACCTGCAGAATCTGCCGCCGCGCGGCCCGCAATGCCCGAAGGTAAAGCCCTCGTTTGCTGCCGAACGTGCGGTACAAACTGTTGCGGTGGATGCCCAGATCACCGACAAGGTCGTCAATCGACACGGCATCGAAACCGCGGCGAGCGAACAGTCGCGCTGCCGATTCGACGACCGTCTCCTCATCGAATGCTCTCGGTCGTGGCATGGCTTCACCGTACGATATATGGGAATGATCAGTCAAGAATGATCATTCCCGAATAGGGCACCTGCTCCGCAGGTTCCCCAGAAGGAAGCCGACCGGCGGAGGGTAAGGACTATCGAATGACCGACGTGTGCGAGGACCGGCGCCCACAGGGGCCGCGACGATCGGCAGCACGGCCGTGTATCTGACACCAGGGGTGGAACCGCACACAGCGCTGCCACCCCATCACAGACTTCGAGTCAGTACACCTAGTCGGTCAGCGCGGTGCGGCGGCGGATTGCGGAGAGGGGGTCGGCGTAGATGATGCTGAGGGAGGTGACCACCGCGGCGAATTCCTGGACCTTGCCGCCGAATCCGCTGATGCGGATATCGGTCGCCGGGAGCTGGGAGGACTGGGTGAAGGCGCGGGCGACGTGGCTGACCGCGGGTCGGTAGCCGGTGAAGGCTTGGCCGCCGAGGATCACCCGGTCCGGATTGAGCATGTCGCGGACCATCGCGACGGTGTGCCCGAGGATGGTGGCACGCTCGGCGAGCAGCTCCTCAGCATCGGCCGCGCCCGCTTCGGCGGCGCGGTACAGGTCGGCGATGGTGGTGCCGCCGGTGCCCTTGTGCGCCGGAATGATCCCGCGCCCAACGGCTCTGGCGTGCAGCGACCGATCACTGACGGTCACCTCGAGGCAGCCGCGCCGCCCGCAGGCGCATTCGACATCGGAGCCGGTCGGGAAGTGCGCGATCGAACCAGGACCGCTGCTGCGCGTATGCACCCGACCGTCCAAAGTGACGGCGATACCGGCGGTTTCGCGAACGTAGAAGTACAGGCTACTGCCCGCACCACTGGCCCGCACACCACTGCGCTCGGCATCACGCGGCTCGCCGGTCGGCAACAGCAGCTCCGACGCGGCCATGGCCTCGACGTGCGGCGCGACCGAAATCGGCAGCTCGAGCACCTCGCCGAGCACCGAACCGACCTGCGCGCCTTGCCAAGCCAACTTGGGATGATCGACGATACCGGTCGCGGGATCGACCCGCCCACCGATGGCCACACCGGCCCACAGCGGTCTACGCCGATGCCAGCGCTGCAGGAAGGCCTTGGCGCTGCGCGCGACGGTCGTGATCGCGAAGTCCTGACCGGTCTGCGGCGTCGCGATCGCCAGCCCACCGAGGATGCGCCCGCGCAGATCGGCCGCGACGATCTTGGTGACCGCGGCACCGATGTGGATGCCGAGGGTCAGATAGGAATCATGGTCGATTTCGAACGGCACCCGCGGACGGCCGACCGCACCCGATGCGGTCAGATCGGGGCGCTCGCGCAGCAGTCCGGCAGCCAATAACGCCGACACCTGACGGTTGACCGTCGCGATGCTCAAACCCGTTGTACGCGCGGCATTGTCACGGGATACCGGACCGCCGGTCGCGGCGCGCAGTACGGCCGCCGCCGGATTGTCGGTGATGCGCAACTCCGGCGCGATGACCGGACGCTGGACCCGGACACGACCGGTGACAACCCTGGAAGCGGATCGATCAAGGGTGGGGAGGGACATATGCAGATTCCTTGCTGAAGTCCCGTACCACGGGACGTGCCTACACGTGCGGCGGCGGGGCAGCGCACGAGCCGAAAGAGCGGCTCAGCTGCAGCAGGAACAACACAGTTCGCGAGTCAATGGCAGTCGCAGCCCGAGTGCGGCGGTCACGTAGGTGACCCGCAGTGCGGTCGGACGGCTCGAAGACATGGGATCAAAGTTAACACCGAAATCGCCACGTACCAACCCCTGTCGGCGGACCGGGAACTCCTCGGATGTGTGGTTCGTTCTGAAATCCTTGGCGCACACCGGGTTCCGGGCGAAATGTGGCCCAGAGCACGATTTGTCCGAAAATGCCGAATGGGGCCGCCACGTCGGCGCCCCATCAGGTGACCGGCTCGCTCGATCCCGGGCTATTCGGTTACGCCACGTCCACGACCAACTGAGGACGGCCAGCAGCGCGGTGGCCGTGGCGATCAGCGGCGTGGTGCCAACGCACGTCATTGCGTGCATATAAAAGGGCTGATCACGCAAGAAGGCCCCGCCCAGTCAAGAGGTACTGGGCGGGGTCCGTGGTGGCGGGATCAGCCCGGGTAGACGTAATGCTTGGGACCGAAGTGGCCGGTTCCGCTGGACCCGGCGTACGGCACGTCGAGTGGGACGATGTTGAGTTTGTGCGGATTGCCGTCGAGGTCCGCTTGCCAGCAATCCTGCTGTACCCCATGGAAGCTGGTGCAAACGATCCGGGTGCTGGTCCCGAACGGCGAGGTCAACCGGTTCCGGTCGGACAGCGGATTCCAGTAATCGGGATCGGATTGGACCGCGAAGTTCTTGGTCTCATAAACGCCCAATGCGCCGCCGCCGTCCGACGGCCAATCATCGGCAGCGGCAGTACCCGCTCCGATCAGCAGCGTGGCTCCTGCGCTTGCGGAGAGTAGGGCGATCCGCAGAACATGCTTGATCTCGAAGTTCATCACTATCCCTTCTGCTTCCAGAGTCTGAAGAGCCTGAGCATGCCAGCCCGCGTCGGACCCGGCTTCCCGGACACAAGAAGGCCCGCCCAGTCGAGAGGTAACTGGGCGGGGGCGGTTTCCGTTGCGACGGTGCGGCCACGGATGCCGTACGACCTATTTGGCCGGGACGAACAGCTGGTTGATCATGGAGAAGTAACACCTCCGCGTCCGCCGTTCAGCCTTTCGATTCGGCTTCGGTCAAGGTCACCATCGGATCGGCCCGGTAATACATCAGCCACGGTCTGATCGAAAGTTGCTCGCGCACCCGGCATTTCGGGTTCGTGGTCCAAATGCCGGCCTTCCCGACACTGGGCCAGCCGCAACACCTTCGCTTTAAGCGCGCACGCTGAGCACACCGCTTCCATCGTGTTGCCACACGGCACCGGAACATGCGACACCGCACCAGTTACCGTGTCGGTGCGTTCGAGGACCATCGGCCGGATACACACCCCGAACCGTTTCGCGGTTTCCACCGGCACCTCATCGAACGACGGCCCCCGCCCAGGCGGGTTGCTCGTCGTCCTTGCTCGCATCTGGTTGGCCGTCATCGACCGTGTCTGTCATGGAATTCACCTGTCCCGTACCAGCAGCGGCATCGCGCCGGGCACACCGAGTGGGAATCTCGGCACGATCTCACCTATCTTCGCAGGTCAGATCAATTCCCCCGGAAAGGCGCATTGACCGTGG
The DNA here is from genome assembly GCF_040680755.1 of Nocardia sp. NPDC051990. Lineage (NCBI taxonomy): Bacteria > Bacillati > Actinomycetota > Actinomycetes > Mycobacteriales > Nocardiaceae > Nocardia > Nocardia sp. NPDC051990. The sequence goes on along the minus strand of NZ_JBFAXH010000004.1, from coordinate 384,239 downwards.
TGAAGTACTGGATCGCCGCACCGATCGCGGCCGGTGCGGTCACGAGGATCTGACCGGCCAGGGTGCCGAGTGCGCCGACGGCGATGATGCCGCCGAGGCAGCCGATCGCGGCGGCCGGGATGAACGGGCCGAACAGGCCGATGATGGTGGCCGAGGCGACCGTGACACCGGCGATACCGCCGAGCACGCAGCCCGCCGCACCGCCGGCGAGACCGCCGACCAGCGTGCCGATGGTGGCCGCTGCCGAGATGGTGCTCGTCAAGCGGGTCCAGGCCGCGACCTCACGGTCGTATTCGGTCTTCCACGGCGCCTTGTCCTCATACGGCAGCGCGACCGGCTGGTAGACCGCGTGTTCGCGATCGATCTGCGGGGTCAAGATCGCGGTGCGATCGGAAATCTGTGCGGCGATGGGGAATTCGAAGTCATCGATCCGGAACCGCAGCGGGGTCCCCGCGAGTACGGTGCCGTCGGCTGCCTTGATCTCGAAGATATCCCCCTCGACCGCCAGCGAACCCGCATCGGTCTTGATGATCGATGAATCGTTGACCGCGTCGGCGGTGAAATTGATTGCGTCATTGTCGCTTTCGGTCGCGACAGGGGCGGCGCCGGAGGTGCCCACGGCTACTCCGGTCGCCATGGTCACCAGCGCCGCGACGACGGCGAGCTTCCTCATCCTCATGTCCTGCAGTCCCTCATCTCGGTATTGCTCTCGAGAGGAAGCATCAACGAGAACCCAATCGGGCACGAGGGAAAAATGCAGTCAGATTCGAATAGGCAAACCCGCAGCGACCTCAGGACTTCTTGGCGGCGGCCTTCATCTGCTTCTTGAAAGCCCTTACCTCCAAAAGGGATTCGCCATCGACAATATCGGCGGCCGAGCGCCGAGAGCCCGGTTCGGAGTAGGCGCCGGCCGCCGCTTCCCACCCTTTCGGCTGCACGCCGAGCTGCTTGCCGAGCAGCGCGAGGAAGATCCTGGCCTTCTGATCGCCGTAGCCGGGCAGATTCTTCAGCCTGCGCAGCACCTCTTTGCCGTCCGGATCGCCTTGGGTCCAGATGCGTTCGGTCTTGCCGTCGTAATGCTCGACCACATAGCGCGCGAGTTCCTGGGTGCGGCGAGCCATGGATCGGCCATAGCGATGAATGGCGGGCGGGGTCGCGCACAGTTCTTCGAATGCCTCGGCATCGGCGGCGGCGATCCGCTGGATATCGAAGCCGTCCATGCGGTCGGCGATCTTCTTCGGCCCGCGGAAGGCATGTTCGAGCGGAAACTGCTGATCGAGCAGCATGCCCGTCAGCAATGCGAAGGAATCCTCGGAAAGGAGTTGGTCGGCCGCCGGCTCCTGGGCGAGGCACAGCTTGACAGTCACGGACTTCGCTTTGGCCACGGGACTTCCTTTCGCTGGTACCGGACGCTGTCGATCATCTCACTTGGCGCCGCTGGCGACTGCTCGCAGGTCACTCGAAAAGTCGGCCACATGCACCCGGATCGACGGCATGACCGAATCGTGACCGACCTCACAGACCTGCCGTGCGATGCGGTCGGCACCGAAGTAGGCTCAGCGCCATGCCTCAGACGACGGCAATACCAAGAGACGGAATCGTGCCCATGAATATGCAGGGGTTACGCCCGGATCGCTTCGATAGCGCGGGCCAGGATCAGTTGGTCGACGTGCGGGATCTGCAGGCAGCACTGCCGGGCATCCGCCGACTACGCACGTGGGCACATCAAGCATTGGCACTACAGCCCGGCGAGAGTGCGATCGATATCGGATCGGGTACCGGCTCGGAGGTCATGGCCTTCGCGGATGCGGTCGGCCCGACCGGCACCGCGATCGGCGTCGAACCCGATCCGCATCTGCTCGCCTCCGCCGAACGCCGCGCCGAACAGGCAGGTTCGACGGCCAAATTCCATTCCGGCGACGCCTACGGGCTGCCATTCGGCGCGAACACCTTCGACGCCGCGCTCTGCGAGCGGGTGTTTCAGCATCTGACCGCACCGAATCGCGCGGCCAACGAGATCGCCCGGGTGCTCGAGCCCGGCGGCCGCGTCGTGGTGATGGACAGCGACTGGGGCACGGCAATCGTGCATCCCGGCGACCGACAAGTGGTGCGCGAAGTCATCGACACCCTCATCGCCGCAACCACCAACCCCTTCTCCGGCCGCAGGCTGCCCGGACTGCTGACCAAGGCGGGCCTGGTGATCGACGAGGTCGGTTCACACGCCCTGGTACAGGACCGAACGGTCGGCGCGGGCGCGCTGGTGAACCGCATCTCGGCCATGGCGGTCGCGCGCGGTTCCATCACCGAGGCACAGCGCGACCAGCTGATCGCGGATCTGGAACGGGGCGCCGAAAGCGGTGACGTCCACCTATCGGTGACCATGTTCGCGGTGCTGGCCCATAAACCCCGCTGATATTCGAGCGAAAACACAACGGGCGCATACCGATTCGGTATGCGCCCGTTGTATTTCGAGCTATTTCTGGAGCAACTTCTCGGTGGCCGCGAGCAATACGCAAGTGGCCAGACCATCCATCGCCTTTTCCAGTTCCGGCAGCTGCGGGAAGCTGGGAGCGATGCGGATGTTCTTGTTCTCCGGGTCATTTCGGTACGGAAAGGCCGAACCGGCCGCGGTGAGCGCGATGCCCGCATCCTTGGCCAGCGCGATCACCCGAGCCGCGGTGCCCTCCAAGACATCGAGGCTGATGAAGTAACCGCCCTTCGGCTCGGTCCAGGACGCCACCTTGGACGCGCCGAGCCGATCCTCCAGAATCCTCAGTACCAGCGCGAATTTCGGTTCGAGGATGGCGCGATGCTTCTGCATGTGGGCACGCACACCGTCAGCGTCCTTGAAGAACCGCAGGTGGCGCAGCTGGTTGATCTTGTCCGGGCCGATGCTCTTCTTCGACGCATGCCCGAGGTACCAGTTCAGGTTCGGCAGGGACGCACCGAGGAAGCTCACTCCCGCACCGGCGAAGGTGATCTTCGAGGTGGAGGCGAAAACGATGGGGCGGTTCGGATTTCCGGCCGCCGCGGCCATACCGAGCACATCGAGGACGGGTGCGGCGATATCGGTCAGCGGATGCACCGCGTAGGCGTTGTCCCAGAACAGCCGGAAGTCCGGTGCCGCGGTCGGCATCGAAACCAACTCCTGGACAACCTCTTCGGAAAAGATGGCTCCGGTCGGGTTGGCGTAGTTCGGCACCGCCCACAGACCCTTGATCTGCGGATCATCGGCCACCAGTGCGGCGATGGCATGCACATCCGGTCCGTCGTGACCGATCGGAATCGGGATCATTTCGAAGCCGAGTGCCTCGGTGATCGCGAAGTGCCGGTCGTAGCCGGGGCTCGGGCAGAGGAACTTCAGCGTGGGCTCGTCCACCCAGCGGCGCTCGGAATCCGGTGTGCCGTATAGCAATGCGTAGCTGATCACATCGTGCATCAGCTCGAGGCTGGCGTTATTGCCCGCGATCAGGTTCTCGACCGGAATGCCGAGCAGCTCACCGAAGATCGCGCGCAATTCCGGGAGACCGTGCTGCCCACCGTAGTTGCGGCAGTCGGTACCGGCGCCGTCCTTGAAATCGCCGGGACCGGGCAGTGTGAGCAGTTCCGCGGAGAGGTCGAGTTGTTCCGGTGAAGGTTTACCCCTGGTCAGATCCAGCGTGAGCTTCTCGGTCTTGAGCGTCGCGTAGTTCGCGGTCTGGGTCTCGTGTTCGGACACGAGCTCCGGGGGGCTCATCAAACCGATCTGCGTTTGCCGGGGCATCCTGAGCAGCCTTTCGAAGCAGCGAGGGGGTGATTGTCGTCCGAGCCGATGCATAACGGTCGGACCGTGTTCACGTTACCCGGCGGTTGCTCCGAATTGGGAGTGAATATAGGGGACCCCGCGCACCCGGCAGAGCCCGTTGACCCTTGCTGCCTTCCGGCCCTGGGGGAGTTCACAGGATGCGCGCCGCGCGGGATCCATTGGCAAGTGTAGCGGGCAACTCCGACAACGATCACCACTGGGTGGACCGTACCGGGTAGAAACGGGACCGAACTGGGACTTCACCACCGAGACCGGCCCAATTTGGTGACCGGCCGGGGGCACCCGGTATGCTGCTGCACGGAGGATTCGCCTAGTGGCCTATGGCGCTCGCCTGGAACGCGGGTTGGGTTAACGCCCTCAGGGGTTCAAATCCCCTATCCTCCGCAGAGAACCAGCAGGCCGGAGGCGGTTTTTCAACCGCCTCCGGCCTGTGGTCACCGAGCCGATCCTGCAGGGCGCGCGGCCTAGCCGATCGTGCCGGAGACCCGAATTGCGGCGGCAGGGCACACTTGTTCCGCTTCGCGGACTGCCCCGAGGTGCGGCGGCGACGGGTCGAGCACCAGCGATTTACCGTCATCGTCCTGATCGAATATTTCCGGCGCGATGAGCACACACATGCCCGCACCAATGCACAACTGCCGATCCACGATGATATCCATCAGGTCCTCTCACCAAACGACCGGAAGCAGGTGGACGCCGTAAACATCAGCACCGTGGCGCAGCGGCACCTCGTCCGCTGGCACCGCGAGGCGCAGCGCCGGAAAACGAGTCACCAACGCGGGCAGGGCCACACGCATCTCGACGCGGGCGAGTTGCTGCCCCAAGCATTGATGCGGGCCGTGCCCGAATCCCAGGTGCCCGACCGCATTACGGCGAATATCCAGGGTATCCGGATCGTCGAACCTGGCCGGGTCTCGATCGGCTGCCTGTAGCGACAGCGCGACCGTCTCGCCCGCCTTGATCGTCTGCCCCGCGAGCTCGATATCCGCCAGTGCCGCACGGGCGCCGGTGTGCACGATGGTCAGGTAGCGCATCAGTTCCTCGACTGCCTGGTCGGCCAGGTCCGGTTCGGCGCGTAATGCCGCGAGCTGGTCCGGGTGGGTGAGCAACGCGAAGGTGCCGAGGCCAAGCATGTTCGCCGTGGTGTCCAGGCCCGCACCGAGCAGGAAACCGCCGACACCGGCCAGTTCGGCTTCGGTGAGGTCGGTAGTGGTCAGGTCGCTGAGCAGATCGTCGGTCGGCGCTGCGCGCTTGGCGACCACCAGCTTGCGCACATAGTCCTCGATGGTGGCGAAGGCGTCGAACTGCTCCTGCTGGGAGTAGCCGGCGCTGTTGACGACCATCGCCTGCCGCTGGAAGTTTTCGCGCTCACTGAAGGGCACGCCGAGCAGTTCGCAGATCACTTGGGCCGGGACCGGATGCGCGAACGCCTCGAACAGGTCGACCGGCCCGCCCGTGCGCGCCATTTCGTCCAGGTGCGCGGCAGTGATCTCCTCGATCCGTTCGGTGAGCTGCCGCATCCGGCGCACGGTGAACTTGCCCGCGAGTAGCTTGCGGTAACGCGTGTGCTCGGGCGCGTCGAGGCCGGTGGGGTCGCCGAGCGGCGCCGCCGACAGCGGACCGATATCGGCCAGCGCGTGGTGCATCAGCTCGTAGCGAGAGCTGAACCGCGGATCGGCGAGCACGGCACGAACCACAGCGTGCCCGGTGGCCAGCCAGCCCCGATGGCCGTCAGGGAAGACCATCCGGGTCAGCGGGCGCTCGTCGCGCAGCGCGGCCAGTGCGGTGGGCGGATCGAAAGGGCATCCGAGAGGTCGGGCGGCCAACAGCGCGGTCAGCGGGTTATCAGGCATCGCGGTCTCTCCTTGATATTCATCCATGATGAGCAGAACGCTACGTTGCGTTCACTCTTATCTCAATGTATTCAGGCTGGATAAAGCACATACTGCCAGCTAAATTCGCATTCGAAGTTGCAATGACAATGCGGCTGATTGCACCCTATTTCCACCCTGCGTTGCAATGAGATGCGGTCGAACGCATACTGGCCGCGTATCGGATAAGCGAAGGAGAAGGCACATGCCGGGAGGTAGGCTCACCGAGCAGGACCGTAGGGACATCGCAGGCGGACTGAGCCAGGGACTCGGATACGCCGAGATCGCCCGGACCCTGAACCGGCCGACCTCCACCATCAGTCGCGAGGTGAAACGTAACGGAGGACCCGGCCGATACCGGCCCGATCTCGCCCACCGTGCCACCGTGCACCGGGCCCGCAGGCGCAGGCCATCCCGTCCGGGTACGGCCTCCGGTTCGGCGGACACAACGTCGCACGCGCTCGTCGGAAGGTTGGCCACGCTGTTTGCCGAGACCGGTATGCCGCGCACCGCGGCGAGCGTTCTGGCATGCCTGTACACCACGGACAGCGGCAGCCTGGTTGCCACTGAACTGGCCGCGCTGCTTCGCGTCAGCCCAGCAACGATCTCGGACGCCGTCCGTTACCTCGAAGCTCAGGAACTCATCGCCCGCGAACGCGACAGCCCGCGCCGCCGCGACCGGTACATCATCGACGATGATGTCTGGGTTCGCGCGACGTTGGCCAGCGCCCGCCAGAACCTCGCGCTTGCCGAGGAGGCGCGCGGCGATGCCGCAGCGCTCGGAGTCTCCACCGCGGCCGGGAATCGACTTACCGAGATGAGCCAATTCCTCGTCCACGTCGGCCTGGATATGGTGCGCTCGACCGAGCGCTGGCGAGAACTGCGCAACCAGGCCGACTAACCACCGCGAAGCCAGGATCTCTCATCTCACCGAACCACCTAGCGCGGTGCGAGTCCGACTATCCGGACTTCTCGCCCTAAGCCGTCGCTCGCCCCGAGGATCTGACGTCCCGGTGACAACGCGGAGCATGGAGGTCCGGTCCGGACCGCGCCCGTGAAGACCGTCTCGCGATCAGAAACAGCTCATGGCGAACACCAGGTCTCCGGACGAATCGGGGCTCTCGACGAGCCGCGTACGATGCACCGGATCTCCCTCGGGCCGGTGGTCGCCGTCGGCACGCTGGCCGCAGGCCAGCGCCCGTTCCCTACCCACCTCGCGGCCCTGTTCGACCCGGCCGCACCGACCGAACCGTGATCCGGCCGAGTCAGACCGGCGTCCGCTGCCGGAACACCGTGGGGCTCACGCCGCGGGAGCGCTTGAAGGCGGCACTGAAACCGAAGGCATCTGCATAGCCGACGGTGGTGGCGATCTGGGCGACGCTGCGGCCGGGGTCTGCGAGTAGTTCCTCCGCCTCGGACAACCGCCATTCGGTGAGGTAAGTCAGCGGCGGTTCGCCCATGACCTCGGTGAAGCGGCGGGCCAGCAGTGCCCGCGACACCGCGGACTCGGCGGCGAGCGAGGCCACGGTCCAGCGACGGTAGGGCTCGGTATGGATGGCGGTCAGCGCCGGCCCAACGACCGGGTCGGCCAAGCCGCGATACCAGGCGGGCGCGCAGTCCCCCTGCTCGGCGAGCCAGGTGCGCAGTGTGCAGACCAGGGCCCAGTCCAGGAGCCGGTCCATCAGCGCTTGGGCGCCGGCCCGGTGCCGGTGCGCGTCCGCGGCCGCGGTCTCGAGCCAGTCACAGACCTCGGCTTCACCACCGACCACGAGCGCCAGCGGCAGCGCGCGCAGCAGCCGTTCGTGACGCCGCCCGCTCGCGCAGTAGGCGCCGACGACCAGTGAAGTCTCCTCGGCCGCACTGGCTTCGGCCGCAGCTGGCTCGGGTTCGACGGCCGCGCAACCGGTTCCGGCGGCACTGAGACCGTCGGGCACGAAACAGGAGAGCTCGTACTCGGTGGGTGGACCGGCGGCGGTGGTGGTGGTTTCGTGGGCGAGCACGAAGGGTTCGGCACCCTGCACCACCGCGGTGTCACCGGCGGTCAGTCTGCGCGCACTGCCGTCGGGCAGCCGCAGCACGCCACCCCCGCGCAGCACGGTCACCATGATCAGCGGGGCCCGGTCGGCGAAGCCGATCGTCCACGGCGCGGTCAGCACCGCGTGGGCCACCACCGAACCCTCGGCACGAATTCCTCCGAGCAGCGTGCTCAACGGATCCATGGTTCGACTGTAGACGAATTCCTATCCATCCGAGACTCTCGGCTATAGATCGTCCACATCGATCACGGTTGACTCGAAAGCACAGCGAAAACCACCCACCGCTAGGAGCTACTGTGACCAAGTCCGCTCTCGTTGTCGTCGCCCACCACCGCCGCGATTCGCTCACCGCGCACATCGCCCGGCTGGCCGGCGACCGCCTCACCGCCACGGGTTACACCGTCGACCTACTCGACCTGCACGCCGAGGACTTCGATCCCCGGATGACCGAGGCCGACCAGCCCGAGTGGGGCAATCGCGACAAGCGCTATTCCGAAGGGGCGCAAGCGCATATGGCCCGCCTGCTCGCCGCCGACCTGGTCGTCGTGGCCTTCCCGGTGTACTGGCTGAGCGTGCCCGCCGTACTCAAGGGCTGGATCGACCGGGTGTGGAATTACGGTTTCGCCTACGGCCGCAGCAAGCCCCGGCTGGCGGGCAAGCGCATCCTGTGGCTGGCACTGGCCGGCGCCACCGAGTCCGACCCGGTCATCCTCGATATGCAGGCCGCACTCGAAGGCCAGCTCAGCGCGGGCCTGGCCTACTACAGCGGTTTCGCCGACTCCCGCGTCGGCCTGCTGCCCGATGCGGAGGAGCAGCCCCAAACCGTTGCGGCCGACGGCACATTCGCTCTCGGCGAGGCGATCACCGGTGACGCGCGCACGGCGCATTACGCCGCCTTCGAGGCCAAGGCGACCGCGATCGTGGACGAGTTCCTGACCACAGATCTCGTCCGGGTGTGAAGGCGAGGGTGCGCGGCGACACTTGCCGCGCACCCACCGTTCAAGCGAGTATCCCCCGCACCACGCAATGGGTAGAAGTACTGAATCGGGCCACGGCGAATCACCCAGCTGAGATTCAGCAGCTATCTCAGTTCTCCGGCGGCGCAGTCGAATACCTCGTTCAACGCATCGCGCAGCAGGTTCGCGTAGGTATCGATGTCCGGTAGGGCGGCGGTGTCGGCGTGGACCGAGATGGTGACGGTGTCGCCGAGGCCGTGAACGCCGTGCGTCAGGCGCATGACCGAGCCGATCGCAGGGAAGCCGCCGGTGAAGCGGACGGGTGCGCCGCCGAAGGTCAGGTCGGCGGCGCCGCGGTACACACTGGAGACCACGGTGTGTCCGGCGATCGAATCGGGGACGGTGTCGAGCGGGTAACGCTCGATATCACGGCGCAGCAGTGGGGCGGGAGTGACGGCGGTGACGCGGTCCTGCGCGGTGAGCAGCGGGTGGCGCGCGCGGGTACGGCGGTCTGCGAGTGCGGCGGCGATCTTGTTCGCGCGGACCGGTAGATCCGGTTCGTCGATGAACAGATCGACGCCGAGGCTGCGGTAGTTATTGCGAGCCGCTACCCGATTGTCGGACAACGCCATCGGCACCTGCGCGCCAAGACGGTCCATTCGCGCACCACGCACCGTGAGGTAGCGATCCAGCGCGATCGACACGGCTGTCAGCGCGACCACGGTCACGGTGTGGCCCGGGATACGCATCCGTTCGGCATCGCAAACGATCATCCGCACCTGATGAGCAGGCCGAGCTGTCGAATCGGTCCGGTTCACCAGACTCGGTGTGAAACCGGGCCCCGGCCCCGGAACCCTTCCCGCCCTGGTCGATTCGGCCAACTCCTGCTGCGCCCGGAATGCCTCGTACCCGCGAATCACCGTGCGCGCGAACTGAATCGGCATCCGAAGCAGCGCCAGCCCCGAATGCACGTGTATGGGATCCACCGGCGCCGCTTCGACCACTGCCGCACCGAGGCGTCGACAGAGGCCGACAGCTTGCTCACCCAACGCCCGAGCAACCGAATCCCGCAACGCAGCGACCGGCGTGGGACCAAAGGCGGCACCGGCAATCGGCGCAGTTCCGGCGACTTGCCGGGACACAGCGAACTCCTCGGCCAGAGCAACTGAATCCCGCAACGCAAGAACCGGGGCGGCATCAACAATCGGCGCGGCGAGGCCAACCGGCGCAGCCCCGTCGACCTGCTCGGACGCCACCACATGCTCATCCAGCGCAGTCGATCCGTCCTGCGCAACGGCCCCCTCGGCCGCAACCGGTCCCTCCCGCACAGCCACCCCGCCCCGCGCAATCAACTCGCCCGACGCGACCGCCGCACCCCCACCGACCTCGGTAAACAGCGCCCTGGCAATCTCCGCACCCCGCCGCCCATCCGCCAACGCGTGCGACATCTGCAGCACAACCACCGTCGCGGGTCCCGAACCCCCGGGAGCACCGTCGACCCCGCGGAACACATGCAATCGCCACGGACGCACCGCGGCATCCACTCCGGTGCCGAGCAGTTTGCCGAGCACCGTACACACACCCGGCCAATTCGGTTCCGGAAGGAAATGTTCCACAAATTGCTCGGCACGGAATTCGCATCGAACCCATGCCGGATAGTCCAGATCGCCGGGCAGCGCGCGCAGCCGCACCGATAGATCGGCAATGTCGGCACTGCGCCGCACGACGAACTCGCGCAGTTCCGCACCGGAATACCCGGAATCGTCGAAGCAATACAGCATGAAGAGGTCATTTCGGGTACGGCTGGAGAGCCAGTACATCGTCGCGTCCTGGGCGGCCACCGTACTCACGGCTCGACGATATGGCACCGGTTACCGGCGGGAGCGGGCAGCACCGGAAAAAGTGAATGATCTTGTTCCACATTGCGATCCGGAAAGCTATCGATTCCTGGCCGATCCCCTGCTACCGTCTGTAGTAGAACATGTACCACCTCTCACCCAAAGCGAGGTGTCGGCCATGGCTATTGACATAGGTCGCGGGGCAGCCGAACAGGCCGACTCCTTCGACGAGCGATATCGGGCCGCGGCATTCGTCAAGCGGTCGATCAACAAGGTTTTTCCGACCCACTGGTCGTTCCTACTCGGCGAAATCGCGCTCTACACCTTCATCATCCTGGTGCTGTCCGGTATCTATCTGACGCTGTACTTCGACCCCTCGATGGCCGAAGTTACCTACAACGGCGCCTACCAACCACTGCGCGGCTTGACCATGACTCGCGCCTACGAGACGGCGCTGAACATCTCCTTCGAGGTCCGCGGCGGTCTCTTCGTGCGCCAGGTCCACCATTGGGCCGCACTGCTTTTCGCGGCCTCGATCATCGTGCACCTTTTCCGGATCTTCTTCACCGGCGCCTTCCGCAAGCCGCGCGAGGCGAACTGGGTGCTCGGCTCACTGCTGCTGATCCTGGCCATATTCGAGGGATACTTCGGCTACTCGCTGCCCGACGACCTGCTCTCGGGCACCGGCCTGCGGGCGGCCTTCTCGTCCATCACGCTCGGCATTCCGCTCATCGGCACCTGGATGCACTGGTTGATGTTCGGCGGCGACTATCCGGGCGAGATCATCCTGCCGCGTCTGTTCATCACGCACGTGCTGCTCTTCCCCGGCATCATGCTCGCGCTGATCGCCGCGCATATCGCGTTGGTCTGGTACCAGAAGCACACCCAGTTCCCGGGTCCGGGCCGCACCGAACGCAATGTGATCGGCACTCGCATCGTGCCGGTATTCTCGCTGGATCAGGGCGCGTTCTTCGCGTTCACGCTCGCTGTCGTCGCGATAATGGGCGGCCTGCTGCAGATCAACCCGATCTGGGCCTTCGGCCCCTACAACCCGGCCAAGGTATCGGCGGGCACCCAGCCGGACTTCTACATGATGTGGACCGACGGCTTGATGCGCCTGATCCCGCCCTGGGAGCTGTATCTGGGCCGCCATACCGTGCCCGGATCGTTCTGGGGTGCGCTGACCATGGGCCTGGTCTTCACCGTGCTGATCGCCTATCCGTGGATCGAACGGCGCCTGACCAAGGACACCGCGCACCACAATCTGCTACAGCGCCCGCGTGACGTGCCGGTCCGCACCGCGATCGGCGCGATGGCGATCACCTTCTACGTGATACTGACGCTGTCCTGCGTGAACGACATCATCGCCTACAAGTTCGACGTCTCGCTGAATGCGACCACATGGGTCGGCCGGATCGGCATTCTGACCCTGCCTGCGGTGGCTTACTATGCCGCTTACCGCATCTGCCTCGGCTTGCAGCGCAGCGACCGCGCGGTGCTCGAGCACGGCATCGAAACGGGCATCATCAGGCGGTTGCCGGATGGCGAGTACATCGAAATCCACCAGCCGCTCGGTCCGGTCGACGAGCACGGTCACCCGATTCCACTGACCTACCAGGGCGCGGCGGTGCCGAAGAAGATGAACAAGCTGGGTTCGGCGGGCAAGCCGGGCACCGGCGGATTCTTCCGCCCCGATCCATGGCAGGAGTCCCGCGCCAATCGGGCGGCCGAGCACGAGGAAGAGCGCAAACAACTCGCCGTACTACGCGCGGTTCAGGAGCGGACCGACGGCCAGCAGCATTGAGAAAGGGCCGCTGAACACCTGCGAAGGCCCCGAGTCCGTGCCGACCCGGGGCCCGTGCTGTTGGTTCGGACGTACCTGTTGTTCAGGCGCGTCCGAACTCCCCCCGTGACATTCCGCTTAGGAATGCATCCCATTCGCCTGGCGAGAACGCCAACAACGGACCTTTGCCGTTGTCTTTGGTGTCGCGGACCGCCACATTGCCGTCGACGAGAAAAGCGACTTCCACGCAGTTCCCATCGGGGCCGCTGTATGTGCTCTTACGCCACACAGCACCCGCCAAGTCAACTTCCACGGCACTAGCTCCTTTGCTGCGTCGAGAACGAGATTTTCTTTTGACATCGTTCTAACTAGCACCGGCATCCGGCGCGGAACGCCGAATCCCGCGGTGCGCCTTGCCAAAGCGCGCGACTTTCACGGTGCGTCGTGATCGCACTGCACTACGAGGTGAATTCACCTCACGGGGTCGCCCCCGCGCGCTAAACACTAGCAGGTTCATCCATAATTTGCCGATCTCTTGCCCGCTCAGTCATCGCATTTGCCAATCTTGCGAAGATTGAAAGTTGCGGAAACATTGCCGGAAGATGACATTCATTCCTATGTTTGCTGGGCAGCAAACATTTGCCGATGTGATTGCCCCGTGATCCGTCAATTTATCAAGATCGACCGAACTCGGGTGGACGCCTTCGACTCCGTCCGTGGATGATGGGCAGCATGGTCGAACGCCCGCGCGACGAGGCAGGTCGCGCACGTAATACCCGCCCACGCGACCGGTTCGGGCGGCCGTTGCCGGTCGGCAGCGTCGGTGTGCCGCGAATTCCGGATGACCTGAATCTGCCACCCCAGCAAACTCTTTCCTACGCCCAGCAACTGCTCGATGACGGCCTGGCATTCAACGCACACGAGGTATTGGAGGCCGCGTGGAAGAACGGGCCGTTCGCCGAAAGGATGCTGTGGCAGGGTCTCGCACAATATGCGGTCGGACTGACCCACATCCAGCGCGCGAATCCGAAGGGCGCACACACCCTGCTCACCCGTGCGGTGACCCGGCTGCGCGCCTATGCGGCCGAGCCGGACACCGACCAATCGAACCGAAACAGCGATATGCCATATGGAATCGACCGCCGGGGTCTGATCGCGCACGCCGAGGCACTGCTGGCCGCCCTCGACAGCGGGACCGCGATTCCCGAAGACCGACTCAAGCCGCGTCTGCTGATCCGATGAGCCGTGCCGGAGCCCCTAGCATGGCAAATGTGCCAGTAACCAGAACTCCAGCAGGCAGGTATGCTCCGAGCCCGTCCGGCGATCTGCACCTCGGCAATCTGCGCACCGCGGTGCTGGCCTGGTTGTTCGCGCGGTCGACCGGACGCCGATTCGTGCTCCGTATCGACGATCTGGATCGCGTCCGGCCCGGCGCCGAACAGCGCCAACTGGCGGACCTCGCCGCGATCGGGCTGGACTGGGACGGTCCGGTCGTCCGGCAGAGCGACCGGCTGCCCCACTACCAGGCGGCCATCGATCGGCTCACCGCCGCCGGACGCACCTACGAATGTTATTGCACCCGAAGGGAAATCCAGCAGGCCGCGACCGCACCGCACGGCCCGCTCGGCCACTATCCGGGCACCTGCCGTGACCTGACCGCGGCCGAGCGGGCCGCACATCGCGCCGACGGACGTCCGGCCGCGCTGCGATTGCGTGCGCAGGTGCGCGAATTCGAGATCACCGATGAATTGCACGGGCGTTACCGCGGCCCCGTCGACGATGTCGTGCTGCGCCGCGGTGACGGAATTCCGGCGTACAACCTGGCCGTCGTCGTCGACGATGCGGAGCAGGGCATCGATCAGGTGGTCCGCGGCGACGATCTACTGCCGTCGACGCCGCGCCAGGCATATCTCGCGACGCTGCTGAACCTTCCGGTCCCGCACTACGCACATATGCCGCTGGTGCTCAATGCCGCGGGCAAGCGACTGGCCAAACGCGACGGCGCGGTGACACTCGCCGACCAGCTCGCCCTCGGCAACCCACCCGACCGGGTCGCGGCCGCACTGGCCTGTTCACTGGGCTATCCCCCGGTTTCGTCCGCCCAGCTACTCGACCAATTCAACCCGGCCGATCTGACCGGAGAGCCGTGGATACTCGATGAGAATGGGTTGTTGCAACCCGCGCGATGTCCGTAACGTACGCAATCGACCGATCTACTGATCACTGACGAGGACAGATATATGACAAGCGGTGGGTACGACCCCAACCAATATCCGCAAGGCGGGCAGCAATACCCCGGCGGCCAGCAATACCCGGGTGGACAGCAGTACCCGCAGGGACAGCCGCCTCAGTACGGACAGCAGCCACCGCAGTACGGGCAGCAGCCCGAGTACGGGCAGCAGCCTCAGTACGGGCAGCAGCCACCGCAATATGGCCAGCAGCCCCAGTACGGACAGCAGCCACCGCAATACGGCCAGCAGCCCCAGTACGGACAGCAGCCATATGATCAGCCCCAATACGGGCAGTCGCCGCAGGATCCCTACGGCCAGCAGCAGCCCTACCCCCAGCAGCCCTATGGCGAGCAGCCGGGATACGGATACGGCGGACAGCCCGGAGATATCGGAACCCGCATCGGCGCCCGTGTCATCGATCACCTGATCGTCGGCATCCCGGTCTACGTCATTATCTTCTTCATCCTGGGCTCCGGACTCGGCGGCCAGATCGTGACCGGTCTGGTTGGCGCGATCGCATTGCTCGGGTACTTCGTCGGCATGGAGACCTCGCAGGGAACCACCCTCGGCAAGAAGATCCTGGGCCTCAAGGTCGCCGCCCCGGGCGGTGCGGCGAAGATCGCCCCGGAGGTTTCGCTGAAGCGCAACCTCTATGTCGCCCTCGGCATCATTCCGTGCATCGGTGGCCTGGCCGAGCTCGGCCTGATCATCTACATGATCATCACCACCTCGCAGGACCCGAACAAGCAGGGCTGGCACGACAAGTTCGCCGGCGGCACCCAGGTCGTCAAGGCCTGATCAGGTCACAGACCCTAGGTACGCATCAGGGGCGCTCCCGAAAACGGGAGCGCCCCTGATGCTTTCGAGTCCTATCTCGTCGACAGTGCGATATTGAGAATCACATAGACGATGGCGAGCGCGATGCCGCCCGCACCCACCCAGATACCGGCCAGCGCCATGCCGCGGCCCTCCTGTCCGCGCTCCTTGATCTGATTCAGCGCGATGACACCGAGCACGATTCCGACGATCGAACCGATGCAGGTGCACAGCCCGACCACTGAGGCGACCAGCGAACCGATCGCGAGTCCATTGGTGCCCTGCGCCTGCTGCTGATACCCGTACGGCTGATACGCATTGGGATAGGCCGGAGTCTGCGGGTACGGCTGCTGCGCGCCGGCGACCGGCTGCTGCGGATAGCTCGGGTACTGCGGCTGCGGTGGCGGCGTCGCGGCCGGCGGCTGCGGGTACTGCGGCGCGGATGGATACTGTGGTGCCGAGGGGTACTGCGGGACCGACCCCTGGGCGCCAGCGTCCGGCGACACGCCTTCGCCGCCGTACTGTTTCCACCATTCGTCGGAATCGCCGGGATTCGTCATTGGTACAGCCTATTCCACAACCTGGTTGGATGAAGCGCGTGAGTGAGTCCAAAACAATCGAAGAACACCCAGAATCTGGGGGCCCCGCGGCGGCCCACGCGGCATTCGCCGTCGCCGCGCGGGGCTACTACACTCCCGTCGTCGCGCTGTTCACCGCGACGCTGATCATCTCGAATATCTGCGCAACCAAAGGCGTCCAATTCTTCACCGATCATTCGGTGCAGGTCGGCCCCATCGAGATCCTGCCGATCTCCACCGACGGTGCGTGGTTCCTGTTCCCCCTGGCCTACATCATCGGCGACGTCCTCAGCGAGGTCTACGGCTTCAAGGCCGCCCGCCGGGCCATCTACTACGGCTTCGCCATTCTGCTGCTCACGGTCGTCTGCTTCAAGATCGCCATCGAACTGCCCGCCGCAACCTTCTACGACAATCAGGAAGCCTTCCGGTCCGTCATCGGCACCACGCCACAACTGGTCACCGCGGGCCTAGCCGGCTACTTCATCGGCGAGATGCTCAATTCGGCCTCGCTGGTGCTGATCAAGGAGAAGACCAAGGAAAAGCACCTGTGGGCCCGGCTGATCGGCTCCACGATCGTCGGCGAATTCGGTGACACGCTGATCTTCTGCTCGATCGCGGCCACCGCCATCGGCATCGACAGCTGGGGACAGTTCATCAACTACGTGATCGTCGGATTCATCTGGAAGACCCTCGCCGAGGTCATCGTGCTGCCGATCACCTACCGAGTGATCGCCTTCCTGAAGAAGCACGAGCCGAGTTACGCGCCACGCGAAACCACCGCGATCCTGAGCTGAATCATGTGACGCCGCAGGCTAGCTCATCACGTAAACCACGACAGAGCGAGCCTTACAAGCGAGGAGTCGGCGGCCGGTCTCGCAGCGCGAAGGCACGGCCATCGACTCGGTCCAGTCGTCGAAGCGCATGCGACGCAGCGCCGGCCTCACCCGGCATGCCCAAGTGCTGAACCATCCACACATCGCCAACCACCACGGAGCGAGTCTTACGAGGGAGGAGTTCGCGGCCCGTCTCGCGTCCGCGCCGTAGGCGCGGCCATCGAACACAGCCGAGTCGTCGAAGCGCATGCGCCGAAGGCGCGAGTCTCGACGGCGCCGCTAGCGACTGCTTGCAGGTCGCTCGAGAGGGTCAGTCGCGAGACAGCAGGGGCCGCGAACCCGCCGCGCCGCAGGCGCGGCAATCAAACAGAGCCTTTCCAGCGGCCAAGGGTTTCGGCTCTGTACTCATCGAAATAGCCGCCATCGATGCTCTCGCGAATCCGGTCGACGAGCCGAATCGTGAAGCGCTCATTGTGAATTGTGCACAGGGTCGAGGCCAGCATCTCCTTGGCCTTGAACAGGTGATGGATATAGGCCCGGGTGTAGTTCGCGCAGGTGTAGCAGTCGCAGGTGTCGTCGATCGGGGTGAAGTCACGGCGAAATCGGGCATTATTGATATTGAATCTGCCGTCGGCGACATAGATCGCCGCATTGCGCGCGACCCGGGACGGGTTCACACAGTCGAAGGTGTCCGCGCCGTTCTCCACCGCGACGAAGATGTCCTCCGGTTCGCTGATGCCGAGCATATGCCGCGGCTTATCCTCGGGCAGTTCGTCGCAGCACCAGCCGACAATGCTGCCGAGGTTGTGCTTTTCCAGCGCACCGCCGATGCCGTAGCCGTCGAACCCCGTTCCGGCACTACCGCGCAGCGATTCCAGTTCCCGACAGGCCTTGCGGCGCAGGTCTTCGTATTGCGCGCCCTGGATCACCGCGAACAGCGCCTGATATGGGCGATGCGTGCGCGCGGCGGTCAGCCGTTCGTGCTCGTCGATGCAGCGCTGCGCCCATTCGTGCGTGCGCTGCAGTGACTTCTCCTGGTAGGCACGGGTATTCAGCAGTGTGGTCAACTCGTCGAAGGCGAACATGATGTCCGCGCCGAGCTGATGCTGGATACCCATCGAAACCTCCGGTGTGAACCGGTGTTTCGAGCCGTCGAGATGGGAGCGGAAGGTGACGCCGTCATCGTCGACGGTGGCCAAGCGCTCTTTGCCCGCGGCGATCACGTCATCGCTTCGGACGTCGACCGCCTCCATGGCCAGCACCTTCTTGAAGCCGACACCCAGCGACATCACCTGGAAGCCGCCGCTGTCGGTGAAGGTCGGGCCGGGCCAGTTCATGAATGTGCTCAGCCCACCCGCCTCGTCCACGATGTCGGATCCGGGCTGCAGGTACAGGTGGTAGGCATTCGCCAGCAGCGCTTGTGCACCGAGTTCCCGCATGGTCTCGGGCAGCACCGCTTTCACCGTCGCCTTGGTACCGACCGGAATGAATGCCGGCGTCGCGATATCACCGTGCGCTGTGCTGATCACGCCCGATCGACCATGTCGGCCCGGGAGACGGGTACCGACGGTGAACGAGAAGCTATCAGGATCAGACACGCGAACATCCTCCCAGGACCACAATCGGCCGGACGCACCAGGCACCCGGCCGATGTTCCGGTCAGGCCTCGGCGGCTGCCGCGGCGAACTGGGCGTTGTAGAGGCGGTAGTAGGCGCCGCGTTCGTCGAGCAGGCGCTCGTGGTTGCCGTGTTCGACGATGCGGCCCGCCTCCATGACGACGATCAGGTCGGCGTCGCGGATGGTGGAAAGGCGGTGGGCGATGACGAAACTGGTGCGGTCCCGCCGCAGCGCCGCGGTCGCATGCTGGACCAGCGCCTCCGTGCGGGTATCGACCGAACTGGTCGCCTCGTCAAGGACCAGGATGGACGGCTTGGCCAGGAAGGCGCGGGCAATGGTGATCAGCTGCTTCTCGCCCGCGCTGACGCCCGAACCTTCCTCATCGATGACCGTGTCGTAACCGTGCGGCAGCGCGTGGACGAAGCGATCGACATAGGCGGCGCGCGCGGCCTCGAGAATATCTGCCTCGCTGGCATTCGGATTGCCGTAAGCGATGTTCTCCCGAATGGTGCCCTTGAACAGCCAGGTGTCCTGCAGCACCATGCCGATTCTGGAACGCAGGTGATCGCGGGTGATCTCGGTGATATCGACACCGTCGATGGTGATGGTGCCCGCATCGAGTTCGTAGAACCGCAGCAGCAGATTCACCAGGGTGGTCTTGCCCGCACCGGTCGGACCGACAATGGCGACCACATGTCCGGGCTCGGCAACCAGCGACAACCGCTCGATGACCGGCGTCTCGGGTTCGTAGCGGAACGACACCGCCTCGAACTCGACCCGGCCGCGATCGACCGGACGGGTGTTCTCCATGACCGGGTCCGGCGACTGTTCCTCGGCATCGAGGATCTCGAAGATCCGCTCGGCCGAGGCGACACCGGATTGCAGCAGGTTGGCCATCGCACCGATTTGGGTCAGCGGCTGGCTGAACTGTCGTGAGTACTGGATGAAGGCCTGTACCTCACCGAGCGACAGATTGCCGGTCGCCACCCGCAGACCGCCGACCAGCGCCACCAGCACGAAGTTCACATTCCCGAGGAACATGATCGAGGGCATGATCAGCCCGGAGATGAACTGCGCCTTGAAACTCGACTCGTAGAGGTCGTTATTGCGCTTATCGAATTCCTGACCGACCTCCCGGTTGCGGCCGAATGCGCTGACCACCTCGTGCCCGGTGAAGGCCTCCTCGACCTGCGCGTTCACCATGCCGGTGTACTTCCACTGGTTGACGAAGTGCGGTTTGGAGCGCTTGGCGATCTGCGTGGTGACCACGATCGCGGCGGGCACGGTGAGCAGGGCGATCACCGCGAGTAGCGGCGAAATCCAGAACATCATGATCAGGATGCCGATCACCGAGAACAGCGAGAGGATCAGCTGGCTCATGGTCTGCTGCAGACTCTGCGACACATTGTCGACGTCATTGGTGACGCGGCTGAGCAGGTCACCGCGCGGAGTGGAATCGAAGTAGCGCAACGGAAGTCGATGGATCTTGTCCTCGACCTCGCTGCGCAGCCGCTTCACCGTGCGGTTGATGACGATATTGAGCAGGAAGGACTGCAACCAGCTGAACACCGCGGCGCCGATATAGAGCAGCAATACCAGCATCAGCACCTGGCCGACCGCGCCGAAATCCACACCGACACCCGGGGTGACATCCATCGCGCCGAGCATGTCGGCGAAGGTGTTGTTACCCGATGCCCGCAGCTGCTGGATCGCCTCTTCCTTGGTGATGCCACTGGGCAGCTGGCGGCCGACCACACCGTCGAAGACCACATTGGTGGCCTTGCCGAGCAGGTAGGGACCGAGCGTATTCAGCACCACCGAGACGATCGCGAGCCCGACGATCACGCCGACGTATCCGCGCTCGGGCGCCAACCTGCGCAATAGCCGTTTCAGCGACGGGCCGAACGATCTCGCCTTCGCGTCCGGCGCACCGGGATTCACCCCTCCGGGTCTCATCGGATCTCCTCCCGCCGGGTCCGGTGCCCGTCGCCGCTCACATCGGGCGGCGATCCGTTGCGCTTGGCGAAGACGACCGCGGCCTCATCGGCGCCGAGCTGCGAGGCGACGATCTCCTGGTATTCCGCGCAATCGCGCATCAACTGCTCATGGGTGCCGATCCCGACCACCACGCCGTCCTCGAGCACCACGATCTGATCGGCATCGCGGATGGTGGTAACTCGTTGCGCCACAATGATTACCGAGGCATCCCTGGTCTCCGGCCGCAATGCCTCGCGCAGTCGGGCATCGGTGGCGACATCGAGTGCGGAGAACGAATCGTCGAACAGGTAGACCCGCGGCTTCTTCACCAGCGCCCGCGCAATGGCCAATCGCTGACGCTGTCCGCCCGAAACAGTGGTGCCGCCCTGCGCGACCGGCGTCGCCAGCCCCTGCGGCATATCGCGCACGAAGTCGGCGGCCTGCGCGATCTCCAGACAGCGCCACAGTTCCTCGTCGGTGGCGTCCGGATTGCCGTAGCGCAGATTGCTGGCGATGGTTCCGGAGAACAGATATGCCTTCTGCGGCACCAGCCCGATCTGCGCGCGCAGCACTTCCAGGTCGATATGGCGGACATCGGTGCCGCCGACGTAGACAGCGCCGTCGGTCACGTCGATGAGCCGGGGAATCAGATTGACCAGCGTTGTCTTGCCCGCACCGGTGGAACCGACGACCGCCGTGGTCGTACCCGGCTCGACCTGGAACCGGATCGCCGACAGCACCGGCTTCTCCGCACCGGGAAAGGCGAATTCGGCGAATTGCAGATCGACCTGCGCCGGATCGGTCTTGAACGGCTGCGGCAGCCGCGGCGGCACCACCGAGGTCTCGGTCTCGAGCACCTCACCGATCCGGTCGGCCGAGACGGCCGCGCGCGGCGCCATCATGGCCAGGAACGAGGCCATCATGACAGCCATCAGGATCTGCATGATGTAGGACAGCATCGCGGTGAGCGAGCCTATCTGCATCTCGCCGTCGTTGATCAGATGTCCGCCGAACCAGATCACCGCGACCGCGGTGGCATTGCTGATCAGCATCACCAGCGGGAACATCAGCGCCATCAGCCGCCCGACCCGCAGCGCGGATTCGGTGAGTTCGGTGTTGGCCAGCCCGAAGCGCCAGGTCTCCTGCCGTTCGCGCACGAACGCACGCACCACTCGGATACCGGTGATCTGCTCGCGCAGCACTCGGTTGACCTCATCGATCCGGTGCTGCATATCGCGGAAACCGGGCACCATCTTCGCCACGATGACGCCCATCGAGATGGCCAGTGCGGGCACCGCGATGAGCAGCAGCCAGGACAGTCCGAGATCCTCGCGCAGCGCCATGAAGATGCCGCCGATACACATGATCGGCGCCATCACCAGGATGGTCGCCGACATCACGATCAGCAGCTGAACCTGCTGAATGTCGTTGGTGTTACGGGTGATAAGCGAGGGCGCGCCGAACATACCGACCTCGCGCGCGGAGAAGGTGCCGACCCGGTGCAGTACCGCACCGCGCAGATCCCGACCCGCACCCATCGCCGCCTGCGCGCCGAGATAGACCGAACAGGCCGAGGCGATGATCTGCACGCCGGTGACCGCGAGCATCCACAGTCCGGTGGTCCAGATGTAGCCGATGTCGCCCTTGGTGACCCCGTTATCGATGAGATCGGCGTTCAAGGTCGGCAGGTACAGCATCGCGATGACCGAGATGAGTTGTAGGCCGACGACGCCCGCCAATTGGGCCCGGTAGGGGGCCAGATGAGTGCGAAGCAGTCTGATCAGCATAATGAAAAGGAGGCTACCGTCATTCCGCCCAGTACGTCGTGAGCATTCGTGACCAGCAGCGATATCGGCGCGCGAGGCTTTCGGCCCGCATGACTCGATGCGAATTATCGCCGCGCCCAGGCACCAGGATCCTCGGTGAGCGCGCCGATGAATCCGGGCAGCCGATCCCGCGCGATATCGTCGATGGACACATTCTCCAGCACCGCACGAATATTCACCCGCAATGCGATCCACACCCGCTGCAATGGTTCGGCCGCACCCGAATAGCGCACATCCTCCGGACGCTCGCCGCGCACCGAGGCCAGCGGGCCCTCGATCGCCCGGATCACATCGGCGATGGAGATCTGCGTGGCCGGGCGGGCCAGCCAATAGCCCCCATCCGGGCCGCGCCTACTTGTCACCAGATCAGCTCTGCGCAATTCCGCGAGTACGGTCTCCAGCACCTTGGGCGGTATGTGCTGCGCGGTCGCAATCGCCTCGGCCTTCACTACCGGCGCGACCTGCACGGCGACCCGATCCGACGCACCGTAGGTCTGTGGTGCGCGGGCGATCTCCAATAGGGTTCGCACCGCGTAATCGACCCTCGCGGTGATGTGCACGGCGGCTACTCCCTGGCCTCTTCGGTGTTCGAACGAATCTACGCGGTATGACAGCCGGTGAGCACACAAGTGGCCGCGTCCAGCAGTGTGCGCTCCACCACGGAATCCTCGACGCCGGGCACGAGTTCGTCGGACAACAGCGCGACCCCGAGCACCTCCAACGCCGCACTCGCGCGCAGCTCGGCGACAGCGTCGGCGCCGGGTCCGGCGAGCCATTCGCGCAGCACCCGAGTCGAATCCAGCATGTCGGGATACCGGTCGGCCATGACATTGATGATCGCGACGGTGTCGCGGACACACAGCGCACCGGCGTCGCGATGGCGGATCATGCCGCGCAGATAGGCGCGCAGCACAGCGCGCACACCCTCCGCATCGTGCGGGACCGCATCGATATCCTCGATCACCGAGCGCAGGTGATCGATGATCGGATCGACGATCGCCAGCAGCAGATCGAGCTTCGAGGCGTAGTGATAGTAGAGCGAAGCCTTTGTGATTCCTACCGCATCCGCGACCTCGCGCAGGCTCGTCTGTTCGAATCCTTTGGCCGCGAACAGCCTCACCGCGGCATCGCGGATTGCCATTTTTGTGCCGCCAGCTGCGACAACAGCGTCTCCCGCGTCACGAACTGTCATCGGATGATCCTCTCATCACTTATGCGCTGAGCTAACGTTGCCACCAGAGGGGAGGTTGTACCTCCGCTTAACCCGTGGGTAGTCTACCTACCGCACGGTAGGCAGGAAGCGTCAATTGGAGGCGGGGTCGGCAGGGCAATCCCCGCGAGTGCTTGTCTACGCGCCGCGCACCAGCACGTAACTCAGCCACCCGCTAGCGACTTGCCTGCAGGTCGCTCGAAAAGGTCAGCTAGGAGAACCCTTTCGTGTCCGTTTATCTGTACAGATGGGGAAAGTTCGCTTTCCGCAGGAAATGGATAGTGCTTCCGGTCTGGCTTGTCCTGTTCCTGCTGCTCGGCGGCCTCGGCGCGCAGCTGAAGGAGCCGATGACCAATGACTTCAGCATGCCGGCCCTGCCCTCCGCCCGTGCCAACGACATCCTCGACAAGCACTTCCCCGGCGCCTCCGCCGCCTTCAAATTCGACGCCGTCACCGGCACCTATGTCATTGCCGCACCCGAAGGTCAGAAGCTGACCGATCCGGCGAACCGGGCGGCGCTGGCGGCCTTCATCGACAAGCTCGGCACGCTCGACATCGTCGACCACAGCAAGCCGGTGCTGAATCCGGTCGAGGCCGCCGAACAGTCGGGCTGCATCGCCGACCCAGACCCGTCCAAGTGCAGTGGCGCACCGTTGAACGTGCTCAGCAAGACGGCTCCCGACACCGTCGCCTTCTTCAGCGTCCCGTTCACCATCAAGTCGTTCACCGATGTCACCGACGAGCAGCGCCAAGCGGCCTACGAGGTCGCCAACGATGCCCGCAATGCCGGGCTGCAGGTGGAGATGAGCGGCTCGATCGCGATGCAGAACGCGGCCCCGAGCGGTAAGTCCGAGCAGATCGGTATGGGCATCGCACTGGTTGTGATGATCATCGCCTTCGGCGCCATTGTCGCCGCTTTTGTGCCGATCATCACCGCGATCGTCGGCCTCGGCGCGGCTACCTCGCTGATCTTCCTCGGCACCTCGATCATCGAGGTGCCCAGCTTCACGACCTTCCTCGCGTCCATGATCGGCATCGCCCTGTCGATCGACTACGCGTTGTTCATCGTGTCGCGCTACAAGCACGAACTGGCAGTGCAGGATTCGCCGGAGGAGGCGGCCGGTACCGCACTCGGTACGGCGGGTTCCGCGGTGGTGTTCGCTGGTTTGACCGTCATCATCGCGCTCGGCGGGCTCAGCATCGTCGGCGTGCAGTTCATGACGTTCATGGGTCTGGGTGGTGCGATCGCCGCGGCGTTCGCGGTGCTCACCGCCATCACGCTGATGCCCGCGCTGCTCGGTGCGTTCGGCCGGTTCCTGTTCAAGCCGAAGCTGCCGATCGTGGCCAAGCACGATCCCGAGGATGACAAGTCGGTCACCAACGGCATGCGCGTCGGCCGGTTGATCGGCAAGGCGCCCGCGGTGACGCTGTTGCTCAGCGTGGTCGTACTCGGTCTGCTCGCGGCACCCGCCGCCGGTCTGAACCTCGGCCTGCCCGGCGACGACAGCCAGCCCAAGACCTCCACCATCCGCAAGGCCTACGAGCTGCGCACCGAAGGTTTCGGCGAGGGCAGCAACGGCGTGCTGAATGTCGCGGTCGACCTCGCCGAGGTGCCCGCCGACCGGCGCGAGGCCGCGGTGAACGCGCTGCGGTCCAAGCTCGCCTCCTACTCGGGCATGGATTACGTGACCGAACCCAAGTGGAGTGGTGCGGACAAGGCGGGCGCGCTGCTCGACGGCGTGCCGAAGTCGGGGCCGAACAACCAGGCCACCAAGGATCTGGTCAGTGACGCCCGCGATGCCGAAGCGCAGATGCAGTCCGAGTACGGCATCGAATACGGCATCACTGGCACCACGGCGATCTATGCCGATGTCGACCATGTGCTGCTGAGCAAGATCGTGCCGTACCTGGCGATCGTGGCCGGCGCCGCATTCCTGCTGCTGATCCTGGTATTCCGCTCGATCCTGGTGCCGTTGACCGCGGCGCTCGGCTTCCTGCTCTCCATGGCGGCCACCTTCGGTGCGACGGTGCTGATCTTCCAGGAGGGCAAGCTCGGGCTGATCGAGGATCCGCATCCGCTGATCAGCTTCCTGCCGATCATGCTGATCGGCCTGGTGTTCGGTCTGGCCATGGACTACCAGGTGTTCCTGGTGACCCGGATGCGTGAGGAATTCGTCAACGGCAAGTCGCCGAAGGATGCGATGGTCGCCGGGTATCACCACGGCGCCCGGGTCGTCACCTCGGCCGCGGTCATCATGATCTCGGTGTTCGGTTCCTTCCTGCTGGAAACCGATGTCACGGCGAAGTCGTTCGGCTTCGCCCTGGCGGCAGGCGTATTGATCGATGCGTTCATCGTCCGGATGGTCCTGATCCCGTCGCTGCTGGTACTGATGGGCAAGTGGTCCTGGTGGATTCCGAAGTGGCTGGATCGGATCCTGCCGGATATCGACATCGAGGGCGCGAAGCTGCGTGAGCTGCAGCAGCGGTCCGCGGAGACGGTGCGGGTGCCGGTCGGCGTGAGCTGATCGGAACCAAACCGCTCGGCCCCGCACCCGAAGATTCGGGTGCGGGGCCGAGTGCGTTTCGGGACGACCGCGCTTTCGTGACGGCCGCGTCTTGATCTTGCAGGCGGTACGCGGCAGACTCGGAGAAGTTCGACTCTTCAGCTCGGTATTGCGCCGACGCATGTGGTCGGTGTGGCAGTTCGTGAAATGCCGAGCTTCGAATTCAGAACGCTCCCACTGGGATTCACCGACGACGAACCGAATTCCGGTGGGAACCAGGGCATTACTGGCTGGGCTGCGGAAGATTACATTCGTTGACCTTCGGGTTCACACCCATGTAGTTGAGCGGACCGGCCAGCACCGTCACGGCAATGGTGCCGAAACCAGCACAGTTGATCGGGGCGTTGTCGAAGTTATGGCGCTGACCTGCGGCGATAACGCCGATGGCCAGCCAGATCAGCAGGAGCAGTCCTAGCAGTCGGGTCCCAGCGGAAGGCGCTGGTCTCCGGTCGGGCACCCGCTCGCGCATCGTCATCGCTTCCTTTCGCACTCGCGTACCACCGCGGATACCCGAACACGAGACGAACACTCTCCCGGCCGATGAGCGCTTGTGCCGATCAGCACATATCGGGCATCGATCGGCAAGGTAAGCACCGTTTTTGCGAATCCGACCGATCTATCGTCATTTACTTAGGACACCTATCTTTTGGGCTGTGCATGTTCAGCCACGCACGGCTCGCGCGGTGCCAGCGCCCACCCTCATCCTCGCCGCTATGGTCAGTATCCAACCAGGTGCGGGCTTGGCCAAGTACCTGTTCGACGTTATCGGCGTCAGCACGGCGAGCGTGTGGTTGGCCGTCGCCGGCGCCGTCGCGCTGCTGCTGTGGTGACCCTCGCCGGGCGTCGATCGCGCGGCATTGCCCGGCATCATCGAACTCGGTGCGGCCGTCGCCGGATGAATCTGTGCTGCCGCCCTCGGCCTCGCCATCATCGCCTCGGCGGGCGCTGCCGACGGCGGTTCGACGAAAGCTGCTGAACCACAGCGGGTTCTGGAGCCGGTACCGGTCTAAGGACTCGGTTGCGGGACATTGCAGTCGGCGATCTTGGGGGCGCCGGGCCCGCAGGAGAAAGCCCGTGCGCCCAACACTGAATCAGCTGCGGCAGTGGCGATTACAGGCGCCTTTGTACATCGGAGTGTCGTCCGGCCACCTCGGCAGCAACCTACGAGGGTTGACGGATCTCGGTGACGATGGTGTAGAGCTCGATAATGACGCCGTCTTTGGTACGAGCGATGTCCATGCCGTTGACCACCGACGGTTGGTTGGCGGGCCCGTACTGGAACCCTAGGTGGCCGACATCGTCGAGCTCCGACGCTGGGCCCAACGGGCGGAAGATCCAGTCCGGGTTTTCGGCACGCACCTCTGCGGCGCGGCGTTCGAGGTCCTTGCGCCCGTACACAATTCGGTCCGGTTCGTGCCACACCACATCTTCGTGATAGGTCTCGGCAATGGCCGCGGCCCGGCGGGCCGGGTCGGGTTCGTTGAATACGTCGAGAAGGTTGCGTCGCATGAGATCGGCGGGAGAACTGTGCATGGCGAGTCCTTTCGCGTGAAGTCATCGCTGTCGTACAACATTGAACATTCCGCTCGGGGGAATCAGTTCCGGGCGATCTCGGACTGCCCGGCTCCAGGTGGCGGTGATGCCGCACAACGGTTTTGCCAACCAGGTATTGATCCCTGCCGGAAGGCTACGGCTGTTTTCCGGCCAGGCTCTCCCGCATTGCTTCGACGGCCGCAGTCGGTTCGTAGCCATCGGGAACACCCTCGACCATGATGATGTCGCCGTCGATGTGGCGTGAGCGCAGTGGCGCAATGTCCCGGTATGCGGGCGATTCCCACCATGCTCTCGCGTCCGCGATCCCGGGAAAGCCGATCATGACAACGTGTCCGGGCCAGCTGCCCTCCTTCACCTCGTGCTGTGCCATGTGCACGAGGTAGCGGCCACCGTATGGCGCGAAAGTGCCGGGAAGACGCTCGATGTACTCGGCGATCTCCGGATGTGGGGCAGCATCCTGCAGGTGGGCAATCACATACGCGGGCATGATGATGTCCTTTCGGTCTACCGGTCTCGCCTGATAGCGATCTTGACACGCCGGAGGAACCGCGTCGATTACCCCAGAGGTAAGCAAAGCAAGATGCCCAAAGCCGCCTGGATCAGCGAACTAGCGAAGAAGAACATCGACACAGAATCCGCAGCCTGAGTGGTCTCATTCGATTCGACAGCTACCGCCCACGACGCGAGTTCTCAGACGCTCACTCAGGCATTCGACTGGCAGGAAGTCTCACTGCGTCCACCACCACCGCCTGCGGCGCATGATGACGGCGGCAGTGATGGTCGCGCACATCCCGACCTGGCAGCCGTTCTTACGGGCAGACGTCACAACAGCCAACCGGGCCGGTTGTCCACCCATACGACCGGCCGGGGAATCGTGCCGTCGCCGATGCACACCCACAGCGTGGAGGTGGGCATCCCGTGATAGCGGTCCCTGATCATGGCGGTATCGGCGAACCGCACTGTCGGCGGCCGTAGGAACGACTCACCCTCCGGGCTCCAAGCACTGATGCACGCCAACGACCAGCCGCTATAGTCGCCGATTTCGATATCGGGTGTGGGCACCCACGCGTAGGCGCTGTGCCGCCAGGCGGACAACTTCGAAGCTGGCACTCCGGTCAGCAACGCGAACTGGGTGAGGCCGAAGTAGCGGCGGAGCCCAGCGTCGCGCGAGTCCGGCCGGTACGCGGCTGCCCTCGGCATCCGACTCGCGGGGGGCCTCACCGCTCACCCCACTCGCGCATCGCGTCCGCGACCCGCTCTACCAATTCGACAGGCAGGCCGATCGGGCGCGGCGGCCCAACAAACGCAGTCCGCTCCGGCAACTCGGTATCGACCACAGAGGCGGCGTCGATGTCGATGAACGCCACGCTGAGCGCGGGCGTGGCGGTCTCCACCACGGGTACCTCGACCGCGTCGAATTCGTCGACCCAACCATCGTCTCCGACGAGACCCATCGTGCCGTCGCTGAACTCGATGTAGCCGCTCACCGCACAGCCCTCGCGTCCGGCACAGCCTCCCCAGCGTCGACGAGGCACCAGAACGCGCTGTACTTCGCGGCACACAGGTCCGTCGCGCATTCACGGTGCCGCTGCATCTCCGCGTGCGCTTGCACCGGGCTATAGGGTGCGGTGGGCGCGCGGTGCGACGGCTCGAGCTGCCAGGAGTCGATGCTCAGCGAGCCTTGTGCCGCAACGCGTTCGAGGATGTCAGCGACCGGTATCGCGCCGTCGGGGTAGGCGTCGCCGCCACGGTCTAGCACCCAGGGCAGAAAGACGAACAAGAGCCAGCCGAGCAGCAGTACAGCCGCAATGGTGACAAGGGTGGCGATGAGTTCCGCGGTCATGGGCGTGCCGCCTCAATGTGATGTGTGTCCGGTTAGGTGGGGCACGCAGCACCGAGACGGCCTTGACCGGCCAGGCGGTCAGAGCGAAAATCTGGCCATCACTTCGGGATATCAAGAACCCACCCCGGCACTGCGTGCTATGACCAGCATCAATCTGTCGAACGCTGTGAAGTGACAAGGATTTTTGTCATGCTTGCACCGGGGACACGGGAGTGGATTACATGAGTCAGCAGCATGTCGGTGTCGGCCAGCGAGTGGCCGAGATGCGGCGATTGGCCGGTTGGTCACAGCCGCGGTTAGCCGCGGAGGCGAATGTCTCGACGTCGTTGGTGCGCGCCGTGGAACAAGGCCGCGCCCCAGCAAGCGCGGCGTTCATCTCGGCGTGCGCGAAAGCGCTACGGATGAGTGCGGCTGAGTTGATGGGCCAGCCATACCCGCGCACTACCAACGAAGAGCGTGAGGTCTCGGCCGGAATCGCCATCATCCGTAGCGAGGTCGCTGCCTACGACCTGCAGCCTGCCGGAATCCAGCCGCGTCCGCTCGCGGCGATCACTGATGACGTCGAGCTGATCCGAAAGTTCCGGCGTTCGGCCAACTTTCACAAACTGTCAGCCGAACTGCCGTCGTTGCTGACCGAGACTCGCGCCGCCATGTACCTGTCGAGCGGGCACCAACGCGAGCAAGCATGTGTATTGCTGTGCGAGCTGTACAGCAGCGCAAGGAGTTTGGCTCACAAGCTCGGCTATACCGACTTGGCGACGATGGCCGTCGAACGTCTCTGGTGGGCAGCGCATATGTCTGGCGACAAAGTGTGGATGGCTGCCGCACAGTTCCATCGGGCGTCTGTTCTCACCTCCGCTGGTGACTGGAATTCCGCACTCACGTATCTGGATGACTGCCGCGCCGATATGGAATCTCGCGTCGGTTCCGGTGATCCCGCCGACTTGATCGGTTGGGGTAGCCTGCATTTGCAGTCTGGTCTGGCTGCGGCGCGGGCGGGTGACCGCGACACCGCCGACGCGCACCTGGCCGAAGCAAAAGCGGCGGCCGACCGGATCGGTAACCCCGATTTTCACGACCCAGTGCTGAGCTTCGGTACGGCGAATGTCGGCATCTGGTCGGTCAGCTTGGCTGTGGAGATGATGGACGGCACCGAAGCGGTCAAGCGGGCCGATGGCCTGGTGATCCCAGCGAGCACGCCGAAGTCGCGCGTAGGGCACATGTACATCGATCTGGCTCGAGGGTTCCTGCTGCACGGTGATCGGGCTCGGACGATGGGTGCGTTGCAGACGGCGAAGAAGGTGGCGCCGACGCAGACGCGTTACCACCCGCAGGTCCACGAGACCGTGCGCGTACTTGCCCGTGCGGAGGCGCGGAGCACGGAAACCCTGCGAGGCTTCGCGGCTTGGTGCGGCATCGCCTAGGTCGTACGCATCCGACCTTCCGTCGGTGTCAGCTCACGCAGACAGGGCTTCACGCAAACATTGCGGCGGTATGATCGCGTGCGCGCGACCACACGCAAACCGCGCACCGAAACCGCTCCGGTGCACAGGGCGGTTTCGTCGTTCCGGGCAAACACCGCCGTAACAGCAGCGGTTCAGCCAGGTGGCCTTGGCAGATCGCGCCGACATTCTTGGAGTCAGCTCGAATGGATGGTGAATACCATCTGAAAGTCGGCGTGACCGGGCGCGGTCGTGTACCCGTTCTGTGCAGTGAACGCGCAGCTCATGACGAGTTCGTATTGCTTGTCGAGTTGGAGATTCGGCACCACCGAATGCCACCGATAGTCTGCAGGGATGGCGCTGTGGTTATCCGAGTATCCGGACTTGCCCTTGACGTAGGCACCACACGCCATCGTGTTACCGACGATGAGTCCCTGCACGTACGGCGACAGCTCCAACGACCAGATGAGCCGGTTACCGCCGTCTGGTTGCTGGCTCGCATAGACGGCGTCCCCCGTGAATGTTCCATGCTCCCCGTCATACCGATAACTCTGGGCACCGGGCCGGAAGTCGGCATAGCCGGGGACGGCGTTCGCCGCGCCTGTGGCGAGAATGCTCGCGGCAGCGGCCAAGGCGGCAAGTATCAGTCTCTTCGGTGCACCGACTTTGCGCGACATGTGTACTCCCCCTGCGGGATCGGTTCGACATCGACATCGACCGGTAGCCCCTCCGCGATCGTGGCTATATCGAGATCCCCGCGAGCGTCCGACAGGTGGAACCAAACAAGTGTGCTGTCGGCGTCATCGAGTTTGATCACGCCGGTACCGTTACGCGGTTTCCAGCGCCACACTGTGCCGGTTTCCATCTTTTGCCCCTCTCCTGTCACGGCCTACTCGGTCGCCTTCAATGATCGCTTCAAAGCACCTCGCGCCGAGGCTGTTTCATGACTACTCACCGAGCCTATGCTGTCAAGTCACGGGCATCGGCTCGGGTCAAACTGTCAACGCCAAGCGCCCGGCTGCTCTACCGGCGCGGTGCTAGCGTCGCGGACATGACCTCGGGATACGTGCCGCAGATGTACTCGATCTCGATCAAGGGCGTAGTCGTTCGTGACGGACGGGTGCTGCTGCTGAAGAACGAACGCGAAGAGTGGGAGTTGCCCGGTGGGCGGATCGAGCCAGGTGAGACGCCAGAGGAATGCGTAACGATCTCCACCGCGGGTGCCTCGACCGCGTCGAATTCGTCGACCCAACCATCGTCTCCGACGAGACCCATCGTGCCGTCGCTGAACTCGATGTAGCCGCTCACCGCACAGCCCTCGCGTCCGGCACAGCCTCCCCAGCGTCGACGAGGCACCAGAACGCGCTGTACTTCGCGGCACACAGGTCCGTCGCGCATTCACGGTGCCGCTGCATCTCCGCGTGCGCTTGCACCGGGCTATAGGGTGCGGTGGGCGCGCGGTGCGACGGCTCGAGCTGCCAGGAGTCGATGCTCAGCGAGCCTTGTGCCGCAACGCGTTCGAGGATGTCAGCGACCGGTATCGCGCCGTCGGGGTAGGCGTCGCCGCCACGGTCTAGCACCCAGGGCAGAAAGACGAACAAGAGCCAGCCGAGCAGCAGTACAGCCGCAATGGTGACAAGGGTGGCGATGAGTTCCGCGGTCATGGGCGTGCCGCCTCAATGTGATCGAATCGCACGGGCAGATCCATGGTCGGTCCCCTTCTCCTTCGGTTGGCAGGCACCCGCCGCCGGAGACCGAGAGCTCAACCCGACGGCGAGGCCATCCTCAGCATCCGCTCGATAGGCATGGCGAAGCGACGACGCAAAAGATGTCAAACCACACCTATTCGAGACGACATTCCGGCGTCATTGATCTAGCGTGTCGTCATGGGGACTACACCGAACCTCGCACTCCGCGCGGCCCGCAACGCGCGGCGAATGAGCCAAGACGACTTGGCACGCGCCCTGCGGGAAGTCGGTTGCGCGAGCGCGACGAAACGACTCGTGCAGAGGTGGGAAGCGGGAACTACCCTCAACCCACGGCCATCACACGCACGCGCCCTCGAGAGAGTGATGAAGTTGCCCATCGAATCCCTGGGATTCGGTTCGGTCGAGCCGGGCCGGTCCCTATCCAGCGACGACGAGAACGGGCATGTGGTCGACTCCGCGATCGGCCAGGTGCCGCACGAATCCGCTACCGGCACACCGCAACCGGTGAACGGGACCTACAACGGCGTCTGGCTGAGCCGGTACGAGTACTACAGCTCCGGTCGCGACGCTACCTTCACCGCGGTTCACTACGTCGTGGTGCTGCAACACGGTGACGCGCTAACCGTGCGCAGTCTGCCCGAGTCGGCAATCTCGGCGCTGGAGGTGGACCTGACCATCGACGGGAACGTCGCAACAGGGACCTGGACCGAGCGCACCGCGACGGACGGCTATTACCGTGGTGCCAAGTACCACGGCGCGATCCAACTGCTGATCGAACTGACCGGCACGAGGATGGCAGGCAAGTGGATCGGGTTCGGCAAGTCCTTCGACATCAATTCCGGCCCTTGGGAGCTGATCTTGCAAGATCGCTCGACATCCAAGGCGACGCTCGACGCTTACTCCCGGCCGCCGACCGTCGACTGAATTCCCCAGCCCCATAGCCGATCACCTGGGCAAAATGTGGGCACAGCACCCGATCGAGCATTCTACGGGGCAGAAAAAAGCCCCTCACCTGCGCTAACAGATGAGGGGCACTGGCGGTGGCGGAGGGATTTGAACCCTCGGAGGGGGGTTACCCCTCACACGCTTTCGAGGCGTGCTCCTTAGGCCGCTCGGACACGCCACCGCCGACAACCATACCGGACCCGGGTCGGATCGCTAAATCGCCTGTAGAGGCCGGTTGGCGGGGATGATTTCCGGGCGCCTGGGACAGCCCTGGGTAGTGGGCGCACAGCGCCCGGGGAGAACGGTCAGCGTTGGGTGCGGAAGAAGTCGTCGAGGAGGGCGGCGCATTCGGCCTCCAGAATGCCGCCGCGGACCTGTGGGCGGTGATTGAGACGGCGGTCCCGGACTACGTCCCAAAGGGAGCCGACGGCACCGGTTTTCGGTTCCCAGGCGCCGAAGACCAAGCGGCCGACGCGAGCGAGCACCAAGGCGCCCGCACACATGGTGCACGGCTCCAGGGTTACCGCGAGCGTGGTGCCTTCCAGCCGCCAACCGTCGCCGACGACCGCGGCGGCGCGGCGCAGGGCGAGGATCTCCGCGTGCGCGGTCGGGTCGCCGAGGGCCTCCCTGGCATTGGCCGCGCGCGCGAGCTCGCGACCGTCGGCATCGAAGACGACGGCACCGACAGGTACGTCGCGATCGCCCGCAGCGGCCGCTGCGGCGATCGCGGCGCGAACCATATCGGTGTCGTCGGTGCGCAGACCCACGTCAGCGGGGCAGCTTGTCCAGCACCGCCGAAAGTTCGTTGGCGAAGCCGAGCCGCTGGGCGATCATGCCGAGCTGCTCATCCGGATAGAGATCGGTCTCGGCGAGGATCACGCTGAGCACGGGTTCGGGCAGGCCAAGGTCGGCGAGAACGCCGAGGTCGCCCTCCTCCCATGGCTCGATATCGTCGAGTTCGTCCGGATCGATGTCGGGGATTTCGACATTGAGGGCCTCGAGTACGTCGGCCGCGATGTCGTAATCGATCGCCGCCGTCGCATCTGAGACCAACATCCGGGTGCCGCTCGGCGCGGGCCGGAGCACGATGAAGAACTCGTCATCGATATCCAGCAATCCGAACACCGCACCGGAACTGCGCAATGCTTTGATTTCTGTTTCCGCGGCGGACAAATTGGTGAGCGCGGCTTGGCTGAGCGGACTGCACCGCCATTTTCCGTCTTCGCGGACAACCGCCACTGCGAACCCTTCCACGTCGTCGTAATCGTCCGACGCAGCCTTGTTCGTGCCCGAGCGCTGTGCTGCCATGGGCGCAACGGTAGTCGGCTCGAGCCGAAATGTTGAAGTCGTATGCGAATCTGTTCCGATGACTCCTGACCAGAAAACACCGGTGTGTGTCCTCGGGACAGGCTTGATCGGCGGTTCGGTGCTGCGCGCCGTCGTCGGCGCGGGCTATGACGCCTGGGGTTACAACAGGTCAGAGGCGGGTGCGCGGGCCGCACGGGCGGACGGATTCGATGTCACGGGGGATCTGCTCGGCGTACTGACCCGGGCCGCCGATACCGATGCGCTGATCGTGGTCGCGGTGCCGATGCCCGCGGTGGACCACATCCTCGCCGAGGTGGCCACCTTCGCGCCGCGCTGCTCGCTCACCGATGTGGTGAGCGTCAAGGCGCCGGTGGCCGAGGCGGTGCGTAGGCACGGGCTCGCGGCCCGCTATGTCGGCGGGCATCCGATGGCCGGTACTTCCGAATCCGGTTGGGCGGCGACCGATCCCGGCCTGTTCCGGGATGCGGTGTGGGCGGTCGGCGTGGATGCGGGTACCCATCCCGAACCATGGCGTCGAGTGGTGCGGCTGGCACTGGCCTGCGGTGCGGTGGTCACCCCGGTAATCGCGGACGAGCACGACCGGGCGGTGGCCCGGATCTCGCATCTGCCGCATGTCCTGGCCGAGGCGCTGGCTGTGGCCGGTGCGGCGGGTGGCAACCTGGCGCTCGGACTGGCCGCCGGTTCGTTCCGCGACGGCACCCGGGTCGCCGCCACCGCCCCCGACCTGGTCCGCGCCATCTGCGAACCGAACGCCACCGCCCTGCTGGAGGTACTGGCGGACACTCTCACCGTACTGAGCGCGGCCCGCGACAGCCTCCGCGCCGAAGGCACTCTGGTCGACCTCGTCGAAGCCGGACACGACGCCCGCGAACGCTACGAAACCACGCAGCGTTGGGAAATCACCAATATCCACCCCGGCGACCACAACTGGCTCGAGGCGCTGCGCGAGGCAGGCCAACGCGGCGGAGTGATCACCGAACTGGACTGAACGCAGCGGTCGGTACTCCAACGACGCACGAGGCGATCCCATGGCGGCCGACACGGCACACGCGAAGGTTATGAAGCTGTGCAGCGTTGAGAAATAACGGTCAACCGCACTGGCTCGAGACGGTGTACGTGGCGCGCGATGTGCGCGGCGTCGGGTCAAATGCGCTCGGCGAGACCTGGGTAGTCGAGGAGGAAGCCGTCGGCGTCGACGGTTACGGTGGCGCTGGAGACGGGGGACAGCACGCTGATGCCGGTGGCACCGCTGCTGTAGGTGAGGCTGGCCTCCTGGACCAGGAGGTCGGGGAGGCGGACGTAGACGACCGGGACCTGGATGTCGTCGACGGCGTTCTGGAGGCCGAAGCGGCGGATGGGAAGGGTGTTGAAGAACGGACTGAGCACTACGTCGACATCGAGGGCGCCCGCGAAGGTGGAGCGGACGTGCCCGCCGCCGGCGTCGACGAGCCAGTAGTTCTCCTCGTCTCTGGCGATCGAGGCATGGCGTTCCCCGGCGGCGGCGGTGCTGCGCAGGGATAGCCGCTTGGTGACGCCGTTCTCGTCGGTAACCAGGTCATAGGACGCACTGAATGCGGGATGGTCCGCACAGTCGCCGCCGATCATGCGACCGGCGGCGCGGATGCGATTGCCATTGAGGGTCACGCGGACGGACTCCATCCGCGACGCGTTGTGTGCGCGCCACGTGAGGATCGCCGGCCACCGCGATGTCGCCGGCTGGCTGTCGGGGCCGAGGTCTGGGTTCGTCACATATCTACCGTAAGCGACGCGGGGCCGAACCAGCATCACACCAGCGACTCACGCCATGCCGCGTGCAGGCTGGCGTACCGACCGGTGCCCGCGATGAGCTCGCTGGGCGTGCCATCCTCGACGATCCGACCTGATTCCAGCACCAGCACGCGGTCGGCGATGGCGACCGTGGAGAGCCGGTGCGCGATGATCACGGCGGTGCGGTCGCGCAGCACCGTCTCCAGTGCCCGTTGGATCAGCCGCTCGCTCGGAATGTCCAGGCTCGAGGTCGCCTCGTCCAGCACGATCACCGCGGGATCCGCGAGGAACACCCTGGCGAACGCGACCAGCTGACGCTGGCCCGCCGACAATCGCCCACCGCGTTTGCGCACATCGGTGTCGAAGCCCTCGGGCAGCGCGGTGACGAAGTCGTAGAGCCCGACCGCCCGCGCCGCCGCGAACACCTCCGCATCGCTGGCCTCGGGTCGACCGAACCGAATATTGTCGGCCACCGACCCGGAGAACAGATACGACTCCTGCGTGACCATCACGACATTGCGCCGCAGATCCGCATCGGACAGCCGCCGCAGATCGATATCGTCCAATGTCACCGTGCCGCCCGATGGATCGTAGAACCGCGTCAGCAACTTGGCCAGCGTGGACTTGCCCGCACCGGTCGCACCGACCAGGGCGATCACCTGCCCGGCCGGAATCTCCAGCGAGAACTCCGGCAGCACCGGCCGCGCTCGCCCACGCTTCTCGGGTTGCGGCACAACACTTTCGATCTCGGCAGCGGCCGGGCCGCCCAGCGTCGCCCCAGCCGAACTCGGCAGTGCCGCACCGGGGCTCTCCGAAACGACCTCGCCAGCCGCCACGCCCGTCAGCGTCGCCCCAACCGCGATCGACTGCCCAGCCCCAGGGTTCTTCGAACGACCTTCGCGTGCGAGCGACCAGCGGAATCCGACAGTTCGAGATCGGCCACCGCGATGCCATCCACCGCGGCCCCAACCCCGCTCGGCAACACCACATCGAAGCCCACCGCCACAGAGCCGGAATCCGACTCAACAAGCACCGCATCCGGCGACTCGGAGGATGGCGGGGCTGGAGATCCGTAGCCGAACCACACTTTGTCCAATCGCACGGCACCGGTTGCCTTCGCCAGCGCGATCGGCTGCTCCGGTTCCCGGACCGAGGGCTCCTCCTCCAGTACGCCGGAGATCTTCTCCAGCGCCGCCGCCGCGGACTGGTAGGCGTTGAATACCTGGGCGAGTTCGTCCAGCGGGCCGTAGAACTCGTTGAGGTACAACAGGTATGCCGCGAGGACACCTACGGCGAGATTGCCCTCGATCACCTGCCAGGCACCGACCACGATGACGATCACCGTGGTCAGATTGCCGAGCAGCCGGGTGAGACCGGCATAGTCGCCCATGCCGCGCATCGCGGCGATGGTCGCTTGGAGGTATTCGGCATCCTCGGCGGCCAGTACCGATTCGTTGCGGGTCTCGCGACGGAAGGCCTGTACCGCGCGCATGCCGCCCATCGACTCCACGAACTGCACAACCACTTTCGCGATGGCGCCGCGGGTGCGCCGGTAACCCGCCCGCTGCCTGCGCTGCGCCCAGCGGGTGACCAGCGCCAATGGCACGAATCCGAGCAGCACGATGGCGGCGAGGGTCTGATCGAGGTAGATCAACAGCACCGCGATGGTGAGCACCGAAAGGATCGCGCTCAGCGCCTGATTAAGCGCGCTCTCCAGCAACTGCTGCAACGTCTCGATATCACCGGTCAGCCGCGCGACTACCTTGCCGGAGGTGTACTGCTCATGGAATGCCACGCTGAGCCGCTGCATATGCGCGAACAGCCGAACCCGCAGATCGAAAAGCACACTCTGGCTGAGCTTTCCGGAAATCCGCAGAAAGACCAAGGTGGTGCAAACGCCGACGCCGACGGCGCCCAGATAACCGGCGACGGTGCGCGCCAAGGGTGCCCAGTTCCCCGCGATGCCCTCGACGATGCCGACGTCGAGTCCGTGCGCGACGAACAGCGGCGCCGACACCATCGCGGCATTGTCGAGCACGATCAGCAGCATGGCGAAGACCGCGAGTTTGCGATACGGCCGAACGAGGCTCAGCAGCAAGCGCCGAGATCGACCGGCGAGCACCAGATTTCCGGTCTCGGTGACCGCTTTGTCCTCATTGGCGATGCCGCGCCAATCGGCAACCTCGTCGCGGTCGGCCGAATCGTCGGCGGGGAAGGTGGTTTCGGTCATGGTCATGATTCACCCCCCATCAGTTCGCGGTAGCGACTGCTGGTTTCGAGTAGTTGATCGTGGGCACCCTCGGCGACGATCCGCCCCTCGGCGAGCAGCACCACTCGGTCGGCCAGGGCCGCGGTCGAAGGTCGGTGCGCCACCAGCAATGTGGTGGCTCCGGTCAGCACCGTGCGCAGCCGCTCCTGTACGCGCTCCTCGGTTTGCACATCGAGTGCGGACAGCGGATCGTCGAGCACCATGATCCGAGTCCGCTCCCCCGCACTTTCGCGCGCGAGCACCGCGCGGGCCAGGGCCAGCCGCTGGCGCTGACCGCCGGACAGGCTCAGCCCCTGCTCGCCGATTCGGGTATCCAGTCCCCACGGCAGCTCGTGCACGAAATCGGTGGCCTGAGCGACATCCAACGCGCGCCGCACATCGTCGTCGGTGGCCTCCGGATCGCCGAGCGCGACGTTTTCCCGCACACTCGCCGAGAACAGCACCGGCTCCTCGAAAGCCACCGAGACCAGCGAACGCAGATCGGACACCCGCATCGATGCGATATCGATGCCGTCGATGGTGATGGCACCGTCGGTCACGTCGTAGAGCCGCGGAATCAGGTTGAGCAGCGCCGTCTTTCCGCTACCGGTCGCGCCGACCAGCGCAACCGTCTCACCTGGTCGCACCTTCAGCGAAATATCCCGCAGTACTTCACCCTTCGCGTCCGGAAAGGCGAAACGCACTCCGTGCATGGCCAGTTCACCGACGATCCGCTCCGGCAATGCCACTGGATCCGCGGGATCGGTGATTTCGACCGGGGTGTCGATGATCTCCCAGAACCGGTCCGCCGCCGTGCGCGCATCGTTCCACTCGGCGAGCAGGAAGCCGGTCCAGATGATCGGCCACTGCAAGAAGGTCGCCAGCGTGATGCATGCGACCAAGGTGCCGAGCGTCATCGTGTCATGCGCGACCGCGTAACCGCCGTAGCCGAGCGCGAAGGCGATGGCCAGCTTCGGCAGGCACACCATTGCCGACCAAAGCGTGGCATCCAGCCGCACCTTGAGCAGTTCGGTCTGCTGCAATTCCCGCGACTGCGCGGTGAACCGCCCGCCGAAGAACGCGCCGCGACCGAAGGCCTTGAGCACCCGGATACCCTGCGCGGACTCCTCGGCGGTGGTGGCCAGGTCGCCGGCCTGATCCTGCGAGCGCCGTGACGCCACGCCGTAGCGCCGCTCGAACCGCAGGCAGACGTAGGACAGTGGGATGGCGATGACCGCGAAGGTCAGCCCGATCTGCCAGCTCAGCGCGAACAGCACCACCAAACCGATCGGGATCACGATGAAATGGATGATCAGGAGCGGCCCGGCGAAGGCGACGAACCGTTTCATGGTGCCCATATCGTCGACCGCGCGCGAGAGCAACTGGCCGGATTCCCAGGCATCATGACGCCCGATCGAGAGCGTCTGCAACTTGCGGAAGATCTTGGCGCGCATACCGATCTCGAACTGCGCCGCGGGCTTCGAGATCAGCCATCGCCGACCCCATACGCCCAATGCCTCCAGCAGACCGAGCGACAACACCAGCAGCACCGGGAGTACGACGCCGCCGAAATCGCGCCGTTGGATCGGGCCGTCGATAATCCGCGCGATGACCAGCGGATTCATGATCGCCGTCAGGGTGGCGAGCACCGCGAACATTGTCGCGCCGAGCAGCGCGGCCCGATGCGGCCGCAGATACGGCCAGAACCGACGCAGCGAATGCAGGCGGACCGGCGCCGCTGCGGCGGGCCGCTCCGGTCTCTCGACCTCCGTGTCGGCCGACGGCGTATCGAGCGTGAGTGACAAAGCTCCCCCTCGTGATCGGCGTAGCTCGGCTGTGTCGCGAACGGTTCCCAGTGATGTTCGCATTGGGGTCCGACATTTCAGCGTGGCATCGGTCCCGGGATCGGCCAACCGATTTTTCGCCACGTCCACAGCCAACAACCTCGAGCAACCTCGAGGTCAAGAACCCCCGGCAACACCCCCGAGCCGCGCCCAAGACGCAGACTCACCGACCACACACGACATCGGCGCCCAGATCCCGGGCGCCGATGGCCGCTGCGTGCATTGTACCGACGATAACCCCAGCTCAGACGGTCGAATGTGCCTGCTCCACTGGCGCGTCCGGAAAGTCTTGCTGCTGATAGCCGCCGCGCAGGGTGCCCTCCGAATACGCGGCGCGGCAGGCGCGTCGAGCGATCTTGCCGCTGGACGTGCGCGGAATCGAACCCGCC
This sequence comes from Nocardia sp. NPDC051990, assembly GCF_040680755.1. Classification (NCBI taxonomy): domain Bacteria; kingdom Bacillati; phylum Actinomycetota; class Actinomycetes; order Mycobacteriales; family Nocardiaceae; genus Nocardia; species Nocardia sp. NPDC051990. The sequence goes on along the minus strand of NZ_JBFAXH010000004.1, from coordinate 343,228 downwards.
GGAACCAGCAGCAGATCGCGCACCACGACACCGTGGCGCTGTGCGATCGCGGCGCGCACGATATCGGTGATCGGCTCCGGATCCAGCTTCGCCGCACCGGTGCCACGCTCGGCCACGATGACCAATTGCTCCGAGGTGTCATCGGCATCGAAGGTGAGTCCGGAACGGCTGCCCTGTTCGAATACCGATTGGGGCAATTGATTCGCGGGCACCGAGAATGCCGCGATGAATCCGGGCCGCAGCGCGGTGCTGGATTCCTGCGCCGAGAATTCCAGATCCTGCGGATAGTGGTTGCGCCCGTCGACGATCACCAGATCCTTTACCCGGCCGGTGATATACAACTCCCCGTCCAGGTAGACGCCGAAATCACCGGTGCGCATCCACTTCGCGTCCGGATCGGTGCCCTGTGCGTGACTGCCCTCCGGCACGCGCCGCGTCACTGTGTTGTGGAAGGTCGCGACGGTTTCATCCGGCCGGCCCCAATAGCCGATACCCATATTGTCGCCGTGTAGCCAGATTTCGCCGACCTCGCCGTCACCGCGTTCGATGCCGGTTTCCGGATCAACGATCACCGCCCACTGCGATAGCGCCACATAACCACAGGAAACCTGCGCGATCGAATTCTCCGTGCCCTTCGGCACTTCCACCATCCGACCCGCATTGAGCTCATTGCGATCGACATAGACGACTTTCGCCTCGTCCTCGGCCCTGGTCGCGGAGACGAACAGCGTCGCCTCCGCCATGCCATAGCAGGGCTTCAGCGCGGTCCTGGACAGACCGTAGGGCGCGAACGCCTCGTTGAATTTCTGCATCGACGATACCGAAACCGGCTCGCTGCCGTTGATCAACCCGATCACATTCGAAAGATCCAGTTCCTCACCGGCTTTCGGCTTACCCCGGTCCGCCGCATGCTCGTACGCGAAATTCGGTGCGGCCGCGAAGGTTCCGGCGCCATCCGAGGCAGCGGCCAATTCCTTGATCCAGCGATATGGCCGCCGCACGAACGCATTCGGCGACATGATCGTGATGAATCCGCCGCCGACGGTCGGCAGGATCACGCACAGCAGACCCATGTCGTGGAACAGCGGCAGCCAGGTGACGCCGCGCGAATTCTCTTGCATCCCAATGGCATCGATCATCTGCAACAGGTTGGTGCCGACCGCGCGGTGGGTAATCGCGACACCGGCCGGGATCCTCGTGGAACCCGAGGTGTACTGCAGATAGGCGACGCTGTCGATATTGATGTCCGGTCGCACCCAGGTCGAGCCGACGCTGTCCGGAATCGCATCCACGGCAATAATGCGCGGACGCTGCGCCGCCGGGAGGTGCCGGAAAAAGTTCCGCACCCCCGCCGCGGCCGAACCGACGGTCAGAATCGCCGATGGCGTGCAGTCATTGAGCACCGCGTGCAGGCGATCGGTGTGGCCCTGCTCGTCCGGATCGAACAGCGGGACCGCGATATTGCCCGCGTAGACCGCCGCGAAGATCGAGACGACGTAGTCCAGCCCCTGCGGGGCCAACACCGCCACCCGCTCACCCTGCCGGGTCACCTGCTGCAGCCGGGCCGCGACGGCACGCAGCCGCACGCCGAATTCGTGCCAGGTCAATTCGATGTACACGCCGTCGCGCTCGCGCGAGTAGTCGATGTAGCGGTAGGCGAGGTCGTCGCCATTCTCCGCGCTGTGCTTGTCGACGAAGTCGATCAGGGTCTTATCGTCACGGATTTTGATATTGCCCTGATCGTCCAAATAGTCGTCGAAGGTCTCGTCGATCATCGCCTTATCCTTTTGCCAACGCAGGCACTCGGGCCATGCGGTTACACCGAACACAGGTCGATAACGAAGCGTCGGGAAGGCTAGCAGGTGCGCCTTCGCGACGTGCTCAGTACCGCCCGAAGGCGATCGCGACGTTATGTCCACCGAAACCGAAGGAGTTGTTCACGGCATAGTCGATTCGTCCGGGTCGGGCGTGGCCCTTGACCACGTCGAGCTCGATTTCCGGATCCTGATTGTCCAGATTCAGCGTCGGCGGAACGATGCTGTCGCGCACCGAGAGCACCGTCAGCACCGATTCGAGGGCGCCGACCGCACCGATCGAGTGGCCCAGTGCGGATTTCGGCGCATAGACCGAAACATGATCACCCACGGCGGCATTGATGGCCAGTGCCTCGGCGGTATCGCCGACCGGGGTCGCGGTCGCGTGCGCATTGACGTGGCCGACATCGCTTTTGGTGATCCCCGCCTTCTGGATGGCCCTGGTCATCGCCCGCGCTGCGCCCTTGCCGTCGAGATCCGGCGCGACCAAATGGAAGGCGTCGGAGGTGATTCCGGCACCCATCAGCCGCGCGTGAATCGTCGCACCGCGCGCCTTGGCGTGCTCCTCGGTTTCGATGATCATCATCGCGCCGGCCTCACCGAAGACGAATCCGTCACGATCCTTGTCGAACGGGCGCGAGGCGGCCCTCGGGTCCTCATTGCGAGTACTCATGGCGCGCATCATGGTGAACGCCGCGATCGGCACCGCCTGGATGGAGCCCTCGACGCCGCCAGTGACCACCATGTCGGCATCACCCATAACGATCATCTGCCAGGCATTGGCGATGGCCTCCGAACCCGACGAGCAGGCCGAGACCCGTGTCATCACCCCCGCTTTCGCACCGAGTTCCATGCCGACGCAGGCGGCCGAGCCGTTGGGCATGATGCGCTGCACGGTCAGCGGCGACACATTGCGGTAGCCGCCGTTCTGCAGCCGGTCGCGTGCGGCCGTGATGTATTCGCCGCCGCCGAGGCCGGTGCCGATGGAGACGCCGAGGCGGTTCTTGTCCACCTCCGGACTGCCCGCATTGCACCAGACCTCACGGGCCAGCACCACCGCCATCTGCTCCACATAGGACAGGTGGCGCGCCTCCCGTCTGGAGAGGCAATCCGACGGCTTGACCTTCAGATGTCCGCCGATGCGCACGGGCAGCTCGAATTGCTCGACGAAACCATCGTCGAGGACATCGATACCGCTCGCGCCGTTGAGCAGCTCCTTCCAGGTGGAGTCGACATCACCCGCGATCGAAGTGGTCGCCGCCAGACTGGTCACGACAACGTTCGGATAGTTCCCGTTCTTGGTAGACGGAATCTGCATTTCGCTCACTTTCCTGGCATCACTCTTTGGGGTAAACCGGGAACTGCGCGTCGACGCTGAAGCGCCGGAAGGTCATCGAACGACGGAGCAAACCGCTACTCGACCGTGAGCATTATTGGGGGCATCCGGTCGGATCTGGTGCTCGACACACTACCGTGGCCGTCGCTGGTCGTCGCATTCACTGCTCGAGTAACCTGCTGAGCGGATACGCAGCGCTGGTGGCTCCGCGCGATCCGCGAGCAACCGCGAGAAGGGATGACTGTGACGGGCGGGCGGATGGTCGGGCTGTTCGCCGGAATCGGCGGACTGGAGCTCGGCCTTGGCCACCACGGCTGGCATACCGAGTTGCTCTGCGAAATCGATCCCGGTGCGCAGGCGGTGCTCGCCGCGCGCTTTCCCGGAATTCCGTTGCAGGGGGACATCACTCGGCTACGTGCCCTGCCCGCCGGCACCGAACTGGTCGCCGCCGGATTTCCCTGCCAGGACCTGTCACAGGCCGGACGCACCGCGGGCATCACCGGCAAGCGCTCCGGTCTGGTGGACCAGGTGTTCCGGTTGGTACGCCGTCAGCGTGGACCGCGCTGGCTGTTGATCGAGAATGTGCCGTTCATGCTGCAGCTGGGTCGCGGGGCCGCCATGCGGCATATCACCAGCGCACTGGAGGAGCTCGGCTACACCTGGGCATACCGGGTGGTGGACGCGCGCGCGTTCGGACTGCCACAGCGCCGTCAGCGGGTGCTCATGTTGGCCTCGCGCACCGAGGATCCGCGCCGGGTGCTGTTCGGCGATGATGCCGGACCGCTCGATCTCGGTGACCCGGAACAGGATCCGTGCGGCTTCTACTGGACCGAGGGCGTACGCGGGCTCGGCTGGGCGGTGAATGCGGTCCCCACCCTCAAGGGCGGTTCGGCGCTGGGCATCGCGAGTCCGCCTGCGGTGCGGTTGCCATCGGGTGAGATCGTCACGCCAGGCATCGTCGATGGTGAGCGGCTACAGGGCTTCGACGCCGACTGGACCGAACCGGCGACCACGGCGCCCGGAATTCGGCACGGGCATCGATGGAAGCTGATCGGGAATGCGGTGAGTGTGCGGATGGCGTCCTGGGTCGGCTCCCGGTTGGCCGAACCACTGGACCCGATTCCGGCCGCTGAACCACTACCGCCGGGACAGCCATGGCCGGTCGCCGCCTGGGGCCGCGCGGGTAGCGCCTACCGGGTGCCGGTTTCGACCTGGCCGGTGCACGAGCCGTATGAGGACCTGCAGCATTTCCTCACCGATTCGCGACTGCTCTCGGCACGTGCGACCGCCGGGTTCCTGCGGCGCACCGGTATGGGCAATCTACGGTTCCCGCCCGGATTTCTGGCCGATGTGGAGAGTCATCTCGATCGCATGGGCGGCTGGGCAGCATGAGGTTCGGTACGTCATGACCCCGGTTCGGCGGCCACGCACCGACGCCGCGACCAGTGCGCGGATGGCCCGCCAGCGGCGGACCGGAACCCGGCCCGAACTCGCGCTGCGCCGGGAATTGCATCGACGCGGATTGCGCTATTTCGTCGATCGCGCACCCTTGCGCGGGCAGCGTCGGCGCGCGGATCTAGTGTTTCCCAGGCTGCACGTCGCGGTGTACGTGGACGGATGTTTCTGGCATCGGTGCCCGCAGCACGCGACCGATCCGAAGAACAACGCGCAGTGGTGGGCGGACAAATTGACCGGAAATGTGGCCCGGGACCGGGCTACCGACGCGGCACTGGCGGCCGCGGGCTGGCTGGTGATCCGCGTGTGGGAGCATGAGGACGCCGTCGCGGCGGCGGACCGTATCCAGGCCGTATTGGCAAAACGGCGCTAGCTGACCCTTTCGAGCGACCTGCAAGCAATCGCTAGCGGTGTCCCCGCACCCGAACCAGCGAGCGCGGCGCGTGCGCGGCCAGGTAACCGGATACCACCATTACCGTCAGCATCAGCATAAGCATCAGCATTCCGGCGATTTCCGTTGCGATTGCGCTCATGGGACCTCCTTAGGTCTACCAACCATCACCGACGGACCTGACAGAACCCTGTGTTCGAGATGGTAATGAGGTGTGAACGACCTGTCGGTCCTGACACACAGACCTACTGTTGAACACCGGACCAACGATGAGACGGAGAATGGTCCAGTGACTGATCGCCGGAAGCTACCCGAACGACACGTCCGGGTGGCCTGCGCGCTCATCGCGGCGGCGATCGGGATCGCCGGAGTCTGCTATTCGTCGTGGTTGCTGGAGTTCGTGCTGAAGATCGATGTCGATCCGGTCAACTCGTTCCTGAGTGAGCTCGATGCCGAGGGCAAACCGCATCGCGAGTTGTTCGCGACCGCCGACAAGATCGTCGGCGCCTTGCTGATGCCGGCCGCGCTCGCCGGGCTGCTCTTATTTCCGCGCCGCAAATACACCACCATCGGCTGGGTCGCGCTGTTCTGTTTCGGCGCGGCGACCATCGGTGACGTACTGCTCCCGCTGCGCGATTGCACCCCGCAGAACAACTCCGAATGCGGCGGCGGTGGCAGCGAATTGTTCCCGCAATTGCATCAGCCGCACGCGCTGACCAGCACCATCGCGGTCACCGCGATCGCCGTCGCGACCTTCGCCTTCAGCGTGGCCGCCTTCCGCTATCACCGCTGGCGGATCCTGCGCGAGACCGGTGTTGTGGTGCTGGTGATCGGGTCGGTGGCGACCGTGTGGATGTTGGTCACCGACAACCTGCCCGGCCATTACGCGCTCGGAATCGCCCAGCGAATCCAGGTCGGAGCGATGTCGCTGTGGCTGATCACGTTGGCGGCCGCGGTGATTCTGGAAGGCCGCGAGTGGGTCGAAAGTGATTCGGGCTAGCCGACCTTCGAGATCGAGGCCGACGTAATCGTCGGCGGATACCTGGGAAAATCCCCGGCAGCTCAGGACCTGCGGTAGCCGGGGTGCACATCATTGTCGAGTCCCTGCTGTTCAGCGATGCGGACCAGCAGCGCGGCTAGCTGGTCGCGTTCCTCGGGGGTGAGGGCCGAGGTGATATCGGCCTCGTGGGCCTGGACCACGGGCCACAGGCTGATCATCAACTCGCGCGCGGCCGCGGTCGGATGCAGCTCGTGATTGCGCCGGTCGGTGGTGCTGCGGCGGCGTTCGACCAGGCCCTTGTTGGCGAGGTGGTCGATGAGAGCGACAACGCGGCTCGGTACCACACCCAGTTTCTCGGCCAGCGCGCGCTGGCTGCCGCCCGGATCCATCGCGATCATCCGCAGCACGCCGACGTCGGGGGGTGTGAGTTCCAGCGCGGCGATGCGCTCGCTGAACCGCTGGGCCGCATGCGATCCGAGCTGGGCGAGGAGGAATGCGACCTGTGGTCCGCCCGATCGCTGCGGTCCGGGGCTCCCACTCGCTTGCTCGAATGCCATCACCGATATATCGTACAACTCCACAATAGTTCATCACAGTGAATGATTCACTTGATAGAAGGGAAAAATCGATGGCAACGCAAGCCCTCGCCTCCGCGTCTCCGCCCATCGGCCGCACCTTCGGCCCGCCACCCGGTGTCTTCGCGGCGGTGTCGGCGGGGCTGTTCGTGGCCGGGCTGCTCGCGAGCATCGCCGTCGCAGGCGGCGCGGTCTTCCCCTCACCGTTCGGCGATCCGGCGGCCGCGCTCGCCTACTTCACCGACCATGCCGACGCCGTCCGTATCGGCGCGACGCTGCAGTTCGCCTCGGTGATTCCGGCCTCGCTCTTCGTCGCACTGACGGTGCTGCGGCTGCGCCAGCTCGGCACATTGGCGCTGATCGGCGGCGTGCTCGCGAATGCGGCGCTGCTGATGTCGGCCGTGATGACCTGGGTCCTCACCGTGCCGGCCACCGTCGAGAATCCGGCACTGGTCCGTGCGGTTCACACGCTGGCCTTCCTCGCCGGCGGCCCGGCCAATGTGGTGCCGACCGGACTGCTCATCGCAGGCATCGCCTTCCCCTTGCGCGCGGTCCGGACCTGGCTGCCCCGCATCGGCCTGGCCATCGCGGTCGTCGCGCTGGCCACCACCGCGACGCTGATGCGCACCGAGGTCGCCTTCCTGCTGCCGATCGCGCGGTTCACCGGCATGGCCTGGTTGATCGCCGCCGGCTTCCTCGCCTCGAATTTCCCCGCTACCGAAACGGAGTGATGACATGACCAACCCGCTGACCGAAAAACTCGTCCGCTTCCAGCGTCCAGAACGCTCGCTGCCGTATCTGCCCGGCCTCGGCTCCGACCGCATCGCGCCGCTGTTCGGACTGGACATCGTCGAATACGACAAGCTCTGCCAGTCCTTCGACGATCAGGCGCGCGAGGCCGCGCGAGCCCTGCTCGACGACGATGCGGTGGCCGCCGCGGTCGACGCACTGCCACTGCAGCCCGGCCAGCACGTGCTCGCGCTCGGCGAGAGTTCCACCGCCGACCGGCTGTCGTGGTTCGAGATCCTGCGTCATCTGATCGAGCTGCGGCGGCCCGCCGATCGCATCCGGCTCAGCAATTTCGCGATATCCGGCGCGACGACAACGCAGACGCTGAACCTCCTGCCTGTCCTCGGCTTCAATCGCCCCGATTGGGTGTTCTGCCAGCTCGGCACCAACGATGTGCAGCGCGTCGGCGGCCGGGACGGCCAGCGCCTGGTCAGCCGGCCGGAGACGGAACGCAATCTGCGCATCCTGCGCGACCGCGGTCTCGCGCTGAGCAACACGCAATGGGTCTGGCTGACCCCGACCGCGATCGACGAGGACCGGGTCGCGGACTACGAACCCTTCCGCCGCAACGGCATCACCTGGACCAGGATCGATATCGCCGATGTCGCGATGCTGGCGCGGGAGCTGCCGGATCGGACGATCGACGTCGAGGACGACACTGTGCCGGCCGACGAGGCGCCGCTGCTGCTCGACGACGGTGTGCACGCCTCGGTGGCGGGGCAGCAGGCGGTGGCCGCCTCGTTCGTCGCCGCGCTCGCTGACTGACCAGCCGTCAGCCGAACGATTCCAGCGGCAATATCTTCCAATCACCTTGTACCACATGTTATTTCGACGCATAGAGGCGCAGGGTGAGCGAAAACGGGGACCGGATGCCGGGATGGGCAGCCAGTTGCCTTGCGGGACGGCTGGGCCGAGATCGGCGTACTGCACGGCGATCTCGACCGAGCCGCATGCTCCCGGAACGATCGGCGGGTGGCGGGTGCACCAGCCGCGGACACGGTGAGAAAGCAGACATGAAAGCGGCGCAAGACATTCTCGCCGCCGGGCTGGCGTGACCGTCCGCGGAGACCTCGCCGTTAGGCGTCCGTCGTCAAGGGTTGGAATCCCCCGGCTTCAGCCGCGGGAAGGATGTCAAGTCATGCTGTCGCCATGGGTGATCGGATGAATATCGCGTCGGGTTCGGAGTTCGAGGACGTCGTCGGCTACTCGCGGGCGGTGCGCGTCGGCAATACGGTCGCCGTCAGCGGTACCACGGCCTCGCTGCCCGGCGGCAATGCGGTCGGCGGCGACGATATCGGCGAGCAGACCCGGGAAGCGCTGCGCCGCATCGGCACCGCGCTCACCGAGGCCGGTGCCCGCCTGGCGGATGTGGTTCGGACGCGCATCTTCGTCACCGATATCGCGCGCTGGCCCGAGGTCGCGAGGGCGCACGCCGAGGTATTCGGCGATATCCGCCCGGCCGCATCCATGTACGAGATCAAGGCGTTGATCACGCCCGCGCTGTTGGTCGAGATCGAGGCCGACGCAATCGTCGACGTATAGGAGTTTGTGTGACGGTTCCGGGTTCGGATCGCTAGTCTCGGTCTTGTGACCGAGGCGCCGGAGACCACCGTTCAGCTCGAAACCGTCGCCGAGGCGACGAATCGTCTGCTCGACACCATTCGCGGGCTCGACGATGACGTGACCGTGCCGTCGTTGCTGCCCGGGTGGACGCGGGGGCATCTGCTCGCGCATATCGCGCGCAACGCCGACAGTCTGGTCAATTTGTTGCTCTGGGCGCGGACCGGGATCGAAACACCGCAGTACGCGAGCATGTTCATCCGAGATGCCGATATCGAGGCGGGTGCGCCGCGGCCACTGGCCGAGCAGTTGGCCGACAACGAAGCGGCGGCGAATCGCTGGCTGGCGCTCGCGCAGACCACCCCCGAGCAGGCCTGGACGGCCACCGTTCGGACCAGGCAGGGTAGGCCCATTCCGGCCGCCGATGTCATCTGGATGCGGCTGCAAGAGGTGGAGATCCATCATGTCGATTTGGCGGCCGGTTACCAACCCGGCGACTGGCCAATGGATTTCGTCGCGCGGCTGCTGCCTCGAGCTGCCGCCGATTTGACCGAGCGGTTTGCCGATGAGGCTGATCCCGCGGCCGCGTTCGAGGTGCGAACCGTAGATACGGGCTTCGCCACGACCGTCGGCAGCGGATCCCCAGACCACACCATCAGTGGGCCCGCGTCTGCCCTGCTGGCGTGGCTGCTCGGTCGTTCCGAGGGAGCGGAGCTCAGCGGCGCACTGCCGACGCTGCCTGCGTGGAAATGACATTTCACGGCCCCGTGGAGTAGTTGGCTAGGGTGCGGCTCCTCGTTTGAGCCTTCCCTTTCGCGCTAATCTCTGCGTGTGCACTTGCCTCGCGTAGTGGCGGTGTGAGCGATGACGACCAGCGACCATACGAGGGTCAGGGCGACTGCCAGTCCGAGCAGGTAGTTGCGATCCAGGACGGTGGGGTTACTCGGCATCGGTTTACCGGACGCCGGGGTGCTCGGGGGCGATGCGGCGGCACGGCCCGCCAGCGCGAGATCGACGATATCGATGCCGCTCATCGATGTGCCAACAGGGCGTTGTGCAGCTGCTGGATCAAGTGCGCGAACCGGCCGCCGGATGCACGCGCAACCTGGAGTGCGTCGGCGAACGTATCGACATCGTTGTAGCGCGGCAGCGCGCGCACGCGAAGGCCACAGCACTGCATGGCATCTCGGGTGAGTTCGCCGGTTCGATCGGTCGACATGGGAACGTCGACGAGGGTGCGCGCGGCCTGTGGTGCCGGCAGCCCGAGCGCCCACCAGCCGCCGTCGTCGGCGGGGCCGAGCAGTGCGTCGCCGCGTAAGACGAGTTCGCGGGCGGCCCAGGTCAGCACCTCCGGGCCGATCTGCGGCGTATCCATACCGATCTGCAGTACCGGCAATCCGTACCGCGCGGCGTCGGCGTGCGCATTGGCCAAGCGCTCACCGAAAGATGCGCCACGCTGCGCGATGACCTCGAAGTCGGTTAATGCCCTTGTTACCTCATCCGCGCACTCCGCCTCCGCGAGCTCCCCGGTGAACGCGACGATGTGGTGCGCGACCGGACTGCGTGACATCGACTCCAAGGTATCCAGCAGCGACGCCGCGGCGACCTGTGCCGCTTCATGCGGCGAAAGCGGTGGTGTCAGACGAGTTTTGGCGAGTCCGGCAATCGGGGCTTTGGCCAGCACGAGCAGTGTCGCGGCCACTGGCGACGGTCGGAACGATATCATCGCAGCACCGCCAGGAAGTCGCGGGTCGCGCGCAGGGTGCCGAGCCACGATCCCGATACCTTCGAAACACCGCCCGCCCGTGGCCGATACGCGATATCGCGTTCGACGACGCGCCACCCCGCCCGCGCCGCACCAATCAGCAGCTGTAGTGGATAGCCGGAGCGGGTATGCAGCGGTCCGAGGGACAGTAGTGCGGCGCGGTGGGCCACCCGCATGGCACCGATATCGTGCACGGGCAGCCCATATCGGCGACGCAGTCGCCCGGCGATGACCAGATTGCCGAGCCGCGCGTGCCACGGCCACACCCCCCGACGCACCGGCTTGCGCCGTCCGACCGCCAAATCGGCGCCCGCACGCACCAATGCGACCAGCGGCGGCAACTCGCCCGGATCCATCGATCCGTCACCATCGAGAAAGGCGATCAAATCCGTGCTGGCCGAGGCAAGCCCGGCCTGCACGGCGGCGCCGTAGCCGGGTCGCGCCTCGGATACGACCGCCGCGCCGCACCGGCGGGCCACCGCGGCCGTCGCATCGGTCGAACCGTTGTCCACGACCAGCGCATGGAAGCCGGCCGGGATGGCCGCGAGCACACCTGGCAACGCCTCAGCTTCGTCTCGGCACGGGATGACCACAGTCACGCCGTCCGGGTTGTGGAGGGTCTCGGTCACCTTGTCGACGCTAGGCCAGCCCGGCCGAATCGAGGCCGCAAAACTGGTGACGAAACAGTGACGTCCGCGTTCAGAACCGCTCGAGCACCGGTTTTCCACGCGCCGCGGCCCTATCGTTAGCTTCGTGCATGACGTGACGGAGGCCGTGGCGCGGCCACGCGGCCGAGTGCGCGGCGAGTATCTGGGAGCAGGTATCGCCGCCGCACTAACCCTGGCGGCATTCATGGTTCCGCGAATCTCCAGCGAACAATGGCGGAGCAAGCTCTACGCGGGTGCCGCCCCGATATTCGGCAATTGGTTAACCCACGTCGGCTGGGGTTCGGTACCGGCCATCACGATCGCGATACCGGTGATCCGGTTCGGTCCCGCGATGGCCGATCTCTTGCCCTGGCGACGACTGCTCGCCGTGTCCTGGATAACCGCTCTGGCCTGGGCTTTCGCCCTGGCCATGATCGACGGCTGGCAGCGCGGCTTCGCCGGACGACTCACCGACTCCCACGAATATCTGCATGAGGTCCCCGGCGTCGGTGATATCGCAGCCATGCTGCGCGGTTTCTCCGGCCGCATTCCGGATTTCCAACCGGATTCCTGGACCACCCATGTCTCCGGGCATCCACCGGGCGCACTGCTGTTCTTCGTCCTGCTCGATCGCATCGGCCTGCGCGGCGGAGCTTGGGCGGGACTGGCGTGTCTGCTGATCGGATCCAGCGCCATCGTCGCGGTCGCGGTCGCATTGCGCGCACTCGGCACCGAGGATCGCGCCCGAAAGGCATTGCCGTTCTTGACGATAGCGCCCGCTGCGGTATGGATCGCGGTTTCCGCGGACGCCATGTTCGCCGGTGTCACGGCATGGGCGGTGGCGCTGCTCGCGCTCGCGATCCGGCGGCCGTGGGTCGCGGTCGCCGCCGGTGTGCTCTTCGGGCTCGGCATGTACCTCAGCTACGGTCTCGTGATCATGGCCCTCCCCGCCGTCGTGGTCCTGATCGCGGGCCGAACCGTCCGGCCGCTGTTGCCTGCCGTATTCGGCGCGCTCATCGTCGTGGGGGCCTTTACGCTGGCCGGTTTCTGGTGGCTGGATGGCTACCACCTGGTGGTCGAGCGCTACTACCAGGGCATCGCCGCCGAGCGGCCGTACGCGTACTGGGTCTGGGCGAATCTCGCCGCCACCGTCTGCGCAGTCGGCCTGGCCGCGGCCGCCGGATTACCGAGCGCGCTCGCGCACCAGCGCAGACCAGTCGATGCGACCGCGCTCTTGGTAACGGCGGCGATTTGCGCGATATTGGTGGCAGACCTCAGTGGCCTGAGCAAGGCAGAGACCGAACGCATCTGGCTGCCGTTCGACGTCTGGCTGCTCGCCGCGACCGCGTTTCTGCCGCGATCCACCGCTCGAGTCTGGCTGTTCGTACAAGCGCTCGGGACCCTCGTACTGGCCCACGCGATCCTGACGAATTGGTAACCCATGTACATTCTGATCGCCGATGACGACCCGCTGATCCGTGATGTGGTGCGGCGCTATGTCGAACGCGACGGGCTGACCGTCGTGGAAACGGGGTGCCGGTAAGGAACGTGTCACCAGGTACATGAAGCCTGCGTGAATCGGGGTTGCGGACCTGTTGGTGCGGTGTAGCTTTCGCGCGTGATGAGGGAGCTGGACCAGGACGAGCTGATCGACCGGTGGACGCTGCTGGGCAAGGAGCTGGAACTGGTCGCGACGAAGCGGGGCGCGGCGAAGATCGGGTTCGGGCTGATACTGCGGTTTTATACCGAGCGGGGCCGGTTTCCTCGCGGACGTGCCGAAATCCCTGATGCCGCGGTTGATTACGTCGCACGCCAGGTCGGTGTGGAGCGAACCGAGATCGCGTTCTACGACTTCACCGGCCGCACCAGCAAGGCGCACCGGACGCAGATCCGGGAGTTGCTGGGATATCGGGAATGCAGCGTCACCGATGCCGACGAGATCGTGGGATGGCTCGTCGAGCACGTGACCCGGCGCGAGCGCAGCGGCGAACGAGTACGGGAACACCTGTTGGCGCGCCTGCGCGAGGTGAAGGTGGAGCCGCCCACAGCCGGGCGAGATGAAGTGCGCCACCGCGATCCGCACCCGCACCGCATCCACCGAAGCGATCCTGCGCCGGTTCATGAAGGCTAACGCCGCCCACCCCACCTACCAGGCGATGATCGAACTCGGCCGAGTCCAGAAGACGATCCTTCTGTGCCGTTACCTGCGAAGTCGCGAATTGCAGCGGGAGATCAACAGCGGCCTGAACGTGGTCGAGTCATGGAACGGCGCCAACCAGGTCATCTACTACGGCAAGACCTCCGAAATCGCGTCCAACCGGCGCGACGAACAGGAGATGAGCGTGCTATGCCTGCGGATCTGCCAGGCCGCTCTCGTCTATGTCAACGTCCTGATGATCCAGGACGTCCTCGCCGACCCCGACTGGGACGGTGTGCTCACCGCCGAGGACGAACGCGGCCTGACCCCGTTGTTCTGGTCACACGTGCTGCCTTATGGCGAGGTCAAACTCAACATGAACTCGCGGCTTGCCCTCACCGGATGACACACAGCGAATCCTCGATGCCGCGCTCACGCTGGTCAGAGCGACTACCGGTCGACACCGGTCGACAACCCTCGCAACGATGCGTCCAGTTCCCGCCAGAGGTCTCCTACGCGGCCGCGGCCACTCGGGGCTTTCGGGTATCGCGTCAGGACCTGCACCACGATCGGGTTGGCCAGATCTGTCGCCTTCTCGAGGTAACCGCCTCCCACGTCAGGGGTGTCGCCGGCGTCGAGTTCGAATGCTCGAGCCGCATGGGCGGCCGACATGAGGATGTGCCCACCCTGGGTCGCCTTCGCCAGCGGGTGCAGATACGCAGCCCCTCCCGCGTGACCAGCGGCGCGCGCCGCTTCGGCCGCGGCATCGAGTCCTATCTCTTGAGCTGCCCGCGCGGCCCGGTGCGCGTCGAATGCGGTCGCACGTATCGCTTTCGTCCGCTTGCCTCCGGCGGCGAACTGGCGCACCGCGTCGAGCACTGCCCGTGCGCGCGGATCATCGGGACAGTCACGCTCGAAAATCGCCAAAACAGGCTCAGCACAGGCCACCGCATAGGCCGCGACCTCACGCAATTCGGCGATGCTGAGTTCGATAACCAGATTCTCGTCAGCCGCATTCATAGCATGAACAGTATCGTTGAACCTTCGTTTGAAACTCCCCGGAAATATTGGCAGGACAGTGGGGCGAAACCTTCAAATATTGGTCGACGCGCTTGTCGACCTGGCACGCGAGCACAGTCATCCACACACGGCGGTCAGGAACTACGAGACGGGCATCCTTCTTCGGCCCCGAAGTCCCGGAGCTGTCACGAAGTGCGAAGCACGAACGGCGCTACTGGCGTAGTGGTGTTCCGTAAGCCGATCCGCCACCGGAACACCGCAGCCGGGCGAATCCAGCCCTGGTCACAGGTGTTCCGTAGAGGTGTTCCGCGAACCGTTCCGGTGAACCCCCCTCCTATGGAACGATTTCCGGCGTGATCGATCCCTTCCGCGTCGGATACGTGCGCTGCTCCACCGACGGACAAGACGTCGAGATCCAGACCGAGCAGCTGCTCGCCCTCGCGGTGCCGCGCGAGCGGATCTTCATCGACAAAGGATTCTCCGGCACCACCCGAAAGAACCGCACCGGCCTGGACACGGTCTCGCGTAGCGGCCAGTCTGGTTGAGGCACACCATGGCGATATCACCGCCGAGAATCGAGAGCAGGGCTGCCGCTTCGAAGTTCGGCTACCACTCAGCAGACACTGAGCTACGCCACCGGCGCACTCGCGCCCGCGACCGCACGCAACGGCGCGAAGGCGAACTCGGCAAGACCTTCGAGTGGATCCACCTGCGCGGTGAATCCCAGAATGCGTTGCGCCTGTTCGGGACTCGCGACGATATGCCGCACATCGCCGGGGTGGTAGCGTCCGGTGATCACCGGTTCGGGACCGCCGCGCGCCGCGGTCAAGGCGCTGGCGACCGCGCCGATGGTGATCGGACGTCCCGAGGCGATATTGAGCGGAACGAACCCGGTGTGCGCATATTCGACCGCCGCGAGATTCGCCGCCGCGATATCGCTGACGTGCACGAAATCCCGCGCCTGCCGTCCGTCTTCGAAAACCTGCGGCGGCTTACCCGCCTCCAGCGCCGATCGGAAGATCGCGGCAACTCCGGAATATGGTGTATCTCTTGGCATATCGGGGCCATAGACGTTGTGATAGCGCAGTGCGGTGACCCCGGACTCGGTTACCGCCGCCCACGCGGCCGCATAGTGCTCCTGGGCCACTTTCGCCGCCGCATAAAGACTGCGCGGCCGCAACGGCGCATTCTCCGGCACCACCGCCCAACTCAACACCTCATCCGAATCCGGATCCCGATGCTCGAACATCGCATTCTCGAGATCCGCGCGCCTGCGCACCCCGGCCTCGATTACCCCGGCCCGAACCCCGCGATACCGCCCCTCCCCATAAACCACCATCGACGAAGCCAGTACCAACCGCCGACACCCTGCCCGATCCATAGCCGCCAATAAGACCGCTGTCCCCAAGTCATTGTGGCTCGCATAAGCGGGCGCATCCTGCGCACTCACCCCCGCACCCACCACCGCGGCCTGATGACAAACCACATCGATCCCCCGCAATACCGAATCCAGCGCCGCCGCATCCCGCACATCAACCAACCGCACATGCTCGGGAGCTACCGCACCGCCCCCATGCGCCGCGGGCAACATCACATCGACCGCCACCACCTCATGTCCGGCACCGATCAACTCCTGATGCACCCGCGCCCCGATAAAACCGGCCGCACCGGTCAGTAGCACCCGCATATCAGCACCACCCCAGGTTTCGGTGTGCTACCCGCGCGCAAGCCACTCCATTGTTTTGCGAGGTCATGTCCCGATTCTGCGGCCAATCCCGCAATAATTGCCGCAACCCGGCCCCGGTGGTCAGACTTTTGTCACGATCCCGGACCGGTGTCGTTTCGGTCAGCGCGCCGAACCGAATATGCCCGCAACAGCCGACGACAGCACGATCAGAGCGCGAAGGCTGACTATGCCGCTTCTCGAGAAGCAGCTCTGGAGTACCGCCGAGTGCCGAAGAGACTTCGCGGCGGACGCGCCTGTTACCTCCCGCCAGTGACGATCCCGGGAGCAGACTCGATCGCGCCTTGCTCAAGCGCCGCGGGAAAGGAAGCGCACAGGCGGTGGGGTTCGGTAACCGAAAGCTTTGATGAAACGGGCGCCGACCTGCGCTTGGCTGGCTTCGAGCGCTTCGGCGCCGACGGTGTTCATGACTCGGGTGATGACATTGAAAAGGGTGGCTACCCAGACGGCTTCGTCGAACGCCTCGGCGGTGACACCGGCTTGGCGGACCTTCTCGGCATCGCCGGGTGTGAGACCGTCGGGGTCGCGGACCATTTTGCCGACGAATTCGAGCATGGCGCGGGCTTCGGGGCGCAGGGGCGAGCTATCACCGTCGGCCAGGGCTTCGTCGACCAGATCGCCCGCCATATAGGCGCCCGCGATACCGCGGTGGGCGGACTGACAGAAGGGGCATTCATTGGATTGGGACGCCCGGATTGCGAAGATTTCGCGTTCGGCGACGGTCCAGCAGGACGGTCCGCGCATGGCGTCCTGGATGAGGTCCGACAGCGGGGTGCCGAAGTAGCGGTGCCGGTAGCAGGTGACCTTCATGATCGCGGGCGCCTCGGTGCCGCCCAACCGCCGCATGGTCGCGAACATGATTCGGGCCGGGAGTTCTTGACCGGATTCCACCGCGTCGAGCCACATTTTCTACAGCCCCTCCCAGGAACGGTGGGCGGCGCGCAGCCGTCGGTCGGCGGCGCCATAGGCCGCGACGACGGCGGCCTCGAAGATCTCGTCGTCGCCGCGGCCAGCCTCGGCCAGCGTCGTCATGTTCTTTTCGGTGATCCGATACGAGCGTTCGGCGACCAGTTCGACGAAGCCGGCGAGGTCGTCGGGGACCCCGGCCGCCTCTTCGGCACCCGAGGCCCGCGCTCGGATCGACCGCCGCACCTCGACCGGCAGCCGCCCCGGCGCGCCTTCGAGATGCGCGCCGAATGCTTCCCATTTCGAGCCCATAGGACGCAGTGCCATGGCCTCATTCTTGTCCATCAAGCGCACTACCGCTGCCGAACGACGATCAGATATCACCCTCGCCGCCGAAGTCCCTGCGCACGAAATTCGGGCGCAGATCCGGCTCCGGTTCGTCGTAGTAACGGTGGAAGGTCGGGGTCACGCCCGACGAGATCGGCGGGTTGATCCAGCTCCAATCGGTCGGGCATTTGCGGCCCGCGGCCTGCTCTCGATCGACATGGTCACAGAACTGTTTGGCGACCGTGTGATGGTCGACGATGTACACCCCGGCCTTCCGAAAGCTGTACAGCACAGCGCGATTCAATTCGACAAGGGCCTGATCGCGCCACAGTGAGCGTTCGTGTCTGGTATCCAGGCACATCATTTCGGCGATCAGCGGCAACATGTTGTACCGGGTGGCGTCGCTGAGATTGCGTGCGCCGATTTCGGCGCCCATGTACCAGCCGTTGAACGGCGCGAACGGGTAGGTGATGCCGCCGATCTCCAGGTTCATATTCGAAACGGCGGGCAGCGCATGCCATTTCAGGCCGAGGTCGGCGAACCAGTCCAATTCGGGATGTTCGAGTTCGACCTCGCGGGCCAGTTCGGGCGGGACGTCGAACCAGCGGATCGACTCGTCTGGTGTGCTGATGAGCACCGGCAGGATATCGAAGGGCGTGCCCGCGCCGCGCCAACCGAGCTTCCTGGCGAATTCGGTGATCGCGATATTGGCGGGGTCACCGGTGACAGTGCCGTCGCCGTTGCGATAACCGGCATACCGGATGAGCTGGGGGTTGACGATCCGGAATTCGCGGCCATCGGCCTGACGTGGTGGGCCGACAGTGATCATCGATTGGATGGCGCCGCCGTTGGTCGCCATATGCAGGTGCTGCCAGCAGACCTCGGCCA
Source organism: Nocardia sp. NPDC051990 (assembly GCF_040680755.1). NCBI lineage: Bacteria > Bacillati > Actinomycetota > Actinomycetes > Mycobacteriales > Nocardiaceae > Nocardia > Nocardia sp. NPDC051990. The sequence goes on along the minus strand of NZ_JBFAXH010000004.1, from coordinate 324,874 downwards.
GATCGCGGGCCGAGCGCACCCGCCGTGCGTCGAGCAATTTCAGTGATCGCCAGTGTTTTCGCCCGACGCAGCGGGCGTGATTGCGCCATGCGAGCTTGGCGCCGACGAGGATCTCCTCGGCGGTCTGCACGTAGCTGCCGGTGTGTTGGAGCTGTTCCAATGCGGTGCGGCGGCGGTGCGCGGATAGATGCGCGAGCTCGGGCAATCGGAAGAACTCATCGCACTCCCGCATCCGCCTATTCGGATCGAGACCGAAAGGCTTTGTATCAGCGGCGCTTTCGAACAATACGTCGGGTAATGCTTGATTCACGGTGTTCTCCGGTCGGACATCAGATACTGCGGCTGAACAGACAGGCATTGATCGAGCAGAGAATTCGCGCGCGAAGCGCGGCTGACACCGGGCCACGCCGGCGGTCCGCGCGGTAGCCTCCGCGTTGCGGGAAATCCGGATCGGGCAGACGATTCAACAAGCGCAGTGGGACAGGCTGTCGGGTTGCCGGGCGCGCACACGGCAGCATTAGTTGGCTGCTGCCGTGTGCTGTCCATGATCATGCTCGCCCCAATCGACGCCTGAAAACGCCCGCACCGAAGGGTAAGACCGGTGTGCTGACCGTGTGCCCGAATTCGGCATAATGCCTGTTCGGAATCCGCCTACACGCGGACAGGCGCTCGCAACTGTTCACCGGCCCACCTGAACCAGACCGACCTGTACGTTGCGATCGACAACACCCGCCCGAAAGTTGTTGGTGGACAACGGCCGAATTCGACACCGTGACCGACGTCGCTCCGCTGGCGATCGCGGGTGGCGATTCAGCGCTCCGCCGGAATGGAACGCTGCTGACAAGTGGCCTTGCCACGAAATAGCCATATCTAATGGCCCGCATCACATACCGACCGGCATGGTCATGGCTTCGCGCCCACCTTCGCATTTCTGGCAGGATGGTCCGCATGCTGTCTCGGCGCGAGGTGCGGCGTTGGGTCTCCAGCGCCATAGTCAGCGTCGCACTGATTGCCGGTGCGGCGGGGTTCGGCCCATCCCAGGTGCTAGCCGCGCCTGGCGATCAGCCCCGACCGAATAGCGGATCGGCGGATGGTCCCTCGCCCGCGCAGCCGACCGTGCCCGGCGTGACGCACGCTTCGATTGATCGGATCGTGCATGTCAACGACCGGTGGCTGCGGGTCTGGGTGAATTCACCCGCGATGAGTCGCGCCGTCGAGGTGCAGGTGTTGCTGCCGCGTACGCAGGACCATCCGCGACCGACCGTCTACATGCTCGACGGACGCAGTGCCGAGGCGGAGAGCAATAACTGGACCGAGCTCGGGCACGCGGACAAGTTCTTCGAAGATAAAGACGTGAACGTGGTGCTGACGGTCGGCGGACCGGCCAGCTTCTACACCGACTGGCAGCGCCCTGATCCGGTGCTCGGCACCAACATGTGGGAAACCTTCCTGACGAAGGAACTGCCGCCGCTGATCGATGCGAAGTTCAACGGCAACGGACGCAATGCCGTCATGGGCGTCTCCATGGGCGCCGAGGCCGCGATGATGCTGGCTTTCCGGCAGCCGAAGCTGTACACCGCGATCGCCGCGCACAGCGGATGTTTCTCGATGGGAACCGATCTCGGGCAGGCACAGGCCCGCGCGGTAATCGCGACCTACCGCGGCGGACCGGACAATATGTTCGGCGATCAGCACAATCCCGCCTGGCTGGACCATGACGTGCTGCTGCACGCGGAAGCGTTGCGCGGCAAGGCGATCTATCTGTCGGTCGGCAGCGGACTTCCCGGTACATACGACACCCCGAACAACCCGGATGTGGCTAGCACCATCGGATTCGGCGGTCCGCTGGAGGCCGCGACCAATGCCTGCAGCCGCCGGCTGGCCGATCGGCTCACCGAGCTCGGGATTCCGTTGACCGCGAATTTCCGGGCAACCGGGACGCATTCGTGGCCGTACTGGGCCGACGAGTTGGGTCTGTCCTGGCCGACGATCTCCGGGGCGTTGGGCGTCTAGCCGATTCCGAAGCGCGCCAACACATCCGGATCGGTCGCGAACCGCAGGAACTGTTCGTTCTCGTGCGGATCACCGATGGTCACCCGCACGCCATCGGTGCCGTACGGCCGCAGCAGCACCCCGGCCTCCGCGCTCAGCTCGCCGTATTCGGCGCTGCGCGGGCCAAGCGGCAGCCACAGGAAGTTCGACTCGCTCGGCGGCACTTCGTAGCCCACGGCGAGCAGTGCCGCGCGCACCCGATCGCGTTCGACGACGAGCGTATCGGTGCGCTCGAGCAGTTCGTGCCGCGCCTCCAGCGAGGCGATCGCGGCGGCCTGGGCAACCCGGTTCACGCTGAACGGAATGTGCACCTTCATCAGCGCGGTGATCACCGCCGGATCGCCGACCGCATAACCGGCACGCAGTCCGGCCAGCCCGTACGCCTTGGAGAAGGTCCGCAGCACAACGACATTGGGCCGATCACGCCCGAGCTCGACACCATTCGGGCGTTGCCCGGGGGTGAGCCGCAGGTACTCGAAATAGGCCTCGTCCAGCACGATCAGCACGTGCTCCGGGATCGCGTCCAGGAAGCGGACCAGCTCGGCCTCGCCGACCGCGGTGCCGGTCGGGTTGTTCGGATTGCAGACGAAGATCAGCTTGGTGCGCTCGGTGACCGCGGCGGCCATCGCGTCCAGATCGTGCACGTGCTCCGGGGTGAGCGGTACCCGCACGGCGGTCGCATTGCCGACCTGGGTGATGATCGGATACGCCTCGAAGGAGCGCCAAGCGAACAGCACCTCGTCGGTCGGGGCAGCACAGGTGATCTGCACCAGTTCCTGGCACAGCGCGACGCTGCCACAGCCGACCGCGACGTTCGCCGAGGAGACGCCGAGGAAGTCCGCAATGGCCGCGCGGAGCTCGGTGGCCTGATTGTCCGGGTAGCGGTTCGCCAGTTCCGCGGCCTCGGCAATGGCCTTGGCAGCGGCCGGGAGCGGACCGAAGGTGGTCTCGTTGCTGGCGAGCTTGACCGCGCCAGGATGGTTGCGGCCGGGGACGTACGCCGGGATCGAATCGAGGTCCGGCCGGATGTGCACTGTCACAGTTTCAACCATATGCCCGGTACCGGAAAATCTGGTCGGCAGGGCCGCTCACGTGCAATTTCTCGCGAAGATCAGCGGATCCACCTACGCTGGTTCCATGTCGGGCATTTACGACGATATTGCGCCGCTACGTAGTCGCGACGACATCATTTCCGGTTCGGACTCACAAGAATCGACCGACAATCGGCATCGGATCGCCAGCGCCCTGGTGCCCATCACCGTGGCCGAGCCGGAGGGCAATGCGCGCGGCGGCATCGTGGTGCTGCACGAAGCCCGGGAGTTCACCGGGTCATTGCTGGAACTGATGAGAGCCCTGGCATCCGAAGGCTGGATGGTGGTCACGCCCAACTTGTTCCATCGCACCAACAGCGAGCCGGCGCAGGAGGTTTTCGGCGATGAGCTCTTCGACGATTTCGACGCCTGCTTCGACTGGCTCACCCGCCGCGGCGTCTTCCCGGACTGCGTCGGCGTGCTCGGCTTCGACCACGCGGGCACCGCCGCCTTCCTGGTGGCGACCAATCGCCCCGTCGGCGCCGCGGTTAGTGTCGCCGCATCCGGCATCGTCGAACCGCTCACCGACGAAGCCGACGCCCTCATCCGCGCGGCCCCGAATCTGCAGGCGCCATGGCTCGGGCTCTTCAGCGCCGACGACCCGGACACCCCGCCCGTCCAAGTCGATCAACTCCGGGACGCCGCCGCCAGCGCCGCGGTCGCCAGTCTCGTAGTGACCTATCCCGGCCTGCACCACCCCGCCTACCGATCCGGCGGCGACGAAGACTTCGATCTCGTCGATTCCCAGGCCCGGATTTTCGACTGGTTCGACAGCAATCTTCGGTAATTACCTGGCGTTTTGCGATCTGGATGTCGGCTACTGTAACCTTCCTTTTCGGCGGTTCGAAAGGACCGGTGCCCTCGAAGAGAAGGCTCCAGGAGGCGTGCCAGAGCGGCCGAATGGGACTCACTGCTAATGAGTTGTCCCTTCACGGGGACCGGAGGTTCAAATCCTCTCGCCTCCGCCACACTCCGGTTCGCCGGGGTTATACAACTGAACACAAGCATGCGCCCGTAGCTCAACGGATAGAGCATCTGACTACGGATCAGAAGGTTAGGGGTTCGAATCCCTTCGGGCGCACAGGAACTACAGGTCTGGTCGAGCATTATTACTCGACCAGACCTGTTTGTTCGAGCGATGCGAGATCTGCCGCACCGCATGTCTCTCCGGGAGGAATCATGGCCAAGTCGACGGCCTACACCGCTGCGGTTTCTGCGGCAGCAGCTGCCGCGTTACTCCTTCTGCCCGCCGCACCCGCACACGCCCAGTCCGCTCCCTGCGCCAAGGCCATCGACCTGATCAACGCCGCGATCGAAATGAGCGGCGGAAACCTGGACGTGGCGACGTCGACAGCGCTCTCCGACCGACTGAGGGTCCCGGCTGATTTCACCCAGGGCCAGGAGAGGGACGCCATCACCGCCTACGCCAACGCGCTGATCGATGAGAACGTCGCCGATCTCAACCCCTACACCGACGAGCTCAATCGCGTCTGCGGCGCCTCATCGTAACCAGGAAAAATCGCAAGATATCTCCTGGATCGGGTCCATAGCGCAATGAAAGTCGGTGCGCTATGGGTTCGATTCGTAGCGAGAACCGCGCCCGCGTAATCCCCGACACCGCAGCAACTTCGGCCACCGCGACCCCAGCACCGACCAACCCGATCGGGTGGTCACCGAACATGGCCACATCTTCGAAAACGACACGGTCGCCTCTCAATCGAGAGTGTCGCGGGAACCCAAGTCTGGCGGGGGGGATTTTTTCGTGCCTGCCGGTGCGCAAGTAGGCCACCGAGATGCCCGCGACCCGCTGGATCAGTTCCAATTCATCCGTATTCTGTGCAGTTTCGGCCCGGAGTGGTCGATGGCTACGCCACCCCGCGTGATCAGCTCTGGGCCGCGAACTCGTCGGCGTCCGCGCGGGCGATGGCAGCCTCGACGATGGCGTAGTCACTGGTCGAGCGCGTAGAGCGCGAAATCGATCGCGACCGTGGCGTCGTTCTCGGCGTTCTCGGCGTAGCGTTCGGCGCTCCGACGGTCATGTTCGGCTTTAGACCGCCATAGCGGACCGGGCGTCGGTGTTGCGGTCGCCGGCCTGGCGGCCCCTATCACGGCATCGTGCCTGGTCGACCAGGCCGCCGGAACCCTGCCGCAAGACCACCCGGACGAAAAGGTTGCACCAGCTAGCCAACAGATGCATACGCCGACGACCCGACCGCTTCATCCAGTCGGGTCAGGTCAGCGTCGAACCCACCCCTCGGCCAGATTCCGCGGTCGAGTTGCCGGCATCGGTCAGTTGAAGGAAACCCGGGCCATGCCAACCAGATTCGACTCGCATCCACCACTAGGCGGCTGCTTCTGCACGATCGGGTCAGGCGTCGTGGATGTTCAGCAGTACCTTGCCGAAGGTTTCGGAGGAGTCCAGGAGGCGGTGAGCCTCGGCGGCTTCGGTGATGGGGAGTTCGGCGTGGACCACCGGGGCGATGGTGCCATCGGCGATCAGGGGCCAGATGTGGCGGTTCAGCTCGGCGATGACGGTGGCCTTGCTTTCGGGGCCGGTGGCGGGGCGGTTGCGGACATTATTGGCGTGGATCGTGCCCCATTTGGACAGCAGCGCACCGAGATTCAGCTCCGCGCTGACGCCGCCCTGCATGCCGATCACCACGAGGCGGCCGTGCGGTGCCAGCGCCTCGACGTTTCGGGACAGGTAGGCCGCACCCATGATGTCGAGAATGATGTCGGCGCCGGGACCGCCCGCACCGTCCTCGGCGCGGATCGCGGCCACGAAGTCGTCCTCGCGGTAGTTGATCAGTACGCTCGCGCCCAGCTCGCGGCACCGCTTCAGCTTCTGCGCCGAGCCCGCGGTAACCGCCACACGCGCACCCTGGCTCACCACGACTTGAATGGCGTGCGTACCGATTCCGCTGCCGCCGCCATGAATCAGCACCAACTGCCCCACGTGCAGCCCGGCGGTCATCGCGAGATTCGACCAGACCGTCGCAGCCGCCTCGGGCAGCGCGGCCGCCGCACCGAGATCGAGTCCATCGGGCACCGGCAGCACCTGCGTCGCGGCGACGACAACCTTCTCCGCATACCCGCCCCCGGACAGCAGCGCGCACACCCGATCGCCGACATGCCAATCCCGCACCCCATCACCGACCTCGGCAATGACGCCCGAACACTCCAACCCCATGACCTCACTGGCCCCGGGCGGCGGCGGATAGAACCCCCGCCGCTGCAGCAGATCCGCGCGATTCACCCCCGCCGCGACAACCTCGATCAGCACCTCCCCGTGCCCTGGCACCGGATCCGCCATCTCGACCCACTCCATCACCTCGGGTCCCCCGAACCCGTTCAGCTTGATAGCGCGCACCGTCCCATCCTGCCTCGCGGGCAACAATATGGCGAGCTGCCTGCGGGGATAGGTGCGGGGGACCAGCGTTCCTGACGTACGCGGCTTTGTCGACTTCCAGCATGAGATCTACCCGGCGGAACTGGTGGTGCAGTCCCCGAATTGCCATTGACGGCTGCGGGTTTGGAAGAGCGGGCGCGCGAGTTGCTGCGTAGCGAAGCCTTCGCCGATGTGGCGGGGAGCGCGTGGGTGGAGCGCACGGCGGCAGCCAACCGGTCCGCCACGCGTCAGCTCGCTCAGACGTCGGGTTCCGAGCCCGGGTAGGTCGGATCGCGATAGCCCACTGAGCCTTCCGGCTCCGGCCTCGGAACCTGCACAGATCCGCGTTTCAACGACCGCGCACAGGTTCGCTCGGGTATCGGGCTGCCTGCCGAGCTCGGCGCAAGTTTCGCGGGGTTGATTGATCGTCTGTCCAGGTCTTTGATGCCCGCTTGGGCGGGGTTTGCCCTGTTCAGGCGGGCTTAGAATAGACCCGTGCAAGCCGAACCGAACAGTCACGCGCCTGTCGAACCGAAATGGCTCTCGTCATCGCAGCAGCGTGCCTGGCGGGCTTATATGGACGGTAACCAACGCTTGGCCACGGTACTCAACCGTCAACTGCAACGCGATTCCGACCTCACCCTCGCCGAATACCGGATCCTCGTCCTGCTCTCCGAGGCCCCCGCCCGATCACTGCGCATGAGCGAACTGGCCGACGGCGTGCTGTCCTCGCGCAGCCGACTCACCCATCAGATCCGCCGCTTGGAGATCCAGCAGATGGTCCGCCGCAACACCTGTCTCGAGGACGGCCGCGGCGTACTCGCCGAACTCACCGAGGAAGGTATGCGTCGGCTGGAGGCCGCCGCCCCCGGTCACGTCGAAGCGGTCCGCCGCAACTTCATCGACCTACTGAATCCCGAACAACTCGCGGTGGTCGGCGAGGTCTTCGCCCGCGTCGACGATGAGATCGGCAATTCCGACTGACCCCTCGGCAGCCGGCGCACGGCGCCGGGTACTCTCGTTGGCCTGGAGACGTGGCAGAGCGGCCGAATGCACTCGCCTTGAAAGCGAGCGTCGCGAGAGCGACCGGGGGTTCAAATCCCTCCGTCTCCGCAACAGACACCCTGGTCATGCTGTTGGCCTGCGGAGTCCGCGTGTTCGAATCGATCGAACGCCCGCCGTCTTGTCACGATTTGTCACAACCGCGTTCAAACTCCGGGCGGCATCGGCCAGCGCGTCGGGCTGGCTGTGGACGTAAGTGCGCATCGTGAACGCGGCATCGCAATGCCCCAGCCACGCCGACACCACCGCAATCGGCACGTTCTGAAGGTGCAGCAGGGTGCCGCAGGTATGCCGAGCATCGTGCAGCCGAATATGACGCACCCCGGCGGATCCACAGACCCGGTGCCATTCTCGCGACAGCCAATCCGGGTGCACCGGATGCCCGGCTTCATCGCAAACCACGTACTCACCCGGGCCATAGCTGGCGCCCAACTCCAGCCGTTCCACCGCCTGGGCAGCCTTAGCCCGCTTCAGGGCATCGCTGATCACCGGCGTAAGCGGCAGGGTGCGCTTCGATTTCTCCGTCTTGGTCTCCTTCTCGATGACCTCGCCGTCAACCTGAATCCGAGTATTCGTGATGGTCACCGTTCCAGCTCTAAAATCCACATCAGACCAACGCAAACCAGCGATTTCTCCGCGACGGAGGCCAGACAGCGCCAGATGCCATGCGTGCCCAGCACGGACCTGATCAGCGACGGCGAGCACTTTCCGAACCTCAGCCGCGTCGTAGGTATCCATCTCCTTCCGCGATCCTGGCACCCGGTCAACCAGGTCGGCGACATTGCGCGCCAAACGGCCCTGCCCCATTTGCGAGTCGAGCACCTTGCCGACAATCCGCAGCATCGGGTTTATGGTCTGGGCGTTCCACGTCTTGCACGGTCGCCCATGCGCGTAGACGAATTCGCCGTCTTGCAGGTCGCTCACAAGGTTGTCGAGGTGAGCCTTGGCCAATTGCTGAACAGGAAGGGACCCATGGCGATCACGGAGAGGCTGGAGAGCATGGCGGTACGCCGCTTTCGTGCTCTTGGCGATCCGCTTGCCGTCAAGCCACTCCGCACAAGCCTGTTCGATGGTGATCACCGACCGAGCGACGTAGGAACCACTCGAAACGGCATTGACGACCTTGCCCAACGCATCGCGTGCTTCCCTCTCGGTCCGATACCGCTTGCGAGTCTGCCGACGCTTGCCCGTTGTCGGATCGGTTCCTGCCTCAGCGGTGACCTGGTAGCGAATCTCGCCGTTCAGGAGGGTGATCTTCTCGATCTGCGGCGGTAGCTGCCGTCGACTCATGCCGCTGCGTCCTGGTCGAGCCGGGCGATGTAGTCGGTGACGGCTTGTTCGGTGACGAACCGGCGACGGCCGATCTTGACCGAGCGCAGTTCGCCGGACCCGATCAGTTCGTAGTACTTGCTGTGGCCGATCGGGATGAGCTTGCGGACGTCGGACTCGGTGAGCAGTTTCGACATGATGGGTTCCCCTCCTATGCGGCGGCTTGCTGGATTGCCGAAGTGTTTTGCGGCCCTGGCGGACTGGCCGCGAGTAGGGCGTTGGTGTATTGGGCGCGCCAGGTGATGCGTTGGGAGACCGTGGCCATGATCAGGTGGTCTCGGGGTGGCACGTTCTTGTCGCCGGTTTCGACCGGGGTGATGATCAGGTGGGAGCGATCCGCTGGGGTGATCCCGACCGCGGCGAGGGTTTGCCGCACGAAATCGGCGCGATCGGCCTTGTGGTCGGGCAGGGTCTTGTTCGACCAGCGGCGCGAGGCCAGGACCCGGCGACCGGGCATGCCCAAGGTGTCACGGCGGTGTGCTTTGCCCTTGCACTTGCCGGGCTGGGTCTTGGCGGTGGCGCCCTTGGGGACGATGCCGTAGCGCAACCACACCGGGCAGCGGGGCGAGCACGGGGTGTGGGTGAGTTCGGCGTGGAGCCGGTCGTAGTGCTCGGCGGCACGGTGGGATTGGGGTTCGATGATCTCGGCGATGCTCTTGGTGAGGTACTTGGTCAGATACCGCACCTTCCGGTCGGCGTCGGGGGTGCCGCCGAGGACGCCGATGGGTTTGACCTGGACACCGAACCGGATCACGTGGGCGGGGTCCAACTCGTCCACCAGGTCCATGACGTCGAGGGCTTCGTCCCAGCCGGTCAACGGCTGCCCGGTGTCGGGGTCGGTGAAAGTGCCGGCGTCGGCGTCCCAGACCGGCATCCGGGAATCGGCGTAGACCTCCTGGTCGTGATGGGGCCACCAGACTTGGTGGTAGGTGGCAGCGGTGACCGCCCGGAACACCGCGTGTGGGATCGATCCCCGGATTGCGATATGCAGGTGCGGGGCACCACGTTTCTGCGGTTCCACGGTGGCGAAGTACTGCACGTCCCAGCCGACCGCGCGACGCAGGTTCTGTATCCAGCGGTCGAACAACGCGGCGAAATGCACGATATCCCGGGCCGCACGCTGGTAGTCGTAGGTTTGCGGGTCACGCGGTGAACCGTCCCCGCACACACGACCTTTCGAATCGATCGCGCCGTCTTTGTGCACCGCCCCGTACGAATCCAAGGTGAGGGTGACGAACGTCGAGGGCCGGTACTTGCCCGCGTACTCACGCCCGACGGTGGTCTTGGCAACCTTCTTACGCGGCAGCTCCGGCACGTCCTGACGGCGGCTGGTGGAACGCTTACGCCGCTCGGTGGCCGACTTGTCGAAGTCTGGGAGGCGGCCACGAAACCCCGACCCACGCAACTCCACATCCAGGGAAGCGACGACTTCCCGGATACCGGCCATGAGTTCGCGATCACCGTCATCGGCGGCTTGCTGGTATTGGGCGAACATGTCCGACCGCGCCGACACCAGGTCCTTCTGCTGTTGGGTGGGAGTGCGCTTGTCGACCACGGGTTCGGCGTCCATGTGCCAGCCCTCATGGCATTGGGTCATCCGCAGAAACCGGGCCTTGGCCGCGCATGCCGGGCACACCGATTCGATCGTCGACTTACACGGCGACCCGATGTAGGTGACCTGCAACGTTTTCGGGTCCTCGGCCCGCATCGGCACCGGGCGGCGGCAGATGTGCTGTTCATCAGCCAACACCTCGGCGATATCCCGGAAATCGGGCAGGGCGCGACGCTCAGCCGCTGTTTGGCGGGGGGTGGATGGCCCGGAGGCCGGATCAAGGGTGATATCCCCGGTCCGGCCTCCGTCGATCATCTCGCTCATGCCACATCCTTCAGATCGTCCTGTAGGGCGATAGCTGTGGGTGAGAATTGTTGGTAGAGAACGATTTCCACTGTTCCGGGGCCGACGATCGCGGCGTCACAGCCCGGGACACCGAAGACCTCGGCGAGCTGGGTGGTGCGGTTCTCGTAATCTGCGGGGCAATGACCGTGCGGCATCCGAACCCGAACTCGATCGACGGTGTCGCCGATACGGACCGACAGCAGCCGCGGAACACGGGTGACGCCGTCGGCGGTGGTGAGAGTGAGACGGGCCGCGGTCATCAGGCGGGTCCAACGCAGGCGGTACCGGTACCAGGTGAGATAGCGGGCACGGATTGGGGCGCTGATCCACCGCCGGAAGGTGCGCGGGCTCCGGAACCGCCACACCACCATTCCCGCGACCATTGCCTCGCCTGCGAATGCCGTTGTCCACCAGATCATTTCGAAGTCCTTGTCGCACGTGGTTCGAACAGGGTCAGCTGGTCCGCGCAGGGTTCGTGCAGGTTCTTGCGCTTGGAGCGTGGTTTCCGGACCGATGCCGCCGCTGCGGAGACGATCGGATTCGGTTGTCGGGAAACAGGTTTCACAGAGCCGCTCATGACAGGTCCTCCCCGTCGCCCTGGCCACCTGTCGCTTGCCCGATTGCGGCTTGCAGCACACCAACTACCGCGACGGCGTCGTCTACGGTCATGGCCATATGCAGCACAGCGGCGAAGTTGTGTTCCTTGTGCAAGCTCACCTGGATCTGGCGCTGCCCCATGGCATCGGGAAGGTAGTTGGCGAATACCTCGCACGATTCGCGCAGATGCCCACGATCGGCGGAGACCAGCACCCGGTGAAAGTCCATGCCCCGCTCCGGCTTCCAATAGCCGCGTGAAGACTCGTTGCTGGTCATGCCACCCAGTCCCCACCGTCGTAGTCATCGGTGCCCCAGGCCGGGATTGCGCCGGTTTCGGCGAGCAGGTGAACCGCGACCGTGACCGGGTCGAGGCCGCGGGCTTGGAGCTGGCAGCGGCGACGGGCGTGCAGGTCGATGACGTTGTCGTCGTAACGGTGGTTGGTGTTCATGACAGGGCCTCGGTTTCGGAGATGCCGCACACGGTGCAGGTGCGGGGACGGGTGGTTTTGTTGAGCTGCAGGGCGATACGCCGTTCGGGGAAGGTGTGGCCAGCCTCGGTACAGCGGGCCAAGGCTTGGCAGCCGTCGCAAACGACCTTGTCGCCGTCATAAACCCAGCCGAGGACGGCGGATCGGGAGGTCAGGTAGGCAACCGCCTGGTTGACCGTGTCGAAGCAGATGCCCTCACCGGTGTTCTCGGTGTAGGTGTCACCGCAGACGTCGCAGTAGATGACCACGTGCACCTCGGTGACGAACCCGGTCTTCATGCCGCACGCCCCTCGGCGAAGTCAGCCAAATCGACCGGGCGCGGGACCGGCTTGTATTGCGCGACGATCCGGTCCACATCGGCGTCGGTGACCATGAACGCCCGAGCACGCCGGAACCCCGCTGTACCGTCTTCCTGCACGTAGCACACACCCGGTGTCGTGTGCGGGATCCGGTCGCAATAGGAGCCGCGGTTACGGGCGCCCTGACCGTGGATCATCGCGACCTGGGCGGCTTCGTCCATGCGCATACCGACCCGATACGGAAGCAACTGCCGTTGGGGCACATTCTCTTTCGACGGATCGATCACCGTCTCGATCACCGAATACAACGGAGCCCGACCCTGCGAGAGCAGCAGACCGTGAGCGCGTTCGAAACGCTGCTGCATCTTCGGGGTGGAGAACGCCGACAACGTGGCCGCCTCGTCGATGATCGTCACCACGAGGGGGTTTTCCGGCGTCGGAACCGGTTTGCGGACCTTGCCCCGATACTGTTGCGTGGCCTCCTGCAGATCGGTGACGGTTTCTTCCAGCAGCCCGACCATTTCCTCTTCGCTGGTGCAGGCGAACCGGGTGCACAGCGGTTGCAGGAACCCCAGCTCCATACCGCCTTTGGGGTCGATGACCCGCAGATCCACCCGCCCGGAACGGATCGCCGGCCCCATCCCGTTGACCAGCGACCACAACAGGCTCGACTTACCCGAGCCCATACCTCCGGCGATCAGGTCGTGATAGCCCTGAACCGGCATGGTCCAGATCTGACCGTCCTCGAACACGCCGACCGGGATCGCTTCCAGGTCCACGTCATCGGAGACCACCGGGACCGGTGACGGGTGGCCCAACGTATCGACCACCCTCACTTGCAGGCGGACGAATCCGGGAGACGACGACAGCGCGGTCACCTCGGGAACACCGATGTAGTGGGCGAACGCGTCCAGGGTGTTCTGATCGGTCCAATCGGAGATCTTGTGCCCACCACGCATCTGCACGTCCACATCCAGCCCGTAGGCGGTGTACTCGACATCCAGGACCGTGGGGAAGCCCTCATCGTTGGAGCCGAAACCCAGCTCACGCCACAACATCAACTCCTGCTGGCGATCACAGAACACCAGGATCGAGGTCTTCAACGGCAGCGGTGCCGCCCCCACCCAATCAGCGACCGTCTCCACACGGGCAGCGGGTTTGCGCCGCGACCAATACGCCATCCGCGCCGCCATACCCACACCACCGGCCGCCGCAGCCAGCGGGGGCAACATGGTTGCGAAACTCATCAGCGCGTCCCCCGATCCCACCGGTTGTTCAGCACGCAGAACTGGCCACAGGAACTCTCATCACGCGGTGGTGTCGGTTCGCACAACATCGCGCACTTGTCGGGAGACGGGCGCGAGGGCTGGTTCTGGCAGAACATCACGCACCCAGACGGATCAGCCACGGCCACCGGAGCCGCTGACACGACCACAGCGGCGAACACCACACCCACGGGCAGCAGCAACGACTTCGACATCACGCCACCTCCGACCCGCGAGCAGTGCCGAACTCGGCCACGGCGTCAACCAACTCAACCGCGAGTGCCTCGGCCTGGTCGTAGTCCATCCGCACCGAGGCGTGAACGGTCGTCTCGCTCCCGATCTCCATCACCACAGCCAGCTCCCCGTTGGGGAGTCGGTGGCAGAACGCTTCCACCTCACCGGGAAACGACGCGGCAGGGACCGGCGACTGTTGGTCGGCTCCGACGCTGCGGACCTGCTCATCCACCGAATCGCGCAGATCCTCGATCAGCCAGAACACCTCGCGCGGTGACAGCGCAACCCCTTTGCGCCCCAGCTTCAGGAAGACCACGTCTTGATCCGGGTCATAACCGGTTTCCATCCGCACTGGCGGCGGTGGGAAGCCGAACAGCTGACGCAGGAACATCAAATTCATTGCTAATCAACACCTTTCAGAAAATGGTGAGCGGAGCCGCGGCAGGCAGCAGCGGAGCAGCCGGGCGGGCGGGAATGGGTTGGATGGTTCGCACCGGCGCGGAGACCATGGGCGCAACCGGGACCTCGGCCACCACAGCGGGCGCAGGAACTTCAACAGGCTCAAGCACGGAATCCGGGAGTTGCGGAGCCGAAGCGTCCACGGGAACGGAATCCGTTGCAGGCTCGTCTGATTCGACCGGCGTGGGTTGCCGCTTGCGCAACAGCACCGCCAGCCCGTGCGTATCGATCAACAGAGCAGCCGGGGCGATCACCGCGAGCACAGCAGCACCGATCCCGTGACCCGACACCAGAGCGTGAGCGATGTTGCCGCCGATCGAGACCGCAGCCCCAGCAACCAGGACACGTTCGAACCACTTGCGGTCGTCGCTCTCGGCCAACGCCAACACGGCGATAGTGGCCTGAATGATGGTGCCGTCCACAATGACCGGGAACAGCCACGCCAGCGGTTCGGGAGTATGAGCCTTGATCGCGAGGTCACGTAGGGCCGCGAACGACAACACGAACGCCGCGACCCCGATGACCACGACAACGAGAACGGCGGACCAGCGAGCCCACGCCATCCCCTTGGACTGCCGATCCGCCGCGTCCATCTCAGGCCGCCTCAGCCTGGATCGCATCCCGTTCAGCCGCAGCATGCTCGGCGGCATCATGGGCCATCAATAGCCCCGGCAGCACCTCGGCGAGATACCGAACATCCTCGATATCGAGAAACACCGTCGCGGCACCCGCATCGGTACCGTTGAAGCACATCCGCACATACGCCGAGAACGCGTCGTCTTCCGCAGCAGGGACGTACTCAGCAGTCACACCACCGATGACGCCGCTGCTCACCAGCATGTGTGTCATCGCGATCACGCAGCCTTCGAGGCAGCCGACTGGTTGACCTTCGCACCGGAGTTGTCGCCCACGATGCCGGTCGCCCGAATGTTCCAGCCGATCGACTTGAACTCACCGTTACCGACAACCTTCGGCTTGAGCATCAACCCCTCCAGCTCGATCGGGCGCAGGCCCGGCGAGATCTCCGGAGTCGAAGGAACCGGCTGATGATCAGAGACGAACACGACATCGAAGCTGGCCTGTGCCGCCTTCCCGCCCGTGGGGTCCATGATCGTGGCCTTCCACAGGCGCTTGCCGGTGCCGTTGCCGTCGCGATCGAAATCGAGCTGGTGACGCTTCGGCGCGTTGCGGTCCTGGTTGAACTCGGTGACGGCCTCGATGCTGCCGAGCAGGAACACCCCCATCGGGAACGCGGTACGGAACTCGGTGGAAAGCCACATGTCCTTGAGTGCCATTGAATGTCAGCTCCTTGTGCGATGCTTGTCATGTTGTCCGGTTGTCTTGTTAACCGTACAACTAGAATGACAGAGCCCCAGACCACTTGTCAAGACAACGTGAGGAATAAGCTGAAGCTATGGCGCTGAAATACGAGAAGCTCGCCGATGACCTGCGCAAAGCGATCAGGTCAGGGCAACTGTCGGCAGGCAGTCAGTTGCCGACCACCCCAACCCTCAGCGAGCAGTACGGCGTGAGTCTGCCGACGGTCAGGCAGGCCCTCGATGTCCTCCGGAACGAGGGGCTCATCGACTCGCAACAGGGGCGAGGCGTATTCGTCCGCCCACCGCGTCGAAAGGTCCGACGCAGCAACACAAACAACCACTTCGACAAGACACGAGTGCATCAGTCGAATGACGAGCGGGCGGCCACAGGTGCCACCGAACGCGACACCGGTCTGGACGTCGATGACCTGGTCTTCGAAGCCAAGTACACCGTCGTGAAAGCGACCAAGGAACTTGCAATCGAGTTCGGCATTCACACCGGCGCGAAGCTGCTACAGCGCGATTTCCGCACCCGGTCCAAGGACGAGCACACCCCTTTCAACCTGGCCCGGTCTTATCTGGTCTACGACATGGTCTCAGCGAATCCGGCTCTATTGGACGACTCGAACGAGCCATGGCCTGGTGGCACGATGCACCAGCTGAGCACGGTCGGGATCGAGATCGAACGCGTAATCGAAGAAGTGACGACCAGGCCCCCAACCCCAAAGGAAGCCGAACAACTCGGGATAGGGCCGGGTGTACCGGTCTTTGTCATTCACAAGACTTTGATTGACACAACCGGCACAGTCGTGGACATCGCTGATGTGACCTTGCCTGGCGACCGAACCGAACTCGAATACGAAACCCGCCTCGAAAGGTGGTCACAGTGAATCACGTAATCTCTATCGTTACACCGGTCTACCAGGCCGTTCCCGAATATCTCGCGGAGGCGTACGAATCTCTCGTGTCCCAGGAGTTGCCAAGCGGTTGGACTTGGGAATGGATCGTCCAGGCGGACGGACTTGAAGAGGCTGGTACCTCTGCCATGCTCCCCAACGACCATCGGATTCGGTTCGCGGCCGGACGCCACGGTGGGCCAGGTGTAGCGCGCACGCTCGCACTCGGCCGCGTCAACGGGGAACTTGTGAAGGTCCTTGACGCAGACGATCAACTCGCCAGTGGAGTCCTATCACGTGATATCGCCGCACTTGAGCGTAGCGACACCGGATGGACCACCTCGCGAGTCCTCGATCTTCTGCCGGACGGTTCGACAGTCGGATTCGACAACGACCCAGAAGAAGGCATTCTCACCCCGGGTGCGGTCCTAGCTCACTGGCAATCGCACGGATACCGCGCCCAGGTACATCCGGCGACGCTGTGTATCCGAACCGAACTCGTCCTTGCCCTCGGCGGCTGGATGGGGCTACCTGCATCCGAAGACACCGGGCTACTTCTGGCCGCAAACGCGGTTGCAGACGGCTACTTCTCAGTGGAAGTCGGGCTGTTGTACCGGAAATGGCCGGGTCAGACGACAGCTCAGGCGGCTCACGTGGACGACAACGACCTAACCTCTCGCCGGACAATCATCGAGCGGCGTGCGCTTGCGCTTGCTCACGACTTCCCCCACTGGCATTACGCGCCGACCACCTACCGCGGCAAGACATAGTCAAGTAGCATCAGCCATGTCACGTATGTGATGCCGAGCGGGTAGGACGCCATTGCAGCCGACGCCCTACCCAGATGGAATTAGCTAGCCCGTCGAACTCGGCGGACCAACATGAGCGCCCCGGCGATCACGGCAGCCCCTGCAAGGACAATGCCGTAGTCGACCGGGGCCTTTGTTTTGCTCCGGCGATGTTTCGCCATCTCCCACCACCTCCCTCCTCGGCGCGATGCGGCTTGGACCAACTGCCACACCGCCCCTGAGCTGGAGGTGATCCCAGCCTACTCGAGCAGCCGAGCCGAATCGCAAGAACGGCAACCGATTCCACAGCTCCGTGTCGGATACCTCAGTCGCACAGCGCCCGTCACCGCACAGAGTGGTTGCCGAATTTCGCTATATAGAGTCAAGGCGCCTGCGGCGGCGCATGCGCGCCGCCGCCGCGCAACCGGCGTCCCTGGCTACGCTGGCGGGCCACCGGGCGCGTCGGCGGCACCCATGCGCTACCAGCAGACGGCCCGAACTCCCGAATGCTCAGACAGCACCGGCCCCGAGCCACCGACGTTGGCCACGATCACGCCCGACAGCGAATTGCTGAACGGATCACCGACCCCGGATCGGCCGGCACTCTGCCCGATCGACGGCCACCAGCGCGACGACTCTCATACGGTGCTGCCGCACGAGCTTCGCTCGCTTGCCTCATAAGACCAGCCTGCCGAACCCGCGTAGGTGGCCACCAAGCCGTCACCAGTCAGCCGAATCCGCCGCCACTCTGCCCAATCACCAAGCCGCTCACCAGGAGCGAGTGAATTGCTGAACGAATCCGCGGTGAGGTTGGTGGTATCGCGACCGCTAGCTACGTGGCCCTGCTCTGGGTTGGCCTGCATTGCAATTCACGCGCTGCGGTTGACTCCACGACTCCGGACAAAGGTCCTTGGTCACCTTCCACACGGGCGATGCGAGCCGAAGCCCCCGGGGTGGTTTAGGTGCCGTCGGTGCCGCAACCGTCACACAGCCGGGGCAGGGTGCCGTCGAGGTATCAGCCGCCGCGTAAGCAGGCTTCGGGCTGGTAGGGCCATTCCCAGCCGCGGGTGAGCCCACCTCGACGGGGCGGCCGTAGGCGCAGTCACGCGGTCACGATGGTCCAGGTGCCACCTCACCACCGATGCCGGGAAGCTGGTCGACGGGGCAGCGTGCGCGGTCCCTTTCCTGCGCCCAGCGATCTGCCACAGGCGTACCAGACCACACCCACCCCGGCAATGGCCAAGCGGTGTCGACCCCCGAGGGGGCACGCGGCGACTTTCCCGGACCTCCACGCTGCGGAATCTCGAACAGTAGGGCCGCGCACCCCCTCGGGTGCCGAGCCATTGCCGGGGCGGGCGCGGCCTGGTTCGGGCGGAGCCCAGATCACCGAACGCAGGAAAGGGACCACTCATGAGCTACCCCGTCGACCAGCTTCCCGACATCTCCGTTATCGGCGGCACCTGGACCATCGTGAGCACGCGTGACTGTGCCTACGGCCGCCCCGTCGAGGTGGGCCAGGCTCACTTCCCCGGCTGGGAATGGCCCTACCAGCCCAAAGCCTGCCCCATCCAACACGGCAGCTGGTACCTCGACGGCACCCTGCTGCTGTGCAACGGTTGCGGCACCGACGGCACCTAAACCACCCCGGGGGCTTCGGCCCCCATCACCCCTGCTACCCACCGCATCTCACGTTGCCGACGTGGCGGCACGGGGTTGCGTAGATCCCTGCCTCCTCACGGCCCAATTGTCTGACCTCACTTGGACGAGTCAAGGGAAACAACGCCCTTGACACGCCCTCCCTCGGCTCAGAGATGGCCAGTATGAGGAAGCAGGGGAAGGGAAGTCACCAGACATGCAGATGTGTCACGTCGTTGTCACAACTCGCCCATACGACCCCGGACACGACGAAACCCCTACGGAAGCATTTCGCCACTTCGCGTAGGGGAATGGACGTCGGCAGACGACGAGCGGACCTCAGATATTCGACTTGAAAGCGAGCGTCGCGAGAGCGACCGGGGGTTCAAATCCCTCCGTCTCCGCAGAAACCATAGGGCGGGCAGGGTTTTCGAGCTCTGTCCGGCCAGCGGTCAACAGGAACCAGGTGCTGAGAGCCGTTGATCATGGTGCGCGAAAGGCCCGAACCTGGCATTACGTCCAGCAGCAGCTGATCATTGAATTAACCCGCTATGTCGGTGACAAGATTCGGCTCGATGGCGACGTGTTTTCCTGCAAGAGTGCTCGGAGCGCGAAGCAACCCACACATGTCCTGTGCCGTACCACAAGTCACCTGAACGCGCACGCTACCGATTGCGCGGGAGGGATGTGCGCTTCGATACCGCTGGCCTCAACAATTCAACGTCGACGGCGATGGCGGAATCGCCAAGGCGGCATCGAGGAGCGCCCGTATGGCTGTGGTGGCTTCGCGGATGGGACGGTCTGCCGCCATGGAATCAAATACCTCGAAGCTGGTCAATGTATACAGGGTGGGAGCGAAGAGCGGCCCGGCATCGAGCCGGGTAGCGATAGCTGTGGCGGCGGCGCGACGCCGGGCATCCCGTCCCGCGATGACCTCGCCGACATCAGGGTCCAGGGCGGCGAGCCCACGCAGGCGGCGTGTGCATTCCCGATCGACCGCCCAGAAGTCCGCGATGACCTCGACAAACATATGAAGGGACCTACGTGCGTCGGGCTGACCGAATGCCTCGGCGATCCGCCGCATGCCCCCGCCCTCGGCCAGCTCGTCACACAGCGCCTCCAACAAGCCGATCTTGGTACCGAACTGGTAGTACACGGTGGCACGCGAGACATCGGCCTGGCGAGCGATCGCATCAATGGCGACCATCCCTTTGGCGACCAGAAGATCGCGGGTCGCTGCGAGGATGCGGGCGCGGGTCTCGTCCACCAATTCGCGTCGACGACCCATGTTGTATGGCCTTGGGCTCATCCGTACCTCTCACCTGCTCGGCCGGTCGCCGAGCGGGCGTGCGAGCAGTATCGCTGACACCGCATCCGGTCGATCGCCTCCCCGGTCGGGGCATCGACCAGCGAACGCTACATCATCACCCGGCCGCCACTGATATCGATCGTCTGACCAGTAATCCATGAGGACGCGTCCGATGCAAGGAAGAGAGCGGCCTGCGCCACGTCGGCCGGCTCGCCGATGCGACCGAGCGGGTGTGCCGCTGCGACCCGCCGCCGGACATCAGCCGACATTTGCGCGGCAGTACGTTCGGTGCGAACCGCGCCAGGAGCGAGGCAGTTGACCCGGACCTGGGAACTGGCCACCTCCAGGGCCAGCTGCCGGGTGAACATCAAAACGCCTGCCTTGGCCGCCCCGTAAGCCGCACTGGCCCCGCCGGGCAACCGTCCTGCCGTGGAGGCCATGGTGACAATCGAACCGCGCCCCTCATCGACCATGGTCCGCAGGAATGCCTGCACGGTCAGGAAGGTCGCGGTGAGGTTGTCCGCCAACGTCGCGCGCCAACGCTGCGGCTCCAGGTCGATCGTTGGTGTCGGTCGGCCGTCGCCGCCCGCGAACGCGAGCAATACAGATGCGGGCTGTTGCCAGGTGCTCGTTATGGTGGCGGCGGCCGCGGCGAGCGCGTCCTCTTCGGTGCAGTCGGCCGGCACCGCCAGTGCCGTGCCGCCGTCCTGCTCGATGTCACCGACCACCGCGGCGAGCGCCGCCTCGTCCCGGCCGATCACCGCGACCCTTGCTCCCTGTCGAGCGAACTCGCGGCTCGCGGCGGCCCCGATACCGCGTGAGCCGCCAGTCACCACCACCACGCGCCCCTTCAGATCCGGATACTGCGCGCCCATGAGTTCTCCCTGAGTTCGTAAGTGTTCGGCGCCGAAGCACATCCGCCGAGCTATTATTCATACACACTATCTGACTAAATAAATTTTAGACGCCGGTCACCCGACCGTGCGGGGCAACGAAGAGGCGAGCACATGAACGTTCTGGTGGTAGGAGCCGCAGGTCGCACGGGGGGCTTGCTGGTTGATCGAGCACTGCAGGATGGCCACACGGTCACCGGGCTGGCTCGCGATCCGAGTCGGGTGACCACCCGCCCTGGTCTGAACACAGTGCGCGGCGATGTCCACAATCCGGCCGATCTGGCGACAGCCATGGCAGGGCAGAACGCGGTCGCGGTGGCACTCGGCGTGCTCGGTCGCGGTCGCACGACACTGTTCTCCGACGGCCTCGGCAACATCGTCACCGCGGCGCAGAACGCCGGGACGCGCCGGCTGATCGTCATGTCGTCGGCAGGTCTGTCCACCGACCACCTACCGTTCCTCCAACGCCAGGTCACCCATTTGGTGGCAACACGCGTCTACGGTGAAATCCACGCCGACCTGGCCCGAATGGAGACGGTGGTGGCCGACTCCGGGCTGGACTGGACAATCGTGCGCGTGCCGATGCTCGTGGACGGCGAGCCGACTTCCACGTACCAGCTGTCGGTGGGCGGACATCTCGCCAAGGCAGGAACGGCAGTGCGGGCCAATGTCGCGGATTGGATCGTCCGAAACCTGGCAGAGCCGTCCACCTACCGGCAGCGCGTCGAGATAGGCGGATAGCCGCGCAGAGGGCGACCGTTGGAGGTAGGCGGGCAGCAGCCCCGGCGCACGACGCCCGGTCGGACCTCGTCCGACGCACTCCAGTTGCGACAGTCGGATGATTTCCAGTGCCGTTGTGCACAGTAGCTTGACCATGCTCGCGGCAACCGAAGTAGTTCGCGCCGGCTCACCACCGTGAGCCCGGCGCGATCGGCCGGATAGATATCAGGCACCAGCCGACCGAGATTGGATCAGCGCTGCCTCGAACCAGCCGGGTCCCGATTCAACCGACGTTCATTTCGAGCGTTGGTGATCCGGAGGCACAATGCCGATCGTCAGCAGCGCCTCGAGGATCAACACGGGGTGCATGTCCGGGTGGGCATTGATGTACATGGCATGTCCAGTTGATCACTCGAGCATTCGCCCCGATGCGGGCCCGTATTGGCCGAGCTAAACGCGTCTCCCAAGCCGAAGGCGCGATGTCTCTGGCACGGGCAGTTGCGTATCGCCACTGCCCGAGGACACCATCTCAGCCAGCGTTCGACCCCAGCACTGCGTCCTTGGACCACGTGCCGACAGTCGGCGGCTTCTCGGCACGAACCCGGACGTCGTACAGGACCGTCCGCGTTGTGGACGTGGTTAGCCTGCCGAGGAACCACTCCATCCCGCTGAGACCGATGGACTCGCCGGACTTGTTGTCGCGCACCGAGAACGTGAGCTCATCAAATATCACGCCTTCCTCGGCGAGGTCGAGTTTCCATATGGGGTACAAGGTTTCGTCGGTCATGGGATGAGGTTAGCTACAGCGGCTACGGAGCGTGGCTAGCAGCGGTCCGGACCTGCGACGACCGTGCGCGCTCACCTCGCCGACGTCGACGAGCTGGTCGGCACGATGGTCCTCTTCCTTCGTCGAGGCGGAACGTACCTCTCCCCACGCATAACCGACAGAATTTGCGTACCCGGGCTCGATTCAGCGGGTGCTGCACACTGACTTCGACACGGCCCACCAGGGGCCGAATGAATCCCGACGACCCTGACATGTCACCTCCAAGCACTGACAGCGGGTTTCGCGGAGTATTCGTGAAATTCGCTGCATCGTAACGAGCCCGCATGCCGGTGTCCTGTCATGGCAGGGACAGCTTCGATGCGGGAATTTCCATACGATCCGTCGTCGCGGCACGCGTTCAATCCGCCGGAAATAGCTTGGCGCCCCGGATGATTCGTTCGAGTGCCCGGCGCCGGTGGTCGCTGCGCAGAAATACCGGCCGGCACGGACGTAGGGATTTCCCTATCTATCCGAGTGCATCGGAACGCGACACGCTTTCAGTGACTCATCGGCTACACACGGGTCCCGCTGAAGCGGGCCCATGATATTGCAGGCAGCGACTGTGACCATTCAAGACTTCGGCGCCGACAACGCCGTCTCCGACCACTTGTGGATGCACTTCACCCGACACGCCTCCCAGGACACCTCGACCGCGGCGGTCATGGTGCGCGGCGATGGCCCCTATATCTACGACGCGGCCGGCCGCCGCTACCTCGACGGACTATCCGGCCTCTTCGTGGTGCAGGTCGGTCACGGCCGGCAGGAACTCGCCCAGGCCGCCGCCAAACAAGCCAGCGAGCTGGCGTACTTCCCGATCTGGTCATATGCGCACCAACCCGCGATCGAACTGGCGGAGCGGCTCGCCGATCTGACGCCCGGCGACCTCAACCGGATCTTCTTCACCACCGGAGGCTCCGAAGCGGTCGAGACCGCGTGGAAGCTGGCTCGTGCCTACTTCCGGCGCACCGGGCGTCCGCTCAAGCACAAGGCCATCTCCCGTTCCATGTCCTATCACGGCACCTCGATGGGCGCGCTGTCCATCACCGGAATGCCCACTGTGCGTAATGATTTCGAGCCGCTGGTGCCGACGGTGGTCCGGGTTCCCAACACCAACTACTACCGGCGGGCCGACCGCGCCGCGGATCCGTTCGTCTTCGGGCAGTGGGCCGCCGACCAGATCGCCGAGGCGATCGAGCAAGAGGGGCCGGACACCGTGGCGGCGGTCTTCATCGAACCCATACAGAACGCGGGCGGTTGCATCCCGCCGCCGCCCGGCTATCTGCGCCGGGTGAGGGAGATCTGCGACCACTATGACGTCCTGCTCGTCTCTGACGAAGTGATCTGCGGATTCGGCAGGCTCGGATCGTATTTCGGTGCGCAACGCTACGACTTCCAGCCCGACATCATCACCTGCGCCAAGGGATTGACCTCCGGCTATGCCCAACTCGGCGCGATGATCGCACACGAACGCCTGGCCGAACCTTTTCGCGCCGAACGCGATTGGTTCGCGCACGGCATCACTTACGGCGGGCATCCCGTGGCGGCGGCCGTAGCGCTGGCCAACCTCGACATCATCGAGGGGGAGCAGCTCAACAACTACGTTCGCACGAACACCAACGTCTTCCGCTCCTATCTGGAACGCCTCTACGACCTGCCCCTTGTCGGCGACATCCGGGGTGACGGCTACTTCTTCGGCATCGAACTGGTCAAGGACAAAGCGACTCGCGAAACGTTCAGCACCGAGGAGAAGGAAGCGCTGCTGCGCGGTTATGTGTCGAAGGCACTCTTCGAGGCGGGACTGTACTGCCGGGCCGATGACCGCGGTGACCCGATCATCCAGCTCGCCCCTCCGCTGATCTGCGGCGAAACCCATTTCGCCGAGATGGAGTCGATACTGCGCACGGTACTGAGCGAGGCATGGAAAAGACTGTGAGAGAAGGGTATACGGAATTGACCGCAGTCGGGGAATTCCTCGGCCGACATGTGATTGCCGAATTCGAAGGCGTCGATTCACATCGGCTCGACGACGAGGATCTGCTGTGCACCCTGCTCACCGACTCGGTCACGCGAGCCGGTGCCACGGTGCTCGACATCGCATCCAAACGCTTTGTACCCCAAGGGGTCACTGTTGTACTGCTGCTGTCGGAGTCGCACGCCTCCATACATACCTACCCAGAGATCGGCGCGGCCTTCGTCGATGTATTCACCTGCGGGGAGCGCGCCGATCCGGCCTACGCAGTGCGCCATGTGATCGAAGCGCTGGAGCCCGATGCCGTCCGGATGAGCACCATCCGCCGCGGTCAGGGCGGTCGCACTTCCGCGCTGACCGGGGTCGAGCTCTGTGAGCAGATTGTGCACGGCGCCGAGGAGCCCGAGCCGGCCGGGAAATGACGGGCCGGCCGAGATGACGAGCGCGCTGAACACACCGCGGCGTGACTCCGGCGTGCGGCGCCAGTGCGACGAGCCCTGAAGATCCTCGACGCCCAGTGTGGGCTCTGCCGATACCGAACAGAGTTGTTGCGTGACACATCATCGATGCCATACTCGAATGTATGTTCGATAATCGACATCGAGACGTCTGGCGGCCGTACTCACCGCTCCTGCCGATCTACGTCGACATCGATCGTGTGCTTCCGCCGGAAGGATCACCGCCGCGCGAGGTGTCCGCGCGCGTCAAGAAATACGGTCTCGTCTTGTCGGGTCGGATGGTGGCCAGGCAGCGGGCGTGGCATCGACTCGTGGACGGGCGTTGGATTGCCAGTATCGAGGTGCCGGTCGAGACCAATGGGCAGTGGATCTATCTGGACTTCATCGCGCCGGCCGATGCGGTCGCGCCCCGAGAGGTCGCCGATGCGATGCCGGAGCGGCCGAGTAATCAGTGGGGTCAGCCGAAGCGATATTGACGCCGGACACCTCGATGCGGCACCCGCGGTCACTCCAGCGCGGCCAGCGCCCGACCGAGCTGATCGATCTCGAATTTCGTTGTGTACGGGGCCAAGCCGACGGTGACGGCCCCGCCTTCGTCATTGACGCCGAGCGCGTCCAACAGCCGGCTGCCGCCGTGG
Organism: Nocardia sp. NPDC051990; assembly: GCF_040680755.1. NCBI lineage: Bacteria > Bacillati > Actinomycetota > Actinomycetes > Mycobacteriales > Nocardiaceae > Nocardia > Nocardia sp. NPDC051990. The sequence goes on along the minus strand of NZ_JBFAXH010000004.1, from coordinate 299,262 downwards.
ACGCCGCTGAGGGTGCCGATGCGGGCGTCGGCGAGTTTGGCGGCCACCTTCTCGGCCTGCATGCCCGCCATGGTGAAGCTGACGGTGGGGATACGGGTCGAGGCGCGGCCGATGACGGTCAGATTGGAGATTTTGTCGAGCACATCCATCAGGTGCTCGAAAAGTTGATCGTGGTAGTCCTGCAGCGAGGTGATGGAGATTTCCAGGCGCTGGCGGCGGGTGCCACGGGCGCGCTCGTCCAGGCCCGCGAGGAAGTCGATGGAGGTGGTCAGGCCGGCGAGCAGGGCATATTGATGGCCGCCGACCTCGAGGCGTTCGGCGCCCTTCGCGTAGGGGTTCAACGACATCGACGGAATCCGGTCCAAGAAGGCCGGATCGCGGAAGACCAGCGCGCCGATCTGCGGACCACCCCACGCGGGCGCGCTCAACGCGACCACATCGGCATTCAGTTCGTCGATATCGATGAGGGCATACGGCGCGGCGCCGAAGCAATCGGCGACGAGCAGACCACCCACCTCGTGCACCCGATCCGCCGCGACCCGCACCGCGGGCGCCGAACCGACGATCGGCGATGCTGCGGTCAGCGCGACCAGCCGGGCGGTCGGGCCGATCAATTCCTCGAACTGCCACGACGGCATCTCACAGGTCTCGATCTCGACCTCGGCCCAGCGCACATGCGCGCCGTAGCGATTCGCGATCCGCAACCACGGCGCGACGTTCGCCTCATCATCCAATCGCGACAGCACGATCCCGGTGCCGAGACCGAGCCGCGAACTCAGTGACTCCGCCAACCAGGCCAACAAAACCGCACGGTCCGGTCCGAGTACGACGCCCGCTGGATCACCGCCGACGAGATCCGCGACGGCCTCGCGCGCCGCGTCCAGAATCGCGGCACTGCGAACGGCGGCACCATTGCGGCCGATATGGGAAAACGAAGAGGTTCGGAAACCTGTTGATACGGCACGAGATACCGAATCCGGGACCAGCATTCCGCCCTGCGGGTCGAGATGGATCCAGCCGTCGCCCAGGGACGGTAGCAGGCCCCGAACCCTCGCGACGTCGTAAGTCATGTTGGCCACTCTAAGGGCAGCGGGCTAGCCGGCGTAACCGCGTTCCCTCTCGCCGGCGGGCGGGGGTGCAGTGAACTGGAACTCAGCATGGCAACCGACTTTCAGCAAATCCGAACCACACGACCCGAACAGAATAGACGCCACCTCAGCGCCGCGGCACCGACCCAGTGACCTGATCGGAGGCCACCGACTTAGCGCGTTCGCGCCGGACGCGACATGATAGGGACCATGACGCAATCGGATGGAGCCGCTGAATCCATTGTCGTGATCGGGCCGGACGGTAGGCCGCTGGCCATTCCCGCCGAGTCCGGCTCGCACACGCCCTTTACCGCGCAGGTCGTTTCCGACGGCGACAAGAAATCCGACAATGCGGACAACAAGGACGACGTCGAGGAATCGCTCGCCGATATGGTCGAGCAGCCTGCGAAGGTCATGCGCATCGGAACCATGATCAAACAATTGCTGGAAGAGGTCCGCGCCGCTCCGTTGGATGATGCGAGCCGGACCCGGCTGCGCGAGATCCACAAATCCTCGGTACGCGAACTCGAACAGGGTCTTGCACCGGAATTACGCGAGGAACTGGAGCGGCTGACGCTGCCGTTCACCGATGACGCGGTGCCCTCCGATGCCGAACTGCGCATTGCTCAGGCCCAGCTCGTCGGCTGGCTGGAAGGTCTTTTCCACGGCATCCAGACGGCGCTGTTCGCCCAGCAGATGGCGGCACGGGCGCAGCTGGAACAGATGCGTCAGGGTGCGCTGCCGCCCGGCATCCACGCGGCCGACCCGCGCGCGAGCCAGTGGAATCCGGCGACCGGCGGCTCCGGACAATATCTCTGAGTAGATCCGAGTCGAGTGCCAGCCGGGGCGGCGGTGGCTGATTCGCGGCGATTCGCGGGGCCCGACTGGTTACACTCCGCTACCGCCTCCGGGCCCTGCCGCTCACGCCGCGGGGATTCGCGAGGGTAGTGTCGTGCACCGTGCCGTCCGCCGCCGCCCGCCCCGACTCGGTCTCCGATGTGAATACGGCGCGTCCCGATGAGGGCTCGGACCGTCCTGAAGAGGGTTCAGTGCGTTCAGATACCAGCCAAGCGCATACCGACGAGAGTTCCGATGAGACCTCCGTACCTCCTGAAGCAGAGATCGCGCCGGAGCATCCGGTGAGCGCCGACGCGGAAACATCGCCGTCGGACCAGGACACCGCGCTGGCGACCCCGATCATCTCGGATTCGCAAACCTTCGGCCGCGCGTTCAAGGATTTCCGCGGCGGCTTCGCGCAGCGCGAGCTGTGGCTGTCGCTGGGCTGGCAGGACATCAAGCAGCGCTATCGGCGCTCGGTGCTCGGTCCGTTCTGGATCACCATCGCAACCGGTGTGCAGGCCGCCGCGATCGGCATTCTGTACTCCGCCCTGCTCGGCCAATCGATCAAGTCCTATCTGCCGTATGTGGCGGTCGGCATCATCGTCTGGAATGTGATCCAGGCCAGCATCCTCGAGGGCTCGGAGGTGTTCATCGCCAATGAGGGGCTGATCAAACAGCTGCCGTCGGCGCTGAGCGTGCACGTCTATCGCCTGGTCTGGCGACAGCTGCTGTTCTTCGCACACAACATGCTGATTTATCTGGTGGTGCTGGTCGCATTCGGCGTCTGGGAAAAACTGCACTGGACCGCCATTTTGGCGATTCCCGCGCTGGGGCTGGTGTTCCTGAACTCGATGTGGGTCTCGATCGTGTTCGGCATCTTCAGCACCCGCTACCGCGATATCGCGCCGATCCTCAGCAGCCTCACGCTGATGCTGTTCGTGCTCACGCCGGTCATGTGGAATACCAAAAGCCTGGAATCCCAGGGCGGTCAGGTGAGCGAGCGCGCGAAGCTGGCCGAAATCATCCCGACCTTCCATTACCTGGAGATCGTCCGCGCACCGCTGCTCGGCGATGATCAGCATCTGTATCACTGGGGGATCGTTGGCGCCATCACCGTGGTCGGCTGGATCGTGGCGATATTCGCCATGAAGAAGTACCGCTCGCGCGTGCCGTACTGGGTATAGGAGATCGGGCCGATGACCGACCATGTGAGTATCGAAACCCGCCAGGCGTGGGTCGAGTTCCCGATCTTCGACGCCAAATCGCGGTCGCTGAAAAAGGCATTCCTCGGCAAGGCCGGCGGTGCGATCGGCCGCAATCAGTCCGATGTGGTGGTGGTCGAGGCGCTGCGCGACATTACTCTTTCGCTGAAAGAGGGCGATCGGGTCGGCCTGGTCGGACATAACGGCGCCGGCAAATCGACACTGCTGCGGCTGCTTTCGGGAATCTACGAACCCTCGCGCGGCAGCGCGCGCATCCGCGGCCGGGTGGCGCCGGTATTCGACCTCGGCGTCGGTATGGATCCGGAGATCTCCGGCTTCGAGAACATCATCATCCGCGGGCTTTTCCTCGGACAGACGCGCAAGCAGATGCTGTCGAAGATCGATGAGATCGCCGAATTCACCGAACTCGGCGAATATCTGTCGATGCCACTGCGCACCTATTCCACCGGTATGCGGGTGCGCCTGGCGATGGGCGTGGTGACCTCCATTGATCCGGAGATCCTGCTGCTCGACGAGGGGATCGGCGCGGTCGATGCGGAATTCATGAAGAAGGCTCGGATCCGGTTGCAATCACTGGTTGCCCGCTCGGGCATTCTGGTGTTCGCCAGCCATTCCAACGAATTCCTCGCCCAGCTCTGTGATACCGCCATGTGGGTCGACCACGGGCAGATCCGTTTGCGCGGCGGTATCGAAGAAGTGGTGCGCGCCTACGAGGGCCCGGACGCAGGCAATCACGTCGCCACCGTGCTGCGCGAAATGGAAGCGGAACGGAAAATGGGAACCGAGCGAGAACTGGAGCGGAATCAGGCGTGAGCGAGCGCAGCGAGCGAGCAATCGCCATGAGCGGTCAGGCTCCGGAGGAGCCGGCTCGCGTAACCACGGAGGGCCCCCCGATCATGCCAAATGGCTACAGCATGAGTGAGCCGACCGGGCAGAACGCTCCGATCGACGCGGGGCGTGAGACCCCGATCGACTCCGTGCCGGATTCCGATGCACCGACCTCGAGCGCCCCGGCCAACGATCCTGCGCCACCTCAGCCCGCGAACGACCCAGCACCACAAGCAACACCTCAGCCCGCGAACGACCCAGCACCACAAGCCGCGAACCCTCAGCCTGCGGATGACCAGGTGGCACCCATCCCGGACGACCTGGACGACTCCGACGACCCCTCCCCCGCACAGATCGCAGCCGCCCGCACCCCGGCGGGCACCGGCCCCGAGGCCAAAATCATCGCCGTGGTCGTCACCCACAAGCGCCGCGAACTGCTCGCCGAATCGCTGAAAGTCCTTGTCTCCCAGACCCGGCCGGTGGACCACCTGATCGTGGTCGACAATGCCAATGAATCCGAGGTCGCGGAGCTGGTCGCCCAGCAACCGGTCGAGGCCACCTACCTCGGCTCGGCGCACAATCTCGGCGGCGCGGGCGGTTTCGCGCTCGGCATGCTGCACGCGCTGACCCTCGGCGCGGACTGGGTGTGGCTGGCCGACGACGACGGCCGCCCCGACGGCTCGGAAGTGCTTGCCACACTGCTCGATTGCGCGGGCCGACACGGTCTGGTCGAGGTATCGCCGGTGGTCTGCGATATCGACGAGCCGGACCGCCTCGCCTTCCCGCTGCGCCGCGGCGTGGTCTGGCGGCGGCTACGTTCCGAACTAGGCGATGAAGACTTCCTGCCCGGCATCGCCTCGCTCTTCAACGGCGCACTGATCTCCGCCAAGGCGGTCGATCTGATCGGCGTGCCGGACCTGCGGCTATTCGTGCGCGGCGACGAGGTCGAGGTGCACCGCAGGCTGGTCCGCTCCGGTCTGCCGTTCGGCACCTGCCTACAGACGGCCTACCTGCACCCCAATGGCGCCGCCGAATTCAAGCCGATCCTCGGCGGCCGCATGCACACCCAGTATCCGGACGACCCGGTCAAGCGCTACTTCACCTACCGCAACCGCGGCTACCTCATGGCCCAGCCCGGTATGCGCAAACTGCTGCCCCAGGAATGGATTCGCTTCTCCTGGTTCTTCCTCGTCACCCGCCGCGACCCGGCCGGTCTGCGCGAATGGTTCCACCTGCGCAGCCTGGGCCGCAACGAGCAGTTCGGCAAGCCGGCCCCGGACGAGAAGACTTCGGGCGAGAATTAGATTGCGCAGCTTTGCGCACAGCCATGCCCGCTGGTGCGGATCTCGGCTGCGCGCGCCTCGAGGTCACCCTCGACCTGCCGCTGTTCGAGCCGGAGGAGTCCGAGGTCGGTTTCACGAACTGCACGGCGCGGCTGATGGTGGCGAGCGAGCAGCTCGGTTACGCGAAACTCCATCTGATCGGATTCGACGACTGCGTCAACCCCGTCGACTGGTCCGAGTGTCAGGGCGACAGACATCTGGCCGAGCTGGGCAATGCGGTGTTCGTTGTCCACGACGACCGTTCGTGGGACGTGCAGCGCCATGTGCGGGCTGTCCTGCCGCCTGAGGAGCCGGACTGGGCCGTGCTGGTGTCACAGGTAGACGTCGGCCACGGGCTTGCTGAACGGTATCCCGGCCTCGCTTCGGCCGTTCTGGATGCCGCTCTGGTCGGGGTTCGCCGGCCAGGGGTCATGTTCGCTGCGCTGCTTGCTGACGAACCTGAACACTTCGAGGGCATCGGGTTCACACGGTGCCCCGATGGGGATCCGCGATTGTCCGTCAAGAACATTCCCTGCTGACCGTACGCCGGCGCCGCTTCGACAGTTATTGCAAACTCGAACGGGAAAACGCCTGGATGGCAGCGCGATCGGATAAGCGATTGCAGGCCGAACGCGCCGAGGCGTGGCGCGATATCCGCAACCAGCAGCGGCAGTTCTACCAGGAGCGAGGTTCGCGGCGCTGATGCCGGCGCATCCCCAAGGCCGGGGTGCGGCAGGGCTAACCATCAGCGGCAAGCTGATGTCGCATCAGCACGGTAGGGTCGGCACGCAAACATCGCAATACGGGAGGGTTCCGATGAATTTCCCAGGCGGTTATCCGCCTCAAGGCCAGCCAGGGCAATGGCCCGGTCAGCCCGCATATGGTCAGCCGGCACCGCAGGGCGCGCCGAATCCCTACGGTGCGCCACCGCAATACGCGCCGCACGCAGGGCAGCCGGTCAGCCAACCGCAGGTGCCGCAACCGCCGTACGGCAGCCAGCCGCATATTCCGCAGCCGCAGTACGGCGGTCAGCCGCACCCCGCACCGCCGCAGCCGTACGGTCAGCCGCAGCCCTATGGGCAGCAGCCGTTCGGTCAGCCGCCCGTGCCGTATGGCCAGGCGGGTCCGCAGCAGGCACCGGCCGCGCCGGGCATCACCGTCGACGCCTCCTATGAGTGGTTCGCCTTCCTGTTGGCGATCACCAAGCCGAAGATCCTGATCAACGGTCAGCCGGTGCCGAATACGCGGTGGGGCCAAAACCACATTCCGGTCGGTCCGGGTCAGTACCACGTGCGGGTGACCACGCCCTGGCTGTTCGATATGGGCCCGGCGAATACGACGGCGTCGATCCAGGAAGGTCAGGGCGTGCGGTTCTACTACAAGCCGCCCGCGATCATCTTCCTCAACGGCGCCATCGGCCCGGTGCCGCAGAAGACGCCCGGCGCCATCTTCATCTACATCAGCTGGGCCATCGTGGCATTGATGATTCTGCTGAACATCGTGTTGATCGTTGGAGCCTCCACGATCTGACAGCGAAGAAAGGGCGTCGGGGTTCCGGCGCCCTTTCTCCGGCTACCCTATGCAACCAGTTGCATAGGATTCTGAGTTACGCTTAACGTGCACAACACCCGTCGGCGACTGCTCGCAGGGTCGCTCGAACGGGTCGGCACGGCCGCCGCGGGCGCACCCACTCGCGGCAGAGAAGACAGGAGCAGTCATGACGGAATCGGGATCGAAGCCGCTCGCGGGCAGGACGATGATCATGTCGGGCGGCAGCCGTGGCATCGGTCTGGAGATCGCCAAGCGAGCCGCCATGGACGGCGCGAATATCACCCTGATCGCGAAGACCGACCAACCGCATCCGAAGCTGCCCGGCACCATCCATACCGCGGCGGCGGAACTCGAGGCGGCGGGCGGCACGGTACTGCCCTTCGTCGGCGATGTGCGCATCGATGAGTCGGTCGCCGAGGCCGTGCGCCAGACCGTCGAGCGGTTCGGCGGCATCGATATCGTCGTCAACAACGCGTCCGCGATCGATCTGTCGCCCACCGACACCCTCTCGATGAAGAAGTACGACCTCATGCAGGACATCAACTGCCGCGGCAGCTTCCTGCTCGCCAAGCTCAGCATTCCCGCGCTGCGCGCATCGGCCGCGGCGGGCCGCAACCCGCACATCCTGACCCTGTCGCCGCCGCTCAACCTGGACCCGAAGTGGGCGGGTATGGCGCTCGGTTACACCATCGCCAAATACGGAATGTCGCTCACCACACTGGGTTTGGCCGAGGAGCTCAAGGGCGACGGTATCGCCGTCAACTCACTGTGGCCGCGCACCACCATCGCCACCGCCGCGGTCGAGAACCTGCTCGGCGGCGCGGAAATGATCGCCACCTCCCGCACCCCCGATATCTACGCCGACGCCGCCTACCTGGTCCTCACCTCGCCGTCGAAGGAGACCACCGGCAACTTCTTCCTCGATGACGAAGTCCTCGCCGCGCACGGCAGCACCGACCTGGACAAATACCGCGTCGTCCCCGGCGACGGCGAACTGACCACCGACCTCTTCCTCTGATCGTCGCGCTAGAAAGGTGGCTTACCCGGCCACCTTCGATCCGCCCGCCGCTACCGTTGAGATCGTGACTGGTACCTCGACCTTGGCCGCACTCTTCGAGCCGGAGCCCGAAGGGTGGGGGCTACGCGGAGATCCCTACCTGTGGCAAGAATTGCGGAGCCGGCTCGAGGCTCTCGGCCCACCGCCGACATCGGCCGAGGTGATCGCACTGCTGCACAACACCTTCGAGCAGATCGTCGGCTTGCGTCTCGACTCGAAAGACGCACCCGACAGCGTGTACCGATCGGAGTTCGCGCACGGCGGCATGTCGAGCGGGATGGTGAGTCTCGATGCCTGGCGGCGGGTATTGATGCCGCTACTGGAAGGGCGCGCTCGGCACCTGATCTCGGGCGCGCCTGGTACCGCCACGATCATCCTGCATCAGGGCGATATCACCGAGCAGCGAGTCGACGCGATCGTCAACGCGGCCAACTCTGCTCTGCTCGGCGGCGGGGGTGTCGACGGCGCAATTCATCGCGCTGGTGGGCCCGCGATTCTCGACGCGTGCCGCGATCTACGCGCGTCGCACTACGGCAAAGGGCTGCCCACCGGCCAGGCGGTCGCCACCACCGGGGGCAACATGTGGGCCCGATGGGTGATCCACACCGTCGGACCCGTTTGGTCCGCGACCGAGGACCGCTCCGCCCTCCTCGCCTCCTGCTACCGCGAATCCCTCCGAGTGGCAGACGAATTGGGCGCGCGAACAATCGCCTTTCCTGCCATCTCGACCGGCATCTACGGCTGGCCGATGGACGACGGCGCCCGCATCGCTACCGAAACGGTGTGCCACACACAAACATCCGTTCAAGAAGTCCGCTTCGTCCTCTTCGACGAGCGCGCGTACACCGCATTCGAAACCGCACTGCGCTGAGCATCGCCGCGCATGCGCGCGAAATGTCCGGGCAAATCAATGCGCGGCGCGCAAACCACTGCGCGCCGCACGGTCAGCACTCAGCCCTCAGTTCGGTTCGATGCCATAGAGGCGCTCCCAGTTTTCGCGGCTGGTGAGCTCCGGCATCGCGGCGCGGTACTGCCTGGTGAGGTTGGGGAGTTCGCGGCGGAGGCGGCGCAGGACGCGGATGGTGCGGATGAGCAGGGCACGAGCGCGCGCCTTGTCGCGCTGGCGAATCCGGACACCGGACTGCGAGGCGTCGGTGACCACGACGTGGTCGAAGAGCGAAACGTGCCACCAGTGCGCGTCCTCGCGGGTGATGCCGATCAGGCCGCGCTGGGTGCGTCCGGTCCACTGGGCGATGGCCCGCTTGATCAGCACCGCCGTGACCCGACTCGGTTCACCACCGGCACGGCGCAATTGGATATCGGCCGAGCGCACCGGCGGGGTCGCGGCCGGATGTTTGATGGTCTCGTCGTAATCGGAGCGGCTGGTGCGGGCGGTGGCCAGCGCGGCAATGCCACCGTCGCGCAGGATCTTCGGCCCCTGCAGGAAGTCCTCGATGCCCTGCAGCGTGGTGTGCACGAGGCCGTACTGCATGGCGACCAGATGTTCGGCCAGATTCCGGAACAGCTGGCGGGTAATGGCTTTGCCATCGAGATCGGTGTGCAGCGAACCGACAATCAACGAGTTGCGCGTGCTGAAGTAGCGCGCCCAGTCGTCGTAGTCCTTCCAGTAGAAGTCCGCGTGCCAGACCGCGGCATTCGGCAGCGTCACCGTGACGAACCCGTGCTCACGAGCCCGGATGCCGTACTCGACATCGTCCCACTGGAAGAAGATCGGCACCGGCAGCCCGATCTTGGCGACCACCTCGGCCGGGATCAGGCAGGTCCACCAGGCGTTGTAGCCGGCGTCGACGCGGCGCTCCTGGTTCTTCTTCAGCATGCTGGTGTTGCGCAGCGCCTTCGGCACCTTCTGGCCGTGCTTCAGTTCGTGCAGATGCACTTCCTCGGCGCCGACATTCAGGTAATCCGGGTTGAGCAGGAACAACATCTGCGCACCGACCAACGTCGGTGCCACGGTCATATTGGCGAAGGCATTGAGCCGCAAGACCGTTTCCGGTTCGCAGAGGATGTCGTCGTCCATCAGGATGACGTCGGCGTGCTCGTTGACCGCGGACACCTCGTAGAGGCCACGGGTAAAGCCACCCGCACCGCCGAGATTCGGCTGCCGGATGTACTGCAGCTTGTCACCGAAGATCGGCAGCGTCTCTTTGAAACGCGCCTGGTTCTCCACCAGATCGGTGCCCTGATCCACCACATAGACCGCGTCGATAGCCTCCAGAATCGGGGCGTCGGAGGCCAGCGCGGCCACCGTCTCGGCGCAGTCCGCGGCCCGGTTGAAGGTGCAGATCGCGATGGCGACGGGGCGCACGTGATCGGGCGCGGTAGCCGTCCAGGTCTGCGCGGAAATGCCGAGTTCGCCGCCGATGGCATCGAACTCGAGCCACAGCGCGCCGCCGTCGACGTACTGGTCCAGCGGTGCGGTCATGGTCAGCGGGCCGCTGGCGGTGAGCTCGGCGGTATCGATGATCCGGCGGTGCCCGGCGATATCGGAGGCGACCACTCGGACGCGGGCCCGGTTGGTCACATCGAGCACCATGGTCGCCCGTACCTCGGTGACCGTGGTCCAACGCTGCCAGTAGCTCGCCACGAACCGCCCGAAATAGGTATTGGTATGTGCGGATGCGCCCTTGTCCAGTCTCAGCTCCAAGCGTTCCCGATGGGCGCGACCCTTGACGACGGCATACAGCTCGTCACTCACCTTCGCCGACGGACCGGTGAAGATGCCGCGCTGCAGCACCAGCCGATCGGGCGCATGATGATCGACGCGCAGCGAGGCGGGCGCGGTCGAAGGTCGGTCATTTGTCTCGGTAACGGCCTGGGTAGCCGACTGATCCATGAAGTCCTCGAAATCGTTTTGGTGCCGACGGGACAGACACGCCCCTGGATGCCTTCGCGGCGGGTGCGAGGATACCAATTCGCCTCGGCAACTGCCTGTCCAGGAATCGGGGCGGCCCCGCTAGTTATGGTTGCTTGTCATTAGCTGATTTGTCCGAAGAACCGACGAATACGAATTTGTCGTAGGCAAAGTAGCGGAATACCACCGCGACGATCTGACCGATTAGCGTGCCGGAAATGTTGTCCGACAGCGGTGACGACAGGTCGAGCACATAGCGGGAGAACCCGAGGCAGCCCAGTTGCAGACCGATAGCGACCACATTGAAAAGGGCATAGAGCAGGTACTCGCGCCCCGGATTATCGGATTTCTTGTGGCCGAAGGTCCACCACTTGTTCCCGAAATAGGTCACCACGGTGGCCACCGCGATCGCGATGATCTTGGCGGGCAGCGGTGCGGGGTAAAGCACACCCTCGCCACCCCAGAACACCAGCAGGTTGTAGGTGCCCGCATCGACGAGGAAGCCGATCGCGCCGACCACCAGGAAGGCGCCGCCGCGCCGCAGTGCGGCGATCACCTTCGCGGTCAGTGGCTCGTCCGCCGGTTGTTCCTGGTCACCGATCGGCGACCTGTGCGGTGAGCCGGACCGTTCGGAGAAGGACACGGGCTGCTCAGGGTAAGACACTCGGCGACGGTACCCCAGTGGCTCGGCGAACCGAGTGCGCACCAATAGATATCGCCCTGTACCCTCCCGGTGTTCCCCATTCACCGCCGACATCGAGGATTGACCGGGTGGACTCCACCGAGCTCCGAATTGCCGCCGTGGTGCCATGCCACAACGAGGAGGCTTCGGTCGCCAAGGTCGTCGCCGACCTACAGGCCGCCGTGCCGGGAATCGTCGTCTACGTCTACGACAACCTCAGCACCGATGCGACCGCCGAGCGGGCCCGCGCGGCCGGTGCGATCGTGCGCCACGAGCGCACCAAGGGCAAGGGCAATGTGGTGCGCCGCGCCTTCGCCGATATCGAGGCCGATATCTATCTGATGATCGACGGCGACGACACCTACGAGGCGTCGGCCGCGCCGCTGATGATCAAGACGCTCCTCGATGGTCCGTACGATCATGTGCTCGGCGTCCGTAAACAGGACGAGGGTGCCTCGGCGTACCGCTCCGGCCACGAGACCGGTAACAAGGTGCTCAACGGCGTGGTCGGAAAGGTGTTCGGCGAGAACGTCGAAGATATGCTCAGCGGGTTCCGAGTGTTCTCGCGCCGGTTCGTGAAGAGCTTCCCTGCCGTTTCGCGCGAATTCGAGATCGAAACCGAGTTGACCGTGCATTCCCTGCATCTGCGGGTGCCGCAGACCGCGGTTCCGGTCGGCTTCCGCGATCGGCCCGCGGGCAGTGAGAGCAAGCTGCGCACCTACCACGACGGATTCAAAATCCTCGCGCTGATCATCGGCTTGGCCAGACATGAGCGGCCGGTCGCGTTCTACGGCTTGTTCGGCACGCTGAGCTGGCTGGTCTCGATCATCCTGACCATTCCGATCGTCGTCGAGTTCTACAACACCCATGAGGTGCCCCGGTTCCCGACGCTGTTCCTCGGTTTCACCCTGCTGCTGCTCGGCAGCCTGGCCTGGACCGCTGGTCTGATCCTTGATGGCATCCGACGCTCTCGGCACGAGGCCGCCCGGCTGGTCTACCTGCGCTACTCGGCAGTCGGCGCGGATGACGCGCATGGTGGTGGTGCGCGCCGCGGTGGAGCCGAGCGTTGACCACCTCGGCGGGTCGAACCGCAGCTGCAGCGACTTCCGAACCGAAGCGGACCGCAGCCGACGATGTCGCCGCGGCGGCACCCGAATCCGCTGCCGCCGAACCCGATTCGAGCACGCAGAATCCGGCCGCGACCAATGCGGCGCGCAATCTCGGACACCGGATCGTGGCCCGTTTCGGCGCGGCGACGGTCGCCTTCACCATCGTCGCCACGGTATTCGGTGCACTGTTCGCCTGGATAACCCCGCCGTTCTGGGGCCACGATGAAATCACCCAGTTCGGCCGTGCGTACCAGGTCGCGCACGGTGGCTTCACGCCGCAGCGGATCCACGACGATCGCGGCATCGCCTATGGCGGTGATGTGCCGATCAGCATTACCCAGTTGATGGGCTACGCGCTGCACGACTACACCACCAATCCGGAAGAGCCGGATCCGATGGTGGCCGATCCCGGCAGCTATGCCCGGATGGAGGGCGCTGCGGTCTCGAAGGCCGAGGAGCCGGTCTGGTTCACCAATACCGCGGCTTACTCGCCCGTGCCGTACATCCCTGCGGCCGTTGGCATTCGGGTCGCGGAGCTGTTCGGGCTGAATGTCGGCGCCATGCTGCTGCTGACCCGCCTCGCGGGCCTGGCCGTCTACCTCGCTCTGGCCGGTTTCGGCCTGTGGGCCCTGCGCGCACACCGGGCGCAGTGGCTGGCATTCACCGTCGCCGTGCTGCCGATCGCGATCTTCCAGGCGGGCACGATTACCGCCGACACGATGACCAACGCACTGGCCATTCTGGTTTCGGCCCTGCTGGTCAAGGCGCTGTTCCTGGGTGAAAGCCTCGGCCGCACGGAGACGGCGGCACTGTTGGGCGCGACCCTGCTGCTGCCGGTCAGCAAGCCGACCTATGTCCTGCTCGCCATGCTCGTGGTGCTGGTGCCGACGTCCCGGTTCGCCTTCGGCGGCGCGTCCGGCTGGAAGCGGTTCATCCCATGGGGTTTCGCCGCAACCGGCGCGCTGGCCTTCGCGGTCTGGATGAAGATCGCCGCACCGACCGGCGACGGAATGGGCCTGATGCGCCCGCAGCACCAATGGAATTCGGTGCGTCCGGGCGATCAGCTGCACGGAATCCTCACCGACCCGGTGAATTTCGTGAACACCTTCGGCGAGAGCATCGCACTGCGCGATCAGCGGTGGTTCAGCCAGTTCTTCGGTGAACTCGGCTTCGCCTACATCGACGTCCCCGCGTTGTCGATGCTGGCCTGCCTGCTCGCCTTCGCGGTCAGCGTCGGCATCGCGGATCGGATGAATACCGCGACCGCCACCTTCCGGCGCACGCTGATCGTCGCACTGACGATGCTCGCCAGCGTCGCGATGATCTACGTGACGCTGTACATGTCGTTCACACCGGTCGGCTACTACATCATCGACGGCGTCCAGGGGCGGTACTTTGTGCCATTGGCGATCGTCGCACTGGTGGTGCTGCTGCGTTGGATGCCGTTGCGGCTCACCGATGTCCGCGGCCAGACCCCGACCAAGGGCCCGGCCATCGCCGTCATCGGGGCCACAGTGGTCGCGCTGATCGCCGCGCTCTGGAAGTACTACTCGATCGTCTGGGGCTGACCGGCCCTCAGGCGTCGAGGGTGGTTTCGCCCGCCTCGGCGTAGGCGCGCTCGGTCGTGGCTTTGGCCGGACGCCACCAGGATTCGTTGTCGCGGTACCACTGAATGGTCGCGGCGAGTCCGGCACCGAAGTCGGAATAGCGTGGCGTCCAATCGAGTTCGGTGCGCAGTAGCGTTGCATCGATCGCATAGCGCTGATCGTGACCCGCCCGGTCGGTGACAGGATCGAAATCGTCCGGATCGCGGTCGAAGGCCGCGAGGATCATCCGCACCACGGACTTGTTGTCGAGTTCACCGTCCGCGCCGATCAGATAGGTCTGCCCGATTCGCCCACGCTCCAGGATGTCCCACACCGCGCGGTTGTGATCGTCGACGTGGATCCAGTCGCGCACCTGATGTCCGGCACCGTAGAGCCGCGGCCGCACACCGTCGATGAGGTTGGTGATCTGGCGCGGGATGAACTTCTCCACATGCTGATACGGCCCATAGTTGTTGCTGCAGTTGGAGATTGTCGCGCGTACGCCGAACGAGCGGGTCCAGGCGCGCACCAGCAGATCGCTCGAGGCCTTGGTGGCCGAGTAGGGGCTGGACGGGTTGTAGGGGGTGTTCTCGTCGAACGCGGGCCCGTCCGGCGCGAGATCGCCGTAGACCTCGTCGGTGGAGACATGGTGGTAGCGCACGTCGTGGCGGCGCACCGCTTGCAGCAGCGAGTAGGTACCGACGATATTGGTCTGCACGAACGGCCAAGGTTCGGCGAGGGAGTTGTCGTTATGCGATTCGGCGGCGAAGTGGACCACGGCGTCGACACCGGAGACGAGCTCGTCGACCAGATCCAGATCGGCGATATCACCGTGCACGAAGTCGATGCGGTCGGCCACCGGCTCGAGCGAGGCCCGGTTTCCCGCGTAGGTCAAAGCGTCAAGGACGGCTACGGTGGCGTCGGGACGCTCGGCCACGGTCTGTTGGACGAAATTCGCACCGATGAACCCGGCTCCGCCGGTTACGAGCAGTCGCACCCCATGACCTTACGTCGCCCGCGCGGCTTGATCCGTTCGACCATGCTCACCTGCGCTATCAGGGTTAAATTTGTGATGTTTATCACAGCGAACGAGCGTAAAGGAAAAGACGCGTGTTCAGTTCTTTCTGAAAGACCATGGTCAGCGTGCACATTTCAAATAACCCACCAAGCCGCGAGACGCGATGGTGAACAAAATTTGAATTAACGGTCACAACCGGTTCACCACGCGTTAGCTGGTCTAGATTTCGATCGTCTAGTCCCCTTCGAACGCTTCACATCGAGGTCCAAAACAAAATGCTGATGAGGAAATTCGCCGCGACTTCGGCCCTGCTGATCGCCGCCATGGGCATCACCGCGGGAACCGTCCACGCGGAACCGGCGGAGTCCGCCGACGCCCCGATCAACTTCACCGCGAACTCGACCGACACCCAGTCGATCATCTCGATCGACTCCGGCTCGCTGGTGGTCGAGGACAACGCCCTCAAGATCAAGGCCGCCAACGGCACCACCGTCGCGGGCACCCCGCTCACCTTCCGCGTCGACGAATTCGAATTCCCGATCGCCGCGGACATCGCCGACCACACCGCCACCCTCACCCCGCAGCTCGACATGGCGAAGGCCACCTACAAGCCGGTCGCCCTGCCGTTCGAGGACAAGGCTCCCTGGAAGTCCGAGTACGACCGTGAGCAGGCCGCCTTCAACCGTTTGAAGGACACCATCGGTATGGGCGCCACCATCGGCACCCTGGTCGGCGGTCTCGGTGGCGGCGCCGTCGGCTGCGTCCTCGGTGGTATCGCCGGTGCGACCGTCGCCTCGGCCACCATCATCGGTCTGTTCGGTCCGTTCATCCCGGCCGCGGCCATCGGCTGCCTCGGCGGCATCATCGCCATCGGTGCGCTGGGCACCCTGGCCGGTCAGATCCTGATCACGGCTCCGGTCGCGATCGGTGCGGCGATCCAGTACTTCGCCACCACCTCCGCGCCGTTCGTCGCGCCGGCGCCGGCGAAGTAAGTCGGACCGGCTCCACACAACTGAAAACGAGCCCAGGAAACCCCGCCCGTCATCGATCGGGCGGGGTTTCCGCTGCTCATCGCCGTTCGACCGAAATGGCCGGGTGGCATTTGCGCGTGAGATAGAGCCGTGATATAAGCCGGGCACGGAGCAACTTCAACCCTCGAAAAGGTGAACAAAAGGTAAATCGAATTGAACGCTGAATAGCGATCCGCGTGCACTCCACAAGCGAATTCTCCGAATAGCAGATGGGAACTCTCGGCGCGGTTTCTTACAAAAGAACTTCGCACCGGACAGCCGCCGAAGGGCGTGGTCCGGGTGCGGGGTTCGCGACTCGTCCAGCCGATCCAGGTCACGCCGTCCGAGCCCGCTGCGGCTGCTCGAGCCGAGCGCGCACGAACCGGGAGACCCGGGCCAGCGCCATCCTGCTCTCGGGCAGATTCGGGGCGATCGCCATGAAGGCATGCACCTGGCCGCGCCAGATCTCCAGTGCGTTCGGCACACCGGCCGCGGTCAGCCTGCGGGCCATGAGTTCGCAGTCATAGCGCAGCACTTCGTCTTCGGCGGCGATCAGCAATACCGGCGGCAAACTTGCCAAGGCACCGTTGACCGGCGACACCAGCGGATCCAACACCCCGTCCACCTCGGCGCCGATCCGCACCACCGCCTCCAGTGCGGACAGCGGCAGATAGGGATCGCGCGCGACATTCATATAGTCACGCTTGGCGGCGTAATCCAGATCGAGCAGTGGACTCAGCCCGATCAGCCCGCCGGGGGACGCCAGCCCGGACTCGAGCGCGCGCAGTGCGGTGGCGAAGGCGAGGAACCCGCCCGCCGAATCGCCCGCGAACATGATCCTGGCGGGGTCCGCACCGTGCCGCAGCAGCCAGCGGTAGGCGGTCAGGCAGTCTTCGATCGCAGCGGCGACACTGTTCCCGGGCAATTGGCGGTAGTCGACATTGACCACCGGCAGCCCGGTGCGCCGGGCCAGGCTGGCCGCGATCGGGCGATGAGTGTCGAGACCGCAGATAGCGAAGCCGCCACCGTGCAGGTACAGCACCGCGCCGTGCCGCAGGGCGCGCGAACCTCCCGACGGACGCAGGATCTCCATCCGAAAACCGTTCAGCACCACCTGTTCCCGATCGACACCGCGCGGCCGCGGCCGCAGCCGCGCCAGCCCATCGATCGCCGCGGCGCCGATCGGGATGGTCGTCCGGCTCACCGGAAACATCCGCAGCACCGGCCGCACCGCACCGAGGCAGGTCGCCAGCAGCAGTCGGGCCGATGCGCTCGGACCATCCGGATTCATCAACAGACCGGGATCACCCGCGTCGAATTCACTCCCGCCGATCGCCACCATCGCGCACCTACCTCACAACTGGCGCGCCGAATCCGACCGAACGGTTCTCCAGGCGAGAGTCGACGCTGACATCTCACACACAGCATTTCAGAACACCATGTGCACGTGACCTACGCAACACATATCGCCCGCCGCGCCGGATAACCAAACGTTCGTGATCAATTTGTAGGCGAGTCGCAACACCCCCGAAGCCCAGCCTCGCCGACGCCGAGTGTGATGCGCCTGGCAGACTCGGGGACCATGCGCGGAATCATCTTGGCCGGTGGCACCGGATCCCGGTTGCATCCGATCACGCGCGGGGTGAGCAAACAGCTGGTCCCGGTCTATGACAAACCGATGGTCTACTACCCGCTGTCGACGCTCATGCTGGCGGGCATCAGGGACATCCTGGTGATCACCACCCCGGAGGACGCCGACACGTTCACCCGCCTACTCGGCGACGGCTCGCGGTTCGGCGTCTCGATCACCTATGTCGTGCAACCGGAACCGGACGGACTCGCCACGGCGTTCGTCCTCGGCGCCGAGCATATCGGCGGCGAATGCGCCGCACTGGTGCTCGGCGACAATATCTTCCACGGACCGGGACTCGGCACCAGCCTGGAACGCTTCACCGCGATCGACGGCGGCGCGGTCTTCGCGTACTGGGTCTCCGATCCGACCGCCTATGGCGTCGTCGAATTCACCGAGGGCCGAGCGGTTTCGATCGAGGAGAAGCCCAAGGTGCCGCGGTCCAACTACGCCATCCCCGGGCTGTACTTCTATGACAACGATGTCGTGGAGATCGCGCGCGGGCTGCGACCATCGGCGCGCGGCGAATATGAGATCACCGATATCAATCGCGCCTATCTGGAACAGGGTCGGCTGCAGGTCGATGTACTCGCCCGCGGCACCGCCTGGCTGGATACCGGAACCTTCGATTCGCTGCTGGACGCCGCCAACTACGTGCGCACCATCGAACAGCGGCAGGGCCTGAAAATCGGTGTGCCGGAAGAGGTCGCGTGGCGGCAGGGCTTCATCGACGACGAACAGCTGTGCGCGCTGGCCGAACCGATGGTTCGCTCGGGCTACGGGACTTACCTGCTCGATCTGCTCGAGCGCGGACGGGATTGGTGAGCGATGGAGTTCCGTGAACTCGCCGTGCCGGGGGCATGGGTGATCACCCCGCGCCAATTCGGCGACGAGCGCGGCATGTTCTGCGAATCGTTCAAGGCCTCGGAATTCGAGAAGGTGACCGGTCGTCCGTTCGATCTGCGTCAGGTCAACTGCTCGGTCTCGGCGGCCGGGGTGCTGCGCGGCATCCACTACACCGAGGATCCGCCGGGGCAGGCCAAGTATGTGACCTGTGTGCGCGGTGCGTTCCTCGATGTCGTTGTCGATCTGCGACCAGGGTCACCCACCTACGGACGCTGGGACAGCGTGGTACTCGACGATGTCGATCGGCGCTCGATGTACCTGTCCGAGGGCCTCGGTCACGCGATCCTGTCGCTGGCGGACCACTCCACCGTCACCTATCTCTGTTCGATCGAGTACACGCCCGAATTCGACCGGGATATGGATGCCTTCGATCCCCGGCTGGGCATCGAATGGCCGAAGGTCGGTCTGAACGGTCAGCCGCTGACCTACATCCGGTCCCCGAAAGACGCTGCCGCTGCGCCCTTCTCGTAAAACACCGAACGTCACCGCCCCCGATGAGGGAGGGAGCGGTGACGTTCGACTTACCGTCGGCGGAGGGGATTCAGCCGACGAGCTCCAATTCCGGCTCCTGCGCCGGCGCCTTGGCGCGCTTGGGCAGGTAGGCCGTCAGTGCGATCAGCGCGCCGACAATGGCCACACCCGCGGCGAATTCCAGTCCGGGCCGGAAGTTGTCGAGCACCGCGGACGGCGTGCTCGCGTGGTGGTCGCCCGAGGAGATGATCGCGGTATTCACCGCGAGCACGATGGCCGCGCCGACCTGCATGGAGGTCTGCAGCACACCGGCCGCCAGCCCCTGCTCATCGTCATCGATTCCGTTGGTCGCCTGAATATTGATGGCGGGGAAGCCGACCCAGCCGATGCCGATCAGCATTACCGCCGGCAGGATCATCGTCGGATACGACGGGGTGGTGTCGAGCCGCAGGAACAGCAGGTAGCCGATGGCCATCACGACCATGGTGATCGCGATGATCGGCCCGGTGCCGAACCGGTCGACGAGCTTATCGGAGAAGAATGCCGACGCGACGACCAGCAGACCGACCGGAAGCAGCGCCATCGCCAGCTTCAGCGGCGACCAGCCCAATGCGTCCTGCAGGTACAGGGTCACGATGAACTGCCAGCTGAAGTATGAACCCGCCACCGCGATGATCGCGAGGCTGGCCCGGACCAGCGTCACCTTGCGCAGGATGCCGAGGCGAATCAGCGGGTACCTGACCTTCTTCTCCACCGCGACGAATCCGGCGAACAGCACCGCGGCGCCGACGAACGAACCGATGGTACGCGCCGAACCCCAGCCCACCTCGGGCGCGGCAACCACGGTGTAGACCAGCAGCAGCATGCCCACGGTGGACAGCAGTGCGCCGAGGATGTCGTGTCCGCCCTCCTCGGCGGCCTCGTCCTTGGGGACGAGCATCCAGGCCGCGGCCAATGCGGCGAGCGCGATCGGCACCGGAAGCAGGAAGGTCCAGCGCCAGCCGAAGCCGGTCATCAGACCGCCGAACAGCAGGCCCATCGAGTAGCCGCCCGCACCGAACACGGTGTAGATGGACAGCGCCTTATTGCGGGCCGGGCCCTCGGCGAAGTTGGTGGTGATGATGGACAGACCAGTCGGGGCGGTGAAGGCCGCGGCCAGGCCCTTGATGAAGCGGGTCAGGATCAG
Organism: Nocardia sp. NPDC051990; assembly: GCF_040680755.1. Taxonomy (NCBI): domain Bacteria; kingdom Bacillati; phylum Actinomycetota; class Actinomycetes; order Mycobacteriales; family Nocardiaceae; genus Nocardia; species Nocardia sp. NPDC051990. The sequence continues at coordinate 278,883 of NZ_JBFAXH010000004.1, read as the reverse complement.
CAGCGGACCGGACGTCACCAGACCGCCCGCCAGCGAAGCCAGCGCGAAGACGGCGAGTGCGATCAGGAAGACCTTGCGCCGCCCGAGCAGATCGGCGGTGCGACCGCCGAGCAACAGCAGGCTGCCGTAACCGAGCACATAGCCGCTGACCAGCCACTGCAGGGTTCCAGTTGACAGATCCAATTCGGCGCCGATGGACGGCAGTGCCACGCCGATCATCGAAACGTCGAGACCATCGAGGAACAACACGATGCAGAGGGTGATCAGCATGCCCCAGAGCCGGGTGGACCATCTGATCGGATCGGTCGCCGTCGCGGCCGAAACGGTTGCTGCAGAAGTCATGGGCGGAACATTACATGCGTCGACATTAAATGTCAACACATTTAATGTGATTGCATAGGCTCGTGCGGAGCACTAGGATGAGGCCATGTCGAAGCCGTCGACAACACGATTACCGGGGCGCAATGTGGCGCCCACCGGGTTGGTCGCCGAGTGGCGTGAGCTGCTCGACCGGCACGCCGCCGTGAGCTGTGCGCTCGAGAAGGAGCTACAGGGCAAACACGACATCGGCCTCAGCGAATTCGAGACGCTGGACCGACTGGTCGACGCTGCCTGCGGCGACTATCGGATGAGCGATCTGGCCAACGACATCTATCTGAGCCAGAGCGCACTCTCCCGCGCGGTGGCGCGACTGGAGCGCGACGGCCTGGTTACCCGCAGCATGTGCGCCGACGATCGCCGCGCGATCTTCGTATGTCTGACCGAGAAGGGTCGCGAGGTTTACGAGTCGGCGCAGCCGACCCATCGCGAGGTGCTCGAGCGGGCCTGGGGTAGCCGGCAGGGCAGCTGACGCCGCTAGCCGCGTAGCGATCCGCGTCGTCCCGACCACGACGGAGCGAGTCTCACGGGCGCGGAGTTCACGGCCCGTCCCACATCCGCGCGAAGCCGCGGCCATCGACTCAGCCGAGTCGTCGAAGCACGGGCACGAATCTCGACACCCGCGCACCAGGTGCCGAACGCCCCTCCATCAGCCACCACAACGGAGCGAGTCTTACGAGCGAGGAGTTCGCGGCCCGTCTCGCGTCCGAGTCGTCGAAGCGCATGCGCCGCAGGCGCGGCAAATTAGACACAGCGCGCTTCCTCGATGCTGGTGCGCGCATCCACCGCGACCGCCTTGATGTTCGCGAAAGCCGTTCGGTAGCGCTCGATTTCGTGTTCCTTGTCCAGATACACCGGGCCGGTGAACGCCTCGACGTAAACCACCGGCGGCTCCCGTAGCTCCACCTGCGCCGTATCGGCGAATTCGAGCAGCACGAACGGTCCCGAATCCATGCCGTCGTGATAGCCGGAATCCGAAGGCACCATCTGGATTCGCACATTCGGCAGGTCGCACATGCGCCGCAGGTGCGCGAGCTGTTCGACGGTCACCTCGGCACCGCCGACCCGCCGCCACAGCACCGACTCGCTGATCACCACATCCAGATGCAGCGGCGAATCCGTGCGGGTAAGCAACGCCTGCCTGGCCATCCGCAGCTGCACCCGACGGTCGATGTCGGTCTCCGCGGCCTCCGGGCGTGCGGACTTCAGCAGCGCGCGGGTGTACGCCTCGGTCTGCAACAGTCCGGGGATCAGCTCGTTCTCATAGGTGGCCAGGGTACGCGCGGCCTCCTCGAGACCGAGGTATAGCTCGAAACCCTCGGCGATCACATCGGCGTAGCCAGTCCACCAACCTCTGGCCTTGGTCTCCTTGGCCAGCGCAGTCAGCGGTTCGACGAGATCGGTTGGCGCACCGTAGATCTTGCACATGGCCTCGACGTCGAGGCTGCGCAGTGAGGTCTGTCCGGTTTCGATCCGCCAGATCTTGGCCTCGGACCATTCGAGCTGCTGGGCCGCCATCCGAGTGGTCATCCTGGCCCGATTGCGCAGATCACGCAGATGCCGGCCGAGTTGCCTGCGCGGCATGGTCGATCCAGTGGTGCCCTGCGGTAAAGCCATGCTTCCCCCTTGTGATTGCCGAACCGCATTGTGTCACAGCAAATCTGACACAGGTCACGATGGACGTCCCAGGTACGCCAACAGCGCAATAGCGATAAACAGGTTCTCGAAGCCTGCGATCGGGAAACTCAGCCCTTCCTACTTGCATGCGCCGCGCTTTCGCCAAACGGCAGAACTGCACGGTGCGATCGTCTTCGGAGAGTTGGTGGACCGGCTCGGCGACATCGCCAGAGCGCCTGGAACAGCTCGTCGGCGAGATCGGCGATGCGCTCGACCTTGGTCGCCAGCTCGGACGCCTTCTCCAGGAACTCGAGCAGCAGGCGGACGACGGCTGATGGTCGGGCCGAGCGGTATCGCGATCAAGGCGGCCAGCACGCCCAGCACCGCGCAGAACCTGCCACATCAGCACCGTCAGCGCGATCGCGATGCCGGCCGCGAAGGCCGGACCGAGCAGGTAGGCAATTGGTGGCAGCGTCCTGGTCGCGGGGCGTTGGAATTGCACGTCGAGCAGACCGCGGGTGGCATCGGCACTCCAGGCCCGCGGACTTTCGAAGGGGGCGGGTTCGGCCTCCGCGGTGCGCGAGAACCGTTTGGCGCGGTCTCTTTCCCAGCGATCCAGCCTGATTCGGTTTCGAATTCCGGTGCTCCGACACTATTGGACTCATCGGATTCGCCCGTCGACCCTGTCGAATCACTTCGCGATGCCGCATGTCCGCCCGTCGCCGACCGCTGCCCCCCATCGAATCGCGACGCGATGCTCACTCATATGGCGATCCTTCCGCCAATCCGATACCCCGCCAATAGGAGTGGATTCACCTGAGCAGGTGCGGGCCGCCGCAATGTGCGAGCGGACCTGCCTCGGTGCGGTGGCGCGGCCCATTAAAAGGAGATGTTTCAGTGATAGCCGATCACTACCGGGTGAGATGAATCCGACAGTCACCAAGATCTTTTGTACAACCCGTAACACCCACCCCACCCCGCCCCGATACCACCCACGTATGCAGGACCCAGAACTATCGGGGAATGGAGAAAGACAGTGCGCACCACGTTTCCGACTTCCGCATCGGCGGCAGATATGACTGCCGCGGCGCAGGACTACATCCAGCGCGGGTGGACGATCGCTGAAACGACCAACGGAATCTGCCTGATCACGGACGAGGATCTGTCCGGTATCGAGATCAGCGGCGAGTTGGCCGGCGAGGTTCGCCGGTTCCTGCGCGCGAACAACCTGACCGGTCCGGTTATCGAGATTCCGGGCGCCGAGCGTCGCGAGGTCCACTTGGTCACCGGCCTCAACAAGGCCGCGATGGCGGTGGCGGCACTGCGCGAGGCGGGCGTCACCGTCTACACCGACGGTGCCGGCATCCCGCTGCCCCCCACCCAGCTCACCACCGGCGAGGCTTGCTGGGGCGTGGCTCCGGGCGAGGCGCGCTGGATCCCGCCGGTCGTCGCGATCGGCGCCGCGGTTCGCTCGGCCCTCTCGCGTCGCACGACCGTCAACGCCAACACCGTCGTCGCCTGCTGACAAGGCGTCCTCGTCGGGCGGGGTCCGCACTGCCCTGACCGACCCATGACCGGTATCCGTAGGAACGGATACCGGTCATTCGTGTTCCAGCGCGACGACTGATTTCGCGGGTACATGGATAACTCCTCGCGCGCGCAGATCCATCGCGCGCGATGATGGGGATTATGGCCCAGCTCACTGATGATTCCCGGACGCTGTTGCGGACCTGCCCGCTGTGCGAGGCGGTCTGTGGACTCGAGATCACGCTCGACGCGAACGACCACGTGATCTCTGTTCGCGGGGATCGAGACGATCCCTTCAGCAAGGGGTTCATCTGCCCCAAGGGGGCCAGCTTCGGACATCTCGACGAGGATCCGGACCGGCTGACCGAACCGATGATCCGGGACCGGGCCACCGATACCTGGCGCACCGCATCCTGGACCGAAGCATTCGATTTCATCGCCGCACGTTTCCCGGCGATCGTGGCCGAGCACGGCAATCAGTCGGCGGCGTTGTATCTCGGCAATCCGAACGCACATACGGTGGCCGGGACGCTGTATGTGCCGGTGCTGATCCGGGCCCTCGGTACCAAGAATCTGTTTTCGGCGAGTACCGCCGATCAAATGCCCAAACAGGTGGCGAGCGGGTTGATGTTCGGCGATCCGCTGACCGTACCGGTGCCGGATCTGGATCGCACCGATTATCTGCTGATGTTGGGCGCGAATCCGCTGGAGTCGAACGGATCACTGTGCACCGCACCGGATTTCCCGGGCCGGTTGAAGGCATTGCGCAAGCGCGGCGGCAAATTCGTCGTGGTCGATCCACGGAAAACGCGGACCGCGAAGCTGGCCGATGAGCATCTGTTCATCCGGCCGGGTAGCGATGCCTATCTGTTGTTCGGGATCGTGCATACGTTGTTCGAACAAGGTCTGACCGATATCCGCGTGGATGTCGCGGGGCTGGACGAAGTACGCACGGCGGCAGCGGATTTCACCGCCGAGGTCGTTGCGGCTCGAACCGGAATTCCCGCGGCGACGATTATCCGGATCGCGCAGGAGTTGGCGACGGCGCCGACCGCGGCGGTATATGCGCGAATCGGCACCTGCACGGCCGAATTCGGCACACTGACCCAGTGGTTGGTCGAGGTCGTCAATGTGCTGACCGGCAACCTCGATTCACCTGGTGGCGCCATGTTCGCCAATGCGGCGGCGGGTGGTATCCCGCGCACCAGACCATTCCGCACCGGCCGCTGGGCCAGCCGGGTGCGCGGGCTGCCCGAGGCGATGGGCGAACTGCCGGTGGCCACCCTGGCCGATGAGATCACCACACCGGGCGCGGGGCAGGTGCGCGCGCTGGTGACCGTCGCGGGCAATCCGGTACTGTCCGCACCGAGCGGGGCGCGGTTGGATGCGGCCTTCGCGCAGTTGGACTTCATGGTCAGTGTGGACCGGTACCTGAACGAGACCACCCGGCATGCCGATGTGATCCTGCCGCCGCCGCGGTCGACGCAGTCGCCGCATTACGATTTCGCCTTGCTGCAGTTCGCGGTTCGCAATTACGCACGCTACTCGCGGCCGCTGGTCCCGCTCGGCGATCGGCCAGCGGAGTCGGAGATCCTGGCCCGGCTCGGGGCGGCGCTCACTGGGCAGCCCGCCGGACCGGATGCGCTGAACGGCGTCGATGAACTGATCATCGCGGGCCTGTTGGACAAGGCGGGCATACCGGAGCGGCGACCCGAACTCATCGGGTCCAACAGCACAGAGCAACGCATCGACCTGATGCTGCGGCTCGGACCGTATGGCGAGTGGCGTGCCGGCGCGAGCGACGGGCCCGGAGGCGGCAGCCCGCGTGACCACGAAGGTCCCCAGGAGCACCGAGATCAATACAGCACGCTGAATCTACAGGTGCTGCTGGACAATCCGCATGGTGTCGATCTCGGGCCGCTGCAACCGCGGCTACCCGGCGTACTGCGGACGGCGTCCAAGCAGGTGGAGTTGGCGCCGCGGCCGCTGCTCGAGGATGTCGCGCGGATGCGAGCCCGGCTCGCCGATGCCGCACCGGATGTGGTGTTGATCGGACGGCGGCAATTGCGATCCAACAACAGCTGGATGCACAATATCCCGACGCTGGCCGGTGGGTCGAATACCTGCACGCTGCATATCAATCCGGCGGATGTGGCGCGGTTGGGGCTCGGCGACACCGCCGTGGTGAAATCCGCCGCGGGAACGCTGACGGTGCCGCTGGAGCCGACCGAGGCGATCATGCCCGGGGTGGTCAGCCTGCCGCACGGCTGGGGACATACCGACAGCACGCAGACGGTGGCTCGGGCGCATGCCGGGGTGAATGCCAATGTGCTGACCGATGATTCGGTGGTGGATGTGCCGTCCGGGAATGCGATCTTCAATGGCGTTCCGGTCACCTTGACGCCTGCCTGAGTTGTGCTCGATCCGACCGGCCGGGACCCAGATGATTCCGGACGGTCGGATTTTGGCAACTTCGTGGAAATCTCTGCGCTAACGAAAGATTCAGTGCATTCTCAACATGTTTTGCTGTGTTGCCAGACTGAATTCGGATCAAGTCGCGGGCTAGCGTCGAACCCGTTACAGTGTGCCGGATTCCAGCTACCAGAGGAAACGCGATGGCCGGTACACGTTGTGGCAGTGACGGTGAACACGAACTACAGGAGCGGTACGGTACGCAGGATCGAGCCGAACGCTTCTACCAAGATCAAGTACTCGATCGACTGAACCCGACGATGATCGAATTCATAGCCAGGATGGATATGGCGTTCATCGCCACCGCGGACAAGCACGGCGAATGCGACGCAAGCTTCCGCGCCGGTGTGCCCGGCTTTCTGCATGTGATCGACGAACGCACGCTTGCCTATCCGGAATACCGCGGCAACGGCGTACACGCCAGCCTCGGCAACATTCTGGAGAACCCGCACGTAGGCATCCTGCTCATCGATTTCGTCCAGGATCTGATCGGATTGCACATCAACGGTTCGGCCCAGATCGTGGACGACACCGCGTTACGCCGCACCGCCCCGCAGCTACCGGAGAACGTCAAGGGGCGAGCCGCCGAACGCTGGGTGGTGATCGATGTGGAGGAGGCCTACATCCACTGCCGCAAGCACATCCCGCATCTGGTCCCCGCTGCCGGCGAACAGCGGCAGTGGGGCACCGACAACGTCCGTGCGAAGGGCGGCGACTACTTCGGAGCGAAAGCGCAGTCCCAGACCGACGCATTGGTTCAGCGCTGATTCGTTCGCCGAACTGCATACTCGACCCGGACCGAGCACGTCTTACGAGCGACCCGTTCGCGGCCCGTCTCACGTCCGCGCCGACGCGCGGCCATCGAACACCGCCGAGCCGTCGAAGCGCATGCGACGAAGTCGCGAGTCTCGACGGCTCGGACGCGAGACACCAGGGGGCCGCGAACACGCCGCGCCGCAGGCGCGGCAATCAGACAGAGCTCAGAGCTTGAAGATGACCGCGCGTTGGACGACGAAATTGATGACCGTGGCGGTGCCCTGGGCAATGACGAAGGCCAGCGGCTGGCGCCACCAATCGCCGGGGAGGGTGGCGTAGAGCACCTGGTTGATGCCGACCTGGACGGCAAAGGTGACGGCGTAGAGGATCACCACCGCGGTGAACCGGGCCCGGCTCGGCGGAGCCTGGAAGGTCCAGCGCCGATTGATCAGGTAGGCGGTGGTGGTGCCCGCGATGAAGCTGATCGATTTGGCGACGCTGACCGGCAGGCCGATGAGGTTCAGCAGGAAGCTGTAGATCCCGTAGTCGACGATGGCCGACAGGCCGCCGGTAAGTGTGAAGCGGATGATCTGGGTCTTGAGGTCGACATCGGTACTGGATTCGGTTCGGCGCTCCCTGGTCCCTTCATGGTCACGCAGGCTGCCGCCTTCGGGCCCGTCGGTCACGCCGGCCGACTCGTCGACCAGCGGCTGTTCGGCCGGGAGCGGCAGGTGGGGTTCGGCTTGCACGCCGACGAGCGTAACGCCGGTGACGTCGGACACGCGGACCGAGCGCCGATTGCCCGTTTGTCCGGGGCGACGGAACCGATGGCGGACCGTACATACTGGGCAGTACGGCGACCCCGACCGGATATCGGCTGATGCATGTAGCCTCTATGCCGATGTCCACCAAAGCTCCGACCGCCACCACAACCGGTTACTCCGGCAATGTCGCCGACGGCACCTTCGCGCTGCCGACGCAGACCAAGGCATTGACCGGGTGGGGTCGCACCGCAGCAACATCCTCCGAAGTGCTCTCGACCAGCGATCCCGAACTGATCGCCAAGGCCGTCGCCATGGTCGCCGAGGACAATGACTCCAAGCCTGCCCACCTGCGTCGCGGCATCATCGCGCGCGGGCTCGGCCGTTCCTATGGCGATCACGCGCAGAACGCGGGTGGCCTCGTCGTCGATATGACGGCGCTGAACAATATCCACCGGATCGACCGGGACACCCGGATCGTCGATGTGGACGGCGGCGTCAGCCTGGACCAGCTCATGAAGGCGGCGCTGCCGTTCGGGCTGTGGGTTCCGGTGCTGCCCGGCACCCGTCAGGTGACGATCGGCGGCGCCATCGCCTCCGATATCCACGGCAAGAACCATCACAGCGAGGGCAGCTTCGGCAACCATGTGCGCTCGATCGAGCTGCTCACCGCCGACGGGCAGGTGCAGCATGTCACGCCCAAGCGCAATGCCAAGCTGTTCTGGGCCACCGTCGGCGGCAACGGACTCACCGGCATCATCCTGCGCGCGACCATCGAGATGGCGCCCACCGAGACAGCGTATTTCCTCAACGACGGCGTGAAGACCACGACGCTCGACGAGACCATCGCCGCACACAGCGACGGGTCCGAGGCCAACTACACCTATTCCAGCGCGTGGTTCGATGTCATGAACGCGCCGCCGAAGCTGGGCCGCGCCTGCATCACTCGCGGGCGGCTGGCCAAGGTGGAAGAACTGCCGAAGAAGAAGCAGAAGAATCCGCTGAAATTCGATGCACCGCAACTGATGACGGTGCCGAACATCTTCCCGAGCTTTACCGCGAACCGGCTCAGCCTGGGCGCGGTCGGCGAGGCGTACTACGCCATGGGCGGCACCTACACCGGCAAGATCCAGAACCTGACGCAGTTCTACCACCCGCTGGACATGATCGCGGAGTGGAACCGCGCCTACGGTCCGGCCGGTTTCCTGCAGTACCAGTTCGTGGTGCCGACCGAAGCGGTCGAGGAATTCAAGAAGATCATCATCGACATCCAGGCATCCGGGCACATCTCGGCGCTGAATGTTTTCAAGCTGTTCGGTCCGGGCAACCCGGCTCCGCTGAGCTTCCCGATGCCGGGCTGGAACATCTGCTGCGACTTCCCGATCCGGCCCGGCCTCAACGAGCTCGTCAGCGATCTCGACCGCCGCGTCATGGAATTCGGTGGCCGGCTGTACACCGCGAAAGACTCCCGCACTACCGCGGAGACCTTCCATCAGATGTACCCGCGGATCGACGAGTGGATCAAGATCCGCCGAAGTGTCGATCCCACAGGCGTTTTCATGTCCGATATGGCGAGAAGGCTGGAGCTCCAGTGATTAATGCCGTAGGCAACCCACAGACCATCCTGCTGCTGGGCGGTACCTCGGAGATCGGCTTGGCGATCTGCGCCGAGTACCTGCGCAAGAGTCCGGCGCGCATCATCCTGGCCGCACTGCCCGGTGATCCGCTGCGCGAGGACGCCGTCGCCGAGATGAAGGCGGCCGGTGCGACTCAGGTCGATGTCATCGACTTCGACGCGCTCGATACCGCGAGCCATCCGAAGGTCATCGATGCGGCCTGGGACGGCGGCGACGTGGATGTCGCCATCGTCGCGTTCGCCCTGGACGGCGATCCGGAACAGCTGTGGCAGAACCAGCGCAAGGCCGTGCAGGTCGCCGGGGTCAATTACACCGCGGCGGTTTCGGTCGGTGTGCTGGTCGGCGAGAAGATGAAGAAGCAGGGCTTCGGGCGGATCATCGCCATGTCCTCGGTGGCCGGTGAGCGGGTGCGCCGCTCGAACTTCGTCTACGGCTCTACCAAGGCTGGGCTGGACGGCTTCTACCTCGGACTCGGCGAGGCGCTGCGCCCGCACGGCCCGCGCGTACTTGTGATCCGGCCGGGCATGGCGCGGACCAGGTTCTCCGCGCACGTCAAAGAGGCTCCGCTCACCGTCAATAAGGAAGATATTGCGGCACTGGCGGTTTCGGCGTCCCAGCGGGGCAAGGACCTTGTGTGGGCGCCCGGCACCTTCCGCTTCGTGATGATGATCCTGCGCCACATCCCGCGCCCGATCTTCCGCAAGCTGCCGATCTGATCTCCCCGAGCCGCACCTGTCCCGCGCACGCGTTTGCGTGGGACAGGTGCGGCTCGTCTATATCCGCGACACGGGTTTCCGTGGCTGGCCGGCGGGTTCGATGCCGACCCGGCGGCAAGTCCGATATCAGCACACGCCGCTGTGTCATTTCGGTGGATACCATCGTCGCGGTTCGCCGGGACCGGTCGCTGCGGCATTCGGCACCCTGCCCGTGCGAGTGGCCGGGCGGCGTGGCAAGTTCGGAGCCGACCTCGAGGCGTCGCATTGTCGAAGGAGCACTCCGTTGAGCACAGTCACGGCAGAACGCGCCGAGCACTCCGCACCGGAGCGCGGCCGGGGGGCGCTGCTGATCCGGCATATCGGCTCCGGGGTGGGCGAGGCGCTGCTGGCCGCCCTGGTGGCCGCGATCGTGGCGGCCATTGGGCTTGTGGCGTTTTCGATGGTGCAGTGGCCGGCGTTCAACTCGTCCAATGTGACCAGGTCATTGACCACAGTCGGGCAGGTCGGGGCCGCGGTGCTGTTGGCGATGGCGATCTGGCTGGTGCGGGCGCGGCGGTGGCCGTGGGTGGCGAAAGTGCTGTCGTGGCTCGGAATTTCGACGTTCGTCACGGTGACGTTGGGGATGCCGCTGGCGGCGACCAAGCTGTACCTGTTCGGCGTCTCGGTGGACCAGGAGTTCCGCACCGAATATCTGACGCGGCTGACCGATAGCGCGGCGCTGCACGATATGACCTACGCCGAGCTGCCGCCGTTCTATCCGGCCGGATGGTTCTGGATCGGCGGCCGGGTCGCGAATGTGCTCGGGATGGACGGCTGGGAGGCGTTCAAGCCGTATGCCATCGGATCGCTCGCGGTGGTCGCGGTGATCGCACTCGTCTTGTGGTCCAAGCTGATTCGCGCCGACTGGGCGATCGGGGTCAGTGCGGCGACGACCGCGGCGACGGTTGCCTATGCCTCGCCGGAGGCTTACAGCGCGGTCATCGTGCTGCTGCTGCCGCCCGCGTTGATCCTTGCGTGGGGGGCGCTGTACCGGCCGCTCGAACGGTCGGGCACCGCCGTTGGTGCTGCGGTATCTGGTGGCGCTGGAGCGCCGGGGGGTTCCGCAGCCTCTGGTGACGCCGCAAACTCAGCTGGCACAGCCGCCTCAGGAAGCGACGGTACAGCGGACAGTGGTGTGGCGGTCAGTGCTGCGACCTCGGATGCCGCCACCTCAGGCAGTGCGGTCGCCTCTGGTCGCGAAGGCGCAGCGGACGCGGAAGGCGCGGCGGGCCGTGGTGCGGCAGTCAGTGCCGATACAGCCAGCAGTGCCGGAACCGCTGGGGGCTGGGGCGCGGTGATCGGGGCCGGGCTGTTCCTCGGGATGGCTGCGTCGTTCTACACCTTGTATTTCGGGGTGGCGGCGTTCGCGGTCGGGCTGATGGGGTTGATTTCGGCGGGGCTCGCGGTGCGCGCGCAGCGCGGCGGGGCGGGTTCGGTGTGGCGAGCGGTGCTGCCGCCGCTGGTTCGGCTGGTTGTCATGGGGGCGATCGCGGGTCTGGTCGCGCTGATCGTGTGGCTGCCGTTCGTGTTGAAGCTGCTCGGTGGCACGATGCCGAGTTCGGGGACGGCATTCCACTATCTGCCCGAGGGCGGGGCGCAATTGCCGTTTCCGATGGCGGAGTTCTCGCTGTCCGGGGTGTTCTTCCTGATCGGGACGGCGTGGTTGGTGGTGCGGGCGGCGTCGTCGCGGCGGGCGCAGGCGCTCGGGATCGGCGTGGTGGCGATCTATCTGTGGTGTCTGCTGTCGATGACGATGACCGCGGCGGGTAACACCCTGCTCTCGTTCCGATTGACGCCCGTGCTCGAAGTGCTGCTGGCGGCGGCCGGCGCATTCGGCTTCGTGGAGGGCGCAAAGGCCGCCTACCAGGCATTCAACGAGCCGAAACAGTTCAAATTCGTTGTTGTGGTGGTCGCCATCGTCGGCGCGCTCGCGTTCACCCAGGACATTCCGCAGGTGTTGAAGCCGGAGATCACCACCGCCTATACCGATACCGACGGCAACGGGGAACGCGCCGATAAGCGCGCACCGGGTGCGGCGTCGTACTACCGCGAAATCGATGCGGCACTCCGCACGCAGACCGGCCGTCCACGCTCGGATTCGGTGGTCCTCACCGCCGACACCAGCTTCCTTTCCTTCTACCCGTACTACGGCTTCCAGGCGCTCACCTCGCACTATGCGAACCCCTTGGCCGATTTCGCCGGCCGTGCCGCCACCATCGAGTCGTGGAGCAAGCTGGACTCGTCCGCCGCCCTGGTGGACGCACTCGCCAAGAGCCCGTGGCGCGCACCGGACGCCTTCCTCTTCCGCAGCAGCGGCGATGCCTACACCCTGCGCCTGGCCAAGGACGTCTACCCGAACGATCCCAATGTGAAGCGCTACACCGTGAGCTTCCCCAAGGAGCTCTTCACGGACCCGCACTTCACCACGACCAATATCGGCCCGTTCACGCTGGTCGTGGTCAATCAGTGAAGCCCGGCACCGCCGGCGCGAACAAGAAGGGCATCTACGGACCGGACTTCCGCCCGACCACGGCCCTGCTCGTCGGCGCACAGGACTCCGGCGTCATACCGCCCATCGGCGCCGACACCCGCGCCCAGGCACTCGACGATCTGCGCTTCTGGGAGGCCGACGTGGTGGTCCTGCCCACGACCAAGAACTCCGAGGTGCTGCGCACCACCATGACGCAGCTGCTCGGCATAGCGCCACGACAGGTCGATGACGTGTGGCTCTGGGAAGTTCTGTCGCTACGGTAGGGCGAGCAGCGCGCACCGTGGATCATCTCGTGGCGAGCGTCACCAATGCGGGTGGCTAGCATGGTGCCTCGTGCGACCGGACCGAACTTCTGCAGCGTTCACCCGCAACCGCCTGATCGCCCTCGTCTCCGGGTTGCTCGGATTCGTGCTGGCACTGTTGACGCCGTTGCTTCCGGTGAAACAGGATCAGGCCGCGCTCGACTGGCCGCAGGCGAGCGGTACCAGTGTCGAGGCGCCGCTGGTTTCGTACGTACCGCTGCGGTTGAATGTGACGCTGCCGTGTTCGGTGGTGACCGCCGCCGGATCGGGCACCGTGCTGTCGACCATTCCACACGCCTCGGGTCAGGCCAGTGCCAAGGGGCTGATCGTCTCGGTCACCGATGGCACGCTCGCGGTGCTGCAGCGTGATGTGCCGCTGTTGTCCGCACCGGTCGCAGAGATCGCCGGCTGCGAGGCCGTCACCATCACCACCTCGGCGGCCGCGACTTCGGTCGAATTCGTCGGTGCGAAGCGTCAGGACGGTACGCCCTTCCGCAACACCGTCACGCGCGATATCCGCCCGCAGGTGGTCGGCGTCTTCACCGATCTCGACGCCGCGAAGCTCGCTGGCGCGAAGCTGCACGCCGATATCGATTCCCGCTTCTCCTCGACTCCGTCCGCGCTGAAGCTGGGTGCGATGATCGCCGCGGCGATCTGCACGATTATCGCGCTGGTCGCCTTGCACCTGCTCGACAATGCCGATGGTCGGCGGGCGCGTCGGTTCCTGCCCGCGCACTGGTGGCGATTCACCCTGGCCGATGCGGCGATACTCGGCATCCTGGTGCTGTGGCATTTCATCGGCGCGAACACCTCCGATGATGGCTACATCCTGAACATGGCCCGTGTCTCGGAGCATTCCGGATACATGGCCAACTACTACCGGTGGTTCGCGGTGCCCGAAGCGCCGTTCGGCTGGTCCTATGAGGTACTGGCCTGGATGACCAAGATCTCCGATGCCAGCCCGTGGATTCGGCTGCCGACACTGGCTGCCGGAATCGTGTGCTGGATGGTGATCAGCCGAGAGGTGCTGCCGCGCTTGGGCGCTCGGGTGCGCAGGAACAAGGTGGCGCTGTGGACCGCCGGACTGGTCTTCCTCGCCTTCTGGCTGCCCTATGACAACGGACTGCGACCCGAACCGCTGATCGCCGCGGGTGCGCTGCTGACCTGGTGCTCGATCGAGCGGGCCATTGCGACCGGACGGCTGCTGCCCGCCGCGGTCGGGGTGCTGATCGCCGCGTTCTCGCTGGCGGCCGGTCCCACAGGGCTGATCTGTGTGGCCGCGCTGATCGCGGGTTCGCGGCCGGTGCTGCAGATCATTATTCGGCGGGCGCGTGATGCCGCGGGCACACTCGCGGATGAGACCGACCGCAGCACCTCGCGCTCGGCCGCGTTCTTCCGGTATGCCGCATTGCTGGCACCGGGGCTCGCCGCCGGAACACTCGTGCTTGTGGTCGTCTTCGCCGATCAGACGCTGGCGACGGTCATGGAAGCGACCCGGGTGCGCACTCTCGTCGGGCCGAATGTGGCCTGGTTCGACGAGCGGACACGGTGGGATTCGCTGCTGATGCTCTCACCGGACGGATCGCTGGCGCGGCGGTTCGGTGTGCTGGTCATGCTGCTGTGCCTGCTGGTCTGTGTGCTGCAGGTGCTGCGCAAGGGCCGAATCCCGGGGACCTCGCGCGGGCCGTCGGTGCGGATTCTCGGCATCGTCTTCGCCTCGCTGCTGTTCATGATGTTCACACCGACCAAATGGACCCACCACTTCGGCGTATACGCCGGACTGGCCGGATCATTGGCGGCACTGGCGGCGGTCGCGGTGGGCGCCAATGGGATTCGCTCGCCACGCAATCGGGCGCTGTTCGCGGCCGCGGTGCTGTTCCTGCTGGCGATCACCTTCACCGGCTCCAATGGCTGGTGGTACGTATCCAGTTACGGTGTGCCGTGGTGGGACAAGGCGCCGCTGCTCGCGGGTAAGGGCCTGTCCACGCTGTTCCTCGGGCTCAGTGCGGTGGCACTGATCGTCGCGGTGTGGCTGCACTATCGCGAACCGTATCGCGAGAAGACTGACGCGCCAAGCCGTTTCGAGCGTTACGCCTCCGCGCCGTTGACGGTCGCGGCGGCGCTGCTGGTGCTGTTCGAGGTGGCGTCGCTGGCCAAGGCCGCGGTCACGCAGTACCCGGCGTACTCGATCGCCAAGTCGAATCTCGAATCGCTGAGCGGCAATACCTGTGCGCTCGCCAACGAGGTGCTGGTGGAGACCGATACCGCGAGTTCATTGCTGCTCCCCTACACCGGCTCCCCCGCCGACGGATTGGCCGCGGAATCGAAGGGATTCACGCCCAACGGAGTAGCCGCCGACCTCACCGCCGATGCCGAGGAAACAGTGACCGGCGGCGCGAACTCGGTGAACAAGGATTCGAAGAACAAGACCACCAACACAACCGGTGCTGGCACCGGTGGCGGCACCAGTCAGCAGACCGGAATCACCGGCAGCACAGTGGCATTGCCGTTCGGCCTGGATCCGGCTCGGACCCCGATCATGGGCAGCTACCAGGAGGGGCCCGACCAGCAGCAGGCCAAGCTCACCTCGCAGTGGTACCGGCTCGATTTGACCGACAGCATGCGCAACGACCCGGCCTACCAGGTGCTCGCCATTACCGCCGCGGGCCGGATCCGCTCGGTCGATGCCGACGGTGTGGTCACCTACGGGCAGGAGTTGCATCTCGAGTACGGCGTGCGCGGGGCGGACGGCGAGGTACAGACGCTGGGTTCGGTGGATCCGCTCGATATCGGACCCGCACCGTCCTGGCGCAATCTCCGTGTGCCACTGGACAAGCTGCCCGCCGGGGTGAACGCGGTGCGATTGGTCGCGGTAGACAACGACATCACCCAGAAGCAGTGGTTGGCCGTCACCCCGCCCCGGCTGCCGCATCTGGCCACGCTGAATTCCGTTGTCGGCGAAACCGCTCCGGTCCTGCTGGACTGGCACGTCGGCCTGGCCTTCCCCTGCCAGCGCCCGTTCGACCACCGCGACGGCGTCGCCGAGGTCCCCCATTGGCGCATCCTGCCCGATCGCGTCGGCTCCGACGCCTCCAATGCCTGGCAAGACGATATCGGCGGCGGCCCCCTCGGCTGGACCGGTCTACTCCTGAAATCCCAAACCATCCCCACCTACCTCGACCACGACTGGTCCCGAGACTGGGGCTCCCTCGAACAGTTCACCCCGTACGACCCCACCGCCGAATCCGCGACCATCGCCACCACTGTGCAATCGGTCAACGGCTGGAAGAAGGCCGACCCGATCCGAGCCCGATAGCGCGTGGGCCGACTCCCAGTCGGCTCCATGCGTGTCATCCGCGTGCTGACCTCCACGCACGTTGCACGGTGCCACGGCTGGAACGTGACCCAGACGCTGCCGTTTGACGACATCACCGATGTCGGCAGTGATGGTGGGGTATGGCTTCTCCCGCACCGTTGCCCGAACCTGTGACGGGTGTCCCCGCGGCGGAACCGGCAGCGATCCGCCTGGTGCTGACTCCCACACTGCTCGCCGAGTTCGATCACAAGTGGGAAATCGTGCTGGACCGGGCCGAGAACAGCAAGGAACTTTCCGGCATCCTCGAACTGCTGACCAAATGGCGGCATATCGCTGTTACCGAGGTGCGCGAGCCCCACGCCTACTTCCGGTTACAGGCCAAGGCGGAGCAGATCCAGCGGTCCGGGGCCAATCCGAGCGCGGGTTCTATCGAGGATATGCGGGCACTGATCGCGCGACGACAGGTCAGCTGACGATCCAGATCCGCACCGGCCCAACAGGGTTGCAACCGTGCCCCACAGCTGCATCCAAGTCCTCACCTCGCTCATAGCCGACAATCGCACGGCCCGGCCACCGCCGGGCAACCGTGCTCAAACACTCGGCCCAGGCATCGGTAGCCGCGATACCTGAATAGAAAAGATTCGACACCCCGAGCACCGATTCGCTGCGATGCACGACCGCTCCGGCAACCAGTCGAACGCCATCCCAGCGGCTGAGCAGCGAAACCGAGTCCTCTGCCAGCAACTCCGGCCGGAACAACCCGCTGACCTGCCCATCTCGACCCCAAGCGGTAGCCCAGACAGCCAGCTCCGCCATGTTAGTGACGGGAGTCCATCGCGGCTCCACCGCGGCCGGTGGCGGCCGGTCCGCCGATCGATAGATCCACTGCGCATCGAACAGCACACGAAACCCGTTGTCGGACAAGTCGAGACAAGCAAAACTATCCTTTATCGAGGCGCCCGGTGTTCTGCAATCGATCCGCGCCAGGATGTCTTGGACCGACGCCTGCGGACTCAGCGTCACTGCATCCGGATACAGAGGAGGCGGTCGGCGCGCACTCGACCACATGGCAGCGTCGAATTCGCCTGCTATTCCGTGCGACCGGCACATCGCATCGCACCACTGGGCATTGTCGCGCGCGGCAGCCCACACCAACTCGGTCCGGTCGATCCGCGCAGCCACGGACCATATAGTTACAGATCCAACCACCGGATCGCTGCGTCGAAGACGCCGTCCACAAGGTCCAAAGTCCTGAAACAGGCGGAACCGGACCGGAAGCGGGTCCGTCCAAACCGACATGACGACTTCCGACAACCTCGTACAGCTTCGGACAACACCTCCGCCGCACGGAACCGGCGCACGTCCACGGTGCGTTCTCTTGTGGATTCAGACCTGTGGCGTGATGTTGTGTCGCAGACATTCCGGCGGAGTTTTGCGACAGTTCTCTGGGGTGTTGCAGTTCAGGTGGCTGGGTGCCGTAACTGTCCGTCGACCTAAGTCTTCGACACCATCGACGAGGCGTTGCGCGCCGCGGCAACCTAGCCGCGGCCTACAGCAATTCTGGTGCGAAATAGGTGGCAGCCAGGGCGACGAAGATCTTGGCCTCCTCCTCCGATACGGCGTATTGGTAGGTGACGCGGCGGGCCACGAAGACTTGTTGCGGGCCGCGGTCGCTGTTGGGATGGGCGGCGATTTCGGTTCGCAGATCGGCGACGACGGCTTTGGCGAGGTCCACGCTTTCTCGCCGGTATTTCCACGCCATGACGCGGAGTTGGCCGTCGTAGGAGTCGAGCCCGTCGAGGAACATCTTCTCCTCGGCGGTGTACTGCTGGATGCGCGGAATCCGGTCGCCGTAGACGTTGAGGGTCAGGCCCGCGGAGAAGCCGAGGGAAGCGCCGAAGAGGGCGGCCGCCGCGGCGATGAGGAGCAGGCGACGGGTACCTGGTGAGGCTGCGATCACCTACCGAATTGTATTGCGTGACAGCGGGCGTCGAAGTCGAGTAGCGGCTCCCTGGCGATCGCGGGTACCGCTGTGCTGGGTCATCGCCGACACCTGTCGTGATTCGCGTTAGGTGCCGCGAAGGCCGGTGAACTGCTCAAACCTCTGGCTGAACCGCTTCGGACCCCGGTGACCCCCAAGAGAAGCGTCGTCCAATCACGCATGATTCGAAGATGGGTTCGACCTCGCCCCACGACCACACACTGACGAGTGTCTCGCCGCGAAGTTTGAGCGCTGGCAGGCATGGGTGCAGCGAAAGACGGAGCAGTTGCCTACGGGTGCGAGCCCATCCAGCACGGAACCCGGTGCACATCAACCGGCCGCAAAGGCCGCAGTCCAGTCCACGAACCGGCAGCCATGGCAGCGAAATCGGCGCGATTGATTGCTACCTTCGACTTGTGAGCCGAACCCAGTGGACTATCCATGGCGAGCGCCTCGTCGACGAGAATCGACATATCCGACTGTCCACCGTTGATGTCGAGCTGCCCGACGGTGTCAGGTTCACGCAATACGTGGCGCGGATGCCGCGGTGCGCGATGACGCTGGTACTGAACGACAAGCGCGAGGCGTTGTTGATGTACCGGCATCGGTTCATCATCGACCGTTGGGTGTGGGAGCTGCCCGGAGGCTACGTCGACGGTGCCGAAGACGTTACGGTGGCGGCGGCCCGGGAAGTCGAAGAGGAGACGGGCTGGCGGCCGCGAACAATGGAACACCTGGTCACCTACCAGCCCGCGATCGGCACGCTCGATCAGCCACAGTTGATCTACCTCGCGCATGGCGCCGACCTGACCGACAAGCAGCCGGACATCAACGAGGCCGAGCAGATCGAGTGGATCCCGCTACCGGACGCGGTCGCGATGATCGACCGCGCAGAGATTGTCGGCGCCGCGACGGTCGTCGCGCTGTACCGCGCAATCAGTCTCTCGCTCTAGTCGCAGCGAGCACGCGCCGACGGAAGTCCGCGACATCGTCGAGTTCGTCATACGGCGCGAGACGAAACCGAACCTCGCGAAGGTAGGAGTAGCTGCGCCGAGACTCGAGGCTGCCCGCCAGATCGAGCGCCTCGTTACCGATGCGGACCGCCTCACGTGGATCCGCGTCCGCGACGGCCGATGCCAGCAGACACAGGTTGAATGCCCGCCCTCGCAGATAGCCCTCGGACATGTCGAGGGATTGCTCAGCGTAGCGAGCTGCACGGGCGAGGTCGCCCAGATCCCGGAAGCAGTGGGCGGTCTTGGCCGACAGGTACGCGCCGTCGAAGTAGTCCAGCCATTCCGGGCGGCCGGAATCTCGGCGGCCGAACGCACGCTCAGCGGCGTTCAAGGATGTCGCACAGGACGATTCGTCCAACCGCGCGGCATGACCGTGCGCCTCGACCATCAAGCACTCCGACTCCAGCGCGGCGAGGCCAGCGTTGCGGGCTGCTATCTGCGCCGCCCGGGCAAGGTCGACGGCATCGCCGGGACGGCCGACGTAGGTCGCCTGGTGGCTCATCGCCGCGAGGATCTCCGCACCGAGACCGGCATCGCCCGCGGCGCGCGACATCCGCAGCGCCTGAATGAGATAGCGCTGCGCGAGGCCGTGCTCCTCGAGATCGTAGGCGGCCCAACCGGCGAGCTTGGTGAGTTCGGCAGTGGTGGCGAAAAGCTGTTGCCCGATGCGTTCGTTGTAGCTTCCGCGTAGCAGCGGGGCGACGGAGCTGTGCAGATAATGGACGATCGTCGACCGCACCTTCCCGCCGCCCACCCGATTGTCGAGGTCCCGGAACGCGGTTGTCATGGTCCGGACTGCATCGACGTCGCTCTGTCCGACCCGGCGATACCCAGCCGAGACCGGGTGCTCGGGTCCTGGCAGGGTCAGCCACCGCATTGACGCGGCCGGGTAGACCGCAACCGCATACGACGCGCCGACCAGGAACCGCCTGCGCTCCACATCACTCCTCCACAACGCAGTCGCCGAAGCGGTCGCTTCGGCGAGACTCAACGAGAACTCCAGTCCGAGATCGGCGGCCTCTCCCCCGCCGCTCATACCGCAGTCGGCAGCAGTGACCCGACGCCCTGCCACCTCGGTGAGACACTCCGCGATCAGCTCGGGCCCAGGCGGATTGGGCTGCTCGCCCGCCAGCCACCGCCCCACCGAGGTGTGGTCGTAGCGCAACTCGACACCGACCGCGCGACCTCGCTCGACAACTCGGCGAGCGAGGGCTTTGTTCGGTAGGCCCGTTTCCTCGAGCAGCTCGGCGAGCTGCGTGTTGGGTTGCTTGGGGTGCCGTCCCATTTCAGGAGTGTGGCACGCGAAATGCCTTGCACGCCATGAATTCGCTGCCGCGCACACCCCCTGTGCACACACCCGCCTCGGCTGCGCGCCTTACGGCAAGGCACCCGTTCAGCGTGTCCTTGATCTAGACGCTCGGCGCCGGGGTGATGCCCAAAGAGCCCTCGGCGCCGAGCGGCCAACCAAACCAAACGAACACCGAGGCGGTACAGCCAATGCCGTTCAACCTGCGTGACTCGTGGCGTCACAGGCGAGGTGACCATGCCTGATTCACCTGATTCACCACTGCCGCAACGCGATCCCTTCGTCGGCCCGCCCGGTACCTACAGCGGCGCATCAGCCGATGTGGTCGAGCTATTCGCGGATGCCGTCCGCCAATGGGCAGACGTGCCCACAGAAACGTCCCGGTGCCGGGGTGTCGAATCCCCCGGCACCGGTGACCACGAACAAACCGAGGTGGTCCGTCATGGCACTCAGTGAACCAAAAGCCAAGCTGTGCCCCCGCTGTGCCTATGAGGATGCCGAGCCGGACACTGGCATTTGCCGCTACTGCAAGGCCGATATCGAGCGCGCAGGCGACGATCTAGTTGTCGCGCTGCGCGACGCCAACGCCAGAACCGACCGCTCGGTGGGCTGGTTGCAGCGTGACGACGGATCATGGGCGCCAGTTGACGACCACGGGAATATCGGACAGGCGTTCGTATTCGCATTCGGTGACCACCACGAATTCGACGAGTACGCCGTGATCACCGTCAAGCCGATCTCGATCGATGACACAGAGGTCGACTAGTCGTGTCGACCACAGGAATCGTTTGCGCCACAGTCGCCGTGGTTTCGACGCTGGGTGTCGTGCTGTTTTACGTACTGCCGTACCTCATCGACCGCCCAGTGCATATCGACGGTGAGCGCCCCACCGCGGAAATACTCGCGCGCATCGCTCGCGACCAGTGCCACCGTGCACCGGATCATCCATACGGCGTCGATGAAGCGCACCGCATATTCCGTGCGCGCATCGACTGCGATGCCGACTCATGCGGTGCGAAACATGAAGCGTTCTGGACTCTGGTCGACGCGGGGGTACTCCGCCCCAGCGCACACGTCGAGCGGTAGGGCGTCTCATTCGAGAACGGGGCAGGCATGGGTCGAATTCGGACGCTGAACTGATCGCACCATGAGAATACTGGGTGGTATCGGCTGCTCAGGCAGGAAAGAACCGGGAAATCCCTTGCACTACAACATTTCTCGACTATATGTCATCGTCGCCGCACTCGGCGCACTGCTGATCTTCGGTGCAGGCGGCAACGTCGCCAATGCCAGCCCTGGCGGGCCATTAGTCATAGCAGCAAAGAAGACGCTGTGTGAGCACGGCTTCACCTACAGCACGCCAACAGTTCTGATCCCGAATATCGAGGGTTACGAATGGGCGGAGTGGATGCTAAACCCGCCGACGCGGGGCTGGCCCACAACTACGGTCGTGCCCATCGAGCTGGACGAATCGGCGCAGGCCGCAATCGACGCCGCACGCGCCGCGAATACCGACGCGGCAATACGCGGGCACCTGACCGGCCTGTTCCGTACCTTCCGCAGCAGTCCGGCCACAACAAGCCCTGCGTAACGATGTGGGCCTGCGCATAGAGCCCACTTCAGTTACAGTGCGAGATTCTTGATCTGCTCCATGAGTTTCACGATGTTCGCCACTGTGTCCAGGCTGCGCAGCGATGCCGGGATACGAGCTAGTAGCCGGGACCACCTAGTGGTCGCTCGTTGCAGGTCCGGCTCGGAAGACTCCAACGTATCAATGATCTCATCGACGTCGTCTGGCTGGGCCTGCGGGCCGTCGGTGGAGGGAAGGGTGTCACGCAGTCGTGTCAGCTCGGTACGAAGCTGGTCGAGCGCGGCTGCCAGCGTTGCGGTGTCGGCTCCGTGTACTACCACAGGATGCTCGACGCGGCCACGGTTGCCCGATCCACCGATATTGCCGGCTACGATCTGACCGCCGCTGATATTAATGGAATTGTATTCATTTTCGACCACAACCACTCCTCAGCTCCTAGTTTCGCCGACTTCGACGCCACCGCTTTCAACAGCGCCGATATTTCCGCTTCCACCGATATTTCCGGCAATGACGCTTGAATTGTTCAACACGGTGGAGTTATTGATTTGAGTAACCATCTCGTCGAAGCCTTTCGCGGAAATCCCTCGCTCGTCAAGAAACCGATGGACAGCATCGAGAACTCTGCGCTCGAGAATCTTCAGGTACCGATCACAGTCCGATTCCTGGAATATATTGTTGAGCCGTTGGCCGGCGCCCAGTTCGCGGACACTGGCCGCCGCGCCGAAGACGTCCGCCGCCTGGCCGGGTGTAGACCAGGATCCGCCGGTCTTGTCTGATTTACCCCGCAGTCCACGAACAACGTCGGTAATCCGGCTCGGGATAGTGGTCGGCAAGAGCGCAAGATCACCGAGAGCAGCCCACGCCGCGCGGAGCTCGGGGGAGTTGGGCGGGTGGTCGACGCCCCGGAACGATGCCGCGATCGGGGGCAGAACGAATGCACGCCACTCCAAGACGAGTGTGCGTGACTCGCAGCCGACATGGAGAAATCCGGATACCGCGAGCTGCCGGGCCCAGCCTTCGATCCGATAACAGCGATAGAACCGCACCCACTCTGGCGAACTGTTGGCCAGCTCGACCCAATCCTTCTCGGCCAATTGCGGATATGTCCCAGAATGCAATTGCGCCATGACCACTGACCCTCCTGGCGCGAACGGAAGTTCGGCGGCCGACATCATCGCCCAGCGGGTAATTCCAAGCTCGGCGAGCCGCCAGCCCGGCGTGAGATCCGATGCCTTTCTGAGGTTCTCCAAGTCCTGAGCGATGTAATCCTGCAGTTCCGCCGGACGAAACATCGGCACATCCGCTGCGGCGCCCTCAGAACTGTTCTTCGCGCGCAGTTGAATCGCTGCGGACCAGGACCGGACCTGTGCTCCCGCACCCAGGAACGGTTTGTCGCCCCGGTACACGATGACCTCATCCGTTGTCCCCTGTATCCGGCGGGCGTCGTCCATCGCGATGACCCGCAGCCGGTCGGCATACCGCGCGCACGACCGGACCACGAAACCTCTCGGCGGAGCGTCCGGCTGGAAGGTCATGTGACCGAACCAGCCATTGGCGACTCGCCATGGTAGATAGTCTCTGGAGATCAGCGCGATGTATATCGCCAGTACCAGAAGAATGACGCTCACCACCAGCAGTGCTGTGAGGGCCGACGAGTCACCGTCGGCGCCGAACGCAACCGGCAGCGAAATGACCGTCGCCAGCCACAGCCACACACCCGCCGAGACATACCACAGCAGCGCGGTGGCCCACCA
The DNA here is from genome assembly GCF_040680755.1 of Nocardia sp. NPDC051990. NCBI lineage: Bacteria > Bacillati > Actinomycetota > Actinomycetes > Mycobacteriales > Nocardiaceae > Nocardia > Nocardia sp. NPDC051990. The sequence continues at coordinate 255,226 of NZ_JBFAXH010000004.1, read as the reverse complement.
TCGCGACCTAGGACCAGTCAGCGTCAAACCCGTCCGTGCCAGGGCTTTCGACACCAACAGGCGACAAACCACCGCCGACCACAGGCGCCACATCAGGCCGGAGATCAACCATGCGAGAACAACTGGGAAAGCAATCACAGTCGCCACCGCGAGAAGTGTCGACACCACCGCGTTGATCTGTCGACGACACGCCTGCGCCGCGACAGCCTCACGCAGCACGATCTCGGCGCGAACCCCTGGCGACGGAGGTATCGCGCGCTTCGGTTCGGTGAGGAACTCCTCGACGAGCTCATCGGCCAATCGATCATCAAGATGAACTGCCGAAGCAAGCAGACGAGTGGCATGATCTGCTGCGGGTGCGGAATTCGGGAAGGTCATTGTCGACTACTCCCCTGCTGCGCATCTCGTCCCACTGCCAGCCCCCCTCACGATCATCGAAGATCATTGTGCTGCAAGCGGATAGGAAGATACCAACAACATCGCGAGCGCGCAGCACAACGAGCAGATCGAGGTCGGCCCGAATCGGCCGGGACCGTCGCCCTAATGCGACATCGACCGCCGCGCTATGCGGCCTAGCCCGTTGACAAGCTCGCCGAAGGCAACGTCGACGGGCACCGGCGTGTCCATGGTCAGCCGACGGGTGTGCAGACAGACGAGGTGATAGCGCCCCTCGGAGAGTCGATACTCCTCGATCTGCTTGACCCCATCCCCCGCCTCGGTGAGGAACACGATGAGATACACCGGAATTCCGGCCGCCGCGTAGGCTGCCTTCTTCTCGATAGTGTCAGTGTGGTGGGAATTTTCCGGGGAGACGATCTCGACCACCAGCACCGCGGCATCCGCGTAGAGCTTCGCATCGTCACCCAGACAGCGGTAGACCGTGACGTCAGGGCAGCGCAGGCTCAGCGGAACGTCACTGATTCGGACGTCGACATCCGTCTCCACCATCAGGCACGGCTCCGGTTTACGCCCAGCCTCCATTCGCGCGGCCATCCGTCGCGCCACGCGCTTGTGCAACCGAGACGAGCTTTCGCATTTCACAATGTGGTCGTCGATGACCTCATCCTTCGACAAAGTCCGCAGGCAGTAGCTCATAGTCACGAGTGGTGATCTGCTGTGGCATCCGCCGATACCAGTCGCTGGGAGTGCCGGCGGTCATGGCGTGAGAGCCTACCGGCCACACCGGCAGTCAGCGCAGTTCGAGTCATCGGCCACGAAACCGGCCGGCGCATGTTACGACAGTGAACCAGCGTGACCATGTCGTAAACGTTGGTCGCGAATACCTTCCCACCCGTGAATCTGGCCGTAACCTTTTATTCATGACCGCGGCCTTCGATGCTATGGATCTGCGCGACCTCGTCGGACTGCTCACCGAAGATGAACAACGGGAGCTCCGACCGGCGGTACTGCGTGTGTTATCCCGCCAAACCCCGCAAGAGTTGCTCCGGCGTGAACTGGGCCTTCGTATGGCGAAGGTCTGACCGTCGGATCACCGAACACCGTCCACCAGGCCGTTGCGTCGGCAGAGTAGTCGACGCCGCGGCCTTTCGTCATTGCGGGCGCTGTGAGCCACACCGTCTCCGGATTCTGTTGGGATACCCCGGAATCCGAGTGAACGCTGAGTCCGACCCGGTCCCCGAAACGCGAGCAGGCCCGCCGATTTCGACGGGCCTACCACACTGACCTAGAACACGCGCAGTTGTCCGGGCGACCAGAGTCCGGAACGGCTGGCGGTACCCGTATCCAACTTGGCCGCAACCGCATTCGGGTAGTACTGGTCGTACCGTTCCAGCGAACCCCAGTCCCGCGCCCAGTCGTTCTTCAGGTACGTCGGAATGGTGCTCGACTTCGCCAGCATCTGGCTGAAGCCGAGCGGGCCACCGAATTCCTCGGCCTGCCAGGTATTCGTCGAGCTGATGGCCAGCGGCCGGTCCGGCAGAATCCGGTAACCGGGCACCTCGGCCACCCCGTTCTTGTGGTCCAGCGGTCGCTGGCACGGGAACTGCAGCCCGACCGCCCAGTCCAGCAGCACCGGCTGCGAGGAGCCGATAAAGCTGTTGAGCGTGGTCAACTTCGGCATCCGCGGCGGGGTGAACGCCAGCCACTGATCGCCGATCAGAATCGGGTCATTGGCAACGATGCGCACCGCGTCGGCATCGGGCGCGATCTCGTCGAGCGGGATGCGCAGATTGCGCCACGACGGGAACGGACCGATATCGCGCGGCAGGTAGGTGCCGAGCATCTGCACACTGCCGTCGGGCTGGTGCTTGCCGTAGTCGACGGTCAGCGACTGGCCGTACTTGGTGTCACCGGTGTCGTCTACGGACAGGATGCGGCCCGCGGCCGAAATGACCACCAGCGGACGATCATCCGAGCGCGGCGCCAGCTGATACCAGCTGGATACCAGATGCGCGGGCTGTTGCACGCCCTGCTGGTAGCTGCCCATCACCGGCGTGGTGGCCGGATCGAGCCCGAAGGGCAGGGTGGCTCGACTGCCGTTGACACCGGTCGCGCCGTAACCGCCTTCGGTGCCCGCGTTCTGACCGTCCGCACCGACCGGCCCGACCGACTGGGTGGAGGTATTGCCGGTACCCGGCTTCACCTCGATGGTGTCGGCGCTGAGCTTCTCCGGCACACCGTTCGGATCGAAGCCGACCGGATCGGCGCCGGCCAGCGGATCACCGTTCTTCGGCGGATTCGCCGGATCGATGATCGGCGTGAGCATGCCGTTGCCCTTGTTCACATCCGATTCCACCAGCACGTCATTGGCGAGACCGCACGAACTACCCTGCACCGCATCGAAATTCGAGCGGGCCAGCGAATAGGCGGGGTACTGCGCCACCGCACCCTTGACGAGTGAGAACACCTCGAGCAGCACCATCAGCGCGGCGACGACGGTCAGCGGGATGGCGGCGAACTTGCGAATCCGCTTGCCGCGCACCGACTTCGCCGACGGCTGCGGCTTGGCGTAGTCCTCGCGCAGCGCCGCCCAGGCGACCAGCGCCAGCGCCAGCCCGAATAGCACCAGCATCAGCGTGTTCGACTGGTAGCCGTGCAGCGAGATCGGCTTGTCGAACCATGGCACGCCGAAGCTGGACACATACCAGTAGCCGTTGATGCCCGAGAATGCCACCGCGAGCACGAACAGCAGTCCGGCGAGGAAGATCGCCCGATTCTTCCTGGCCCGCAACGCACTTGCCGAAACCGCCACCGCGGTCACCGCGGCCAGTGATCCGGCGATGCCCGCATACGCGCCGAAGTGGTGGGTCCACTTCGTCGGGTTGAACATCATGAAGAAGATGGTTCCGATGACCACGCCCATCAACCGCCAGGTCGGACCGCTGGCGATGCCCGGCACCTGCCTGCGCCGCAACAGCACCAACATGGTGGTGAACAGGCACAGCAGCATGATCAGGAAGGCGAAGCGGCGCGACAGCGAGCCGTCGACGGTCTCCACGAACAGGTAGTAGTAGCGCAGGTAGTCCTCGTACCAGGCCAGATTCGGACCGGTCACCTGCCGCACCCGGTTGGCCTCCTGGATACCGGCGAAAGTCTGGTCGCTATAGACCACAATCAGCACCAGCAGACCGGCCGCCGCGATCGGCGCGAGCAGCGGCAGCGTAGCACCCCACTTGCCGATACCCTGCGCCGTGAACTGCCGATGCCGCCGCACCACGATCCGCACCAGCGGCCGGATACCGGCGAGCAACGCCGCCACACACATCAGACCGGTCGGCGCCGCCGCCAGGGTGAACGCGGCCACCAGAATCGCCATCGCCGCGGGCAGCAGCCGACCCGTCGCGATGGCCCGCTCGATCGACACCCAGGTCAGCAGCGCGCCGAGCGCGACGATCGGCTCCGAGCGCAGACCGTTGTCGAACGGCAGCCAGAACGCCAGGAAGACCAGCCCACCGGTCCACAGCGCCACCTTGCTGTTGCGCACCCCGCGCCCGAGCCGCGGCACCACCTCGCGGCTGATCACCAGCCAGCACAGAATCGCGCAGAACAGCGCGGGCAACCGGACCCACGGGCTCGCGGTGGAGATCTCCGAGAAGGCCTGGATGACGTAGTAGTACCAGCCGAACGGCGCCTCCGGCACGCCGTACCAGCGGAAGTAGTTGGCCATATAGCCCGCGTGTGGCGCCACCCGCACCATGCTCAGGATGTAGCCGTCGTCGGAGGTATTGGCGCCGACGAAATGCCACAGCAGCAGGGTGCCGATGATCGCGCCGTCCGCCCACGTCGGCTTCAGCCAATTGGCGGGCAGGAACCGGCGATGCCCACGCCCGTCGCCGCTGTCGAGCCGAGCCAGCGCGCCGAGTGCGATCAGCGTGCACAGCACCGCCGCGATCATCGCGATCAACTTGACCGGGGTCGGGCTGGAGGAGAACCGGGTGTCCACCGTCATGTGGAAGGAAAGACCGGTGGGTACCGCGCCCTTCAGATCGGTGAAGACGCCGACCACCTGCGGCCGCAGATCACCGCTCAACTGCCCCTCGAGCGGTACCTCGACCTTCCGCGTCGTCCCGGGCGCCGCGCCCTCGACCGGCCGCTCGATCATCGTGGTCACACCGTCGAACGACGCCTTGGTCCGATTGATATCGGAGCTGATGGTGATCGACGTGCACGCGCCGAGCTGTGCGCGCTCGGCCGAGGCGACCACGGCATTGCGGTCGACCACATCCACCGAGGTGTCCGAGACCCGCACGAACATCGCCTCGAGCGATGCCCGGTCGCCCTGCGGCGGCGCGGTGGCCAGCAGCATTCCGCCGTAACTGGGCAGCTGTTCGAGCGCCGAACACGGAATGCTCGCGGTCAGATCGATCGGCACCTGCGACATGAGCGGCGCTTGCACACTGTTGAGGGCGCCGTCCTGGGGCCAATTCAGCGTCGCGGTGGTCTGGCTGACCGGTAAGAACGGAGCAGCCAGCGCGAACAACGCGCCGAGCACGCCGGTAACCAGCGCGACGAGGCGCGCGGTTCGGAAATCACTCGGTGCGACTTCGGGCGGGGCGGGCGGTTTTGTCAAGACAGCGGTAGCGGCGTCGGGCACGGTTGGCAATGGTATCCGCCTGCGTGTCGCAGCGGGCGCTGGCTCTGCATGGCCACGCCCTCGGCACGGCGTGTTCGCCGCCCCTGGTGGCTTGCGTCCCTCGCGAACGGCGCATGCTCGATCTCGCTCGCTCGAAACCAGTGGTCCGATCCTTTTTGGTCACCCTTCCAGCGAATGATGATGACTTGCCCGAACGCAAAGACAGCGGTTGAAGACGGTGGTTGCGGATCGCACCCCGACCCGACCTGCTGACCGGTAACCATGAGGATGGAAAGGTGTGGGGTATGACAAAGGTGAATCTCGAAACCAACCACGGACAGATCGTGCTCGAGCTCGACGACGCGAAGGCCCCGAGCACCGTCGCGAACTTCGTGAATTATGTGAACGCCGGCCACTACAACGGCACCATCTTCCACCGCGTCATTCCGGGTTTCATGATCCAGGGCGGTGGCTTCACCCCGGATATGCAGCAGAAGGGTACGCAGGCCCCGATTCAGAACGAAGCGAACAACGGCCTGAAGAACGACAAGTACACCGTCGCGATGGCCCGCACCAATGACCCGCATTCGGCCACCGCGCAGTTCTTCATCAATGTCTCCGACAACGGCTTCCTGAACCATTCCGCGCCGACCCCGCAGGGCTGGGGCTACGCGGTATTCGGCAAGGTCACCGAGGGCTCCGAGGTGGTCGACAAGATCGCCGCGGTGTCCACCGGTTCGGCGGGCATGCACCAGGACGTGCCGCAGGACGACGTCATCATCGAGTCGGCGACTCTCGCCTGACTTCCGCTGCCACGGAACAGAATCGGGCCGCACCCCGTCGGGGATGCGGCCCGATTCCGGCTACAGCGGCAGCAAGTGGTGTTTGCGTGGGTTGCGAATCAGCGTTTTGTCGCGCAGCAGGTGCAGGGCGCGGCGCAGTTCCAGGCGGGTGGTCGACGGTTCGATGACGGCGTCGATATAGCCGCGCTCGGCGGCGACCCATGGGGTCGCGATGTTCGCGTTGTAGAAGTCGATCATCTGCTGGCGCACCGCGGCGCGCTGATCCTCCGGTACCGCCTCGAGCTGCTTGCGGCCGGTCAGACTGACCGCACTTTCCGCGCCCATGACCGCGATCCGTGCGGTCGGCCAGGCCAGATTCACATCCGCACCGAGCTGTTTCGAACCCATCACCGCGTAGCCACCGCCGTAGGACTTGCGGATAACCACGGTCACCTTCGGCACGGTGGCCTCGACGTAGGAGAACAGGAAGCGGCCGCCGCGCTTGATGACGCCGATCTTCTCCTGTTCCACACCCGGTAGGAATCCCGGTGTGTCGACAACGAATACGAGCGGAATCTCGAACGCATCGCACATCCGCACGAAGTGCGAGGCCTTATCCGAGGCCTTGGCGTCGAGCGCACCCGCGTACACCATCGGCTGATTCGCGACCACACCGACGCTGCGGCCGTCCACCCGCGCGAATCCGATGATGACATTGCGCGCCGCCGAGGCGCCGATCTCGTGGAAATCACCGTCGTCGAATATGCGCAACAAGATGTCGTGCATGTCGTATCCGGCGTTATCCGAGTCCGGGACAATCGAATTCAGTTCCAGATCCGATTCGGTGATCTCCGGCTCCAGCCCCGGGTTCACGACCGGCGGCCGTTCCATGCAGCTCGTCGGCAGGAAGCCCAGATACGCGCGCACCCATTCGAACGCGGCCTGCTCGGACTCGGCGACGTGATGGATATTGCCGTACTGCGCTTGGCTTTCGGCGCCGCCGAGTTCCTCGAGGCTGACATCCTCACCAGTTACCTCGCGGATCACCCCCGGCCCGGTGACGAACATGTAGGCCTCGTCGGTGGCCACCACCACGTCGGTATTGATCGGGGCGTACACCGCCCCGCCCGCGCATTTGCCCAGAATCATCGAGACCTGCGGCACCATCCCGGACAGCGGCTCCACGCGCAACCCCAGCTCGGCATACCAAGCCAGTGAGGTCACCGCCTCCTGTACCCGGGCGCCGCCGGAGTCGTTGATGCCGACCACCGGGCAGCCGACCTTGTTCGCGAACTCCAGGACGGCGGCAACCTTGCGGCCGAACATCTCTCCGACCGAACCGCCGTAGACGGTCTGGTCGTGCGAGAACACCGCCACCGGCCTGCCCTCGATGAGGCCGTGCCCGGTGACCACACCGTCGCCGTACAGCGCCGCCGGATCACCCGGCTTGCGCACCAGCGCACCGATTTCCACGAAGCTGCCCGGATCGAGCAGCATATCGATCCGGTCCCGGGCGCTCGGAATACCCTTCTTGGCCCGCTTCGCCACCCCCGCTTCGCCCGCCGGTTCCTGCGCTAGTTCCAGTCTTTTGCGCAGATCCGCGAGTTTCTCGGCAGTAGTGCTCACTTCTCTCCTCAGGTGCACCCCTATGGGGCAATCTTGACAAGTTTCGCGGTGAGGTCGGCTCCGATCTTTCCGATCCGCGGCTCGTCAACGATCTGGAGGTGGTCACCCGGGATATGGATAACCTCGAGGTTCGGGATGTATTCATCCCAACCACCATTGGGTCGACGATCCGCGAAGCGGGGCTCCAGCTCGATCGCGCCGTCGTGGTAGCGATCGGCCAGATAGAGCACAACGTCACCCTCGTAGCGCGCGGGCCGCATCTTCTGCAGTGCCCGGTTCTCGATCCATGAGGTGCGCTGATGTTCGAGCACACCGCCCGGAATCTTCGTGCCGCTGATCTTGACCAGATCGCTGATCATCTTGAACTGGTCTTCGTCATCGGCCAGTGCGAGTTCTTCCAGCTGCTCGCGCGGGAGTTCGCCTTCGACGCCATAGGTCTTCTTCGCGAAGGCCTGGTAGCGCTCGATGCGACGGATCCGCTCCTCAGGGCTGTTCTCCTCGGGCTCGGTCGGAATGGCCAGATCGATCAGGCCGACCACCCGCACATCCGCGCCCTCGGCGCGCAGAATATGTGCGACTGCCATGGCGAGCACCGCGCCGAGCGACCAGCCGTACAGGACGTAGGGACCGTCACCCTGGATCTGCCGCAGCTGCGGCACGTACTGCTTGGCACGTTCCTCGATCTCGCCGTCGGCCCGTTCGATGCCGTACATCGGGGTATCGGCGGGCAGGCGCTTCAACAGCGGTTCGTAGACCAGGGTATTGCCGCCCGCGGGGTGGAAGACGAAGACCGGCACCGCATTCGAGCCCTCGACGCGCGGCCGCAGCGGACGCACGAACCCTTCCACATCGGCACCGCTGTCCTGCAGATTGCGCACGATTTCGGCGAGCTGCTCGATGGTTTCGCAGTCGAGCACATCATCGACGGTGACCTCGGCCTTGACCCGCTCGGTGAGCCGGGCCGCCAACTTCTCGGCGACCTCCTCCGCCAGGATCGGCAGGGTATTGAAGATGCCACCGGCCGACTTACCGGTGACGATCGCCCAGGTGGCGAAGGTCAGCCGCTCGGCGGCATCGCGCGGCGGCACATCGTCGTCATCGGCCGGAGACTGACCACCGAAGACCGCAGCAGCGGGAGTCGCGGCGACCTCCGCAGCGGGAACGGCGGCGATAACCGCCTCGGCCGCGCCTTCGACGGTGGTGTCCGCATTGTCGAGCGCCCGCTCGATCGAAGCTTCGTTCGCCTCGGCGGCGGCCACCTGTTCCGGCGACGCGGGTGCGGGAACGGCGGTGCCAGCGGCGGCACCGGTGATGCCGGCGGCCGTCTCGGCCTCCGCGACAACAGCCTCGGCCTGCGCTACCACCGAGGTATTCTCGGCGTCCAGCGAAACCCCCTCGGTCTCAGCGGCTTTCGCTACCACGGCGGCGGGGTCCGCACCGGCGGCGACGGCCGCGCGAGCCGCGGCGATGAATCCGCCGTCGACCGCGATCTCCTCACCCTCCGCTTGCTTATCCGCCATCGCCTGCACCTCGTCGCGATGCTCGATGGCGTAGTGCAGCACCTTGCCGACCTCGTTCAGGTTGGCATCGCGCACGGCCTGGATCTGCAGTTGCGGAATATCGAATTCGTATTCGACCCGGTTCTTGATGCGCATGGCCATCAGCGAATCGAGGCCGAGCTCCATCAGCGGGATCTCCATCGGCAGATCCTCGACCGCATAACCCATCGACTCGGCGACGATCAGCGCCAGCCGCTCCTCCAGGGTCTGCGTGCCCTCCGGATCCCAACGCTCACCGAAGGTTTCGACGATCTCCAGGTCAGCGTCTCCGGTGGTCGCGACCTCGATCGCCGGAACGGCTTCCGCGACAACGGGTTCGGGCAGCGGCGCATCCGAGGCGACGACCGCCTCGAACAGCAGCTGGAAGCTCGCACCCGCGCGCGCATGCACTTGCACCGACGCGCCACCCGGATGCGGAGTCAGCGTGGTGGTCAGCGTTCCGGTGGTCGGCAGCACCGCATGCGGGACCGACGCGCCCAACGACACCTCGCTGAGCACCTGTGCCGCAGCGGTTTTCACCAGCACCGCGAGATCGGTGACGGCCGCTGCCTGTACCTCCCACACGTGCCGGCCGTCCGGCAGCGCGACATGCGCACCGGGCACGCGGGCATTGCCGCTGCCGCTGGCCATCTGCACCTTCGGCCAGTACTGCTTGCGCAGGAATGCGGTTCGCGGAATATCGGCGTAGTCACCCGCGGGCAGCAGCGACGGCAGATCGACGCGATGTCCGTGCACGTAGAGCTGGGCCAGCGCGGAGATGACGCCCGCCGACTCGTCTTCCTTGCGCTTGAGGGTCGGGATGAGCTGCGCATCGTGCACACCCGCCGCGAAGGTGGTGCCCAGAACCTGCATCAGCGCAACGGAATTCGGCGCCAACTCCAGGAAGGTGGTGTGGCCGGTGTCCACCGCGAGCTGCACCGCATTGGTGAAGTACACCGAGTGGCGCATGTTCCTGACCCAGTAGTCCTCGTCGTGCACCGGATCGCTACCGGGCCGGTAGAACTTTTCCTTGTTGACGGTCGAGTACAGGCCCGCCGTCAACTTGGTCGGCTCGATACCGGCCAGCTCCGCCGCCAACTCGCCGAGCAGCGGATCCATCTGCGAGGTGTGCCCGGCGCCGCGGGTCTGCAGTACGCGGGCGAATTTGCCCGCCTGCTCGACCTTGGCCACGATCGCCGCGACCTGTTCCTGCGGACCGCCGATCACCGTATTCGTCGGCGCCGCGTACACCGCGCATTCGACATCCGGATAGTCGACCAGCATCGCTTCGATATCGGCGGCGCTCAGCTCGACCAACGCCATATTGCGCACATCGTCATCGCTGATCATCGCCTCGCCCTCGCCCATAAGGCGCGAGCGGGCGCAGATCACGCGCACCGCGTCCTCGAGCGCGAGGCCACCGGAGATGTAGGCCCCGGCCACCTCACCCATCGAATGCCCCACCACCGCAACGGGTTCCGCGCCGTGCGCACGCAACAGTGCGGCCAGACCAACCTGAATGGTGAAGATGCCGACCTGTGAGGTGCCGACGTTGTAATCCTGGGCGTCGTCCAGGATCATCTCGCGCACCGAATACCCGGCCTCGTCCTGCACCAGCTCGTCGACCTCGTCGACGGTCTTGCGGAAGATCGAATTCTCCAGGTAGAGCTGCTTACCCATCTTGCGGTGCTGCGCACCGAATCCGGACAGCACCCAGACCGGGCCCTGCGCGGCGGGCGCATCCGCAGTGAACACACCAGCGCCCGGCTTACCCGCCGCGATAGCGCGCAGACCGACAACAGCTTCCTCATGCGTTTTTGCGAGCACGACACCGCGGGAGCGCCAGTGACTACGCTTGGCCAGCGATCGGGCCACATCCGCGAGCGGAGTGGTGCGCCCCGTTTCGGTCTCCAACCAATCGGCCAGCTCCGCAGCGGCACGACGACGACGCGAGGGCAGGTAGCCCGAGACCGCCAGGATCACCGGCGGCTCTTCCGGCTTATCAGACCATTCGTCCTCGGGCGCAGCGGTTTCCGCTGCTTCCGCGTCGGCGACGATCTCGGTCGCCTCGGCGACCACATCAGTCGTCTCTTCATCGGAAACGACATCGTCGGTTACTGCCGATACGGGCTCAATCGCCACAATGGCCTGCGCTGGCACGTACTCCTGCACCACGACGTGCGCATTGGTGCCACCGAACCCGAAACCGGAAATACCAATCGTTGCCGTGCCGCTGTAGCGTGGGAATTCGGTCGGCTCGTCAACGACCTTCAGATGGGCCTGATCGAACGGGATATACGGATTCGGCCCGACGTAGTTGATATTCGGCGGCAGCACATTGTGCTGTAGCGCCATGATCACCTTGGCCAGGCTGGCCGCACCGGCACCGGACTCCAAGTGGCCGAAGTTCGTCTTCGCCGAGCCGAGCAGCGCGGGCTTGTCGTCGTCACGACCGCGGCCGACCACCCGGCCGAGCGCATCGGCTTCGATCGGGTCACCGAGCAGGGTGCCGGTGCCGTGCGCTTCGATGTAGTCGACCGTGGAAGGCACAATGCCCGCGTCACGGTAGGCGCGACGGAGTACGTCCGCCTGAGCATCCGGGTTCGGTGCCACGATGCCGTTGGACCGGCCGTCGGAATTGACCGCGGAACCCTTGATCACCGCGAGAATCCGGTCGCCATCACGTTCGGCATCGGCCAAGCGCTTGAGTACCACCAGACCGGCGCCCTCGGAGCGGGCAATGCCATCCGCATCGGACGAGAACGCCTTGATGCGACCGTTCTTCGCGAGCGCGCCGATCGAGTCGAAGCCGAGGGTGATCGCGGGCGCGAGCAACATATTCACGCCACCGGCCAGGGCCAGGTCGGCGCCGCCGTCACGCAATGCGCGCACCGCTTGATGCACCGCGACCAGGGTGGACGAGCAGGCGGTGTCGATAGCGACCGACGGGCCGCGGAAGTCATAGAAGTAGGAGATCCGGTTGGCAATGATGGCGGAGGACCCACCGGTCAATGCGTACGCGTCGGCCGATGCAGGAGCCGTCGGATCGGACTGGCCGAGTCCGAGTGCCGACACCAGTTGGAAGTCGTTGGTGGAGGTGCCCACAAAGACGCCGACCGACTCGCCCTTGAGCTCGCTCGCGGGAATCCTGGCGTGCTCCAACGCTTCCCAGGTCAGCTCCATCATCAGGCGCTGCTGCGGATCGACCCGCTCGACCTCGATCGGCGACATCGCAAAGAACTCCGCGTCGAAGCCTTTGATGACATCCTGATCGAGGTAACCGCCGAGAGTATTGCCCTCGGCGACCTTCGCGGCAACCGCCGGGTCGGCGGTGAACTCCTCCCAGCGTCCCTCCGGCAGCTCCCGAATCGCGTCACCGCGATTGATCAGGAATTCCCAGGTCGACTCGGGGGTGTCGCCCGCGCCCGGCAGTCGGGTGGACAGGCCGACGATCGCGATATCGTGTGCCTCGCCCGGCTGGTATCCGGCCGTGTAGAACGAATCGTCGGCGGATTCCGGCGGCAACTCCGACTCACCGTTGATGACGACCTCGGCCAGCGATGCGATGGTCGGATGCTGGTAGACAAGCGTCGCCGGCGGCACCGAACCGGTCAGCTCTTCGATATCGCCGACGAGTGCAATGGCATCGCGCGAGGCCAGCCCGAACTCCTCCATCGGCCGGTCCACCGTGATCTGCTCGATCGGTTGACCGGTCGCGTCGGAGACCCAGCGCCGCAGCCACTCCCGCAGCTCCGCCACGGACATATCGGTCGTCGCGGCGGGTTGCGAAACCGCTCCCGCGTCGGTGGTATCAACCGCGTCCGCATCGGCGCGCACGATCTCGGTCGTCTGGTCGGTTGTGCCCTCGTTGTCAGCCATCAGTTCCTCAAGCTACCTGTCTGGTTCCGGGCACGCCGTGAATCGACGCCTGGCGTGCGGGGCAACGCCGGGAGTCGATGTTCGGGTCGAGCCACCCTCGGGCATTTACTCTTCCGGTGCATCGGGGAACGCCTGCTGGGTGTAACCACCCCGCAGCGTTCCCTCCAGATAAGCAGTCTTGCAGGCGCGGCGAGCGATCTTGCCGCTGGAGGTCCGTGGAATCGAACCGGCCGGAACCAACAGCACATCGCGCACGGTCACACCGTGGCGCTGGGAGATCGCCGCACGGACCGCGTCGGCGATCGGCAGCGGATCGGCCTTACCGGCGCCCGGTCCACGCTCGCCCACAACGACGAGTTGCTCGGAGGCATCGTCGGCGTCGAAACTCAGGCCCGAATGGCTGCCCTGCTCGAACACCTCGGCAGGTAGCTGGTTCGCGGGCACCGAGAACGCGGCGACGAATCCGGGGCGCAACGCCTTCGAGGACTCCTGCGCAGAGAACTCGAGGTCCTGCGGGTAGTGATTGCGGCCGTCGACGATCACGAGGTCCTTCACCCGCCCCGTGATGTACAACTCGCCCTCGAAGTACACGCCGTAGTCGCCGGTGCGCATCCAGTTGGCGTCGAGCTCGGTGCCCTCGGTGTGGCTGCCCGCGGCCAGCCGGTGGGTGACCTTGTTGTGGAAGGTCGCGGCGGTCTCGTCAGGACGACCCCAGTAGCCGATGCCCATATTGTTGCCGTGCAACCAGATCTCGCCGACCTGACCGTCGGCCAGCTCGTGCCCGCCGCCGTCGGAATCGACGGTCTCCGGGTCGACAATGGCGGCCCACTGCGACAGCGCGACATAACCGCAGGAGACCTGAGCGATGGCATTCTCGGCGCTCTGCTCGACCTTGACCATGCGGCCCGCGTTGAGCTCGTTGCGGTCGACGTAGACGACCTTGGCTTCGTCCTCGGCCTTGGTCGCGGAGACGAACAGCGTCGCCTCGGCCATGCCGTAGCAGGGCTTGATCGCGGTCTTGGGCAGACCGTACGGGGCGAACGCGTCGTTGAACTTCTTCATCGACGAGGTGGTCACCGGCTCACTGCCGTTGATCAGGCCGATGACATTCGACAGATCCAGCGACTCACCGTTCTTCGGCAGACCACGCGCGGCGGCGTGCTCGAAGGCGAAGTTCGGTGCGGCGGCGAAGGTTCCGGCGCCGTCGTTGTGGGCGGCCAGTTCCTTGATCCAGCGGTACGGACGGCGCACGAACGCACTCGGCGACATGATGGTGATGTACTTGCCGCCGACCGCGGGCAGGATCACCGTCAGCAGGCCCATATCGTGGAACAGCGGCAGCCAGGTGACACCGCGCGAGTTCCAGTCCAGGTTGATCGCCTCGACCATCTGCAGCAGGTTGGTGCCGACCGCCCGGTGGGTGATCTCGACACCGGCCGGGACGCGGGTGGAGCCCGAGGTGTACTGCAGGTAGGCGATGTCATCGACGGCGACATCGGGACGTACCCAGCTCTCGCCGACGCTGTCCGGGATCGCGTCGACCGCGATGATGCGCGGACGCTGGGCAGCGGGCAGCGAGCGGAAGAACTGGCGCACACCGGCCGCGGAGGAGCTCGCGGTCAGAATGGCCGAGGGTTCGCAGTCGCCGAGCACCGCGTGCAGACGGTCGGTGTGGCCTGGTTCGTCCGGGTCGAACAGCGGCACCGAAATGGTGCCCGCGTAGATCGCGGCGAAGAAGGAGATCACGTAATCCAGGCCCTGCGGGGCCAGCACCGCGACCCGGTCACCCGGGTTGGTCACCTGCTGCAGTCGAGCGGCCACCGCGCGCAGCCGAATACCGAACTCACGCCACGTCAGCTCCTGCGTCTCACCATCACGCTCACGCGAATAATCGATGTAGCGGTACGCGAGAGTGTTCGCGTCGTTGCGGGTGTGCTTCTCGACGTGGTCTACCAGGGTGTGATCATCGGGAATTCGGATGTTCCCGGTCTCATCCAGGTAATCGTCGAAAGTCTCTTCCATTCCTTCATCTCCTCCGAGGCACACGCAGCAAGCAAGACGGCTACATCGCCGCTGTTACCTGTGAGGCCCCGACTCGCTATCGCCCGCGGGTGCGCTCTACATGCGAGAGCCAGCCTGCAGATTTTATTGCGGTCTGCGCGGTAGACCGCTATCGGCTAGATGTTCTCAAACCAGAGACATGTTACAGAGAAGACCGGGTCACTCCCCCCGCAGCAGCGGAATAATCGGCGCGAACGCGTCCATCTGTGTGGGGAACACGCCGACATAGGACATCGATGTGAGTTGGCGCACCTGACGGATCTGTTCGGCGATCTCCTCGAATGTGCCGATCGCCACATACGGCGAGGCGAGGATGTCCTCGACCGACAGTTTTACGTCGACCTCGAGGTCAGGATGCAGTCCGCGCTCGATCGCCGACAGCGCCATCTCGGCGGTCTTCTCCCGGTCGTCGGTAATGACGATCGCGGTAATTGCCCAGTTCAGCTCGATATCGGCGAAACGCTCACCTGCCGCTTCCTTGATCAGGTTCACCTTCTCGATGGTCTTGTCCAAGGTGATGCCGGAGAGCAGACCCTTGCCGTTCTGAGTGGTGACCGGAACGACCGAAATGATGTCGGCGTGTTTGGCGGCCAGGCGCAGCATCTTCGGACCGCCACCGCCGGTGCAGATCGGCGGGCGCGGACCCTGCCGCGGCCGTGGCGTGCCCTTGACACCGTGCACCTGGTAGTACTTGCCATCGAAGGTGCATTCCTGGCCACGCAGCAGCACATCGAGGATGCTCAGTGTCTCGTCGAGCTTCGCCAGGCGCACCCCCGGCGACTCGTACGGCAGACCCGCGGCGACGAATTCGTCCTGCTTCCAGCCCGCGCCGATACCGACCTCGAGGCGGCCCTTGGACA
Source organism: Nocardia sp. NPDC051990 (assembly GCF_040680755.1). NCBI lineage: Bacteria > Bacillati > Actinomycetota > Actinomycetes > Mycobacteriales > Nocardiaceae > Nocardia > Nocardia sp. NPDC051990. The sequence continues at coordinate 239,448 of NZ_JBFAXH010000004.1, read as the reverse complement.
GCACGTCGATGGTGGCGAGGTCCTTGGCCAGCACCACCGGATGCCGGAAACCGTTGGCCAGCACCGAGGTTCCCAGCCGGATCCGCTCGGTGGCCTGGGTCAGCGCACCGAGTGCGGCGATCGGGCCAATCTGGTCACCCAGGTGATCCGGCACGACGAAGGTGTCGAAGCCGTACTCCTCGGCGTTCTGCGCGGTCTGGATGAACTTCCTGGCCCCGCCCTCTTGTTTATTTCCCTCGCCCGCGGCCGCGAAGCGGAAGGGCCGCAGCGGAGTACCCAACGCGGTCAACTCGGCATCCGCGTCACGGCTCGCCGTGGTGGCCGGTGCAGTGCTGTTTCCCGCGACCCGCAAGCGATCGCTAGCGGCGGCTTCTGTCATGAACTCATGCTCCTGGCTGTAAGGAAATGTGGGCGCGAGGCCGGGTCACATCGTGCCCATGCTGCTGGGGGCTCGAGGACCGTCGTCGCGATCATCAGGCGCACTTTACAGCGTTGTGGTGTGTGGTCGCCCAGGCTTGCGTGACTAGCACCGCGATCAGGCGGGTTTCCGGTGATCGGTCACGAATGGGCGGTCAAGCATGCGCCGGATGTGGCGCTCCCTCGATCAACCCGTTGGCCCAGTTCACCGTCCACTGGGTCGCGGTCGTGCCGTCGCCATCCACCGCGTAACCGTTGTAGAGGCTGTGCACCGGGTTGCCCACCGCGCGGACCAGGGTCAGCACGCTGCCCATGATGTTCAGGGGACTCAACGCGTCTCGGGGCGAATCGCAGATCAGATCACCCGGCGCGCAGATGGTGTAGGTGCGATCGGCGAGCGCGCCGAACCCACCCGACCTGGCACCGGTCATCGTGATCCCGGGCACCTGCAATCCGTCGAGCGCGACCTCGGCGCCGACTCCCACCGGCGCGGCGCCGATCTGGATGGCCTGACCCGGTCCATTGTCACCGGTGCGGCGGCCGTCGGCGATCAGCATGACGCCGAGCACCTTGTCCGCGGGTACCGGCCCCTTGCCCGCGCCGATCTGGTTGGCGATATCGCCCGCGATCACCGCGCCCTGGGAGAACCCGGCGAGCACATAGGTGGTCAGCGGACAGTCGCGGTACCGGTTCGCCATCGCGTCGAGCGCGCGCTGCCAACCCTCGGAGCGGCTGTTGTTGTAGGACTGCTGGCCGTCCGGCGGAATCGCGATCGGATTGGAGAACTGCGCGACATACGGAACGGTGTAGACATCCAGCCGTCCCGCCGGGAACTGCTGCGATACCGGCCCGGAGACATTGAGCATCAGCGAGATCGGGTTGGCCGTCGGATTGTGCGGATCGTCGTTGCTATTCGATTCCCAGGTACCGGGTATTGAAATCATCTGCACATCGGGACACCAGGCCGGCTGCGAGGTCGGCGGCGCCGGCGGCGGCTTCGGGCCAGGCTTCGGCTTGCGCAGCGGACCTGCGAGTACGAACCACAGCAGCAGCGCGATGATGACGACGAGCACTACCAGTCCGATGAAGAGCAGACATCCCGCCGGTTTTCCGGGCCGACGGGACGTCGAACCGCGACGCGCACTCACTGGCAGTACGTCGCCTTAGCCGTATCGATGTAGATCTTTCCGGCCTTCTCCACCGGCATCTTCGCCGGATCGAAGGACGGATCCGATCCGGCCATCGCGCTGACGAAGGTCATCAGATCCTGATCGGAGGCATTCGCCGCGACCCCCTGGCAGACATAGGTGCCGATGCTCAGCGCGATATCCGAGGTGGACGGAGTTACGCCCGCGGCCTTGAGCGCGTCGAGGAACTTCTTGTCCTTATCGGTGAGCTTCGAGGTGTCTTCGGGCGTGATGGCATTGGTCGGTAGCGGCTGCGGACGCTCCGGCGTTGCCGTATCGGCGGGCGTCTCGGGGGCCTGCTGCGACGGCTGACCGGTCTCGGCGGCGCTGGTCGAGGCGGAGGTCGGCGCCGCCGCCGCCGTGGTGGTGGTGTGGGACAGCGTCGGCGTGCTCGACGCCGTTGAATCGTTATTGCCACAGGCGGCGAGCAAGCCGGTAGCCGCGATCCCCACGACTACGCCGATAACCTTTCCGCGGGTCCGATGCATGAATTCGTGTCCTCGATCTGTTCGCTAAGGGGTCGGGTCGCCACCCAGGCTAGAGGAAAGCCAACCATAGGCGCAGCAGGCAAGCAAACAGACCGGTTGGAATTAAATCCCGTGAACCTCGGGTTTACCATCGCGCACGGTTATAAACCCGGTCTGAAAATTCTGCTGGGTGCCGCCGGGAACGGCGAACTCATCACTGGTCGGATACCCGAGCCTGCCGTTCTCGTAGCCGAGAACCGACCACATATCCATGATCGGCCCCGAACGCACCGGCCACGCACCCGACAGCGGGCTCCAATAGATATTTCCGCCCTCGAACTTGCTGTAGCGGCCTAAATCCTTGAGCGGAGCCTCGTCGGCTATGGGGAAACCGAGTTGGCTGTTCTCATAACCCAATTCGGCGTACTTGCCCAAGATCATCCCCTGCACAGGATGCGCCCCGGTCTTAGCCGTGTAGTAAAACGGGCCGTTTTCAAAGGACTGGATTACACCGTCCTTCGTGGGAGCCTTGGTCTCCGGTCCGATGGGGTATCCGGCGGGGCCGCGCTCGAAGCCCTGCCTGCCCCATTCGTCGAGAATCGCGCCGCGTACCACTTGGGCGCCGGTCCGCGGGGTCCAGTAGAGCAGGCCGTTCTGGAAGGCCTGCATGCGTCCGCGGCCGTCCGGCAGCCCGCGTTCGTCGCCGGTGGGTAGGCCGAGCGGACCGTTCGGGCCGAGCGCAGCCTGGTAGCCGCCGCCGATCATGCCCCCGACCGGGTGCGCGCCGTCGGCCTGCGTATAGAAGACCCGGCCGCCTTTGAAGTCCTGCGCGACGCCGCTCGCCACCTGGTATTCACCGGTGAGGCAGTCGCCGAGCCAACTGTTGCCATTCGCCAGCGCGGCGATCGCGCCCCCGGGCTGGCAGGCCGTTTTGTTCGGATCGACCCCGAGCGCGGCGGCGGCCTGGGGCCAGGACTGGCGCATTTCGAAATCCCAGTACGGCCACGAATGTGTGCCGGAGGGACGGTAATTCACCTGGGCGGGGATGGATAGCTTGCCGAGTTTGGTCACGAAGTTCTGTGAGGTCAGCCGGGAGAGGATCTCCAACCCCATGCCCGCGTAATTGGTGCTGACTCCCGGAATACCGCTGGCCTGGTCGAACGGTCCGATCGAACCGTTACCGCTGGAGATATACAGGCTGACGCCCTTGAGCTTGTCCGCCAATGCGTATGGGTCGTGGGTGTCCCATTCCGGACTGCCCGGCGGACCCCACATGGCCGCGGAATCGAATCCGCCCGCATCGCGCATGGCGAACTGGATCGCCTGCGGCATGCCGAGGGTGGTCGTGGTCAGCACACCGGAATACGACGCGGCGTATTTCGTGAAGTTCGGATTGCGTGCGGCCAGGAACATCGCGGCCGTACCGCCCATCGAAATACCTTCCATGCCACGCACATCCGTGGTCCGCCACTGACTCTCGAGCAGCGGCGGAAGTTCCTTGGTCAGGAAGGTTTCCCACTTGTAGTTGTGACCGTTGTCCGGCTGCAGCCAGTCGGAGTAGAAGCTGGACTGACCGCCGACCGGCAGCACCACCGTGACGTTCTTATCGGCGAAGAAATCCACCGCACCGGCGTCGTGGGTCCAGCCGCTCTCCGCATCGGTCGCGCGCAGACCGTCGAGCATGAACAGGGCCGGGAACCTGGCGTCCGGGTGCGTATTCCAATCCCGGGCCAGCAGCAACTGCACCTGGATGGGCGTGGCCATCGACGGTGAATTGATCCACAGCGCGACCCGCCGATCGGTGAGCCACACCACTCGCTGCACCGCCGCAGCGACAGCCGGTGCAGCAGCGGGCTGGGCATTCGCGGGTGCGGTGGTCAGGGAAGAAGCTGAGGCGAGTGGGATCGCGATGGCGGTGACGAGCAGCGCGACCCGTCCGCGGGTCACACGTCCGTCACGTTGACCGCGCCGCCCCCGTCTGCCGAATCCGAGTGCTGCCACAAGTGTTTCCTACCCCCGCCACCGCACGTTTCCGGGTAGGACACGCTGGCTCATCCGCCTGTCCGCGAATTCCGGCCAAACAGATAAGTGCCATCAGGATGACGCTCAGGTCCTGCATCGGGTGGCATGTGCGTCTTTCCGGTGAGTCACCTATGTACTCACGAAATCAGTTGTCACCGTGACACGCTCCTGGTTTGACCTGGCCAGATACGAACGGCGCCGTCTGCTTCTGGACCAGAAGCAGACGGCGCCGTTCGATGTTCAGACCGTTAGCTCACCAACCGCCGGTGGCGTCGAGGATGCCGTTACGGGACTGCCACAGCTCAGCCTCCCAGTACTTCCACGAGTGGGTTCCCGCGGCAGGGAAGTCGTACTGGGCCGGAATACCGAGCGAGTTCAGGCGAGCCTGGAACGCGCGGGTGTTCACCAGCGAGAGCGCCTCCAGCGCCATGCCGTTGGCGGTGTTGAAGTAACCGACGGCGGAGTTCGGGTTGTCGAACTGACCCGGCAGACCGCTGGCCGCCGAGATCCGCATCGGCAGACCCCGCAGCTGTGGCGCGAAAACGGTCGGGTCCATCCGCAGCCACGCCGAGCTCCACGGCGCGGCCATAGCGTCGACGTTGAAGCGACCCGCGTCCAGCATCGCGATGCGGACCGCCTCACGCATACCCGGCGCGGAGAGGTTCAGGTAGCCCGAGTAGGACGCGGCGTACTTGAACTGCTCGCGGTGGTAGGCGGCCAGCGCCAGCGCAGCCGAACCACCCATCGAGAGACCGACGACGGCGTTGTTGGTGCGCGACACACCGTAGCCCTCGAGGAAGGCGGGGAGCTCCTTGGTAAGGAAGGTCTCCCACTTGTAGGTGGTCTTCTGGCCGTTGGTATTGCTCGGCACGTACCAGTCAGCGTAGAAGCTCGACTGACCGCCGACCGGCATGACCAGCGAGATGTTGTCGTTGCGGAACTGATCGAGCGCATTGGTCTCGAACGACCAGGCATTGCGGTCGTCACGCGCGCGCAGACCGTCGAGCAGGTACAGCGCCGCGTTACCGCCACGCGCCGCCCACTGCACCTGAACCTTGATCGGACCCATCTGCGACGGGACCATCAGATCCTCGAAGCCACCCGCCGGCGCCCGCAGCGCGGGGCCGTGCACCGGCGCGGCCAAGGCAACGGTCGGGCCCGTCACGCCTGCGGCGATCGGTAGCGCCAACGCCGCGGCACCGACAGCCAGAATTCGATTCCGCCAACGACGAGGCGTGCCTCGCCGTCCCGATTTGGTTCTCTTCGGCGCGGCCGCCCTGCCGAAACGCATGAATCCTGCTCTCTTTCTGCTGTTGTGGTGTCGCCCGTAGCCCATGCGGACCCGGCAACACCCGTGTTGCCAACGAGACGCGCGTCACATGACAACCGGTACCCGCTATTCCGGCACAAGAGACGGCGCTACAACGATCTGGTCACACTTGCGCTCGCTGGAGGTTATTCGACATGCGAAGCCTTAGCAAGACCGGGGTATTCGAGTGGCCGAATTCCGCCCGTTCACAAGCTGTGATCGTGCGGTGACTTTAGCGCGTTTGTCCGGAGATGTCGTGTCGGAACGGGAATTTCGAACAAAGATTAGGGGTCACTAGGGAGTCCGAATCCGCACTCGAGGTTCACTCTCAGACCCGGCAGGATCGCGAGCACTTGGTCGGCCCAGTAGCGCTAGGCGGACGCACCGCCGGGCGGGTAGTCGAAGATCACGTTCGTCGGGCCGAGCGAATCCAGCCGGAACCGGAAGGCACGCGCATTGGCCGGCACGATCGTCTCCAGCGCCAGCCGCAGCGCATACCGGGCGCGGAGATATTCGGACAGCCCGAATACGATCCGGCATAACGGAATTGGTCCGCCCGACAGGCTGCGAGCGTCAGCGCCACGGTGCCACCCGTGGGCAGCCCGAACGCACCATCGCCGTACGGATTGAAGCCGAGACGGTCGCGCGGGGCCAGCGCAGATTCTGGTCACGGCCAATCCGTCGGTGGCATTTTCCGAATCGCATGCCAACGCAAGCGCCACCCCGAACGCCACAGCCAGCCAGCGGCAACTATTCCGCTTACTCCGCTAGGCCACATCGATACGACGTTTCGCTGATGCGAGCACCGCTGCTCACCGCTGTCGCGCATGAGGATCGATACTCGACACCAATGCTTCGCGCGCGCAGAAGATGCGGCGTTATCGCTCTTCTATAGGCAATTTCGAACAGCACCCAAGGGGAAAGCCGTCGCGATGCCGGATCGTGATGAAGTCCCGAGAATTATCAACGCGAACTCACACCACGAACCCTCGGCGGACAGACAGACCGAAACTCTTAAGTCAGCGATCATTCAGCTAACTGACGGGCAAATGTATCGATACGAACCAAACGAACAAAGCCGCCCGATGCGTGCACCGGGCGGCCTGTTCACCGCAACACCCGTCCGCGCGGCGCGCGCGACCGTTCGCGGCGGTCCATACTCAGCCGATATTGGCGGACAAGTCCGGAATCATCCGATTGGCCTCATCCTGCCAGTTGGTCCACGCATGCAGACCGGCAGGCGGGAACGAATACACCACGTTCTGCGCCCCCAACGACATCATGCGGACCTGAAATGCCCTGGTATTCGCCAAGGCGAGTGCCTCGAGCGGCGAACCTCTGAAGAGACGATCCGCGGCAACCGGGAATGGGATATTCAGATCCTCGGGCATCGGCAGCGCACTACCGGCGGCGACCCACACCCGGGTGCCGTTCTCGATCAAGCGCGGCGCGAAGACGAACGGATCCATCCGCAGCCACTGCGGGCCCCACGGCGGCGCCATCGAGTCCACGTTATAGCCGCCCGCGTCGATCATCGCCGTACGAATCGCCTCCCGCATGCCCGGCGCCGAAATATTGAGGTAGCCCGAGAACGAGCCGGCAAAGCTGAACTGATCCGGATGATAGGCCGCCAGTTCCAGCGCGGCACTGCCACCCATCGACAACCCGAACACACCATTGCGATTCGGGTTGAAGCCCAAGCGATCCCGCAGAGCTGATCGCAGGTGCTGGGTGAGGAACGTTTCCCAGTCGTAGCGATAGCTCTTCCCGGGCCCTGCCATAAAGGCTTGCGTCGCACCGGATCCGGTGGCCGAACCCGACGAACCCGGTGTGACGCCGAAGAAGTTACTCGGCGCGTTCCAGTCGGCGTAAAAGCTCGACATGCCGCCGACCGGCATAACCACGTTGATATTCGACCTCGCGAGGATCTCGGGGACGTTGGTCTCGATCTCCCAGCCATTGAGAGTTTCCGGTGCGCGCTGGCCGTCGAGCACGTAGACAACGCGATTGGTATTGCCGTCCGCCGCGCGCAACACTCGGCTCTTGATCGGACCCATCACCGGGGAATCGACCCAGAAGTCGAAGGCCGCGGGGTTGAAGCCCGCCGCCGCAATGGCGCCACTGCCCGCGATGCAGATCCCGAGCGGTAACAGCATTGCCGTCGCTAGACCGAGCACCCATTTCTTCACCCAGGAACCACTGGCTGCCCCAGCCGAGGAACTGGCCGAGCTTCCGGGCCTACGTTGCCAGCGCACACTTCGCATTCGACTCGACCTTTCGTCCAGACGGCCAGTCGGCAAATTTCGAGCAACTTCGACTGACCGCCCCCTCATGGGGCATAAATACTGTTCACTCTGCTCAAAACGGACATTCCATCTGCAGGCATGCTGTTCACACATCAATCACAAGCGAATGCTTCTATGTTGCTGGAAAGTGATCCAACCCACAACTACCGAAGACATCCAGCAGCCGATTCGTTGTCAACCGGGGTTTCGGACGAAACCAGCAAACAAAAAACCGCCTGGTGTGCGAACACACCAGGCGGTCACCTCACGGTATTACCTACCCCGCTCGAAGCGAGTCCTACGAGCGCCGCATGCGCGGCAAATCAAACACAGCTATCAGCCGATGTGCGCTGAGAGATCCGGGATCATCCGGTAGACCTCGGCCTCCCAGTTGTGCCAGTTGTGAATGCCAACCGACGGGAAGTCGTAGGTGACATTCTGCGCACCCAGCGTCGCCATCCGGACCTGGAAGGCCCGGGTGTTCACCAGTGCGAGCGCCTCCAGCGGCACACCCTGGACGATATCCATCGGCGAGCTCACATCGGACGGACCGGGCAGTGCGCTACCGGCGGCCACCCAGAGCCGGGTGTTGTTCTGGATCAGTCGCGGCGCGAAGACGAACGGATCCATGCGCAGCCACTGGGCGCCCCACGGCGGTGCCATCGCGTCGATGTTGTAGCCGCCCGCGCTGATCATCGCGAGACGCAGCGCCTCGCGCATACCCGGCGCGGAGATGTTCAGGTAGCCGGAGTACGAACCGGCATAGACGAACTGGTCCGGATGATAGGCCGCGAGCGTCAGCGCGGCGCTGCCGCCCATGGACAGGCCGAAGACACCGTTGCGGGTCGGGCTGAAGCCGAGACGGTCCCGCAGCGCGTTGCGCAGCTCGCTGGTGAGGAAGGTCTCCCACTTGTAAGTGTTCGACTTGCCGAGGGTCTCGTTCCACCCCGAGGAACCGGTCATCGCCGACCCGGAGGACGAACCGTTGGCCGAACCCGACGAACCGGTGCTCATGCCCAGGAAGTTCCCCGGCGCGTTCCAGTCCGCGTAGAAGCTGGACGGACCGCCGACCGGCATGACGACATTGATATTCCACTTGGTCAGCTCACGGGCGACCTCGGTTTCGATCTCCCAGCCGCTGAGGTCGCTACGGGCCCGCATGCCGTCCAGCGCGTACACCACGCGCCCGGTATTGCCGTCCGCGGCGCGGAAGATCCGCGACTTGATGGGCCCCATGCTGGAATCCACCCAGAAATCGAAGCCGTCCGGGTTGAACGCCGCCGAAGCGGAGCCCGCCGGACCTGCTACCGACATCCCGAGCGGCAGCAAGATAGCCAGCGACATCAGCACCGACCGCTTGAGCCACGAACCAGCTCTCCGGGTTATCAGACGTCCACTCTGCGTCCTTCGCCCGATCACGCCTCGCATCTTTTCAGGCCTTTCGTTATTCGGTCGTACTTAGACCGCGTCTCTACGTTGACCACTGGATGGGCCCATATCGAATCGGAACGCCCCAACGGGCGTACCCACGCACCATATCGCTTCATCGATGCGGTGGCGTTATCAAAAAGAGATAAAGCGATCTGCGCCACGTTCAGCCGATCCTGTTGAGCGACCCACAAGCAATCGTCGACGACAGCGGTCGGTGAAAGAACTGGGCCCATGGAGGTCCATGGGCCCAGTGTGACTGGAGGTGCGTCTGAGCTGGCCCTTTCGAGCGACCTGCCAGCAATCGCTAGCCGACCCTTTCGAGCGACCTGCCAGCAATCGCTAGCCGACCCTTTCGAGCGATCTGCAAGCAATCGCTAGCGTTGCGGTTGCGGGTACGGATCCACGAGCCCGCACCGCTCGATCTCGTACTTCGGCACGCGATCGATCCGGTATTTCGCGAAGTGCAGTGCGTGCAGCAGGTTGTGCTTGAAGCGACCCCAGGTGAGCGGGTCCCGGTAGGAGATATTCAGCGCAACGGTGTCCGGGCAGCTCATGGCGGTGCGAGCCTGGGTAACCCACTTCTCGTCCATGTACCAGGGCATCCACGGGTGCCGATCGACCATGCCGATATCCACCACGACCCAGTCCGGATACAGACTCTTGTCATGGCCGATCCGGCCGTCGGTGAGCCGGTCGCTGTGCGCGGCAAGCGGATAGGCCAGGCCCATCTGGTCGATGACGCGTACGTCCAGCGGAACGTTCATGCTGGTCATGCCGAGGTTCAGGAAGTAGACGGTATGCCCGGCGCCCCCCTCGGGAATCGGCTGCGGCGGCGGCGCGATATACCAGAACATGAACGATGGCGAGTTCAGCAGCAGGCCGCCGTTGGGGGTTTCGGCGATGTTGTTCACCATGGCCCGCACGCGCGGGTAGTCCAGGTAGTCCTCGGCCAGGATCGGATGGTCGTGACCGGTATTGAGGACGTAGTAGACACGCTCGTCGACAATGCCGGAGGCACTGATCTTGGTGCCGGTCTTGATGGCGGTGGTGTTGGCCGCGAACAGCGCCCAGCCCGCGGTTCCGAGCAGCGCGAGCGCGATCACCGCGAAGGACCAATCCTTCGTGGTGGCCGCACGCAGACCGCCCTCGGGCAGCCGGATCGGCACCACGGCGACCGGCAGCAACAGGCAGAACAGCTGCGGCAGCAGCATCCGGCCGTGCATGAAGTCACCGCCGACGCGCAGGGCGTAGATCGTAAGGACGAATCCGCTGCCGAGCATGAGCGCTACCACCGCGCTCGGCGAGCGCAGCCACTCGCGTACCCGACGCACGGTCCAGCGGCGCTCGTCCTTGCTTTCCGGTGCAGTACGCGTCGAACGGCTCGCGACGATACCGAGGACCAGCAGCACCAGCAGCGGCACCCACAGGTAGTACGGGCCGACCAGATCCCAGAGGTATTTGAAGCCCTGCCCCCACTTGGCGCCGCCGGCGTCCTTGGCGACCGCGGTATTCGGATAGGGCAGGCCGTAGTAGCCCATCCGCCAGACCTGGTAGCACATCGGCACCAGTCCGGCGGCGGCAACGATCAAGGCGCGCAAGACGATCGGGCGCAGCCGGGACGACGGCATCGGCGCCAGGAAGATCATCAGCAGCGACAGCGCGCCGACCAGCGTCATCTCCGGACGGATCAGCGGTGCGAGTCCGGCAAGGAATACCAGCCCGAACAGTGCGGGCAGCTGCACCCGCTCGGCCTGACTCCAGCGCATGAGCTGCCACCACAGCAGGCCCAGCCAGCAGATGACCAGACCGCTCTCCAGACCGGAGGTGGCGTAGTCACGGGCGGGCGGCAAGGCGATGTAAACGAATACGCCCGCGGGCAGCAGCAGCGCCGATCCGGAGGCGCGAGCGACGGGCCCGGAGCGGGACCATGCAGCGCCGCCCCACAGCCGCGCGGCGCCCAGCATGGCGAAGACGATCGCCAACATCGACACCGTCAGCGCGACACCGAGTACGACGTACTCCAGCCTGGCCCTGGTGAGCCAGCTGAAGAACCACACCAGATAGGTCCACGCGGTGCTGGTATTGGTCTCGACGCGCTCGCCCTCGTTGAAGACCGGCCCGTTGCCCGCCAATAGATTCCGCACAGTGCGCAGCACGATGAGGCCGTCGTCGGCGATCCAGCGGCGCTGCCAGGCGCCGACCGAGAAGAGTACGACGGTGAGCGCGATCCCACCGACGAAGGTGGCTCGGGATAGCCAGGCGAACCGCAAGGCCGAACGAGCCGACCCTTCGGCCGGCTCCTCCGTTACTTGCGCTGTTCGCTCCACTTCCTCTACCAACAATTCGTCAGGTGAGATAGACAGCGACACCTACCGCTCCGATCCAGGCGATTGCGAGGAACTGGAGGATGCGATCCCCCAGCGCGATCTCTTCGGGTTCACCGGCCTCGCCGCCATCGACGTCGACCGCGTAACGCAGGATTGCGATGGTAAACGGAACCATCGAGAGTGCGAACCAATTCGTGTGCTTCAGGCTGTCCTGTTGGAACGCCCACAGGCCGTAGAACACCACCACTGCGGTCGCGGCCAGAGTCCAGATGAAGCGCAGATACGTCGGTGTGTAGTACTCCAGCGACTTGCGGATCTTGGCGCCGGTGCTCAGCGCGATCTGTAGTTCCGCGTAGCGCTTACCCGCGGCCATGAACAGCGAGCCGAACGCCATGATCAGCAGGAACCACTGCGACAGCTCGATATTCGCGGCCGCGCCACCGGCGACAGCGCGCAGCAGGAAGCCCGAGGACACGATGCAGATGTCCAGTACCGCCTGGTGCTTGAGACCGAAGCAGTAGGCCAGCTGGATGCCGATGTAGATGGTCATCACCACCGCCAGATGCCAGGAGGCCAGGAACGATCCGGCGATCGAGCCGAGCAGCAGCACCACCGAGAGCGCGTAGGCCAGATTCACCGGGACGACGCCCGCGGCGATCGGGCGGAACTGCTTGGTCGGGTGCGCCCGGTCGGCCTCCACGTCGAGTGCGTCGTTGACCAGGTAGATGCCCGAGGCCGCCATGCAGAAGACCACGAAGGCGATGCCGACATGGCCGAGCACGCTCAGTTCGCTCGCGGTATCCGGACCAGCTGCCAGCGGCGCGGCGAGCACCAACACGTTCTTGACCCACTGACGTGGGCGGATCGCCTTGAACAGCCCGCCGGCCAGTGTCTTGGGCGGGCCCTTGACTACCGCTTCGGCCAGGTCCGTGCTGGTCGGCTCTTCGCTCATCTCAACCAAGGTCTTTTCTTGTGCGGTCACTATCGAGTCTCTTTTCGGCGGCAAGCACAACAGCGGCGGACGCGGCGCCGAGCGCGGAACCGGCGAGCACGTCGGAGGGATAGTGCACCCCGAGCACAACCCGGGAGAGCAACATCGGTGGCACGAGCACCGCAGGCAAGGGTAGCCCGGTCAGTCTGCCGAGCAATACCGCCGCTGCCGTGGTCGAGGTCGCGTGCGAGGACGGAAAGCTCAGCTTGCTCGGCGTCGAGACGTTGACCTGCACCGATGGATCATTCGGGCGCGGGCGCCGGACGATCCGCTTGATGACGATCGATGCCGCGTGCGCACCGACAGCGCCAACCGCGACCCCGGCCCACTGCCGACGCCGCGGCTTGTCGACGAGCCAGCCCGCCGCCGCGATGCCGATCCAGCCGAGCGCGTGCTCACCGAAATGCGACATGCCGCGCGCGGCCTTGATCACCTCAGGCTTGGTGCCGATGGTCGCCTGGACCGCGTTGATGATCTTGACCTCGGGCGGCTGTGGCGCCGACGGCATCGCGGATACTGGGCCGCCGTGGCCGTTCGCACTCGGGTGCACCGCGGTGTTGTCGTCCGCGGCCGTGGCTTCCAGACTCACTACTGTTCACCCTTCGTATCGATACCGAAGACGTTCTCCCAGGCCGCCGTGCTGGTCAACATCGGGTGGGCGGCGCGGTAGCGCTGCTGCATCTCCGGGAAGCGAGCGGCCAATTCCTTGCGCAGCCGCATGGCCTCCTTGAACAGGCCGAGGGCCTGGCGCGGATCACGCTTGCGGTAGACCACGCCGCGCCCGTCCGCGGTGGTAACGGTGACGCCATCGACCTGCGAGAGCAGGAACCAACGGGCATCCAGCGTCGGCACATTCAGCTGCGGACGGTCATGGTGCTCGGGCTGGGCCGGGCGGAAGTTGTGCACGACGCCCTTGGCCAGGCGCATCACCTTGGCAATCGGATTCGCCGGTTCGCCGACCGCGCCGACCCCGATGTGGCTGGCCAGCGGCAGCTCGGTGGAGGACGGCAGGATGACCGCGTCCGGATACTGCTTGCGCATTTCGTGCACCACGCCGAGGGCGCTCGGCAGCAGTTGGAACAGTCGTTCCGGGCCGGCGAGGAAGTCCTTGATCGCCAGGTTCTGGATGGCGACCGTCGAATACTCCAGGCAGAGCAGGTGTTTCAGGGTCGCCTTGACGGTATTGACGACCATGCCGCGACCGTTGCCCGGCAGCTGCAGCGAGGCGACCACGAGACGGTTGCGCAGGTGGAAGTACGCCTGCCAGTCGATCGCGTCGTCCTTATCGCTCCAGGCCATATGCCAGACGGCGGCACCGGGCAGGGTGACGGTGGGATAACCGTGATCGCGGGCGCGCAGCCCGTATTCGACATCGTCCCACTTCAGGAACAGCGGCAGCGGCTGACCGATCTCCTCGGCGACCTGGCGTGGGATCACGCAGGTCCACCAGCCGTTGAAGTCGACGTCGATGCGCCGGTGCAGCAGCTTGGAGTTGTCGCGGTCCTTGAGCGGGTACTTCGAGAAATCGTGGTCGTATTCGACATTCGGCGCGGAGGTCCACATGAAGATGCCGCGGTCCACGGCCTCACCCATGCTGTGCAGGTGTGAGCGCTCCTGCAGATTGAGCATCTGCCCGCCGACCAGCATCGGCGACTTGGCGAACCGGGCGAAGGCCAGCGCGCGCAGGATCGAATCGGGTTCGATCTCGATATCGTCGTCCATGTAGACGATGTACTGGGCATCGGTGGTCTTCAGCGCCTCGTACATGACCCGGCTGTAGCCACCCGAACCGCCGAGGTTGGGCTGATTGCGAATAGCGAGCCGATCGCCGAGCACCGCGGCGGCCTCGGCGAAGCCGGGCTCGTCGACCACCTTGTGGTTGCCCTGATCGGCGACGATGACCGCGGCGATCTGCGCAAGCACCAGCGGGTCCGAGCCGAGCGCGCCAAGGGTTTTCACCAGATCGGTTGGCCGATTGAAGGTCGGCATGCCGACCGCGATGGTGCCCTCGCCGGGTGCCTCGACCGGTGCGTACCATCCGCCGGCGAGCAGTGTGACGGCGGTATCGGTGGTGATGTCGAACCAGATCCAGCCGCCGTCCTCGAACGGGCCGAGGTCGATTTCGAATTCCACGTGCACCGATTCGGTAGCAGCGTTGAATTCGCGACGCTCCCGGGTCCCTCCGTGGTCACGCTCCGCTACCGCCTCCGGGCCCGTCGCTCGCGCCGCGGTGTCTAATTCGCGACGCTCCCGGGTCCCTCCGTGGTCACGCTCCGCTACCGCCTCCGGGCCCGTCGCTCGCGCCGCCATCGCGACCGCGAACTCCTTGCCCTGCACGTGGATTCGCGAACCGTCTGCCTTCGAACGGTAGACGTCGACTCGACCGTGCCCGGCGAGTTCGAGCCGCAGCACCACCGACTTCAGGATGCTCCAGCGACGCCAGTAGCTCGCGGGCAACGCGTTGAAGTAGGTGCAGAACGACACCTCCGACTCCGCGCCCACCGACAGCGAGGTGCGGGTGGTGGCGTGCGCGCGCCGGACATTGGTCGGCGACTCCTCCAGGTAGAGGGTGCGCACGTCCAGCGGTTCACCAGGCCGGGGCAGGATGATGCGCTGCAGCAGCGACTTCGCGCGGGTTTCGGTGGTCATATCTTCCAGGATCGATTGGGAGGTCATTCGTCGCTTTCATCCGAAAGAGCTTCGCCCGACTCCAGGTGCGGCCGTAGGACATTGTCGAACATGCTGAGCGCGCTGCCGATCGCCATATGCATATCCAGGTACTGGTAGGTACCGAGGCGACCACCGAAAAGCACCTTCGCCGTTGCGGTTTCCTTCTTCGCCAGCGCCCGGTACGCGGTGAGCTTGGCGCGATCCTCCGGCGTGTTGATCGGGTAGTACGGCTCGTCGCCGGTCTGCGCGAAACGCGAGAATTCGCGCATGATCACGGTCTTGTCGGTCGGGTAGCTGTCGCGCTCCGGGTGGAAGTGCCGCGGTTCGATAATGCGGGTGTATGGCACATCCGCATCGTTGTAGTTCATCACCGAGGTGCCCTGGAAATCACCGGTTTCGAGCACTTCGGTCTCGAAATCGATGGTGCGCCAGCCGAGTTCGCCCTCGCTGTAGTCGAAGTAGCGGTCCACCGGTCCGGTGTAGACGACCGGGACGTCCGGATTCTCGGCGCGGATCTGCTCGCGCACGTCGAACCAGTCGGTGTTCAGCCGGACCTCGATGAGCTCGGAGGCGGCCATATTCTCCAGCCACTTCGTATACCCCTCTTTGGGCAGACCCTCGTAGGTGTCGTTGAAGTAGCGGTTGTCGAAGGTGTAGCGCACCGGCAGGCGGGTGATATTGCCCGCAGGCAATTCCCGCGGATCGGTCTGCCACTGCTTGGCGGTGTAATCGCGCATGAACGCCTCGTAGAGCGGACGGCCGATCAGCGAGATCGCCTTCTCCTCGAAGTTCTGCGCGTCCTTGGTCGCAACCTCCGAGGCCTGTTCAGCGATCAGCTTGCGCGCCTCCTCGGGCGTGAAGTAGCGGCCGAAGAACTGGGAGATCAGACCGAGGCCCATGGGGAACTGGTAGGCCTGCCCCTTGTGCATCGCGAAGACCCGGTGCTGGTAGCCGGTGAACTCGGTGAACTGGGTCACGTAGTCCCACACGCGCTTGTTCGAGGTGTGGAATAGGTGCGCCCCGTACTTGTGCACCTCGATCCCGGTCTGCGGCTCCGGCTCCGAATAGGCGTTGCCGCCGAGGTGGTAGCGCCGATCGATCACCAGCACCCGTTTACCGAGCAGATTGGCGGCGCGTTCGGCGATGGTCAGCCCGAAGAAGCCGGAGCCGACGACGATCAGATCGAAGGAGTTTGCGGAATTACCCGGGGACGATGCGACGGTCACGGGTGCCCAGCGTATCGGAAGTCCGCACGCGGGCCGGGTGGAGTCGCGGCCTGCGCGCACTCACCAACGGATGCCATCGGAATTTCTCCTGGAGTTCGCCGAAACGAATAGCGCCGTGGCAACAAAGCGGCTATTGCATGCGAACCCGAACTGATCGCATGTCCAGCCGCAGGGCGATCCGGTGGCCGCGGCTGAGGCTACTGATACTGCCCGAGCTGCTGATCGGGATCCGGCTGACCATGCGGCGCAGGCTGACCGAACGGCGCAGGCTGCGCATACGGCGTAGCCGACGGCTGGACGGGTTGACCATCGGGCGCAGGTTGCGCATGCGGCTCAACCGGTTGACCGTACGACGGCGGCACCCGCGGACGGTGACGCTCCGCGATCCAGCGGCCGGTCGAACCGACTGCGGCCAGTACCATTGTCGGGAGTATGAGGGCAAAGCCCAGCACCGATGTCGGACTGAACACACCGAGCATGGCGGACATGGCCACGCCGATAATCATGTCCACCAGGGCCAGCGCGCAACCCAGGAGTACCGTCACTCGTCCGATGGTCAACCGGCAGAGCAGCAGGATGCCGCCGACGATCAGGACGAACGCGATGAGTCCGGCCTCGACCGCGGCGAATGGCACCTTGCCCGAACCGTGGATCTTGGAATCGACCGCCGCGACCATCGCAGCCCCCACGCCATTGAGGCCCCCGGCAACCAATGCGAGCGCACCCGCGGTGATCCCGGTGCCACCCCTTGCGGGCTGCTGCGGTGGATAGCCGAACGACGGTTGCTGACCGTAACCCGGCTGTCCGGGCTGACCGTATGGATAACCCATCGAGATCTCCGTCCACTGCGATCGCGAAACTGTATCGCGCCCAGCCGTTTCGATCGACGTGTGCGGTCAGTGGGTCTGTGCGGGCACTCCGCTATCTGATACGAACACTCCGACTTGGGAAACCCTTCGAACTACCGGAGGTTGGCCTCGGCGTACGCCCGCATCGCGTCACGCACGAATTCGGTTGTGCCGTCACCGTGTACGTCGTAGTTGGCCGCGAAACGCGGGTCGGCGACGTACATTTCGCCGAGTCCGATGAAGTACTCGTACGACGGGCGGCGCTGGGAGCCGATCCCGACCCAGTGGTGGTGCCGCGCGACGATGGCCTGGACCTCGGAGCTGTCGGGGGCGAGTCCGGCCGCATGCGCCCGGCCGTAGTCGGCGGCGATATCCAGGTGGGTCTGGAAGTACGCCTGCTTATCCGCCTCACTGAACGAGCGCCACCAGCGGTCACTGCTCTCGTAGGCGTCCTTGCCCCAGCGTTCGATCACCTCATCCTTGTACCGAGCGTGGTCGAAACCGTCGAAAACCTCTGCTGCCATGAGTTGTTCACCTCGTTCTGTCTTGTGCAGCGTGGTGGTCACCGACTCGATCTGGCGCCGGATCCGATCCTGTTCCTGCCGAAGCAATTCCAGGTGCGCGCGCAGCGCGGCGGCGGTGTCCTGTTCGCCCGCGAGAACTTCGGCGATGACCGGAAGGCCGAGACCGAGTTCGCGCAGCAGCAGGATGCGTTGCAGCCGAACCAGGGAGTCCTGGTCGTAGTAGCGGTAGCCGTTGGCGCCGATCCGGCTCGGCGGCAGCAGCCCGAGCTGCCCGTAGTGGCGCAGCGTTCGGCTGGTGGTACCGGCCGCCTTGGCCAGATCCTGGATGGACCATTCGGTGCCCGTTCCCATGACCTGTTCTCCCTTCTTTCTCGTCGGTACCACCAGCTTGCAAGTTGACGCTACGTCAAGGTCAACCCTTTTCGGCTAGCCTGCCTCGACCGGCACCCGCGGCACCACCACGGCAGGTGCGATCCGCGGCTTGGCGACCATCTGGCCGAGCAGCGTGCTGCCGAGCGCGATACCGAGGCCGAGCACCTGCACCGGGCTAAGCGCCTGACCGAGTGCGATCCACCCGATCACAGCCGCCGATACCGGGCCGAGCAGTCCGAGGAAGGCGACCGAGGTCGCGGGCACCCTGGCGATGCCGCGGAACCAGAGGAAATACGCCAATGCGGTGCCGATGACACCGAGATACAGGTAGCCACCGACGGCCCGGCCGTCGAGCGCGGGCGGCGCGCCCTCGATCAGGAAGGCGAGCGGTGCGATGAACAGCCCGCCCACGGTGAGCTGCCAGCCGGTGATCGCGAGCGGTCCGACACCCTCGGGGCGACCCCAGCGCTGGGTGAGCACGGTGCCCATCGCCATGGACGCCGCGCCGGCGAGTCCGGCGATGACACCGACTGTATCGAGTTGCGCATTGGCGCGCAGCACCACGAGTGCGACCCCGAATACGCCGATCAGGCCTGCGATCACCTTGCGCCCGTTCGGTTTTTCGGCGAGGACGACGGTCGCGAAGGCCAGTGCGAACATCGGCGCCACCGCGCCGAGGACACCGGCGACTCCGCCGGGCAGCCGGTAGGCGGCCAGGAACAACAGCGGGAAGAACGCGCCGATGTTCAGAACACCGAGTGCGGCGGCGCGCCCGACCCAGATCCCGCGCGGCAGTACGCGGGTGATGGCGAGCAGCACGAGTCCGGCGGGCAGTGCGCGCAGCAGCGCGGTGAAGAGCGGGCGGTCCGGCGGCAGGAATTCGGTGGTCACGGCATAGGTGGAGCCCCATGCGAGCGGGGCGAGTGCCGCGAGCGCCAGGGTGCCGGCGTACGAGTTACGCTCGGCGGTCGTCGTTGTCATGTTGGTCGCTCCTCATTGATAATCTCAACGTTGAAATATCTACGTTGACATGCCTCACCATCAAGTAGATTAACGTTGAGATAATTCCTTTCGGGAGGACGCCGTGGCCGACGCGATCGATCTGTTCACCGAGCACTGGAACCGGGAACGGCCGGACCTCGACGTGTCACCGATGGCGGTAATCGGACGTATCCAGCGATTGTCGCGCCTGCTGGAACAGGACCTGAAGAAGTTCTTCGCCGGGCACGGACTCGAGCTCTGGGAGGTCGACATGCTCGCGACACTGCGACGCTCCGGCGGCGCGGACGGACTCTCCGCAGGCACACTGAATCAGGTCGCCATGCTCACCTCAGGCGCCATCACCAACCGCATCGACCGCCTCACCGCCAAGGGGCTGGTCGAGCGTGCCCCATGCCCGGGGGACCGCAGAGCGATCCGCGTCCAACTAACCGCAGCGGGCCGCACGCTGATCGACGAGCTACTACCCCTGCACATGGCGAATGAGCAGCGGCTGCTCGCCCCGCTGGATAAACAGGACCGCGATCACCTGGCAGATCTGCTGCGCACCCTGACCGAATCACTGGGCGATACCGCGTCGTCCTGATCCGACACCTGCCCGATGACCCCTATGTCGCGCAGGCGAATTCGCCAATAGCGTCAATCGTGCAGAAGTCGCGCCCAGCGGCCGACGACACAGCATTTCCGGACGCGAGCGCGCCTCCAGGCACTGCGCTCCCGGGCGGCACCGAATCCTCCGGCGCGGCGACACCACCTGGCACGGCGGAACGTCCCGGCGACACAGCATTTCCAGGCACGGGCGCACCTCCGAGCACCGCGCTCTCGGGCGGGACACTGCCGCCGGGGACGGCGCTCCCGGACCGGGCGTTGCCGCCCGGCACTGCGTTTTCGGGCGCGCCACTCGCGCCGCCCGACAACGCGCTCTCGGGCACTATGCCGCCGCCAGGCAGCACGCCTGCACTCGCGCCATTCGGCAGCACGGCTTCGGGCGAGCCATGTGCACCACCCGGCACCTCGGGCAATCTATTGCCGCCAGGCAGCACGCCTTCGGGCGCACCACGGGGCACTGCGCTTTCCGAGTTGCCGCTTGTGCCGCGCGGTACGGCATGCTCATGACTTCCCGGCGGCGCGGTGGCGTCCGCTTTACCCTGGTGCGAATCCGGCACCAGCTGCATCAGTGTCGTGAAATCGACGACTCGGGCGCCGAGCGTCGGCGTCGCCACAATGACGCCATTGGTGAAAAGCCGGTAGGTACCGGCGTTTTCGGATAGCGCCAGCTCCGGCCCGAGCGGCTGGCCGAGGGCGCTGCTCGCGCCGCCGATCCGGCGGTATTCGGCATCGATCGGGGAGTCGACGACGAGGGTCTGCTTGCGCGGATCCACCGGTGTACCCGCACCGACCACGGGGGTGCCGAGTTCAGCGGGCGTCGGTCCGACATCGAAGGCGTAGATATCGGCCGGTTGCCCACCGTCCGGTGCGGAGGAGTACTCCGAACGCAGAATCCGACCGTCCCGCAAAAGCACAGTCCCCGCGGTCGAGGCGATGGCATCGGCCACGCGCGAATCCTCCTTGGCGGTACCGGGATACGCTTGGCAGTCGGTGGTATCGCAGGTCTGCGCGTACGGGTAGCGGTGCTCGGCCAACGCGTACGAACGCGCCGCGATCGCTTGTGCGCGAATGGCTTCCGTCGCACCCTTGTCAACCCAGTTGGCCTGTATTTCGGCGGGCACGACGCCGAGCAGATAGTCCTCGACATCCACGCGATTCACCGTGCGCGCCTCGCCGTGCTCCATAGCAACACCAAGTGAGCCGCGATATGCGGAACCGCCGCACAACGTCAGATGTTCGGCGGCGGGGCGGTTTTGGCGCGGGTTGAGCGGATAGATCCACGGGTCGGCGGTCGTGGTCTGCCACAGCAGCGCACCGTCACAGCCAACCGTGACAACCACATGCGCGCCACCGTTGGGCAGTGCGGTGAGATGCGCGACCTGGCCGGGCGGGAGCATTGTGCCCGCGACTCGCAATCCGGCGTCGGCATAGGCGTCCAGCGTCGAGTCGTCCTGGGCGAGCAGCCGCACCCCGACGGTGGTCGCTGAGATTTTGCTGAGCGTCGCGCCCGGGTAGTAGTGGTCGAGGATCCGCTCAGCGACCCAGCCGTCCAGGGCACTGCCGAACGCGCCGATCTGACTCATTCCGCGCCCGTGGCCTGGTCCGGCCAGCGGCCGGACCAGGGTTTCGGTCGGCCGGACCCAGCACGCGAGAACGGTACCGGCCAGCACAGCCGCAGCACCGGTGACCAGCACCGGAAGCGTGGATATCGAAGTTCCCGATATCCGCCGCCTGCCAATTCGTCCGCGTAGCGCCCGCGGTTTCACCCGCAATTTTCGCTCCCCCCGTGTCGTGTCATTCCGGTGCCGTTTGCTTCGCATCCGTTCACTCCCACGGTTTTCCAGGACCTGATCGGTTCGATACCTGTCGGCATGTCGTTTCATCCGGTCGCAACTCGAGAGCTACATTCGAGCAATCACTACGTAATTCTCAACCAGAGGTTTAGATTTGTGATAGTTGTCAACTAGTGTGGTTGTTGATGCATCAGGAAGCAACCCTGACATTCAGGCAGATGATCGCTCGGTTCGACCTGATTGGAGATGCTTGTGCCGTACCGCAAACCGAAACGGTCCTATGTGCTCCCGGTTGTCACCACTCTTGCGGTAGCGGCTCCGCTCGCGACTTTCACGCTGAGCGACTCGACCGATTACCGCTCGACCACCGGCGGTAGCGAACTCGCCGCAGTCCCCGCGCAGTTGGCCGAGGTGGTCCTGACGACGGTGCCCGACATCACCCTCCCGCTGCGCGAACTCACCGGTCTCAACCTGCCTGATCTGCATCTTTCGGATCTACGCATGTTGCCGATTCCGGAATCCATTCCGGTACCGCAGGGTTTGCCGCTGCCGCCCGGTGTCGAGCTACCGAAGGAAATTCCACTGCCCAAGCTCGATTCCGGACAGAGCACACCGAGCCAATCGCTGCCGGGCCAATCGGTTCCCGGACAATCCGTTCCAAGCCAGAGCACCCCCGGCCAATCGCTTCCTGGTCAAACCACTCAAGGCCACACCACTCCGGGCCAAACCGTCCCAGGTCAGACCCCCTCCGCAACGCAGGACACAACCCCAACCCAAGGCCGTTCTCCGGCCGCCGCTTTCATCGCCGATCCCACCCAGCTCGAACCCGACATCACCCCCGACACACCGGCACTGTCACCCGGCGCCGTCCCGCCGGAACTCCTCAGCCAGGTCGGCGCGCAGGTCAAGGAAGTCAGCCGCGATACCCCGTTCAGCGTCGTGGCACTGACGGCGCACGATCTGATCGATACCAAGGCGTTGGTCCGGGCCCGCCAGCCCGACGGCACCTGGGGTACCTGGTACGACGCCGACGCCGTCGACACCCGGCGCAACGATCGAGCGACGGGCGGCACCACCGGTACCGAACCGATCTACGTCGGCAATACCAAGTCCGTGCAGATCCTGGTGACCCGCAAGCCGGCCGTGACGGCCGCGCCGCGTACCCCGGTCGCGGGTGACGCGGAGGGCGCGGTGCCGATGCTGCCCACTCCCGTCGCCGGACGTTCCGATGATCCGGCGCAGACCGCCGCCGCGCTGACGGCCGTGCTCATCGATCCGGGCCGCGGCGCGATCGATGGCGCACTCAATGATGTCGCCGCGGGGCTGCCCGGCGGCGGACCCAATGTCATCACCCGATCCCAGTGGGGCGCGGACGAATCCATCCGCTGCGAGGACCCCACCTACGACGACCAGCTCGGCGGCCTCACCGTGCATCACACCGCCGGGCGCAACGACTACACCCCGGCGGAATCGGCGGGCATCGTCCGCGCGATCTACATGTATCACGCGAAGACCTTGGGCTGGTGCGATATCGGCTACAACGCCCTGGTCGACAAGTACGGCCAGATCTTCGAGGGCCGCTTCGGCGGACTGGATCGTCCGGTGCAGGGCGCGCACGCGGGTGGGTTCAACGAGAACACCGCGGGCATCGCACTGATGGGCAACTACGAGTCCGAGGAACCTTCGGACGAGGCGATCAATGCGATCGGCCGGTTCATCGGGTGGCGGTCCAAGATCGCGGGTCTGGATCCCAAGGGCTACACCACGATGTACTCCGAGGGCACCGAATTCACCTCCTATGCGCAGGGTGAAGCGGTTCGGCTGCCGGTGGTATTCGCACACCGCGACGTCGGCAATACCAGCTGCCCCGGTGACTCCGCCTACGCCTATATGGACCGCATTCGGAATATCGCGGCGGGCATATCGGTGCCGTCCGGCACCTCCCCCAAACCGCAACAGCAGGCACAGGCGCCAGCAACCCAGCAACCGTATTCTGCTCCAGAGACCCAGGACGATATCGCCACGCTGGCCGCACTCACGGCCAAGCTGCTCGGCATGGTGAGGCAGAATGCGATCGCCAAACACTGGGCCGATAAGGGCGGTCCGGATGGTCCGCTCGGCGCGGCCGTCTCGGAGCCGCTGCCCGCCGCGCAGGGGCAGCAGTACGCGAAGTTCGTCAACGGGTACGTCTACACCGGCCCGAATGGTCAGGTGTTCGAGGTGCTCGGCGCGATCCTGGATCGCTTCCTCGCCCTCGGCGCCGATGCCGGTGTCCTCGGGCTGCCGATGAGCAATAGCTACGCGGTGCCGAACGGGCTGCGCGCCGACTTCCAGTACGGCTCATTGGTTCTCAACCAGCTGACCGGCATCGTCAGCACGGTCTGGAAGACCTACAACGACACCTACCAACAGCAGGTCAACCGCAACCCGGTCGGCCAGGTGAGCGCACCAGAGCCCGCGCCCGCACCGGCCGGCTGACCGAACCGTTCAGACCCACCAGCGCTCGAGCACCTGCGCCACACCGTCGTCGAAGTTCGCCGCCGTGACCTCGTTCGCGGCGGCGATCGCCTCCGGATGTGCATTGGCCATCGCGACGCCGTGACCGACCATGGTGAGCATCGGAACATCGTTGGGCATATCGCCGAACGCGATGATCGCCGAATGTTCGACACCGAGGCGTTCAGCAACGGTGGTCAGACCGGAGGCCTTGGTGACGCCGGGGGCGGAGATTTCGATCAGGCCATGATCGGTCGAATAGGTGAGATCGGCGCGGTCGCCGATCAGCGGTGCGAGGACCGCGCGCATATCGGCGCTGGGTGTGCCGCGTAGGCGAACCAGCATTTTGATGGCGGGCGCATCGATGACCTCGGCGCGCGAGACCTCGGTGTCATCCGGATTCAGCCAGGCATGTTCGTATTCCGGCGAACTCACGAATTGCGGTGTCACCGCGTCGTGCGCACTGGCGCCGACGCGTTCGGCGGCGAGGCCGCAGCCGGGCAGCGCGTATTCGGCCAGGTCGGCGATCCAGGCCAGAGTGTCCACGTCCAGGGTCCGGCTGGCGAGCACCCGGTCGGCGGCGCTGTCATAGATCACCGCGCCGTTGCCACAGACGCACAGCGGCGCATAATCCAACCCCTCGACCACCGGATCGATCCAGCGCGGCGGCCGTCCGGTCGCGAGTACAAACGGCACCCCATCGGTGATCATGGCAGCAACGGCCGCCTTGGTTCGTGCGGTGACCCGCTCGTCGTGATCGATGAGGGTGCCGTCCACATCGGTGGCAACCATCTTCGGCTTGGGCAGGTGCAGGCGCGTCACCTATTCCATCCTGCCGGAAGACCATCTCGGCGAGGTCGCGACTGTCACTGCGATGGTGGTCGACGCCACAGGGAGTCATCGGCCCGCAGCGTCGGGTCGGACGGTCGTTTCGCCAGATCTGGCGGTAGTGAAACCGGCGCTGCCTGCGGATTCACCCCCATGGCGGCTGCGTGCCCGCCTGATCGGTACCTGTTTGCGGATACGGCTGTGCGGCAGGAACACCTGCTGCCGGACCATATTGCAACGGATAAGGCGTCGGCCCGGAGGGATACCCGGCTGGTGGCACAGCGAGTCCGTATGGGTACGTCGCCACGGGTGGGGTGGCGACCGGGTGGTGGTTGAGCCAACGCATCGTCGGGGGCACCAGGGCGAGCACCGCCGTGGCGATCGGGAAGATCAGCCCGACCAGGCCGCCGATACCGCCGCTGATCTCGGCCGCACCACCGCCCGAGGTGGTGTAGCGCAGGGTTACCGCGTACTCCGCGATCCCGGCGACCACCACCACCACACATCCGGCCACGACGAGGACCCGACCGAGCGGCCGCCTGGTGAACAGCAGCACCGCGCCGACACCGAGCAGGAACGCCGTGACCACCGCGATCGAACCGGTCGCCAGCATGTAGGACTTGACCCAGCGCTGCGCGAACAGCCCGGTCGAGTCGTATTCGGCAAGATCGGCGGCCAGGTCGGTGAGCCCGAGCACGATATTGAATCCGCCGCCGAGCAATTGCCCAACACTGCCGATACTCGCCAACACCCCGGCCGTGATCGCGGTACCGCCACCTGATGCGGGTGCCGGAGCCGATGGATAGGGCTCATAGTGCGGATAACTCACGAAATTCCCCTCAGAGCGTCGAGAAGAGCCTGGACGCATCGATCTCGCCAGGATAGAGGACATGCCGATCTCACACGTGTCGCACGCGCTCGCACGCACGTCCTTATGATCGGGGACTAATACTCGATGCTGGCCCGACCAGCCGTACGACCAGAGGACTGATGACCGGCTTCCTGCTACGACGCGCGTTCAACTATGTCGTGCTGTTGCTGCTGGCTTCGTTCCTGACTTTCAGTCTGGCGTCGCTGACGTTCACGCCGCTGGACAGTCTTGAACAGCGCAATCCACGTCCGCCGCAGGCGGTGATCGATGCCAAGGCCGAACAGCTGCATCTCAACGAGCCGATCCCGCAGCGCTATATCAGCTGGCTGAAGGGTATCCCGAAGGGTGACTTCGGCGAGACGCTGGCGGGGCAGCCGGTCAGCGAGGAGTTACCGCGCCGGGTGCTGGTGAGTCTGCGGCTGCTGATCATCGGTTCGGTCGTCGGTACGGTGCTCGGGGTTTTGATCGGTGCGGCGGGGGCGATCCGCCAGTACAAATTCAGCGACTACTTCACCACTGTCGTGTCCCTGCTGGTACTGAGCACACCGGTGTTCCTGCTCGCCACCTTGTTGAAATACGGTGCGCTGGAAGTGAATACGCTCACCGGATCGCAGATCTTCCTCTATACCGGCGAGACCTCGGCGAACAAGATCAACGGTTTCTTCCCGCAATTGCTCGACCGGCTCCAGCATCTGGTGCTGCCGACGGCCGGTCTGGCCCTCGGCGCGATGGCCGGTTACAGCCGCTATCAGCGCAATGCCATGCTCGATGTGCTGCAGAGCGATTTCATCCGCACCGCCCGTGCCAAGGGTCTGACCCGCAGCAAGGCGCTCTACAAGCACGGCCTACGGACCGCACTGATCCCGATGGCGACGCTGTTCGCCTACAGCCTCGGCGGATTGATCACCGGTGCGACCTTCACCGAAAAGATCTTCGGCTGGCACGGCGTCGGTGAATGGCTGGTCAATTCGATCAATGCCCAGGACCTCTACGTTGTCGTCACGGTGACGGCATTCGCCGGTCTGGTGGTGCTCGTGTCGGGTCTGCTATCCGATGTGGTGTACGCGATCCTCGACCCCCGGGTGCGTGTGTCGTGAGCGAGCGAGGCGGAGTCGTGAGTGAGCGCAGCGAACGAACCATCAACACAGCACCATCGGGCGCGACGGAGCCGAGCGCCAGCGAGGCGGAGTCGTGACCGAAGCCGAGATCATCGTCCAAGGGGCGCCGGAGGCCGCAGCCACCGGTCGGCGCAAGCTCGTCCTGCGCCGCTTCCTGCGCAATAAGGCCGCCGTCGCCGGTGTGATCGTGCTGCTGATCCTGGTGCTGGCCGCCTATGTGCTGCCGTACTTCTGGACCTGGGACTATCAGGAACTCGATGGCACGGCGCTGCGCAAACCGCCGAGTGCCGAACACCCTTTCGGCACCGACGCGATCGGCCACGATGTGTTCGCCCAAACCCTGCGCGGTATGCAGAAATCGCTGATCATCGGCTTCTGCGTCGCCATTATCAGCACCACCATCGCGGCGCTGACCGGTTCGATCGCCGGACTCATCGGCGGTTTCACCGATCGGGCCATCATGTGGCTGGTCGATCTGCTGTTGGTGGTGCCGAGCTTCATCATCGTCGCGCTGTTCGCGCCGAAGACGAAGGGCAGCGGGTCCATCCTGCTGCTGATCCTGCTGCTGAGCGTGTTCGGCTGGATGATCAGTGCGCGCATTGTGCGTGGCCTGACCATGAGTCTGCGCGAACGCGAATTCGTCAAGGCCGCACGGTATATGGGCGCGCCGACCAGGACGGTGATCCTGAGCCATATCCTGCCGAATATCGCCTCGATCCTGATCATCGACACCACGCTGTCGGTGGGCGCGTCGATCATGGCCGAAACCGGTTTGAGCTTCCTCGGATTCGGTGTGCAGTCGCCGGACGTCTCGCTCGGCACGCTGATCGCGTCGGGCACCGCGTCGGCGCTCACCTTCCCCTGGCTGTTCATGTTCGCCGGTGGACTGCTGATCGTCATCGTGCTTTCGGCGAATCTGGTCGGTGACGGATTACGTGACGCATTCGATCCCAGTGCCAAACGGGCTCGCTCGCGCAAGAAGGCTGGGTCGGAAAAGAAGGTAGCGGCATGACGGACCCAGCGGATCAGATCACCAACGAAAAGAACTCCACCGCACCGCTGTTGGAGGTCTCCGACCTGCGGGTCTCCTTCCCCAGCGAGGAGGGCCGCATCGACGCCGTGCGCGGGGTGAACTACACCGTCTCCGATGGCGAAGTGCTCGCCATCGTCGGCGAATCCGGATCCGGTAAGTCGGTGTCCTCGCTCGCGGTGATCGGCTTGCTGCCGGAGCAGGCACGAATCACCGGTTCCATCCGGCTGCGCGGCCGCGAACTGCTCGGGCTCGGCGATCGCCAGATGTCCAAGCTGCGTGGGCGTTCCATCAGCATGGTGTTCCAGGACCCGCTTTCGGCGCTGACGCCGGTGTATCGGGTCGGCGATCAGGTCGCCGAAGCCCTGCTCGCACATACGGATATGACCAGTCGAGAGGCATCCGCGCGGGCCGTCGAGCTGCTGGATCTGGTCGGTATTCCGGAACCGGAATTGCGCGCCAAGGCATTTCCGCACGAGTTCTCCGGCGGTATGCGTCAGCGCGTTGTCATCGCCATGGCCATTGCCAATGATCCCGCGCTGATCATCTGCGATGAGCCGACCACCGCACTCGATGTCACGGTGCAGAAGCAGATCCTGAACCTGCTGCGCAAGGCCCGCGATATCACGGGTGCGGGCGTCATCATGATCACCCACGATATGGGCATCGCCGCCACACTCGCCGATCGGGTCGCGGTGATGTATGCCGGAAAGATCGTCGAAACCGCGCCGACGGCAGAGCTTTTCGCCGCACCGCGGATGCCGTATACGGTCGGCCTGCTCGGCTCGATTCCGCGCATGGATGGTCCGCCGCGCAGCCCACTGATCCCGATCGTCGGCGCACCGCCCGCCATGCACGCGCTGCCGCCGGGTTGCTCGTTCGCACCGCGCTGCCCCATCGCGCTCGATGACTGCCGGGCGGCCGAGCCACCGTTGGAGAAGACCGATCCGGGCCATTCGGCCGCCTGTATCCGCACCGCGGAAGTCACCTCCGCCGATCTGTTCGAGGCCTACCGCCAGGAAATTCTGGAGCCGAGCGCCGAAGCAGACACTGATGAGCGGGTGGTGTTGCGGGTTTCGGATCTGGTGAAGACCTATCCGATCACCTCGGGTGTGGTGTTCAAGCGCCGCAAGGGTGAGGTCCGCGCCGTCGACGGCATCAGCTTCGAGGTGCGGGCCGGACGCACATTGGCGCTGGTCGGCGAGTCCGGATCCGGAAAATCCACCACACTCACCCAGATTCTCGACCTGGTGCAGCCGCAAGCGGGCAACATCGAGATCATGGGCAGCGATATCGCGACCCTGACCAAGGCGCGCAAGCGGGAGATCCGCCGGAAGATGCAGATCGTCTTCCAGGATCCGACGGCCGCACTCGATCCACGGCTGCCGATCTTCGACGTGCTCGCCGAACCGATGCGCATCGATGGCCGGCCCCGCAGCGAAATCGCCAAGCGGGTACCGCAATTGCTCGAACAGGTCGGTCTGCGGGCCGAACACGCCGACCGCTATCCCGCGGACTTCTCCGGCGGCCAGAAACAACGCATCAGCATTGCCCGTGCGCTGGCGCTGGATCCGGAAATTCTGGTACTCGACGAACCGGTGTCGTCGCTGGATGTGTCGATCCAGGCGGGTGTGCTGAATCTGCTACGCAACCTGCAGACCGAACACGGACTGTCCTATCTGTTCGTCTCGCACGATCTTTCGGTGGTTCGCAATCTGGCCCACGATATCGCGGTCATGTATCGCGGGAAGATCGTCGAGGCCGGGCCCGCCGAACAGATCTTCGACCGTCCGAGCAACGACTACACCCGGGCGTTGATCGATGCGGTCCCGGTGCCGGTCGTCAGTCGATAGAGGGAGAGCGCGATGCGATCGAGAACCCGAACCAAATGGGCGGCACCGGTGGTCGCGCTGGCTCTGATCGCGGCGGGCTGTGGTTCAGGCGGCGATTCGACGGCAGGGCTGTCGGATACGCTCGGCACCACCAATGACATCAACCCCAAGAGCGTCGACGAAGTCCGCGACGGCGGAAATCTGCGCCTGGCGACGACGTCGTTTCCGGCCAACTGGAACACCCTGTCCAATGACGGCAACGACGGCGAGATAGCCGATATCGAACGGCCGCTGATGCCGCGCTCGTTCAATACCGACGCCGCGGGCGCATTGTCCATCAATAAGGACTATTTCACCGATATCGCGCTGACCAACACCAACCCGCAGCAGGTCACCTACACGATCAATCCGCAGGCCGTCTGGTCCGACGGCAATCCGATCACCTGGGAAGACATCAAATCCGAGGCCAATGCGCTCAGCGGTAGGGACAAGCGATTCCTGATCGCCATCACCAACGGATTCGAATTCGTAGACAAGGTGGAGCGCGGCGTCGACGATCGCCAGGCCATCCTGACCTTCAGCCACCCCTATGCCGAATGGCGCGGCCAGTTCGCCGGCAATGCTTCGCTGTTCCCGAAATCCGTTACCGCCGACCCGAATTCGTTCAACCATAGCCTGACCGATGCGATGGGGCCGAGCGCCGGGCCGTTCCAGGTTGTCGCCACCGACCGGTCGCAAGGCCGAATCGTGTTGGGCCACAACCCGAAATGGTGGGGTGCCAAGCCCAAGCTCGACACCATCACCTACAGCGTGCTCGACCATTCCGCGTGGACGACGGCACTACAGAACAACGAACTCGACTTGGTGCAGCTGACCACGGTCGACGATGTCCAGACGGTGCGCAATACCGGCGGCCTTGCGGTGCGCCGCGCACCGGGTAATCGCTGGCGCCACATCACCTTCAATGGCGCGCCGGGGTCCATCCTGTCCGATGCCAAGGTGCGCGTCGCCATTTCGCGGGCCATCGATCGGCAGGCGATCGTCAGCGCGATTCAGAACGGGCTGGTGGAGAATCCCAAGCCGCTGAACAATCACATCTTCCTGCAGGGGCAGGCGGGATACCAGGACAATAGCCTCGGCTTCGATCCGACCGCCGCGGCCCGCGAGCTCGACCAGGCGGGGTGGAAGCTCAACGGCGATGTGCGGGAGAAGGACGGGCGCAGGCTCGTCATCCGCGATGTCATGTACAACGACCCGACCTGGGTGCAGATCGCCCAGATCATCCAGCAGAACCTCGCCGAAATCGGGGTGGGGCTCACCATCGATACCAGGCCCGGCGTCGGTTATTTCACCGATGTCATCCATCCGGGTAATTTCGACGCCGCGCAGTTCATCTGGTCCGGTGATGCGTTCGCGTTCAGCAGTATTCGCCAGGCGTACTACTACGACCCGAACGATCTGCAGGGCAATTACGCCCGCGTCGGTTCGCCGGAGCTCAATGCCCTGATCGATCGCACCCTGTCGGAATTGGATCCGGCGAAGGCGCTCGAGCTGGCCAATGAGGTGGATCGCAAGGTGTTCGAGGAGGGGCATTCGCTGCCACTGATGCAGAGTGACGGCAGCTTCGGCGTCCGCGCGGACCTCGCCAATATCGGTTCCCCCGGCCTCGCGTCCTACGACTACACCAAGATCGGATTCGTGAAATGACCACAGCACGTATCGCCCGGCAGCGCCGGGTGGGAATGCGGATCGCGGCACCCGCCGTCGCCATCGCGCTGATTCTGTCCGGGTGTGGATCGGGCAATGATGTGACGGCAGGTTCCAGCTCGATCGGCACGGCCAACGACATCAATCCGAAGGATCCGAGCGAACTGCGCGACGGCGGGAATCTGCGGCTGGCGCTGACGAACTTCCCGGCGACCTTCAATGCCTCGCATGTCGACTCCGACGGCGAGGTCTCCGATCTGGTTTCGTGGGCGCTGCCGGGCTCGGTCAAATCCGATGCGGCGGGCGATATCACCACCGATACCAACTATTTCACCGAGATCAAACTCACCAAGACGAATCCGCAGACGATCGTCTACACGATCAATCCCAAGGCGGTCTGGACCGACGGGACGCCCATCACCTGGGAAGATCTGAAATCCCAGGCCGAGGCGCTCAGCGGACGCAACCCGGCCTTCCAGGTGGCGGCAACCCAGGGCTACGCCCAGATCGGCACGGTCGAACGCGGCGTCGACGACCGGCAGGCGATCGTCACCATGGCCGAGCACTATGCGGAATGGCAGGGCATCTTCAGCCCGTTGTACCCCAAGGCGTCGACCGCGACCCCGCAGGCCTTCGACGACGTGAACCGCAATGGGCTGCCGGTTTCGGCGGGTCCGTTCATGATTTCGTCGATCGATAAGGCGCAGCAGCGCATCGTATTGAGCCGCAATCCGAAATGGTGGGGTGATACGCCGAAGCTGGATACGGTCACCTACAGCGTGCTCGACTACTCCGCCCGGCTGAACGCACTGCAGAACAACGAACTGGATTCGGCGACGGTATCGGGCATCGATGAGGTCAAGACCGCCTCGAACGCGCCCGGCATCACGGTGCGTCGCGCGCCCGCGTCGCGGTTCTCGCACTTCACCTTCAATGGCGCGCCCGGCTCGATCCTCGCAGATCCGAAACTGCGCGTTGCCATTTCGAAGGGTATCGACCGGCAGGCCATCGCGACCTCGGCGCAGCAGGGGGTCGTGGTCGACCCGAAGCCGCTCAACAACCACATCTTCATGGTTGGTCAGAAGGGCTATCAGGACAATGCGGCAGCGGTGGCCTACAACCCCGAACAGGCCGCCAGAGAACTCGATGATCTCGGGTGGAAGCTCAATGGCGATGTCCGCGAGAAGGACGGCCGAAAGCTAGAAATCCGCGATGTGATGTACCAGCAGGAGAGCTGGGTGCAGATGGCCCAGATCGCACAGCAGAACCTGGCGAAGATCGGCGTCAAACTGATCATCCAGACCTACCCGGGCAATGGGCTTTTCACCGATGTAGTCGACCCGGGCAACTTCGATATCGTCCAATTCACCTGGAACGGTGGCATTCTCCCGCTCGGTGCGCTGCCGCAGATCTACGCCTACGACCCCGCCAATACGCTGAGCAATAAGGGCAAGATCGGTTCGCCCGAACTGAACGCGCTGATCGAGCGGACAATCGCCGAACTGGATCCCGAGAAGGCGATCGAGCTGGCGAACGAATGCGACAAGATGATCTTCGAGGAGGGCTTCTCGCTGCCGATCGTGCAGTCCGCGGGCACCGTGGCAGCGCGTGCGGAGTTGGCCAATTACGGCGCCTTCGGTCTGGCATCGGTGGACTACACCAAGGTGGGGTTCGAGAAATGAGATTCGCGGTAACCATCGCCGTACCCGTTGTCGCGCTCGGACTGATCGCGACCGGTTGCTCCGATAACACAATCACGCCCGGCACGGTCGATATCGGCAGCACGAACGACATCAACCCGAAGGATCGCAGCGAACTGCGCGACGGCGGGAATCTGCGCTTGGCCATCACCAACTTCCCGGAGAACTTCAACTATCTGCATATCGACGGCACCACCGATACCACGTCCTTGGTGATCAATCCGACGATGCCGTCGCCTTGGGTGAGCAATGCCGCGGGGGAACTCACCGTCGATCACAATTACTTCACCGACATCAAGCTGACGAACACCAGCCCCCAGCAGGTCACCTACACGATCAACCCGAAGGCCGTATGGTCCGATGGCAGCCCGATCACCTGGGAGGACCTGCGATCGGAGGCGGCCGCGCTGAGCACCAAGGACCCTGGCTTCCTCATCTCCTCACCCAGCGGCTTCGACCGGGTCGAGAAGGTCGAACGAGGCGAGGACGACCGGCAGGCGATCGTCACCTTCAATAAGCCGTATGCCGAATGGCAGGGTCAATTCAGTCCGCTGTATCCGAAGTCTGTCACTGCCACGCCGGATGCGTTCAGCAACGCCGACCGCGACACTCTCCCGGTCAGCTCGGGTCCGTTCATGCTCACCGACATCGATCGCGCGCAGAACCGGATCACGTTGGGCCGCAATCCGAAATGGTGGGGCGACACCCCGAAGCTGGACACGATCACGCTCAGCGTGCTCGACGCTTCCGCGGTGCTGCCCGGGATCCAGAACAACGAGATCGACTATGCCTATATGTCCGGCATCGAGAATGTGACCGGCGCGAGGAACTCGAAGAACGTAGTGGTGCGGCGCACGCCCGAGCCCAGTTGGTCGCATCTGACCTTCAACGGCGGCAAGGGCGCCCTGCTCGAGGATCCGCAACTGCGCATTGCCATTTCGAAGGCAATCGATCGGCAGGCCCTGGTGACCGCCGCCCAGAACGGTGTCGTCGAAAATCCGACGCCGCTGAACAACCACATTTACATGAAGGGCCAGAAGGGCTACCAGGACAATTCGGCGCCCATCGCCTACGCCCCAGAAGAGGCGGCGCGGATGCTCGACGAGCTCGGATGGAAGCTCAACGGCGATGTCCGCGAAAAGGACGGCCGAAAGCTGGAAATCCGCGATGTGATGTACCAGCAGGAGGCCTGGGTGCAGACCGCGCAGATCGTGCAGCAGAACTTGGCGAAGGTCGGGGTGAAACTGACCATCCAAACCGTGCCCGGCCAAGGGTTGTTCAAGGACGTGATCGATCCGGGGAACTTCGACATCGCCCAATTCAGCTGGGGCGGTAGCGTTCTACCGCTGGGGGTGCTGCCGCAGGTCTACGCGTATGACCCGAGCAAACCTAACAGTCAGGGAAGCAATAAGGCCCGCATCGGATCGCCGGAACTGAACGCGCTGATCGAACAGACCATTGCCGAACTCGATCCGGCGAAGGCCATCGAGCTGGCGAACAAATGCGATCAGATGATCTTCGCCGAAGGCTATTCGGTGCCATTGCAGCAGGCCTCGGGCACCTACGCGGTCCGCGATAACCTCGCCAACTACGGCGCCTTCGGCCTCGCCTCCCCTGACTACACCAAAGTCGGCTTCCTGAAGTGAAAATCGGACCGGGCCACCCCCTGGCCTATCCGGTCTGCGTGACGATCGGCGCCCTGGTTGTTTGTCTGGCCTGGGCGCCGTTCGGCGACTTGGACCAGGTGGCCGCATTGGCGACCGTTGCGCTCGGAATTCTGGGCTATACGGGTTTTCAGCTCGCCAGGGCGTTGGGCTTGCTGCCGAATGGTTTGGCGGATATCGGCCCCCGCCGGGATACGTCTGGCAGCGGCATGGACGGCGGCGCAGGCAGCTCGGATACCAGCAGTGGCGACGCGAAACGCGAAGATGCCGCACGCACCGTCGAGATCAAGCGGGTGCGCCAGCAAAATCGACTTGTCAGCCGCAGCTGGCTCGAGATCACCGAAAACTATCGGACTCGCTGGCTGCCGGTGTTTTTCGAGCCCGCCCTGCTCGCCATGACAGCGGCCGAGGCCGACGTGACCGACCGATCCGTCGATACCACCACCCTGCACTTCTACCCATCCGGAAAGGCACGCAGCTGCGAACCTCCCGGCCGCCTGATCGACAACCCTTCCCGCCCCGATCCCGACGCCGCGATCCTCGCCACCGACTCCGCGCGGGTCCGCCGCCGCCTCCTGCTCGACGCCCAATCCACCGTCGCCGCCCCCTTCGTAGCCCTCATGTGGGTCTACATAGCCGCAGGCGGGTTCACCGCCTTCCTCGCCGCCACCTCGGTAGCCGCCGCCACCGCCATCTGGCTCGCCGCCGTCCGGGGCTCCGACCCCAGCTGACCTGCCCAGCGGTGCGTCGGCGGAGGTTCAGACTGGTCTGACCACTTGACCTCCTGACCCATTCGGCGCAGAGTGACGATATGGCGTTGCAACCTGTGGTCAAGCGGTCGGTATCGGGCGATGTGTTCGAGCAGATCGCGGCGGATGTACTCAGTGGGGAGCTGGCACCTGGGGCGACCCTGCCGAGTGAGCGGCAGTTGGCGGAGGCGTTGAGAGTTTCCCGGCCCGCAGTGCGGGAGGCACTGCAACGGCTCGCGGCGGCCGGACTGGTGGCGGTGCGGCAGGGGGATGCGACCACCGTGCTGGATTATCGGCGCGGAGCCGGGCTCGAGGTGCTGCCCCGACTGCTGGTGCAAGCCGGAGAACTGGAACCGAAAGTCGCACGCAGCATTGTGGAGGCGCGGCTGCACAACGGACCCAAGGTGGCTGAACTCGCGGCGATCCGGCTCGGCGAAACCGAATCCGCGACCGTGCGCGCCGCCTTGGATCGCACCGTCGAAGCGCTTGCCGCCGAACAGGATCCGATCGCACAGCAGCGGCATGCGATGGAGTTCTGGGATCACGTCGTCGACGCCGCCGACTCCATCGTGTTCCGGCTGATGTTCAACATGTTGCGCGCCGCCTACGAACCCGCTCTCGCGGCGCTGGCACCGATCATGTCCGCCGAGGTGGGCAATGTCGAGGCCTATCGGAACCTGGCCGCCGCCATCGAGGCCGGTGCGCCGGAACAGGCCGCACGCACCGCTCGGGCACTGCTCGAACCGGCGACCAAGGCCCTCATCGAAGTATTGGAGGGCGCCGAAAACATCGAACGCTGACGGCGAATATGCGATCCGGCGTCGGCAATCACCGATCACGGCGGCGGTTCGGAATATCGCCCGGTGCGCCACCTCAATGGACGGCACGGACTGGCTCCACCAAGGAAAGACCATGACGAAACCCCAATCATCCAGCAAGGATTCGGCCACGGCGCGCGAGCGCGCGCGTCAGGGCGAGCGGACGCTGCGCCGCGGCCACACACTCGGCGTAGCATTCCGCGAATTCATCCGGCACCCCACGCCCTGGCTGATCGGCACCACCCTGCTGGCGGCACTGGTCACCCGAATCATTGTGGGCGACTGGCAATTGACCGATGCGCTGGTGCCCGCGGTCATGCTCGCGGTTTTCCCGGTCTTCGAATGGATCGTGCACGTCACGGTGCTGCATTGGCGGCCGCGGCAGCTCGGCCCGATTCCGATCGATAGCGAACTGGCCCGCAAACACCGCGAGCACCATGTGGATCCGCGGAATATCCCGCTGATCTTCATCCCGACCAAGACGCTTTCAGTACTGATCGTCGTCCTGATCGCGATCGCGACCCTGGCCTTCCCTCGGCTGGGCCTCGGGCTGACCTTCCTGCTGATGATCACCGCCCTCGGCCTCGGCTACGAATGGACCCATTACCTGATCCACACCGACTACAAGCCGAAAGGCTCGCTCTACCGGGCGGTTTGGCGCAACCACCGCCACCACCACTACAAGAACGAGCACTACTGGTTCACCGTGACCACCTCCGGCACCGCTGACCGTCTGCTCCGCACCTACCCGGACCCGGCGACCACCGAAACCTCCCCCACCGCCCGCCATCTCCATTCCGCCTGACGGGCACCGGCCTCAGTCCGTCCCGAGCAGGCGGCGCGCGATCGCCCCGGCGCGGTCCGCCGCTGCCGGGGAGTTCTCGCGGACTGCGGTGACTATGGCACCGTCGACGAGCAATGCGAATTCGGCGGCCAGTTCCTCGGCATCGGATCGACCTGCGGCGGTGAGGATTTCGGTGAGGTACTCGATGACGCGCCGCTTGTGCCGATCGGCCGCCTGGTGGGCGGCCGATCCCGGATCGGCGACTTCGACCATGGTGTTGATGAAGGCGCAGCCACGGAAGTCCTTGCGGGCGAAGCGTTCCGAAAGTGCGTCGAAAACGGCCAGGGGGCGGTCCGCCGGGTCACCGGCCTTCGCTTCGACGGACTCTCGCAGCCACGCCAGCCACCGCCGGTCCCGGTCCTCCAGTACGGCGACGACCAGGTCATCCTTGCTGGCGAAGTGACGATAGAAGGACGCGCGGCCGACGCCGGACTCCTGCAGCAGGCGATCGACACCGACCGCCCTGATGCCATCGGCGTAGAAGAGTTCCTCGGCGGTGGTGAGTAATCGCTGTCTGGCCTGTGTTGCCATGACATCACCATACCAAGATGGCACCGATCGGTACCGTCCGGCTTGACGCATTCGGGACCAATCAGTACCGTCTCGATTCGGCACCGATCGGTACCATCACGTTCGAGTTTGGAGTCACGATGTCTCGACTACCGCTTGTATCGACCGAAACCGCCGACGCCGAGCAGACCGACCTGCTCACCGAGGTGCAGCGCCAACTGGGCCGGGTTCCGAATCTCTACGCCGCCATGGCGAACAGCCCCGCGACACTGCGCGGCTACCTGAACATGCGCGACGCACTGACCCGCGGCAAGCTCTCCGCCCGCGTCCGCGAACAACTGGCCCTGCTGGTCGCGAGCGAAAACGGTTGTGACTACTGCGTTGCCGCGCACAGCATGCGAGCGGGTCGAATGGGTTTCACGGAGGAGGCCATCGCGGCCACCCGGGCGGCGCATGCCGAGGATCCGCACGCGGATGCCGTGCTGCAGATCGCGCGCGAGGTGCTGCGCTCGCACGGCCGGATCGACGATCGCGTCGTCGACTCGGCTCGCGAGCGTGGCGTGAGCGATGCCGAGTTGAGCGAGGTCGTCGGCCATATCGCGCTCAATACCCTGTCGAACTACTTCAACCACGTCGCCCAGCCGGAGCTGGACTTCCCGCCGGCCGCACCAACGAAGGGCAGCACGATGACCGCGAAATGGCGCAGGGCCAGCAAAGTCGCTCTGGTCGACGGGTACGCACTGCTCGACCGGAACGGACAGTCGGTACATGCGGTCGATGATGTCGAGGTGTCGATCGAGGGCGGATTCCTGCACATCAAGGTTTCGGATACGGCCGAAGTGCAGGTCGTTTCGGCGCCCGGGGTGGCATTGGTCACTTACCGACCCGAAGTCTGAGCACCGAACAGCACAGAGCCCGGCCCGGTCCAGCACCGAGCCGGGCTCTCGGCGTATCCGGCCTCCATACCCTCACCCGGTACC
This sequence comes from Nocardia sp. NPDC051990, assembly GCF_040680755.1. NCBI lineage: Bacteria > Bacillati > Actinomycetota > Actinomycetes > Mycobacteriales > Nocardiaceae > Nocardia > Nocardia sp. NPDC051990. Next base: position 200,824 of record NZ_JBFAXH010000004.1, on the reverse strand, counting down.
TTCTTGACAACGTACCCTAGGGGGGTATGGTAGACCCGAGTTCGACGGGACGGGCCGCCGAACAATCCGAACGGAGCCTCCTGATGAACGCAGCAAGCAAGTTCGCCGGGTTCACCCTCGGTCTCGCGGCGGTCTTCGGGATCGCACTGGCCGTCGGCGCCACCCTCGGGCCGGAACCCGCCGAGGGGCATGCGGCCATGGCCGAGTCCGGCGCCGACGAACTACCCGCGGGACTCACGGCCAGCGAAAACGGCCACACCCTGCGCTTGGACACCCCGCAGACCACCGCGGCGGCCAATGTCGCGCTGCGATTTCGCATCCTGAATCGCGACGGCGCACCCGTCACCAGCTACGTCCGCAGCCACGAAAAGGATCTGCACCTCATTGTGGTCCGCCGCGATATGGCGGCCTTCCAGCACGTGCATCCGGTGCTCGACCAGGCCGGCACCTGGAGCGTCCCACTGGATCTCACTCGCGCCGGTGACTACCGGGTCTTCGCCGACTTCATCCCCGATGGCGGTAAGAATCTGACGCTCGGTGCCGATCTGCGGGTCTCGGGTAACTACGACGCGCAAGCACTGCCCGCACCGTCGGCTACCGCGCAGATCGGCGCGTACACCGTCGCACTGAACGGCACGGTTACGCCGGGCCAGGCGTCGAAGGTCGTGCTCTCGGTCAGCCGCGATGGCAAACCGGTCACCGATCTGCAGCCCTACCTCGGTGCTTACGGTCACCTCGTGGCATTGCGCGCCGCGGACCTCGCCTACCTGCACGTCCACCCGGAGGGTAGCCTCGGCGACGGCGTGACCCCGGCCGGACCCGGCATCACCTTCTACGTCGACGCGCCGAGCGCGGGCGACTACCGGCTCTTCCTCGATTTCCAGCACGAAGGCGTGGTTCGCACCGCCGAATTCACCCTCTCGGTCGCCGGTTCCGCGCCGATCCCGGCCGCGAAACCAGCTGGACACGGCCACTGATCACTACCCTGAGTCGCACAGAACGGAGCTAAGAATGACCACCGCGACACAACTAGCCGCCGGACAGGTCGAATTGGTGATCGGTGGCATGACCTGCGCATCCTGCGCGAATCGCATCGAGAAGAAGCTGAACAAGCTCGACGGCGTCACCGCGACGGTCAACTATGCGACGGAGAAGGCGCGGGTCGACTTCAGCGGTGATATCTCACCGGAGCAGTTGATCGCCACCGTCGAGCAGGCCGGTTACACCGCCGCGCTGCCGAAAATCGAAGAACCCGCGGAAGCCACCGCCGACGATGACCCGACGGCGGCGCTGCGGACCCGACTGCTGGTTTCGCTGGTCCTGACGGTTCCGGTCATCGCGCTGGCCATGGTGCCCGCGCTGCAGTTCGACAACTGGCAGTGGCTTTCGCTGACGCTGGCCGCGCCGGTCGTGGTGTGGGGCGCGCTGCCCTTCCACCGGGCCGCGTGGGCCAACCTGCGACACGGCACCGCCACCATGGACACCCTGGTATCGATGGGCACGCTGGCGGCATTCGGCTGGTCGCTGTACGCGCTGTTCTGGGGCACGGCCGGAATGCCCGGTATGAAGCATCCGTTCGAGTTGACCATTGCGCGGATGGACGGCACCGGCAGCATCTACCTGGAGGCCGCGGCGGGCGTCACCACCTTCCTGCTGGCCGGACGCTACTTCGAGGCACGCTCCAAGCGGCGCGCCGGGGCGGCGCTGCGGGCGCTGCTGGAGCTCGGTGCGAAGGAAGTCTCGGTGCTGCGCGGTGGGCTCGAACAGCGAATTCCGGTCGAGCAGTTGGGCGTTGGCGACACCTTCGTGGTGCGGCCCGGCGAGAAGATCGCCACCGACGGTGTGGTTGTCGAGGGTTCCTCCGCGGTCGATGCCTCGATGCTCACCGGTGAATCGGTGCCGGTAGAGGTCGGGCCCGAGGATGCGGTAGTCGGTGCTACGGTCAATGTCGGCGGGCGAATCGTGGTGCGCGCCAATCGCATCGGCGCCGACACCCAGCTGGCTCAGATGGCGAAACTGGTCGAGGACGCGCAAACCGGTAAGGCGCGGGCACAGCGGTTGGCGGACCGAATCTCCGGATTCTTCGTACCGATCGTGATCGTGCTGTCGGTCGCGACACTCGGATTCTGGTTGGGCACCGGCGGTTCGGTCGCGGCGGCCTTCACCGCCGCGGTCGCGGTCCTGATCATCGCCTGCCCGTGCGCCCTCGGGCTGGCCACGCCGACCGCACTGCTGGTCGGCACCGGTCGCGGTGCGCAGTTGGGCATCCTGATCAAGGGGCCGGAGGTGCTGGAGTCGACCCGTCGAGTGGATACCGTGGTGCTCGATAAGACCGGCACTGTCACCACCGGCAAGATGACACTGCTGGATGTCATCGCCGCCGCGGGTGAGGACAGCGCCGAGGTGCTGGCACTGGCCGGAGCGCTGGAGGATTCGTCGGAGCACCCGATCGCCCAGGCGATTGCCAAGGGTGCCCGCGATAAGGTCGGCACACTGCGACCGGTCGAGGATTTCGCGAATATCGAAGGCCTCGGCGTGCAGGGTGTGGTGGACGGCCATGCGGTGGTCGTCGGGCGCGCAAGGTTACTCGCGGACTGGTCGCAGCAGCTCGATAGCGAACTCGAGCGGGCCATGCACGCCGCCGAAACCGATGGCAAAACCGCCGTCGCGGTGGGTTGGGACGGTAGGGCACGCGGCGTGCTCGTGGTCGCGGATGCGGTGAAACCGACCTCCGCCGAGGCGATCTCGCAGCTGAAGGCGCTCGGTCTCACCCCGATCATGCTCACCGGCGATAACACCGCCGCCGCGAAAGCCATTGCGGCACAGGTCGGCATCGACGAGGTGATCGCGGAGGTGCTGCCCGCCGATAAGGTCGACACCGTCAAGCGGCTGCAAGCCGAAGGCAAGGTGGTGGCGATGGTCGGCGACGGCGTCAACGATGCCGCGGCCCTGGCCCAAGCCGACCTCGGCCTGGCAATGGGCACCGGAACCGATGTCGCCATCGAGGCCAGCGATCTGACCCTGGTTCGCGGTGACCTGCGGGCGGCCGCCGATGCGATCCGCCTGTCCCGCAGGACCCTCAGCACCATCAAAGACAACCTGTTCTGGGCCTTCGCCTACAACGTCGCGGCGATTCCGCTCGCCATGGCCGGTCTGCTGAACCCGATGCTCGCGGGCGCCGCGATGGCCTTCTCCTCGGCCTTCGTCGTCAGCAACAGCCTGCTCCTGCGCCGCTTCCGCTCCACGGCCCAGTAAGAACGCTCCACCGCTGTATGAATCGGGCGGGACGGCACCCATGCCGTCCCGCCCGATTCCATGCTCACTGCAGAATGCCGCTATTCCCGAGGCCCATCGCGGCACTTCCAGTGGCCCATGCAGCGACAGCACTTCCGGTCGCAGCCAAGAGGGAGAGCAGAATCATCGGTTCGACCTTTCGTAGAGCAACGATCAGCAAACGAAAGCTACTGCCGCCCAAGGGCATCCACAATCAGTTGCTCGACACTCTCGGCAACCTCTCGCGACATTGCCAGCCAATTCCCAGCAAGAAATTTCGCGGTTACATCGGCGGATGGATGCCTTCGACATCACCCGGCCCGGTTCGCCCAGCGAACTTCACCTGGACTCTCGGGCGCCCGCCGAGGCAGTGTCGACTGTTGAAAGATCGGCTACCGCCGCCGGTTACCGCAGCTCAGGCGCCGTGTGCGATGGGCCAGGGCATAACGAAGCGGCGTCGAAGTAAGCGCTACTGATGGCCGGGCACTACCGTCGGTCACGCTGCGCAAACAGCACTGCTCCAGTACCGGTGAGCTGGTCCCATGCATGCTGGCGACCGGTTACGATCAGCAGCAGGGCAGCGACCGGACCAGTGATGGCAGATCCAGTACCGGCGGCCCAGTCGGTATCTGTTGCGGCGAGGCGGTAACCGGTGAACTTCTTGCGGGCGTGGAACGGCGCACTCGTCGTCCAGATTCGATGGATTGCCAATCGCGCTGCCGCGACCGGCATCTCGCGGGTGATGCCGAGTGGGACCGCGATGTCTTGACCGTGCACCAAGAGGTCCATCAGGCGATCGGCTGGTGCTGTACCGACCGCCGTGACCCGCGCGTCGATGCTGTCGCGCAACTCGCCGAGCAGCTGCCGGGTCGTGACTCGGTCCGCGTGCCGAACAGCGGTATCGCGGATCGCCCGGTCCAGGCTGCCGCGGGCGCGGATCACATTGATCAGGATCCAGCCGATGGAGGCGTGGGTTGATAGCACGACGTGCGCGACGACGTCGCGGACTCGCCAGCCATCACACAGCGAAGGATGGTCCCAGTCGGCTTCCGACAGCGGCTCCAATAGTTCGACCAGACCGGCTCGCTCGACGGCGACAGCCCGCCAGATCTGGTCGGTGCTCATCATGGCGTCCTCGGCCATCCGCGTATCTCCTTATCCCATGGGTGTTCCAGTAGGCTAGGAACTCCACCGAGGTGGAGGTTCCAGCGATTGTGACCGAGAACACACGCCGCGACGGCCTCGTGGGCATCGGGGAACTGGCGCGAGTCACCGGCGTACCGGTCCGCACGCTCCGCTTCTATTGCGACAACGGTGTTCTGGAATCGCGGCGCAGCGGAGGCGGGCACCGCTTGTTCGATCCGGTGACCGCGGTCGATCAGGTGCTGCTGGTGCGTCGGCTCCGCACGCTCGGCCTGAGCCTGTCGGCGATCATCGAGGTACTCACCGGCACCCGGTCGATCGTCGATGCGATCGCCGCCGAACGTGCCGCACTCGATACCGAACTCGGCGTGCTGTCCTGGCGCCGGGCATCGCTGCGCGCCATCGAGGGTGCGCCACCCGCCGAACGCCCCGCTCGCCTGGAATTGCTTGCCGCCGTATCAGACCGGCACCGCGCCCACGACAGTCTCGTGACGTTCTGGCGAAGACTGCTGGCACCCCTTCCATCGCCAATATTCGACGGATTCGTCGAAATGAACATCCCGCGCCTACCCGCCGATCCGACTCCCGAGCACATCGTCGCCTTCGCCGAACTCACCACCCACACCACCGATCCGGCATGCACAGCCGCAATCTCACGCCAACTCTGGCGGACGAACCCGGCCCGAATCCACGACAAACTCGCACTGATCACCGGCGTCGCCGAAGCATGCGTGGCCGTGAACGCGCTCGGCGTCTCAACACCGCACCCGGGCCTCGAACTCGACCAGTTCATCCACGCCCACGCCGCCGCCAGACGCGACCACGACACTCCAAGCCTGCGGCGCGAACTCCTCGACAACGCGTCCGACAACGACCCACGCATCCACCGCTACTGGAAACTGACCACCGAGATCACCGGAGCCACCACGGCGGGCGCCGCCCTCTACTGGCTGTACCAAGCGCTGGCACAGTGGGCCGACTATGACGTCCACGCATAACTACCGACAGCTGGCACCGGGCACCCCGCCCGTTATCCGGGCACCTCGCATGAGGGGTGCCCGGCCCTGACAAAGGGTGCCGGCACTCCATTCGGGCAAGCGGCGCGGAATTCGGCCGTCGAGTCGTCGCAAACTGATTGCATAACGGGATCACTCTTGGTAGTTTGCAAACTGATTGCACATTGCAACCAGAAAGGTTTTGATGACACAGCTGGTTCGAGTTCAGAACTTCACCGTCTCCAGTGATGGCTACGGCGCCGGGGAGGGGCAGAGCTTCGAGCGCCCGTTCGGCCACGCCGATCCGACGACGCTGATTTCCTGGGCGGGCGCCACGGCTCACTGGCCCAACCGAACCGACCCGGGCGGAACCTACGGTTTCGACGACTACTGCACTCGCGACTTCACCAACAACATCGGCGCCGAGATCATGGGGCGCAATAAATTCGGTCCGCAGCGGGGACCATGGGAGAACTACGACTGGCAAGGCTGGTGGGGCGACGAACCCCCGTTCCACACGCCGGTTTTCGTTCTCACTCATCACGTTCGTCCCTCGATCACCCTGGGGGACACCACATTCCACTTCCTCGATGCGTCTCCGAGGAACGCACTCGCGCGAGCATTCGATGCCGCTGCGGGCAAGGATGTGCGAATCGGCGGCGGTATCGCCACCGTTCGGGAATTCCTCGACGCCGATCTCATCGACAACCTGCATATCGCCGTCGCACCAGTCGAACTCGGTCGCGGCGAAAGATTATGGGCGAGCCCCGAAGAACTCGTCGACCGTTTCCATCTGGAGCAGATCCCGAGCCCGAGCGGAGTGGTGCACCACTTCTTCTGGCGCCGGTAATGCCAGGTAGCCGTACCGACGCACCGACATCGGTCGGCTAGCCGCAACATCCCCGTGATCGGCGCCCGTGTCTACGGCCCCTCGTCGGCTGATCGATGTGGACGCAGCTCCGCGTGGACGGTGTCGTCCGCCCGGTCATACCGGACAAATGTCCGAAGTTGCGACAACGACGGATCAGTGGTGGGGAAATCCGCGCGATAGAAGTAACCCCGACTCTCCCGCCGCAGCAGCGCGCTCCGCGCATAGGATTCCGCGAGAATCAGCAGCGCACTATCGCTGTTCTGCGCGTCGGGCAACTCCCTCCGGGTTCGACCGCACCACTCCACAAACGAATGCACGGCCGACTCGGAGAATCGATGGTCCTCGAAAGAGTGCAGCCGTCGCCGAATAGCGACGCACAACCCCGCCTGCACATCCGGGTCTCTCAGGGGCGCCGACAACGTTTCCGACTTCGCCTGCTCCGGCAGGGTTTTCAACGTGTCCGCCAACATTCCGGATGTGCAAATATATATCGCCCAGGGGCGGCCGATGATGGCATCGGCCACGATGTCGTGTCTTGCCTCACCGGTGGCATAAACGCCGGCGACAGCGGTGATACTGCCGTTGTGTGCAATGCCGCCCATCGAGAGCCCATAGATCGGACCGAGGGCATAGTTTTCATCGCCACGCTCGAGCGTATGGGAAACCTGTCCGTTCGATCGCCAATACTGTTGGAAGATCTCGAGATCGCGGCGTTCCTCGTTCATGGTGGCGTACGCCCGCTCCAGCCACACGGCTCGTTGGCCCGCGCGGTAGAACTGCGCCCCCGCCAGATCAGGCGGATACAGCACTCGTCCGGCCGTCAGATCTCCCAGCGCATGGCGCTGCGAAAACTCCAGATTCGTGAGCTCGCCGCCGACCGACGCAAACAGCCCCAGCATGCTTCCCGAATTCGGAGTATGCGAGTGCGGCATGAGCCCGGCATACCCACCGCTGGCGATCACCACCGCGCTGGACTGAATGACCAGCTGTTCCCCGGCGTGCACGCAGGACACGCCGCGGCAGACGCCGTCTTCGACAAGGAGATCAGTGACCCGGCCGGTGATGATCTGTCCGCCGAGCGCGCGGATCTGTTGATGCAGCAGCGCAATTACCTCACCGCCGGCCCCCAGGCGCGGGAAGGGGACCGGATGGTGCGGTATGAGCATCGTCTCCAGCGTCTGAAAGGGCACCAGTTTCGACAGTTCCGCGAATTCCCGATGCAGGTAGCTCCGCATCATCGGCTGGAGTTCTGGATGCTGCGTCGCCGTTTCGTCCACGAACACCTGCGCCAGCTCGTCGCGGTCCGCGGTCTCCACCAGTCGGCGATCGAAAACGGTTGCGGCGCGCAGGGATACGGTTGGCGTGTCGTGATGCGCTGCCGACAGAAGCACCACGGGGACGCCGTACTGAGCCAGTCGGTATGCCAGCCAGGAGCCTGCGATCCCGGCTCCGACGACGACCGTGTGCGTCAGAATCCGATTCATTTGTCTGCCCGTGTTTCGGTGGGCGCGACCAGATCGTCGAGCAGCGCGGCGGCTGCTCGCACATCGCTGTCCAGCGGCCGGTCCGGGTCGATCGGGGGGATGGCCGCGACCAGCCGATCGATGATGTCAGCACAGGCGGGCGCGGTTGGGCGCCGGCCGCCGACATGAACGGCTTGGCGCAACGCGACGGCCAGCGAACCGTGCAGCCAACGCACCGACGTAGCCGCGTCGAGGGCATTGAGCGCTGCCTGCGTGCCGAACGGAATGACGTCCTGGTTATGACCATTCGTCGGAATACTCTGGATGGATGCCGGCATGGCCGCCCGGCGCATCGATGCGACGGTCGCGGTCGCCGCGAGCTGAACGCCTTGCACACCGTGTTGTTTGCCGGGTTCGGTGGCCAACATCGGCGGCAGGCCACCGTTGCGGTGTGGATCGATCAGCAAATCGAGCTGTCGCTCGGCGAGATTGCCCATCTGCACGGTGCTGGTTGTCAGCAGATCGGCGGCAAAAGCCACCGGCTGCCCGAAGAAGTTCCCGCCATGCACCACCGTGCCGTGTTCAGGGAAGAACAGCGGATTGTCACTGACGCCGTTCAGATCGTCGTCGACCACACCACCGACGTGGTGCAGGGAACTTTCGACCGCACCGAGAAGATGCGGCGTGCATCGAAGGCTGTACGGCTCCTGAAGCGAGCGAGTGCCGGTCGGCTTCGTTCCTGCCAGCAGCCCGCGCAGTCGAGCGGCGACCGCTGCGGCGTGCGGGTGTCCGAACGCTTCGAGCAGGTGCGCGGACAAGAACCCGATATCGCTACCGAGGATGTCGACCAACACCCCGGTGAGAGTGATCGCGACGCCATGCGACCTGCGGATTGATTCCACCGCGAGACCTGCGGCCGCGGCCGTTACGGATGTCCCGTTGACCAGTGCGAGTCCATCGCGGCCGTCCAATGCCAACGGCGTCAGCCCCGCCACGGCCAACGCCTCGGCCGCGGGCATTCGCCTGCCGGAAACATACGCGAATCCTTGCCCGCGCAATGCGCCAGCTACATATGCCAGCGGGACCAGATCGCCGCTCGCGCCGAGCGACCCGATCCTCGGGACCGCAGGGGCGAAATCGGTGCGCAGCATCGCTGCCAGGGCCGTCACCACATGGACCGAAACTCCGGAATGTGCGCGCGTGAGCGACCACAACCGCGCCAGCACAGCGGCACGAACTACCCGTGGCGGCAAATCCTCACCTTGCCCCGCCGTGAGGTGATACAGGATGTTGTCGCACTGGTCGACGGCTTCGTCACGTCCCGCGAATTCCACCAATGGGCCGAAACCGGTGGTGCTGCCATAAACGGCAGTGCCGTCCTGGATAAGATGTGAGACGAACTCGCGGCACGCCTCGACACTGTCCAACGCCGTCGATGCGATATCCACCTCGACTGGTCGGGCTGCCCTTTCCAACAGTTCAGGGGTCAATCGGCCCGGTATCCGGATGGCCGCGACTTTCATTGCTGGGTCGACAACTCGAGTACTCATTCAGAACTCCAGGAATAGAATAGATCGACAGATAAGAAGAGTTTTTATGCGAACCGAGCCCTAGCTCGGCGCCGCCGTTTCCCGGAGCTTCTGCTTCACAACCTTCCCAGTGGCATTCTTGGCCAGCTGGTCGACAAACAGTATGTATTGGGGAATCTTGTACGCTGCGAGCGTGCCGCGCAGAGCATCACGTATTTGCTGCTCCATGACGGCGCCGGGTTCAGCGGCCACCACATACGCCAACCCGACCTCACCCCAACGCTCGTCCGGTACCCCGATCACAGCACTCTCCGAGACGCCGGGAAGAGCGTTGATACGCGCCTCGACCTCGGAGGGATAGATGTTCTCCCCGCCGGAAATAATCATGTCTTTGATGCGATCGACTATGTAGATCCAACCGTCCTCTGCCATCCGCACGACATCCCCGGAACGAAACCAGTCGCCGTCGCGTTTCATCGGCGTATCTTCCGACTGGTTCCAGTAGCCGCGTGACACATTCAAGCCGCGAACGAGCAATTCCCCTTCCGTGCCCGGCGGCACGGCAGTCGATGTGCTGCGGATCGCGATGTCGGTGAAGAAATGCGGCGGTCCCGCGGATAGCGGCCGCTCGACGGCCCGCGCAGGGATCGCCAGACATACGCCCGGTGCAGCCTCGGTCATGCCGTAACCATGGAGGATGTCCACGCCACGTCGCTGCCAGCCCACCGCGACCCGTTCGGCGACCGCGGAACCACCGTAGATGACATAGTGGAGCGAACTCAGGTCGGTGTGCTCGAAATCCGGGTGGTCATACAGCATCTGAAGCATGGTCGGCACTGCTGCGAAAGACGTGACGCCCGCGTCCGCGAATGTCGCCAAGATCGTGGCCGGGTCGAATTTCGACAGCACCACAACCGATCCCCCCTTGAACAGGGTAGGCAGGGTCACCAGGCCGAGCCCGGTCGCGTGGAACAGCGGCGACATGCACAGTGCGGTATCGGTGCCGAGGACATCGACGTGGGCCAGCTGGTTCATCGTGTTGAAGGTCAGGTTGCCGTGGCTGAGCACAGCCCCCTTGGGCCTGCCGGTGGTGCCGCTGGTGTAGAGGATGACCGCGTCGTCGTCGAGGCCGATATCGGTAGTGATGGTCGGCACGTCGTATCCGACGTCGGCCGGTGGCGAGTCGTCCGGGATCCAGTCATCGATCGATACGATGAGGCCGACACCATGATCCTGCGCGGCTATCTGCTCGATCAGCTCATGCTGTTCCGGACCATGGAAAAGGGCGAAAGGCTTTGCGTCGTCGAGCAAAACGCCGATCTCGGGAGGAGCTAGCCGGGTGTTCAAGGGAACGAAGATCGCACCGAGCCGACACACTGCGAAGAACACCTCGAACACCGCGATGTCGTTGAGTCCCAGGTAAGCAATGCGATCGCCGGGACGTACGCCCCGGTAGGCCAAGACTCGCGCCAGCCGATCTACCCGGTCGGCCAGCTCGCCATAGGTCAACGTACGACTGCCCTGCCGGAAGGCCACCGCGCCAGGACAAATCCGGGCACGGCGCCGGGGCCAGCTCCCGATCCCGTGATCAGGCATGACCCCTCCGTAGGGCGACGTCCGTCCGACCCTGCCCGATCCTGGGCGAAGCGGCTGCGCTGCCACGCGATTCCGCGTTCCACGGCGACGGTTCGGACACCTCGTCGCCGAACCCGTGCAAAATATCTGCACACCATGGCCGGACCATTTCGTCACTCGCCAACAAAGACAACCGCGTGCTACGAGTAGTTTGCTCGCGCCGACAGAGGCGTTCCACGTTCGACCTTCTTCGAAAACCTAATCAATGCTCGGGTCACCCTGGTCGCAGAACTGAGATTCGGCGTGCACACCGCTGCTGAGGAATGATGACACGTCTCGTACATGCGCGCCAGTCGACTGCCCATACATAAGAACTAATTCCCAATCCGACATGCGCAATTTGCAATACGAAGTCGCTATCACCCGTTTCGTCTTGCCAATCCGGATGCCTGCGGTCATGCTGATAGCTCGGGTTTCGCTGCAATTCCGCGATGGTCTGGATGCACGTGCCCGTTGCCACGATGAGGAAAGAGGAGCGCGGGCATTGAGCGTAACCAACACAGTCGATCCCACCCTGATCGCTGTTGCCGCCGAACTGCCTCGTCCGGAGTACACGACCGAAGAGTTGCTCCACGCCGGCCGGAAACATTTGTCCGACAAACTCGTGGCGATGTTGAGCGATGTCGGTGTACACAAGAGACACTCGGTACTGGCCAACTATTCCGACGTGCTTTTTGCGAATGCCGAACCGAAACTGGACATCGCGACCGCCGATTTGGCTGTTGCAGCGGCCCGCAAATGTCTCGCCAAGGCCGATGTGGCACCGGATTCGATCGGGCTGGTCCTCGGCGTGTCCAGCGCACCGGGCCGACTCCTGCCAAGCCTGGTATGCGACGTAATAGCAAGAATGCCTGAAATAGACCGAACTGTCGCCAACCTGAGCATCGAATACATGGGTTGCTCGGCGATGGCGAAAGTCGTCGAAACCGCGCGGTGGTACCTGAGCTGCAATCCAGAAAAGCGCGTTCTCGTATGTTTCACCGAGGCGATCACCCCACTATCGCCCGTACTTCCGGACTTCTACTCGCACTTTTCCGAAGTGGACGCGACGGAACGCCAAAGTACCGTCGATGCGTTACACGGTTTCCTCTTCGCCGATGCGGCCGTAGCGATGGTGCTCGCCGCCGGCGGCGATGGGCCTTCATTCGGCCCAGTGGCCAACCTGACGAATGAGCGTCCCGAAGATGCCGAACTCGGCACCGTCCCGGACGGCGGATCCGATATTCCGGTGGTCTATGGACGACGGCTGTACACGCTGAGCGCCGATGTCACACCGCGCGGTTCGCATTACGCCAAGGAAACCGTCCGAATGTTGCTGGAACACGACTCATGCGCGGTGACCGACCCCGCCGAGGCATCGGCGCTGCTCATGCACACCGGCAGCGTCCGTATCCTGGACGCACTGTGCACACAGTTCGGTGTCGACCGCGACAGCGAAATCGCCGCCTCCTCCTACCGAGTGCTGCGCGACTACGGCAATACCCTCGGCTGCTCGGTCCCACTGATGGTGGCGGAACCGACATATCGGCGACCAGGGCAAGGCATCGTCGTAGCGTTCGGCCTGAGCTTCAGCTGTGGCGCGTTCACAATGACGATTCCGGAAGGAGGCTGGACACCCTGACGACAGCTCACGCCAACCGCTGAAGCGGCCTGAACTGAGCTTTCGTGGAGCGGATGACGGGATCCGAATCTGGTTGCGGCGCTTCACGCTTCGCCTGGTCGATAGGCTGAGTCAACCCAAATGTTGGGCCGCAACAGACCTTTCAGAACTTATCAGTACGTTACGAGACACCCGAGCTACCAGCCATCTGGTGACGCCGTCACAACCCGCACCGGCTGACGGGATGTCTCCCGCAACGGATCACAAGACTGGCTTGGTCGCTGCATTCGGCGTGGTAGACGGGTTGGTTACGGCAGGCACCGAACGCTTTGCGTCTAAGGTGCTGCGGCGTAGCCGCAGTGGCTCGCCGGAGGCTGGAACGCTGCACAACCCAGTGAGGGCCGACCACTAACCTCTCATCCGTAGTCCCTGGCGCGCAGCAGATCCCGGCGCTCGACGCTGGCGATTCTGGCAGCGTGCACGACTATGGTTCAGGCTGCCGGCGCCTCGAGGCCGGCAGGACTGCGGAGTACAAGGTTGATTGTGATGTCCATGCCGCCGGCACCGCTGGCGCGGTCCTGCGCCTGGAGCAGAATGATGGCTTTGTCGGCGCTGGCGCGGGTCGGGTGCACAGAGATGTGCCGTCCTGCCCGCAGACCGTCGATGACGAGCACCCACACCTTTTCCGGGTTCAGCCGGGCGGCGACCTCGCCGAGCGGGTCGAAGCCGATCCGGTCGGTAACGTCTTTCAGATCCGCCGCCCAACCACGGCGTTTGCACCGAGCCGCAACCTCGGATTCGGAAGCGCCGGTCGCAGCGACCAACTCCCTCCAGGATCGGCCCCGCTGCCAGCCTTCGGCCAGCGCATCATCCATTGCCTCGGTCCAGTGCAGCCTGCCCTCGGTGACGGCGTACTCGCGCAATCGCTGCTCCCAGTCGTAGCCGGGGTCGCCGTCGAGTGTGATGCCCAACAGGTCCGGTGCTTCTCGCCTGGTGTGCGCGTCCCGTAGGTGCTTTGGCAGCAGCGTGTGGCAGCGCGCCCGGATCGCGCCCTCACTGCGGCCGAACTCGATCGCGATTTGCCGAGCACTCTTCCCCGCGCGGATCGCCTCGATAAGTCGCCGATTCTCGGCGGTAAGCCACAACTCCCCTGTCCGCGGGCCCGGCCCGCCCGGTACACCTCTAGTAGTAGCCATACGACACCCTCCCTGTCTTCCCCTGGCCGGCAGCGTGTTTCACCGACCACCACTGCCGAGTATGACCCCGGAAACCGACACCATGCGGGTGTTCGTCGAAGATATGCGCTGCTACGCAACGGATTCGACAGCGTCAGCGGTGGAAGCACGGCGGCACTCATCTGCCGGGTCTTCGCCCCTTCGACCGCACAATCCACTCGGACTGCGCGCTCGTGTCGGTTGTGGATCAAATATGCACATCCCCAACGACTTACCGACTTCCGTCTCGGTTGTCGCGCGCGTCTCCCGACCTACCGAGCGAGGCGTTCATGACGCTCGAGGACGGCGACGGAGGCTGCCCGGCTGGCACGGTCTTGCTTATTTGAAGCCTGGAGGCGAGCCCGCATGAGGCGCATCACAGGAGCACCTCTTGCATATACCCCTAGGGGGTATTAGATTCTTGGTGTCGAACAAAGCAAGATCGGAAAGGCCGGAGCGATGACCACGCACACTCACACCAATCAACATGGCGCACACGGCGATCACACCGCCCACACTCAGCATGCGGATCACACCGGACACGACCACCACACCGGACACGATGATCACGCCGCGCACGGCGGTGGACTGCCGGGTGGCCTGCAAATCACCCAGGACGGTTACACCCTCGCACTGGCGGAGCCGATCGTCGCCCCCGGCGACATCGAGTTCCGGTTCCGCATCCTCGGACCCGACGGCGCACCGGTCACCGACTACACCCCCATCCATGACCGCGAACTACACCTGATCGTCGTCCAGCGTGAGCTCACCGGGTTCTGGCACGTGCATCCCGCGCTCACCGCCGACGGTGTCTGGACGGTGAAGCTGAATCTGCCGCAGGCAGGCGCGTACCGGGTGTTCACCGATATCGCCCCACGCGCACTCGGCAAGACCATCACCCTCGGCGCGGACCTCGCCGTAGCCGGCGTCTACGAGCCGCGTCCCGTACCGGCAGCCGCACGCACGGCCATCGTGGACGACTACGAGGTGACCCTCGGCGGTGATCTCGTACCCGGCGACGGTCGCCTGCTCACGCTGACGGTGCACAAGAAGGGCGAGGCGGTCACCGACCTGCAGCCGTACCTGGCCGCCTACGGACATCTGGTGATCCTGCGGGCAGGCGACCTCGCCTACGTCCACGTTCACCCCAACGGCGAACCCGGCGACGGAATCACCGCCGCGGGTCCGGACATCACCTTCCACACCGCCGTGCCCGGCCCTGGCACCTACCGGCTGTTTCTGGATTTCAAACACGGCGATGTGGTCCGTACCGCCGCCTTCACCCTTCCCACCGCCTGAGCATCGAATCCCGTTGAGCGGGCGCGTTTTCCGCCCGCTCAACAACCTGGATGAGGAGCACACGATGTGCGATTGCCGCTGTACCGGCGCCCGCGACCCACCTCGACCCGTTTCCCAGGAAGTGATTCCGATGCGTTCCGCACCCATGCTCAGCTCACTGTTCCGCAACCGCGACTACCTGCGACTATTCACCGCACAGGTGACCGGCCTGTTCGGCACCGGATTGACCACCGTCGCGCTGGGACTGCTCGCCTACGAACTCGCCGATGGCGATGCCGCCGCCGTGCTCGGCACGGCGCTGACCATCAAGATGCTCGTCTACGTCACGGTCGCACCGATCGTGGCCGCCTACTCCGGCCGCTTTCCCCGCCGCAGCCTCCTGACGGCGCTGCACCTCACCCGTGCTGCCATCGTCCTGGCGCTGCCGTTCATCGGCCAGATCTGGCAGATCTACGTGCTGATCGCCATCCTCCAAACCGCCTCAGCGGCATACACTCCCACCTATCAGGCAGTCATCCCCGATATCCTGCCCGATGAACGCGAATACACTCGGGCGCTGTCGGCCGCGCAACTGGCCGCCACCATGGAAACCCTGCTCAGCCCAATGCTCGCCGCCGCCGCATTGACGGTCATGAGCTTCCATTGGCTGTTCGTCGGCACCGCCGTCGGATTCGCCGTCTCGGCCGTCCTGGTGGCCACCACCCGCCTCCCGAATGCCACCGGCGCCGTCGAGGATTCGTTCCGGGACCGGATCACGGTGGGTATGCGGATCTTCGCCGCGACCCCGCGGCTGCGCGGCTTGCTCGGCCTGAACCTCGTGGTCGCGGCCGCCGGATCGGTGATCATGGTCGATACCGTCAACTACGTCCGCGACACCCTCGGCGGCACCCAGTCCGGAGTGGCAATGCTGCTGGCCGCCAACGGATTCGGCACCATCCTCGTCGCACTCCCGCTCCCCCGGGTGCTCGATCGTGTTGGCGCGCGGCCGGTCATGTTCGTCGGCGCGGCGACGCTGCTCACCGGTCTCGGCGCGGCGGTCGTCCTGTCACTCGCCGACGCGGCGGGTGGCTGGCGGTGGAGTGCCGCGATCGCGGTGTGGGCCGTCGTCGGCGCGGGCACCGCAGCCATCCTGACCCCGACCGGACAGGTGCTGCGGCGCTCCTCGCGACCCGCCGATCGACCCGCCCTCTTCGCGGCCCAGTTCTCGCTGTCGCATCTGGCCTGGTTGATCACCTATCCGATCACAGGCTGGCTGACCACCGCCTACGGTTTCACCGCCACTTGGACGACGCTGGCCGTACTCGCGGGCGCGGGAATCGCGGTAGCACTGCGAATGTGGCCGCGGCACGACCCCGACCAGCTGGCTCACCTGCATGCGGTCGGCACCATCGACCCCGCCCGCCTGACCGACGCCGTGCGTGTGGACGACCGCTTCTACCGGCATACCCACACCTACGTCATCGATTCCGAACACCCACGCTGGCCGACCAGAACGCGGCGTCAGGTCGACATCGCGACCGCAGCCTGAGCGATCGGGCCGATCGAACACAGGGTTCGAGGGGCGAACGGCCCAATAGGCAACATGTGCGCTGACACACACTCCAGCCGAAGGTCGTTCGCACCGTGCCGGTTTCGGCTGCGAACTGTGACGCGGCCCCACCAGCACATCATTTTCGGTTTAGGCTGATGCCGAACGCGCGAGGATGAACTGAAAGTGCTGGTGACTGGGTTGACGGATCTACTGCTCGGCGTCGACATGGGTACGGGCAGCACCAAGGGGGTGCTGACAACCAGCGACGGCAGGATCCTCGCGACGGCGGTCCGAAAGCACGGCATGAGCCTTCCTCGGCCTGGCTGGGCAGAGGTAGACGCCGAGACCATCTGGTGGGGTGATCTGGTCGAGGTATGCCGGGAACTCGCTCCTCATATCGCGGGGCATCGGCTAGCCGGCATCTGCGTCAGTGGCGTCGGTCCGTGCCTGCTGCTGTGTGACCAGGATTTACGCCCGGTCCGGCCGGCGATTCTCTACGGAATCGACATGCGGGCTACTGCGGAGATAGCTGAACTCACTGACCGACTCGGTGCTGACAAGGTGCTGGAGCGTTGCGGTAAGGCGCTGTCGACGCAAGCTGTGGGACCGAAAATGCTGTGGATGGCGCGGAACGAGCCCGACGTGTGGCAACGGGCCACCCGGTGGTACAACTCCAGCTCGTATGCCGTCGCGAAACTGACCGGAGCCTACGTGCTCGACCACCATACGGCGAGCCAGAGTGACCCGTTGTACGACCTGCGCGGGCAAGATTGGGCGCGGGATTGGATCGGCGATATCGCCGGGCATCTGGAGATGCCGCAGGTCGTTTGGCCACATGAGGTTGTGGGTGCGATAACCTCAGCGGCCGCGCAGGAGACGGGTCTGCCCGCTGGGACCCCTGTCTGCGCGGGTACCGTCGACGCCTGGAGTGAGGCCTTCAGCGCCGGGGTACGGCGGCCCGGGGACCTGATGCTGATGTACGGCTCGACGATGTTCTTCGTCCAGGTTCTTCCATCGCTGCAAACCCACCCGCTGCTATGGACAACCGCTGGCATCGAGCCGGGGCAGTTCACGCTCGCCGCGGGAATGTCGACGTCAGGGTCGCTCACGTCATGGGTTCAGCAGTTGACCGGGGATGTGCCGTTCGAACAGCTCATCGCCGAGGCGGCGGCTGTGCCGCCTGGGTCCGACGGCCTGGTACTGCTGCCGTACTTCGCTGGTGAGCGAACGCCGATCTTCGACCCGAGAGCGCGTGGCGTCGTCGCCGGACTCAGTCTTCGGCACGGGCGGGGCCACCTCTTCCGTGCGGTGTACGAGGGCATCGCCTACGGCATCCGGCAGATCATCGAGTTTCTCGACAGCGAGCAGACCCCGATCGACCGGCTCGTGGCCGTCGGCGGCGGAACGCAGGGTGGCTTGTGGACTCAGATCGTGAGCGACGTCGTCGGCCGGCCCCAGGTGGTACCGAGCCAAACCGTTGGCGCGAGCTACGGCGACGCGCTACTCGCGGCGATCGGAACCGGCCTCGTTCCACCGGAGACCGACTGGGCGACCGTCGGTCAGCTCATCGAACCGAACCCCCGCACCCGGGAGCTTTACGACGATCTGTTCGGCGTCTACGACAGGCTGTACGGAGCGACAAAGCCGCTCGTGCACACGCTGTCCTCCATCCAGGAGTCCCCCTTCGCCGAGTGACTCCGCACATGCCGGACAGATGTTCGCGCGACAGGTAAGGAGGGCCGGAATTGGCCCTACTTACCTGTCCGGAGGTTGCTGGATGCTGGCGCGGATCAGGCCTGTCCGTGCGAGACGCGGGATCGGCGCGCCAATGAATCGATGAGTACCGCCAGCGCAAGGACACCACCGGTGATCATGAACCGCGGGGCCGACGACAGGTTCAGCAAGGTCAATCCATTCGAGATGGACTGGATCACGAGGATCCCCAGCAGGGCTGAATACGCCGATCCTCGACCACCGAACAGACTGGTACCGCCGATGACGGCTGCGGCGATGGCGTTGAGATTGACGTCGCCGGTTCCAGCGCTCTGGCTGGCCGAGGCCAGCCGGGCCGCCATGAAAATACCGCCGAGCGCCGCGAGGGTGCCGGTGAGGACGAACGCAGACGTATAGACCCGGTTGACGTTGATACCGGCCCGGCGCGCGGCCTCGACGCTGCCGCCGACCGCGAACATGTGCCTGCCCCAGCGGGTCCGGGTCAGGGCATAGTTCGCCGCCACGACCGCGATGACGAAGACCGTGAACATCCACGGCACTCCGTTGTCCTGGTTGAGATACCAGGTGGCGGCGAGGAGCACGACCAGGAGCGCACCGCTCTTGATCAGCCGGGTTTGCACGGACGGCCGGGATAGATTGGCCCGCGTCCGTTCTCGGATGTTGGCCAGATCCGCGACGAGCACGCCGACCGCGGCGACGGCGCAGATTGCATAAGCCACCGCGGGTGGGAGGAACTGCTGCTGGCCGAAGGTCACCAGCGGCGAACCGTACGGGAGGTTGATCGACCCGTGGCTGCCGAGCAGCTGAAGCTGAAGTCCGAGGAAGGCGAGCAGGCCGGCCAGAGTCACAACGAAGCTCGGCATACCGAATCGGGTATAGACCAGTGAATAGAGCAGCCCGATAAGCGCACCGCTGAGCAGAGCCGCTAGGACGGCCACCGGCATGGGCCAGCCCTTGTTGACCCAAAGGACCCCGAGGAACGCCGCCGAGAGCCCACTCAGGGAACCCACCGACAGGTCGATCTCTCCGAGAATCAGGACCATCACGATGCCCAGGGAGATCATTCCCACGGCCGCACTGTCGTACAACAGGTTGACCAGGTTCGTCGAGGTGAGGAAGACCGGGTTCAGGGTCTGGAAAACAATGGCGATGCCGACCAGACCGACGAGGACAGGGAGCGGTCCCAGGTCACCGGAGCGCACGCGGCGACCGAATCCGGTGATCATCCCGCCGACGCCGCCCACACCGACGGTTACTCGGCTGTCCTGGCGGTCCAGTGCAGTGCGCTCGGCCGCCTCCGACTTCGTGGACGCTTCCGTCTGACTCATGACAGCTCCTCTGCGGTGTTCGGAACAGCCGCGTCAGCCTCGACCGCTCGCCGGGCCGATCGACGAGCGACGACGTTGTCCGTGGCGCCCGTGATTGCCGCGACCAGTTCGTGGTTGCTCACATCCGGACCGAAGGTTCCGTTGTTGCGGCCGAGCCGGAGCACCACGATCTTGTCCGCGACCGCTCGGACGTCCTCCATGTTGTGACTGATCATGATGACGCCGAGCCCCTTGGCGCGCACCCGTTCGATCAGGTTGAGGACTTCCGCGGTTTGCGCCACTCCCAGGGCGGCAGTCGGCTCGTCGAGCATGATGAGCCGGGGGTTGACCAGCAGCGACCGGGCGATAGCGACGGTTTGGCGCTGACCACCCGACAGCGACGCGATGGGGACGCGAACGCTCGGGATCCGAGCCGATAGCTCCCCGAGGAGCTCCCAGGACCGAGTCTCCATCTCGACCTCGCTGAGCCGCGCCGTACCCAGCTCGCGACCGAGAAACAGGTTGGCGACGACGTCGAGATTCTCGCAGAGCGCGAGATCCTGGAAAACGGTAGCGATGCCGAGTTCGAGTGCCGCGTTCGGCGAGGAAATTCGGACGGGCTTCCCGTTGAAGAAGAGCTCGCCGGAATCGGGCTGATGGACACCGGACAGGACCTTGACCAGGGTGGACTTACCAGCCCCGTTATCGCCGACGAGAGCGACCACCTCGCCGGCGTGGACTTCCATGTCGATGTCGGTCAACGCGGAGACCGCGCCGAAAGTCTTGCCGATACTGCGAAGGCTGAGCACCGGCGTCGTGGACGATGTTGCCGTGGCTGTCATAAGAACTCTATCGATGACGTTCTCGATCGAAGGCGGTTTCAGGAGATTCCCAGTGCCGTGCATCCGGTGGCATAGGCACCGGTGCACAGCTCCGCTGCGGTGTTGATCTTGGCGTCGACAATGTCGGCCTTCAGGTTGTCCCGTGTGATGACCTTCGGCACGAACAGCATGGTCGGGGCTCCGAAGACAGTTGTCAGGTTGCCGCCACCGACGGCCGCGACCGGCTTGCCCTCGACGAGATCGACGACGACTCGAGCTGCTGCGGAAGCAACTATCTCACTCGGCTTGGAGATCGTGTTGTACTGGTCACCCGAGATCACGAGCTGGAGCCCGGCGTTGGTCGCGTCGTTGCCGGTGACCGGCGGGAGAGGCTTGACGTTCGCGGCCTTCAACGCGGCAATGGCACCGCCGGCCGTCCCGTCGTTGGCCGCGACGATCCCGCCGATCTGCGTCCCGAACCGGGAGACCTGGCCTGCGACCCATTGTTGAGCGGCGGTCGGCTCCCAGTCCGGGGTGTCGTACTCGGCGAGCGTCGCGTACCCGCTGTTGGCGAGGCCTTCGTGGATGCCCTTCTTGATCAGACCTGCTGCCGCGTCGGTCGGTGAGCCGTTGACCTCCAGGACGCCCTTGTCAGTCGGGACGCCGGTGTTCTTCATATGCTTGACGAGCGACTCGGCGATCGACTTGCCGATGGCCTCGTTATCAAAGGACACGTAGTAATCGACCTTCGCGTCCGGGATGGGCCGATCGTAGGCAATGACCTTGATTCCCCTGGCCTGGGCCCGTGACACCATGGAGGCCGCGGCCGTGGAGTCGACCGGATCGATCACGATGGCCTTGACACCCTGCGAGATGGCGGCGTCGAACTGCTGCTGCTGCTTCGATGCGTCAGCGTTGGCGTTGTTGTAGAGCGCCGTACAGCTCGCGCACAACTTGCTGAGCGCAGCCTTGAAGCCCGGCGCATCGTGCTGCTCATATCGGGTCGACGCCTGGTCCGGCATGAGGAAAGCGATCTTCGCGCCATCGATGCCGCCGGTAGTGGTGTTGGCGTTCTTACCCGAGCTGCACGCCGCGAGCGGCATGGTGAGGGCAAGGGCGAGGACAATGGCAGCCCGGGTGGTCTTAACGTTCATAACGATGTCTTTCCGATCTGATGTGGTGTCCGGGTGGCGGTGGGCGAGCATGGTTCGGCCGGTCGCGAGCGGATTGTTTCCGTCAGCCTGAGCAGACCGATCAGGGAATGAGTGAAACCTTGATCGACTCCTTGCCCGACGCGACGAGGTCGAGTCCGCGCGCAAACTCCGCGAGCGGCAGCTGGTGGGTGCAGATGTCGTCGAGCGGGAGCTTGCCACCCTCGATGAGCCGGATCGCAGCAGGCCAGCAGTTCGGTCCCAGATGGGCGCCGCGCACATCGAGTTCCTTGTCGTCGCTGATGATCGTCCAATCGACGGTCACCGCATCCTTGAAGACGCTGTATTCGATGAAGCGACCGAGCTTGCGCAGCAGGTTGAGGCCCTGGATCACAGCCGACGGGTGCCCGGTCGCCTCGAGGTAGACGTCGGCGCCATAACCACCGGTAAGCTCTCGGACGCGAGCAACGGCATCGTGCTTGCTGATGTCCATCGTCATCGTGGCCCCGGCGCGCACCGCAAGCTCCAGCTTGCGCGGCTCCATGTCCAGCGCGATGACCTGGGCCGGAGACTTCGCCGCCGCACCCGCGATCATGCCGAGGCCGATGGGACCGCACCCGGCGACGACGACCACATCGGAGAACGTGATGTCGGCCCGTTCGACGGCGTGGAGTGCGCAAGACAGCGGCTCCGCGAAGGCCGCGTGCGCCGGGGGAATATCAGCGCTGATCCGGTGGACCAGAGAACCCGGCGTGATGACCATGTACTCCTGCATGCCGCCGTGGGTTGCACGCTTGAAGCCGTAGATGTCGTGCACCTGGCACATGTGGTAGTTGCCCTCGGCACAATAGCGGCAGTTCCAGCACGGGACGATCTGCTCGACGACGATGCGATCGCCGACCTCGACGCCCCAGCGCTCGCGAGCCGCATCGTCGAGTTCGACGATCCGCCCGGTGATCTCGTGCCCCGGTACAACCTCGGTCTCCGCCCATGCCGCCCGGTTTTCGTCACCCCAGAACTTCGACGCGCCGTGGTAGCACTTCAGGTCGCTCGCACAAATGCCGACGGCCTCGACGCGGATAAGTGCCTCTCCTGGTCTGCGCGACGGCACCGACAGCTTCTCCAGCCGGTAATCAGCGGGACCGTGACACACGACTGCCTGCATCGTGTCACCAGCGCAAACGGCTGACCGCGTGCGTTGTCGATCAGTCACGAGGGACTCCTTCTGCCTGCCGCTCCCGAGGGAGGCGTGTTCTGTGTCACTATAGATAACCGTGAACAAATGTACAGCACAAATGTTCAGACCCGATCGAATACTCTGAACATCTGCACATTGATTCGCACGGGAGGAGGATGTTGATGAGAGACCGAGCAGCTGGGGGTATCGATGCCGTCGCCCGCCGCCGGTTTCCTTCCGGGCTGGTGTACCAGGCAGCGCGGCTGTACTACCTGGACAACGCGACTCAGGCCGAGATCGCACACCAGATCGGCACCAGCCGTGCGACCGTGAGTCGTCTTCTCGCCGAGGCGCGCGATACCGGCATCGTCCAGGTCACAGTCCGCAACCCGGAGAAACGGGCGCTGACCGACCTCGAGCATGTTCTCCGCCAGGCGCTTGGACTAACTGCGGCATACGTGGCACCGGAGTCCCCCGGCGTCGAATTGGGGACGCTGCTCGCCCCCCGCGTCGCCGACGCGCTCACCGAATCGCAGCTGCGCCCCGGAGACGCGCTGCTGGTATCAACCGGCGCAACGGTTTTCGCAGTCGCACGTCAAAATCTCCCGCCGCTGCCCGGCGTCGTTCTGTGCCCGACGGTCGGCGGTATCGAAGAGCCGGAAGCGCACTACCAGTCGAACGAGATCACGCGGGCGCTGGCGCTGCGGGTCGGCGGAGTCCCCGTCATGCTGTACGCCCCTGCTATGCCGACCCCGACCCTGCACGAGGCGTTGATGAGCGACCCACAGATCCAACGGGTCCAGCAACTGTGGCGGTCTGCGCGCGCCGCACTGCTCGGGATCGGCGCTCCACCGCTGCACCGCTCGTCGCTGCCGAGCGTCATCTCGGCGCGGGAGGCAACACTCGAGCACGCCGTCGGTGACATCTGCGCCCGACCCTACGGACCGGACGGAGCGCCGATCGAGTCCAGCGGATTCGAGCGGCTCATCGCCATCCAGCTCCAGGACCTGCCGCGCATTCCACACACAATCGGCGTGGCCGTCGGCGAAGACAAAGTGGATTCCATCCTCGTGGCGGCTCGCGCCGGCTACCTGAACACCCTCGTCACCGACAGCCCGACGGCGGAGGGTCTCCTCAGAGCGGCCGCCGTCAGATAGCCGACCGCCACGACTCACCCAGGCGGCCGCCGAGGTGGAGGTGGCGCGCCGCGTCAGCTTCACCTCAGTGCCGCAACCATGTCCCAGCAGGCGTTCCGGATCAACACCAGGTCGACGGCAATGGCGATGTCCATGGACCTATACGACGAGTGCCTGGCCGCACTGCGCGGCTGACCCGGAAACTGTGTATCGACAGCGCCGAATTCACCTGATATCACCAGTAGTGCCGAGACCGGTCAGCACCGCCCCGATGATCGCTTCCGGTCACATCACAAGCCGTCGAACGTCCACTTCGAACTGCTAAGCGAACGGTCGCACGCGAGAAGCGTCGGGCTGAGAGCATTCCTCATTAGCCGATGACTTGCTGACACCCAAGTCGCGCGGCAACTCGACCGATGAAATCCCACTGATTGACTGGATCACGCGGCAGAATGCCACTATGTGGACATTTGCCCGATTGTTGCAGACTGTTGTCGTCGGGGCGCTTGTCGTGGTAGCCGGTCAGGGCGTCGTGGCCGCCCCCGCCGCGAGCGAAGTCCATATCCAGTTGCCCTGGCTGACTCCCGAGCCGAGCGCAGTGCAGGCTTCGGGAGCAGCGCTGGCAGACGGGATCACCGGCACGGTGCTGTGGTCGCGAGAGCCGAACACCCCGGTCCCGATAGCCAGCATCGCGAAGGTGATGACGGCACTGGTCGTGATCAACGCCGGCGACCTCGACCGGACCATTACCGTGCCGCAAGAAATCATCGCCTACGGAACCACGTACGGCGGAAGCAACGCAGGCCTGGTCCCCGGCGAGGTGCTCACCGCGCGGCAGCTCCTCTACGCGATGATGCTGCCGTCCGGCTGTGACGCCGCCTATACCCTTGCCGAAGCCTATGGGCCCGGCCAAGACGGCTTCATCGCCAAAATGAACGACACCGCGCGTCAAATGGGCCTGGCGGGAACACATTTCACCGACCCCAGCGGGCTGCCCGCCCCCACCGACTACTCCACCTACTCCACACCGGCGGACTTGGTTGCCCTCGGCCTGCGTGCGATGAGCCTGCCAGTGTTCCGCGACATCGCCGTGTCGCAGAGCTATCACCTGCCCGCCGGCCCGGACAACCGCGATCACCTCTGGCGGACCACGAACAGGCTGCTGCACGACTATCCCGGCACTATCGGCATCAAAACCGGATCCACCGACGCTGCGGGAACCTGCCTGTTGTTCGAGACGGTCAGGGCAGGAATACCGCTGATCGGTGTGGTCCTGCACAGCTCACCCGACAGCGGCGTCGCCGCAAAGGAGGACGCCGAGCGCATGTTGAACTGGGCCTACGACCCGATCCTGAACGCGCTGGCGATCGGTTAGCGCCGAACGCGGCAGGCTGCCCGCGGATCCCGGTGCGCACCAGGACGATTCGCGGCCACAAGACGACCGTGTCCGCCACCCGGCACCCGCCCGCGATCGGGGTGGTGAATAGCTCGCCGAGCGCGGTCATCATGGGGCACGGGTACCTCGACCGAAATCGATGTCGCCTTCGCTGGTGACGACCTTGTACTGCGGCTGGCCTCGGCCGCCTACCCAGCTCGGTATGCCGGAACGGCACGGGAGCACTGCGGCGCAGATGCAGGCTCCGACGCAACTGGAACAGCAGCCACGGCCGATTCGGCGACGTTACACCTCCTCCGGCGCAACAATAGGTTGTCAATAGAGATCTAATGTGACATTCATCACATATCGCCGGCAACATTTCTGCATCTGCGACGAAATGCTCGCGCACCTGCGATTTCCTGGAATATCTTCCACTCGAACCCTATGCATTGTTAACTGATAGTGCGTAAACTGTGACCGAGTTGAAATCAAACATGTGATTGCGGAAGCTGGTAGACCCTGCCGGACGCACGGTTGAAACGACGCACGTCCGGCAAGCTGCCCGCGAGATCAGCGAGCAGCGGTCCGTAACGGACGCGCCGTCTGCAGGCTTCCCCTCCCCACACCAGAACTGCTGCATCGGCGAGCCTCAGCGGCTCTCACTCCCCGGCGCGTACTGACCGATCACGCTGCCGGACCCGGATCCTCCCCGTTCGAGAAACCGATCCCAATGTCTTACCGTCGACATTCATCCCACCACCGCCGTCCGCATCGCGGACACATCACCGTCACCCTCACCACGGACGCGATAGCCGTGTCCGCACCTGCCGATGGACCGCACTGGTTTCACTTGCGCGAAGCAGGAGGTGACGAGGTTGCCAACGAGTCGTTGCCCACCGCGAACACAGGCGACAGGCGACTCGAACTCTGGCGAGCCGAGCACACGATCTAGAAGCACAGATTCAGAGAACAAGATCACTGACAGTCACCAAAGGAGCTGGCCATGCACAAGAAGGTCGAAGAAGCACTACATCAGGATTTCAATCGCTGGACCGAACTGGTCGACCGCGCCGCACACGCGGAGAACGAAGTCGAGCGGGAGAAACCCGCTCTGGCTGCGGTGGAGCTGGAAATGAAGTGGACCCGCACCGCCGCCGAGGACTGGCGAACACTGCACGACCACTGGTGGGAAGGAATCGACCGGATGCGGGCAAGTGTGACGTCGGAAAACAGTCTGCTTCGAGTCAGAGCGCCGCATCGAACCGCGCGTGTGAGCGGTCGAGGCTACTACGAGCTCGAGCAGTCCTTTAACCGCTGAGGTGTCAGGGCGGCGTGCACCGGGGTCGCCGTGTCGCACATGCAACGCGAGAGCTCGACGAGCACCGCACAGCCGACGCGCGACAGGTCAAGTCGATCTCGTGCGGCATCGCTGCCCAATCGGTCCCGATCCTGCTCCGCACAGCTACTGGGAAGAACAATGCACAAGGATGACTACGCAACTACCAATAGATTCTGCTCACGATGCGGTACAGCGCTGCTATCGGAAATGGACCGGCGGCGGCGCCTACACATGCACTGTCTCGCGTCGGAGATATATTCCGCTGCGCGAATGACCACTGCCGATTGGAAAGCGGTGGCCGGTTGGCTCGACCCGCGCCGATCCCGTGCAATGGGACAGGTGGGGCCAGAATAGTCACGCGTGTCAGGACCGACTCAATGCGGTTGACCTGGCGCTTTCGTGGAGCGGATGACGGGATTCGAACCATTGGGACGCTTCACAAAAGCTCTGGTCAATCGCCTGAGCTAACCCAAATGTTGGGCCTCAACAGACCTTTCAGAACTCTTCAGTACGTTAAGCGACCCAAAGCTACCACCTCTCTGGTGACATAGGAGCGCTACAACCGGATCTTGGCCGAGGAATTCCTCTATGCCCGTGAATGGACCTCGGATCTGCAACGCCAACAGGCGCTGCAGATCTGGAACATCCACTACAACTATCATCGACCCCACACTGCCGCCGGAAACCGGCCACCGGCCAGCCGCCTCCACACTGGCGTCACCAACGTCCAGGCTTCATACAACTAGAGCTCCGGCGCGGGAGACACGAGTGTGGCGGAGCATGATCCGAGACTGTGCTAAATTCCGATGGCGCACCCGGACAGCTCCGCGGATCGCGCCAGCGTAGGTTGCTTTGGGGGATAGCATGGTTGATTTCGCTGTCAACGTATCCAAACTCGCCGGCTTCGGGCTGGATCTACAAGACCTCGGCGCCAACTTCTCCTCGAACGCCAGTCGACTGCTGCCGACGATGTCACTACCCACCGGGACCACCGGACAGCTGGCCACGCTGACGCCGTCGATTCAAAGACTGCAAAGCACACTGTCCAGCGCACACCAGAGCGACCTGAGCGTCCTCGACACGCTCGGCACGAATCTGGGCACTGCGCAGAACCGATACCAGACTTCCGACGAGCAGCACGCCGACGCCATCTCCCAGACAGCGACGACCGCCCTCGACGGGCAGAGCGTGCCCGCGACGAGTTCGGCACACGGCATTTCACGATTCAGCGGATTGCAGCTCCCAACCCTGCAGGACGTGCACGAGGCCCAGTACACGGTCCGCCAGGTGGTCACCGCGGGTATCGAGATCCTAACCCCCTACGACGAGCCCCTGAGCCAGGCGATCGGCATCAAACCCGTCGCCGACTACCTGTCCCCACTCGTGGCCGACTGGGAGGCACTGCAATCGGTGGGTAAACGGATCGGCCTGCTCGGGATCAACGATTACGTCACCTCGGAGAACCTCTCCAGCGGCACCAGGTGGTTGCAGAACAGCTGGTCCGGGGACGCTTCGACTGCTTTCGGAACCACCGCGACCGGTCTCGGGCAATCGATCGCCGGACGCAGCAGTGACCTCGACGCAGTGGCCAAGATCGTCGAAAATGGCGGGCTGCTCCTGGAACGCCTCGTGTACAACCAGGCGATGGATCTGGCCGACATCATCACCAAGTCCATGAACTTCCAGAATTTAACCCTCCCCCTGGGCGTATGGGCACAGCTGATCCACAGTCCCATGCAGGATTCCATGAAGTCCCAGGTCTCCTCGGCCGTCGATACGTTGAAGAAATCGGCCGCAACCCGGCAGGACGCGATATCGACCACCATCAAGTCGATCTCCGACGCCTTGAACTACGAACCAGGCCGAACCGCCCCTTCCTACAACCCGAGCGAATTCGAACTGCCCGACAAAGTGACCGTGGACCTGGGCGCCAGCCGGTACGGATACGGCGACAACGTCTGGTGGGAACACAGCATCGGATCCGCTGGCTGACCCGACCGCCTTTCGACAACGACGAATAGAAAAACCATGGCACCGATTCCTGGACCACTCCCTCCACCGCCGGACGATTCCGGGCAGGCCGCGTGGGGTTCACAACCCATCTACAGCCGCGCCGACGACGTCGCTTTCGCCAAAATAGCCGCCGCGGCGTCCGTCGCCGCGGATGCCTCGGGCTGGACACATGCCTCCGCTCACTTGAACCACTACCTCGACAACACCGGCAAGCCGCTGACCATCGACGCGGACGCAATGCTGCGGGATGTGCCCAAGGCCAACACCGAAGCAAACTCCGTGGCCCAGACGGAGATCCGGCGAATCACGACCGACGTTTCGGCCGCCCAGAACTATGACAATCCGGTGCAATTCCAGTCGCAATGGAGCGGGTTCTACATCACCCAGGCGCTGAGTGAAGACTGGTTCTTCGCGATGGGCGGCATCCAGCTGTCGGTCACCGGTGTGGTGACAGTGCACAAACCGGCCGAGGGTGCCGAGCCGAGCATCACGGTTGAGTACAAGGTGCATGTGCACGACCGATACAACTGGGACGGTGACAAGAGCACCAAGATCGCCGGTGTCGAGGTCTCGGACAAGCGCATGGGAGCGCTGCACACGGCGGGCCTAGCGCGGGAGTACGACATCGACGGATCCAGCGGGACCCGGCGATACGAGGGAACAGTACCGTCGAACGGACGGATGAACCTACCAGGACCGCCCGGCGGCCGCGACGGCGAGAGAAGTGATCCCACCCGATGAGGTACCCAATGCCGAAAATGCGGCAGGTGACGCTGGCCTGCGTCGCCGGCCTCATGGCCGTCACGGTCGGCATGACTGGCTGCAGCAGCGAAACGCATAACGGCGACCGACGGCCGGAGCCGACCCCCCAGGCCGCGAACGACACCGACATCGCCAGGGAGGCTTCCGAATTCGGCGGAATCGTCATCCCGGAGAATGTCTCCCTGCTCGGCGCCCGATCCGAGCACGGTATCGACACGCTCTACCAGCTCGCGCTATCGACCGACCCCCAGGGTCTTACCCTGCTGCTGACCACATCGAAATTCTCCGCGCCGCTGACCAAGGTCTTCGGCGTGGCCCAGACCGCCATCGCGGGGCCTTCCCTGGAGACTTCACCGTCGATCCTGAAGGCCCAGGACCTCTACCGACGTCCTGATGGAAAGTCGGTCAACCGGATCGTCATCGTGGACGAGCGGGACCCGTCGAGCCGCTTCGTCCACATCCAGCTGTTCGACACATAATCCGCGTCCTCAGCTAGGGCGGGGATCAGCAGCCCCACCAGCGCGGCGGCGAACAGGAGCAGCAAGAGCACGCTCGCAGTGCGTTTCTGCCAGCGCTCAGCGAGGGCCGCTGTGCCACAGTTGCTACCGGGTCGCGCGCGAGGTATGAGCATGAGGCCTGCAGAGCCGGTGGGTGCCTGAGAGGCCGTTGTGACCGCTCGGGAGGTTTGCGTCGGTGATGCGATGGGATGGGATGGGATGGGATGGGATGGGATGGGATGGGATGGGATGGGATGGGAGAATTTACGCGATGAACGCTTCCCACCACCGCGAGACGCTACGACCGATAAACCCGACCATCCCTAAATGATCCTACGGTGTACGAAGAGACTCTTGGCTGTCATCGGCGCCCAGCGGCTCACCAAGCCGACGCCCGAGGCCGATCCCGATGACTGGTACGCCAATCTGCTGTGGTTCAACCGCCGCAAATGTCTCCTGCTGACCCACTCCGCGACCTTGTTCACAGTCTTCGAGGCGAATGTCACCACCGCGGAACTGCGCGCCACGGGCTCACTTGCGACCCGTCTCATCGAACGGGAACTCCACGACGAGCAACTACCCCTCGAGACATTCGCCGACACCGGAAAACACGAACTCGTCCTCGCTACGACAGCGGACCGGCAAGTGCTCGGCTGCATGAATGACCTAGCCTTCACCTGCCGGCACATTATCGACAGCTCTGGCGGTCTCGGCGATACCGACTGCCGGCATCTCAACCGGCGCCTGCGCCGCGTCATCTCGAGTGCCCGCGACTACCGGCCGCCGATCGAACTCGTTGCCAATGGCTGGAGGGCGAGATGAATCTTGTTGCTCAATATCGAAATCGAAGCCGGTCGAGATAGGTGCTCGTCGGTGGGAACAAGTGCGGTCGCGCAGGACGCGAGGGGCTTTGTGCCATTGGTGCGCACCCCGAATCAGAGCAACGTGACGCGGATGTCTGGTTTGGTCTGTTCGGCGGCTTTGGCGAGCCGGGCATCGAAGGTTATGAGCGGAGCGTCATGTAGGACAGCAACGGCCAGGTAGGCCGCGTCGTATACCGAGACGTTGTGCCGCATCGCCCAGACCGTATGCAACAGAGAGACATCGGTTCCTACGTATACGATCTGCATAGCGGCGAGCGCTCGGAACGCGGCGTCAGCGTCGTTGGCGGTCAGGTGATTGCCGAGCACGGCTTTGCGGAGGGTGCGCAGCACCTCCAATGGCATGTGCGCGGGAGCGATCCAGTCGTCGTCGGCGAGCATCGCCGCTCGCGCGGTGTTGCCCTGAGTCGCAGGGCTCGATAAGGCCATAACCATGACGTTCGCGTCGACGACGATCACTCGTCGTCCTCGCGGCCGCCACGAATCTCCTCCACGACATCCTCAGCGCCCAGACCGAGGCTGCGATGCCCTGTCAAGCTCTCGAGCAGATGCTTGTTCCGCTCGGCACGCAACTCTCGTTCCAGCAGGGCACGTAGGTACACCTGAGTGGACTGACCGCGGGCTGCGGCGCGTGCGGCGATAGCGTCCCGCACTTCCTCGGGCACGTCCTTGATTTGAATCGCAACGACCATATCTACAGCCTACATGCGAATGTCATGCGCATGCGCCGATCAGGTGCCCTTTGCCGACACCGGATCGGTGCCGCTGTCCACTGCGTCGGTGGATCGACGCCGGATTCAGTCGAGGCGTCGCTGGAGCGAACAGTCTCACCGAGGTTTGTGGCCGATGCCGCATGGATCGCACGCACCGCCAACTACGTCCTCGAAACGATCTCAGCACAGCGATCGACCTGGCAACGCCACCACATCCGCAGCGAAACCGAACGCCAACTCCGCGGCCAGATACGCCTCGAGGACTGCGAACGCGTCGCTGAAGCGGTAGTGGCGCAGGCATTGTCACCGACATCGGCCATCGCTCACGGTGATCCCGACATCACCGATCAACCGCGACTGGGCGCGGTGCCGGTGATGTTCGCCCGTCGCGACGGCTCCAGCGTGTACACCATCGCAGGCTCCCAGATCTACACCTCAGCGCAAGTATTGAGCGCCGAACAGCAGTTGATCGACCTGGCGGTGCAGCCCGGTGGCCGCCAATTACCGAAACCTATCGTCACGCAAGCGGTCCATGCCTATAACAGCGCGAACCCCGACAGGCCACTCAACGTCGGTCAGATCGCGGTCGTCGAGGGCTTCGCCACCTCAGATCTGCGCATACGCACCGTCGACGCACCCGCCGGTTCCGGGAAGACAACAGCCATGCGCGTGCTCACCGACGCATGGCACACCAACGGTGGCACCGTCCTCGGACTCGCTCCCACCGCCGCAGCCGCATCCGTGCTGGGCGAATCGATCGGAGCACGCGTCGAGACCATCGACAAACTCCTCGACGTCCTCACACACCACACCCCCGAAACCCGGGACAGCGACGCGAACCGGTCACTGCCGCAATGGGTATTGCAGATCGACCAAAACACGTTGGTGATCATCGACGAACACGTCAAAGTCGGGAACCTCAAACGCCTTCACCGGCTGCGAGCAGCTGAAAACCGCTCGATACGCGGTGTCGGTTTCGGCGTTGGGCCACACCTCGCCCTCGGCGTAGTCGACGATCTTGTCCCACCACGATGGTGTCCCCGAATCCCCGTCATACAGTGGACGTTTCATCCGCTCTGAAGACCCCGGTGGAAACGCGAATGTCACCGGGGGCGCCACCGATGACCGAGAGCTGGTTGGCGTTGGTCGAGCCATCCAGCCGATAGCAGAATCATCCGTATTGAGCGGGGTCCCAGGTACGGGTCGGCTTGTTGGTGATTATGAACCGCAATGCCTTGATCATGATGTCACCTCCTTCCTGGGGCTCGGTCGAGCGTGGACAGGGCTTTGTGGGGTCCGCCGCAGGGTGAACGGCCTGGGGGTCGCGGCATTGGTCACGATCGGGCGGGTATCACCGCCGCCGATGACGCGCAGAGAGGTGTTCTCGATGAGGGTGGTGGCTGCATCGGTGACCAGATCGTGGGCGACCGCGGCGCCGGCGCAGGTGAAGGGGCCGGAACTGAAGGGCACAAATGGGCCGTGTTCGCTCGGTCGAATCCAGCGGTCGGGTTGGAATGCCCCTGGTCTGGTCCAGTGTTTGTTGTCGTGATGGAGCAGATAGGGGCTGACGGATAGCAGGTCGCCGGTCTGGAAGGCGATCCCCCCGAACTCGGCGGGATAGGGGACGGGACGGCTGACCATCCAGGAGACCGGCCGGTGCCGCAGGGCCTCACGTACCACCCAGTCGACGGGCCAAGGCCATGGTGAGCCGGGAGAGTGGAGACTGCCCAGCAGCACCGACCACGCGAGCGAGTAGCCCAGCGGTCCCACAATGGACCGGAACATCAGCACATACAGCTGCGCCACCGTTGTATCGGCGACGCCGTCGGGACAGGCACCGATCACGGCATCGAGCAGATCCCGTGGTTCGGCTTCCGCAGTGCGGCCGGTGGCGCTGCGCCGGTCCCGGATCTGCTCGTTCAGCGCGGTGGACAGCTTGGTGCGCAGCAGCTGCGCCCGCGCCCGCTGCGCCATTCGGGCCGGGCGAAGCGCGCCCACGCGTGCATTTCGCTCCAGTAACTGCCGCAATTCGGGAGAACCATCGGGGTGCAGCAACACGTCCGCGGTGCACCGATAAACCAGCTCGACCCCCGCTGCGGGCCAGCGGGTGACAGAGGGCATTTCGAGCACCGCCGCCGCCAGGGACTCGCGATACTCCGGCGTATGCGTCCGCAGAAACGCGCGCACCGCGCGGCCGAAATCGACCTGAGCAGACCGCGAAGGCAGCATAGAACCGAAGAACCCGGACTTCCCCGCATTGAAAGCGCGGTCACTCAACACCCTCAGCGCCAGACCCGTATCGCCGACACACCACCCACCCCACGGCAGCCCGAACACCTCTACCGGGCTGGTCCGGCGCAGATTCTCGAGGAAACCCAACGGATCACGCCGGAACCGGCGCATCTCTGCAAAACCCATCGGACGGTCCTCTCATAGAGAGGGTGAGCGATTCATCAGATGTTTCGAGCGGATTTATCCACTGGCTGTGCGTACAAACGCAGATCACGCGTAGTCGCAACCAATTTTACAAGCGAGGCCGTGGAGGTCGACCACAAGGCGAGTACCCCGGCGGGGGCCTATCGAACACTGTGCCAGCAGTGATATCGGTTCACGATCACCCGCGACCTGTCATTGAGGTCTAACCGGTGCAGACCCGATCCGCCTCGGCGAGGGTTCCCGTTGCCACGCGCGCGTACATGAACATGTCGCGGCGTCGATTGCCGACCCTCTGCCACGATCTCAGGAGCCCTTCGCATTCGAAACCGGCTCTCTCCGCAGTGCGGATCGAAGCGCGGTTCCAAGGTTCCACATAGAGCTGGAGCCGTGGGATATGCAGCTCATCCAGCGCCCAGGTAGCCATTGCCGCCAGAGCATGCGCGGCGACGCCATGGCCGCGGGCAGAGCGGACCACCCAGTAGCCGAGCGATGCGCGGCCTTCTTCGATGTCCTTCAACCACAGGTCGATACTTCCCAGTGGTGTGTTGTCCCGTCGCCGGACGATCACCATCGGGTATCCGGTTCGATCGGTCGCTCGTTGCAACTGGCGTTCGACAAACCGCGTTGCGGCCTCGCGCGAGAAGGTCGCCGGCACCGTGGTTATAGGAATCAGGTCGTCGGCAGAGGCTTCCCTAACAAGCTCGAGGTCTGCCGCAGACAACGACCACGGGCGCAGTTCCAAGTCTGCGGTGGCTCTCAGATGCGGTATTTGCAGAGCATCGTCCATGGTCAGCCTCCCCACAATATGCACAGGATATCGGCCCGCTGTCACCACTACCACTTCCATTTCCGAGTACCGCAGGCGCACGCCGACCCCAATACGGTCGTCGGTTCGTCCACACCCGCGAACACCCGTCGAAACGATCCGGCATCGGGCTGTGGCGGCCGGGCGTGGCCTCGATGGGCGGGGCCGAGAATGTGAGTAGTGTCGCTGGCGTGAAAGACACCGGACTCGTCGGAGTGCAGAAGACCCTCAGTCCCGTCCTCAGGGCCAAAGCACTCGACAACCGGCTGTCGGACCCAATTCTCGGCGACAAATACGCCGAGCAGGCAATGCGCCGCCTCGACCCCGATTACGACAAACGCAGATTCGGCACCAGCCAGATGGGCCTCGCCGCCGTCGTACGCGCCAAGGCCCACGACGACTGGGCCCGAAGCTTCCTCGCCGATCACCCCGACGCGGTGGTGCTGCATCTGGGCTGCGGCCTCGACGCCCGCGTGTACCGGATCGACCCGCCCGCCACCGTCGACTGGTACGACCTGGACTACCCCTCCATCATCGAACTGCGGCAACAATTCCTGCCGCCGCGAGAGCACTACACCCTGATCGGCTCCAGCGTCACCGACCTGACCTGGCTGGACCGCATCCCCCGCGGCCGGCCCGTGCTGATGATCGCCGAGGGACTGGTGCCCTACCTGACCGAGACCGACGTCCAGCAGCTGCTGACCAGCGTCGTCGACGCCTTCCCCACCGGCCGAATACAGTTCGACACGGTGCCGGTCTGGGCGTGGCGCACCTCGAAATGGGACCCCACCCTGCGCAAATACGACACCCAGTTCCACTGCGGCTTCAACGATCCGGCCGCGCTTGCCGATTGGCACCCGCGCCTCGAATACGTCGACGAGGCACAGATGAACGACTCACCGGTGCTGATGGCCAAGGCACCCGCGAACGTACGCCGCATGTTCCGCCTCCTGAACCTGCTACCGGGCATGAAACGGTCCACCCGCATCGTGCGGTTCCGGTTCTAAGCCACCGACGGTCAGTACAGGCTGGGCAGCAAGGGTGAACGCGGAAATCTCGTTGCTTCTGAACCACCCCACCCACACCAAAACGACAAAACCCCATCGAGTCGACCTTCGCCTCTGTGCGCTTGCGGACCAAGGTCACCAAGGGGCCGGGCTCGCGGGCGGCGGGAATTGCCATGGCCTACAAGCTGATCGAGGCCGCACAGGCGCGCTGGCGCAAGGTCAATGCTGCCGAACTATCAATGCCCCCGGCACAGCGGATCTCGTGGAATTCCAGGAGATGCCCGATCCGACACCGGGGCAGAACCAAGCCGTCGTCGATGTCCTGTTGATTCGGCGGCCGGGGTGATGTCGACGGGGCGCGCAGCATCGCGGCGCGGGCGCGGGGCAGCCTGTTGGCGATGACTTGGGCGGCTGCGGCGCTGGCGCGGCGGTCGTTGTGGCCGTAGCGGGCGTCGGTGGTGTTGACCGATTTGTGCCCAGCGTCGCGGGACACGACGAGCAGGGGGACGCCGACCTGGAGCTTCCAGGAGATGCCAGTGTGGCGCAGCGTGTAGGGGGTGAGGCGTTTGTGGCGCATCGAGGCGATCGCGTCGGCGAAGCGCTCGAGCAGGTAGTCCGGGTCCGCCCTCTTCCATTGCGCGTTGGGGCCGAACGGTTCGAGGTTGCCGTCGGCGAGCGCACGAAGACGGCGTATGCCGGGCACCCACGCTTTGGCGTAGAAGTAGCCCGCGCTGATCGGGGTGTCGTTGCTGGTGTGGACCAGCAGTTCCTCACCGGGGCGGTCGAGGTCGAAGCGTTCGAGGGTTTCCAGCGGAACCGTGACGGTGCGAATACCGCGCGAGGACTTCGGCTTTCCCAGCTTCATCTCACCGCCGACGTGTTTCCCCGCCTTGTTGATCCGCACATCGCCGTTCCGCTTATCGAAGTCGCGGATCTGGATGGCGGTGACCTCGCTGGGCCGTGCCATCGAGACCAGGTTGAACTCGGCGTGCGGGCGCCACCGCGGCGGCATCAACTGCTCGAAGAGCTCCCATTCGTCGTTGTCGAAGATGTCCAGCTCCGGCGTGTCGTGCCGTGGCAGCCGGATGCCCAGGCACGGGTTGTAGGGGATCAACGGGGAAGGTCGTTTGGCGACAGTGGCGTTCAAACCGGCGGAGAGGAATCCGTGTTTGTTGTGAATGGTTTTCGCGCCGTTGCCCTTGTCCTGTTCTAGATGCACGATCCAGGCCGCGTCCAGATCCTGGTTGAACGCCGTGATCGGCAGCGAGGAGCCGAAGAACGGTTCGATGTCGACGTCGATGTAGCGGATGTAGCCGCAGCGCGTGCGTTCCTCGATACCGGTCAGGCGCGCGGTGTACTTGCGCAACCACTCGACCAGCGTCATGGTGCCGACCGCACTGCCGAGCTGGATCTCCCGGATCCGGCGTGCCTCGACGACCCCGACCACCTCGGCCAGCTCACACCAGCGCACCGCGGCCTCGAAATCGTCGAAAGTCTCCGACGTCGAGCGTCGACGCCCGGTCTCGTCGTAGTAGTGGAACGGAACCTGCCAGGCGATCGACCCGTTAATACGAGGTCGCGGGCGGGTGTGAGCATGAAGCCTCCAGAGCCGGTAGTTGCCCTGAGAAGCCGTTGAGACCGCAGATGGTGACGTGGTGACACAAGTGGTGACCTACACGGTAGCTCACGCTACTGACCTGGTGTTTCTGTGGAGCGGATGACGGGATTCGAACCCGCGACCCTCACCTTGGCAAGGTGATGCGCTACCAGCTGCGCTACATCCGCGTGCGCTTCGTTGTGGTCCGGGAGGGCCGCAACGTCGTGCGTCCAAAACTGTA
Source organism: Nocardia sp. NPDC051990 (assembly GCF_040680755.1). NCBI lineage: Bacteria > Bacillati > Actinomycetota > Actinomycetes > Mycobacteriales > Nocardiaceae > Nocardia > Nocardia sp. NPDC051990. The sequence continues at coordinate 163,276 of NZ_JBFAXH010000004.1, read as the reverse complement.
GTCCGTCACCACCTCCAAATGAAAATCGGATATTGGGCGTAGCGCATCAGGTCGTGCTCTGGTCTGCGAGCGTCTGGGTGAAGGCTGCGGCGTGGTCGGCGACCCATTCGGCGTAGCTGCGTGGTGCGCGGCCGAGTACTCGGCGGACATCGTCGGTGAGCGTGGCGTTACCTCCGGCACGGACATAGGCCTGGCCCGCCAGCGCCCCGTCGGCGAATCCCGGTGACATGCCGGATGCGATCATGTGCTCGCGCGCGACGTCTTCCGGCACATCGACCACGTCCAGCTGGTAACCGAGGACCGTCGCCAATGTGGTGACCTGATCAGCGCAGGTGAGCAGTGCGGGGCCGGTCAGGGTGTAGATGCGTCCGGAGTGGTCGGGTGTCACCAACGCCTCGACGGCAACCGCGGCGATGTCGCGCGGATCGATGACGCCCTGGCTGCCGGTCCCGGTGAGATTCGGCACGGGCTGGCCGGATCGGATGGCATCGGCCCAGCTCAGCGTGTTGGAGGCGAAGCTCGACGGTCGCAGGATCGTCCATTCGAGGCCACTTTGGCTGACCGCCTGCTCACCAGGCATATGCCAGGTGCCGACGCGGCCCACTTCCGGGTCGCCGGTGCCGATGGCGGAAAGTTTGACAATCCGGCGGACGCCCACGTCGCGAGCCGTGCGCACCAGCGCGCGATCGGTTTCGGCGTCGTCGGGGCCGAGGACACCGACGAGGAAGGCCGCGTCGGCACCGGTCATCGCGGCGGCGATCGAGTCGAGGTCGTGGTAATCGCCCCGGACCACCTCGACCTCGGCGGGCACCCGCGCCCGCTCCGGATTCCGCGTCATCGCGCGGACCCGCACATCGCGGGCGGCCAACTGGCGGACGATTTCACTGCCGATGGTGCCCGTGGCACCGGTGATGACGATCATGGGGAGAGCGTGCCGCCGATGCCACCCGGTTCGATAGGAAATTTCGGCACGGCTTCGGCCGCGGTATCCGGCGGTGCGCTGCTTACAGTGGGTCGAGTGACCATGCAGGTAGACCTGATCGAATCCGCGGTGCCCGCACCGGAGTCGCTGCGTCCGTGGATCACCGAGCTGGGACGCTTTCCCGCTATCGCCGATGCGTCCCTGCCGTTCACGCATGTGCCGTACGCCGAGACCACGATCGTGTTACGCGCCGCCGATCGCCCCGAAGCACTCGTGCTCGGCCCGCGGACTCGCGCCGCCTACTCCAAATCCGATAAACCCGCTGGCTGCGCCCGCCTGCGCTTGGCACCTGGCACCACACGCCAACTGCTCGGCGTCGCCGCCGCCGACCTCGCCGATCGCGTCGTCCGCCTCGCCGACCTCCCCGGTGTCGCCGCCGAATTGGCGAACGAACTCGTCACGCTGCCAACGGAAGAGGTACTGCCATTCCTGGAAGAGGTCCTCCCGCAACGCATCTCCGAAGACCCGACCCGACGCATGCACCGCGAACTGCTCGGTGCCGCGGTGGCCGCGATTTCCGCGACACCAACGGTCCACGAACTCGCTACCGGCCTCGGCGTCAGCGAACGCCAACTACGCAACCTGTTCACCAGCGGAATCGGCATCTCGCCAAAGCATTTCGCCCGGATCGGGCGCGTCCGCCGGATACTCGTCGATGCGAGCAATGTGGCGGTGCCATTGGCCCACGTCGCAGCCATCCACGGCTACTACGACCAATCCCACATGGCGGCGGACTTCAAAGCTCTGATGGGTGTGCCACCGGCCAAGTTTTTCCAGGGACAGGTACCGGCGCCAACCCCGTGCAAGTCAGCTCAGTGAGTTCGCCGCTGTGCGCGACGGCGGGCCATCTCCTCCCGCTCGAGAATCGCGGCCTCGGCAAGGGTGGGCGCGCTGCCGCCGAGGCGGACCGGAACCCATGGCGCGCCTTGGGGCATCGGGTAGCCGGTTTGCGCCTGCGCGAGCAATTCGCCCATCCGCGTACGGATTTCGGCGGTCAGGTCGTCGGTCGAGTCGGCGGGCGGGGTCGGATCGCCGATGCGGATATTGATCGGAAACCGATGGCGGCCGAGTTGTTTCGGGAAACCTTTGGTCCAGATGCGGTGCGCGCCCCAGATGACGATGGGAATGACCGGCACGTCCGCGTCGATCGCCATGCGCGCGGCACCGGATTTGAATTCCTTGAGTTCGAAGCTGCGGCTGATCGTCGCTTCCGGATAGACCACAACCAGTTCGCCTTCCCGCAACGCCTCGACGGCGCGCCGATATGAGGCCGCTCCGGCCTCGCGATCGACCCCGATTGCCTTGCAGTGCTTCATGAGAAAGCCGACGATGCCGTGCTCGAGTTCGGCCTTCATCATGTAACGAACATTGCGCCGCGAATTGCGCCCGACCAGCCCGACCTGCATGAAGTCCAGATAGGCGGTGTGATTCACGGCGAGTACGGCACCGCCGGTGCGCGGGATTCGGTCCTGGCCGGTGATGTCGATGCGCAGACCCTGCACCGCGAACAGCGTGCGAACCAAACCGGTGAGAATGTCATAGACCGGTTCCCGCGACATAGCTTCCCCTACAACGAATCCTTGGGCGCTTGGCGCGCCGCCTTCTCCTCGGCTTCGGCGGCATCCATGGCATCGGCCTCTTCGAGGGTAGGCGCAGTGCCGCCCAAACGTGCCGGTACCCAATACGCACCGGGTTCGTGCACATAGTTCTGCTGCAGATCCAGCAGCATGGCCTGCATGGTGCTGCGGAGTTGTGCGGTGAGATCAGCGGCGGGCTCATAGGGCTGGATCGGAGCGCCGACGGCAATGGAGATCGGAGTGTTGGTGCGGCCCAGACGCTTCGGGAAGCCCTTGGTCCATACGCGCTGGGCGCCCCAGATGACGATCGGGATGATCGGCACGTCCGCCTCGATCGCCATGCGCGCGGCACCGGATTTGAATTCCTTGATCTCGAAGCTGCGGCTGATCGTCGCCTCCGGATAGACGCCGACCAACTCACCCTTGCGGAGGTATTCGACCGCCGCCAGATACGACTCGGCCCCCGCGGACCGATCGACCGGAATGTGCTTGAGCGCCCGCATGATCGGGCCGGAGATGTTGTTGTCGAACACCTCCTTTTTGGCCATGAAGCGGATGTACCGCTTGGGAGTGCGCACCGGCAGACCCGCGTAGGTGAAGTCCATATAGCCGGTGTGGTTCACCGCGAGGACGGCACCACCGCGCACCGGAATATGTTCATCGCCCTTGACGCTGAACTTCAAACCTTCGACGAAGAAGACGGTACGGGCGAGCCCGATTATCGTCCGGTAGACGGGTTCCACAATTCCGCTAGCGTAGTCGCTGACTTTCTCATCCGGCAGAGCCGCCGCGACTGCGCGCCTCTGACCCATCGCTCAACGTCTACGAAAGAGGACCCTCGAAGTGGAACGCGCCCGCCCGATACCGCGTGAACGCGACTGGAAGGACCCGCGCGAACGCGACCGGAGAGGGCTGGTGGCCATCATGGGTGGTCTGGCGATGACAGGCGCCATCCTGCTTGCCGGCTGTGATTCCGTATCCGGTATTCCCGGCGATGAGCCGAAGCAAGCGTCGGCGCCGACCACCACCACATCGTCCGCGACGATGCCGACCACATCCACCAAGGTCTTGGCGGAGGCATACACGGTGCCGGTCGGTGAGGTTCCCGGCCTGTCCGGCGCGGCGGATGTCGCGGCCCGCTTCGGCGCTGTCTTGGCGGGCTCGACACCCACCGAACTGCGATCCACATGCTGGATGCTGGCTCCGGGCAATGTGGCCGATATGGCCAGCGAGCAGAAGGCGATCCTCAACGCACTGGCACGGCCCGCGACCACCACACAGAAAACCGTCACCTGGCAGAACGCGGGAACGACGGTCACCTTCGATCGAGACGAAGTCATGGCGGCCACGAAGAATTCGTCCCAGATCGTCTGCCCATGGGTGGCGCAGGACGGCGCCGAAGCCGGACCCGATGAGGCCGATGCCAGGCATACCGTGCGGCGCTATCTGGCTCGCTTGGTCGGCACCCCGCTCGATGCATCGGATAAAGAGGGCACATACCCGCTGGTCTGCAAGGCGAGTTCGGCGAACTGGGATCCCAACGGGACCGGCAGTCCGACAGCTCCGCCACTGGCCGACAACCCGGGCAGACTGACCGGAACCGCCAAATTCGCCGATCAGGAGATCGGCTCGGAGTGGCTGCGCGCGGGTTACGTCACAGTTCAGGTTCCGGTCACGAACTCCTCGGGTGTGACGCAGACGCGCACCTTCACCCTCACCGAGGGCACCGAGGGCTACTGCATCGGCGACGTTTCACCCTAACCACTACCCTAGGTGGCTGGTAACGGTCAGGAGGAGCAGCTCGTGCAGATCACCAGCGTCGGACACGCCGGATTCCACATCCGCACCGCGGCCGGATCGATCCTTTGCGATCCCTGGGTCAATCCCGCGTATTTCGGTTCGTGGTTCCCGTTTCCGGACAACACCCAGTTGGACTGGGACGAGCTAGGCGATTGCGATTTCCTGTACGTCTCGCATCTGCACCGCGACCACTTCGACGCGGCGCATCTGGCGCAGCACGTCAATAAGGACGCGACCGTGCTGCTGCCGGACTATCCGGTGCCGGATCTGAAGCGCGAACTGGAGAAGCTCGGCTTCCACAAGTTCTTCGAAACCGAGGATTCGGTCAAACATCGGGTGAGCGGACCCGACGGCGAGATCGACATCATGATCATCGCGATGCGCGCACCCGCCGACGGTCCGATCGGTGACTCCGGGCTGGTCGTCTCCGACGGCGAGACCACCTGTTTCAATATGAACGATGCCCGTCCGGTGGATATGGATGTGCTGCACGACGCATTCGGACAGATCGATGTCCATCTGGTGCAGTACTCGGGCGCGATCTGGTATCCGATGGTCTACGACATTCCGGCACGGACCAAGTCGAATTTCGGCAAGCAGAAACGTCAGCGCGGAATGGACCGGGCACGCAGCTATATCGAGCAGGTCGGCGCCACCTGGGTCGTGCCGTCGGCCGGTCCGCCGGTATTCCTCGACGACGAGTTGCGCTACCTCAATGACGATCGCCGAGGCGCGGGAAGCGATGGGGGATTCGACGCCGGCGAAGGCAATATCTTCCCGGATCAGACCGTATTCCTGGAACAAATGAAAATCCACGGCAACGAGGGCGGAATCCTGATGATTCCGGGTTCGGTCGCCGATGTGCGCGGTGCGGAACTGTCGCTGACCCATCCGTTCGAGCCGGGCCTGATCTATGACAACAAGGCCGAATACATCGAGCTGATGGCGCAGCGGCTCGCGCCGGTGCTGGCGGCCGAGAAGGCTTCGTGGGCAACGGGTGACGAGTCGTTGCTGGAGCCGCTGCGGGCGCTGTTCGAGCCGATCATGAAGCAGAGCGAGCTGATCTGCGACGGGATCGGCTACCCGGTCGGACTGGTTATCGGTGCCGAAACCGTGGTGCTGGACTTCCCCATGCGCGCGGTACGCGAGCCGATCGCGGGTGAAGGCAAGTACCGTTACGGCTTCCGGATAGCGCCGGAGCTGGTGCGTACCGTGCTGCGCGATAATGAGCCGGACTGGGTGAATACCATCTTTTTGTCCACTCGATTCCAGGCCTGGCGCATCGGCGGCTACAACGAATTCCTGTACACCTTCTTCAAATGCCTCACCGATGAGCGGATCGCCTACGCGGACGGTTGGTTCGCCGAGGCGCACGATGATTCCTCCTCAACCGAATTGGCCGGCTGGGAAGTCCAGCGCCGCTGCCCACACCTGAAGGCGGATCTGTCGAAATTCGGCGTGGTCGACGGAAATACCCTCACCTGCAATTTGCACGGGTGGCAGTGGGATCTGGAATCCGGGCGGTGCAAAACCTCCAAGGGGCATGAGCTGCGCTCGCGCAAACTCGTCTGACCCCGGGGGCTTCAGCCGGCTCTCGGTCGTTTCTGAAATTCGAGGCAATCCGGCCGCTGACGTGTGTTGCGACCTGCCGTGCGCTCCTAGAATCAGGAGCGTCGGGGAATAGCAACGAGTTCGACGATCGACGGGTCGATCCGCGCGACGACTCGCCGGAAGAAGGCACCATGATCACCAACAAAGCGCGCGGCAACACCACGCGCCGACTACTTGCAGAATTCGCACTGATCGGGGTGGCGACGGTGGTTCCGATGACGGCAGCGGGAGCTCCCGCCATGGCAATACCGACGCCTGGACCCGGTGTAGTACAGACCGATGACAACGGCAGCTTCGGCTCCGGCAGCTTCGGCTCCGGCAACGAGTGGGACAGCTACGACAACCAGTGGACCGACTCTGCCAAGCCATGGCACGGCAATCCGTGGCACGGCAATCCATGGCATGGCTTTGGCAACCCATGGCACGGCAACCCGTGGAAGGGCTGGGGCAACTTTGGGTGGTTCTTCCCTCCGGGCTGGTTCGGCAGCAGCTAACCCAACGAATACGAGCACCGCGAGCTAGAGCTCTCGGCGTTGTCGACCACTACGGTCACCGCGCTGGGCTCCATATCCGGACACATGTCGTCGAACGAGGCCGCAAACCCCACAAGTGCGACAACCTGGCCATTGTGCCGGGAGACCAGCGCCGAATAGCCGACGGGCCTGTCGGAACTGAAGTGTCGGTGGGTCAGGTTCGTGAGTGGGTGGCGATTATGACGGCGATGAAGGTCAGGGTGCAGCCGAGTGCCGCGGTTGGGGAAAGGCCGGCGCGGGTTGGGGTGAGGAGGTCCAAGGCGATCGAGGCGAGGAGTTGGCCTGCGACCGAGGTCAGGCCGAGCAGCAGGACACCGATCCAGCGGACGGTGATGGCAGCCAACGCAATGAAGGCGACGCCGATTAGTCCGCCCAGGTAAAGCCATGGCTCCCTGGGGAATTCGGTCGGCCAGCCCGTGCCGACCAGGATGCCGGCCTCGATCGCGAACAGCGCCGCGGTACCAATGCCGAAGTTCACCAAGGCGGCGGAGAACGGGCCGCCGACCGCGCCTACGCAACCGTTGACCGCCTGCTGCCAAGCCAGTCCGATTCCGGCCAGCGCGGGCAGGAGGATCAGCACAGCGGTGGGACCGGTGCGCAGCCATTCGGGCACCGCCGCGGATCCGACCGGCGCGCCGGACCGTCCGGCCGCGGCGAGACCCACCGCGACCATGGCCAGCGCCGCGCCGCCGACACGCGAAACCGTGACCGGAGTGCGGCCGTTCGGCGCCAGCCCGAGCCGATCCACCACCAGACTGCTCAGCAGTTGGCCGCCTACCGTGGCAACGGTGAAGGCCGTGACGCCGATCGCGGCAACAGTAAGCCCCTGGCACGCAACGAAGAACGCACCACAGAGCCCACCCAACAACTGAACCGGCCGCAGCTCAGCACTGGCCACCGCCCGCCGCACCCGCACCAACCCGTCCCGCAGCCGCCGACTGACCGCGAATGCGATCAGCAACACCACCAGACCGAGGCCGAAACTGATACAGGCAGCCGCGATCCCATCCTGCAACCGCACCCCCAACGCCCCATTGATCCGGCCCTGCACCGCCACCCCGCCCCCGATGCAGAACCCGAAGGCCAACCCCACCTTCGCCCGCGCCACCATCCCCGCACGGTACCGCCACCCCCGCAACTCCCGACCGACCCGCGACACATCGGCCATTCGAGGCATTGCTTACGTCAGCCTGACGACCTGCCCCGAACCCGTCAAGCGGTTTCCCGGACGGCACCACAACACACAAGCCCGCCCTCGGCCGGAATCCACACCTACGCACAGACCGGCCGTGCTCAGCCGAGTGGCAACCACCCGTCGGCGGTATGCAGGTCACCGTCGCCGAGTTCCCGATCACTGGCCCCGGGGCCGACTCGCCCCTGATGCTCGTTCAGATCGGTGATCAGTTCCGAAACCGGGTGCGAATCGCTGTAGTGGTAGCCCTGGGCCAGTGCGAAACCGAGTTCGGTCAGCACCGCGGCCTGGTATTCGGTCTCCACGCCCTCGGCGATCACCTGCAGGTCCAGTGCACTGCTCAGTGCGGCGATCACGCCGAGCAGCGGCGGCGCGGGCGAGTCCGAACGGATCGCGGCGACGAAGGACTGGTCGACCTTGATAATGTCGCTGGGCAGGGTGGCGAGCCGGCTCAGCGACGAGTAGCCGGTGCCGAAGTCGTCGATCGCGATGCGCACCCCGCGCTCGCGCAGGATGTGCAGATTGCCAATGGCTGTTTGGGATTCGGCCGCCAACTCGCTCTCGGTCACCTCGAGCACCAGTTGGTCGGCGGGCCATCCGGTGCTGGCCAGGATACTGGCGACGCGGTCGGCATAACCGGCCTCGGCCAGTTCCAGGCCGCTGACATTCACGTTCAGCGTCAGGTCGAGTTGCGCGAAGGTCTCCTGCAACCGGGCCGCGTCGGCACAGGCCCGGCGCAACACCAGCTCGTCCAGATCGGCGATCAGGTCGTATTCCTCGGCAACTCGGATCAGCCCCTCGGTGGTGACATCGGGCTGCGCACTCGACGACCAGCGCAGCAGCGCCTCGACACCGACCGCTTTGCCGCCGCCCTCGGTCAGGCTGACGATCGGCTGGTAGTGCACATCGAGCGCGCCGCGGTCGATCGCCTCGCGCAACTCGACCGCCAGCGGCAACTGTCGCGACGACTCCAGCACCGTCCGGTTGCGCCCCGCCTGCTTGGCCCGGTACAGACCGACATCGGCCCGACTCACCAGCAACGAACCCGACTCACCCTGCTGCCAGGAGGTGACACCTGCCGAACATCCGGTGGTCACCGATGCCCGCAACTGCTCGGTCAGCAGAATCGCGGCCTGCTCGGTGGTATTCGGCAATAGCAGCGCGAAGGCGTCACCGCCGTAGCGGGCCAGTCGCTGATCGGGTGCGAGCAATTTCGACCAGGTGTCGGCGACCCGTTGCAGGACTGCATCGCCCGCACGCTGGCCGAGGTGATCGTTGATCTTACGGAAGCGGTCGAGGTCGACCAGCACCAGCGCCAATCCCTGACCGTTGCGAGCGGCGGTTTCGATCGCGCCGTTCAATGCCCGGTCGAAACCACGCCGGTTGAGCAGGCCGGTGAGTACATCGATATCGGCCTCGGAGGCCATTCGGGTCAGAACGCCGACCACCACACCGACGCCGAAGGTCACCCCCGCCGGAATCAACCCGGACCACCACGGTAATGCGGGATGTACCGGCCGCATCGGCATCACCCACAGGCACATGGCCATCGCGAAGGCGATATGGGCGAATGCCTGTGGCCACGCGAAGAACAATGCCGCGTCACAGGCCACGAAGACAAAGAAGGAGGCGAGACCGATCGCGCCGACGGTATTCGGAAACGCGTATACCGCGATGGTCACCAATACCGTCGCGATCGCGACATAACCATGATGAATCCCATGCGGCAACTGCGGACCCCAGCCGAGCAGGCTGAGTCCGAGCAGCAGCGCCACCGCGGCGGCGATACCCACCAGCGTTCGATTACCTTCGCTGCCCGAGGCAACTGCCGTGATCAGCAGTCCGAGCGCGCCCCCCATGACATAGAAGGCCCCGGTTGTCCGGGACATGACCATTGCTGTCGCCAACGCAGACGCGGCCCGCACCCGCGTTCGGGTATCGCCGCGAGACCCGATTTCTCGCACGGGGAATAGCCTAGACATAACGATTACCTGCAGTTGTCACATCCCGCGAATCCGGCATGGCGAACCTCTAGCTATTTACCTGTAGGTAATGTGGGCCGGGCCATTTCGATGTCCTATCGCGATGGTGTAAGCACCTCGGTCCCGACGAACGGCACGAGCGCGGCGGGCACCCGCACCGAACCGTCGGCCTGCTGATGATTCTCCAGAATCGCCACAATCCAGCGGGTGGTCGCGAGCGTACCGTTCAAAGTGGCTGCGATCTGCGGCTTTCCGTTCTCGTCGCGATACCGCACGGCGAGGCGGCGGGCCTGGAAAGTGGTGCAGTTCGAGGTCGAGGTGAGCTCGCGGTAGGTCTGCTGGGTGGGCACCCACGCCTCGCAGTCGAATTTGCGGGCGGCCGAACTGCCGAGATCGCCCGCGGCGACATCGATGATCCGATAAGGCACCTCGATAGCCGCGAGCATGTCCTGCTCCCAGGCGAGGAGGCGCTTGTGTTCGGCCGCGGCCTCCTCGGGTGTGGTGAACACGAACATTTCGACCTTGTCGAATTGGTGCACCCGAATGATGCCGCGGGTGTCCTTGCCGTAGCTGCCCGCTTCGCGCCGGAAACACGACGACCAGCCCGCATAGCGCTTCGGGCCGGCGCTCAGGTCCAGGATCTCGTCCGAGTGGTAGCCCGCCAGCGGCACCTCCGAGGTGCCGACCAGATACAGCTCGTCCTCCTCGAGGTGGTAGACCTCGGCGCTGTGCTGGCCGAGGAATCCGGTACCGGCCATGATCTCCGGACGCACCAACACCGGCGGAATCATCATGGTGAACCCATTGGCCACCGCCTGCTGCGCGGCGAGTTGCAACAGACCGAGCTGCAGCAACGCGCCGTAACCGGTCATGAAGTAGAAGCGCGCGCCCGAAACCTTCGCCCCGCGCTCCATATCGAAGAGACCGAGCGATTCGCCGAGCTCCACATGGTCCTTGGGCTCGAAGTCGAATTCCCTTGGCGTGCCGATGGTTTCGAGCACGATGTAATCGTCCTCGCCGCCCGCGGGGGCACCCTCCTGGACGACATTCGAGATGGCACGATGCGCGGCGGCCATATCGGCGTCGGCGGCGTGCTGCGCGGCCTCGGCCTCCTTGACCTTCGCCGACATCTCCTGCGCCTGTTCCAACAGGACGGGCCGTTCCTCCGGGGTCGCCCTGCCGATCCGCTTGCCCATCGCCTTGTGCTCGGCACGCAGGTTATCGGCGGTGGCCACCGCCGCACGACGTGCCGCGTCCGCCTCGAGCAGCGCGTCGACGAGGGCGGGGTCTTCGCCGCGGGCACGCTGCGAGGCGCGAACCGCGTCGGGGTTGTCCCGCAGGAATCGGAGGTCGATCATGGGTGACCAGCCTAATGGTCGCGTCATCGAGCGGCGACGCCGCAATAGGGTAGGTGCCCGGATTGGGCGTGAAACCGCAATTCGACTTCCTCCCTGCGTTCGAAGGCGGGGATTGCGACCCGTCACACGGGTTGGTGCGGTAATACCTCACGGATTCCCGCTGGTTCCTGCTTCACAGACCGCCGAACGACGAGGGCTCCACAAACTGTGACCGCCAGCCCGGCGGCCAAAATATTCTTGGCGGCGTTCACATCCGCGTTCTCACTGTGCCCGCAACCGGTACACCGGAACACCAAGCCGGAGTCCGCCCGCGCTATGTTGCACCCCGCAGTCGGCGTGGTGCACAACGGACGCCTTCCTGCTCGACGATGTGGAGCGCACGGTGGTGCGCGGACCGTTCCGGCCGTTGCCCGGTCGCTGCTGCGCGGCGAGCTGACGCTGTCGCCGAACCCGCCGTGGTTCGTCGACAACGCGACCGCGGCCGCGACCGGACCTAAGCTGACCGAGTTCTTCGCGACCGCCAATCCGGTGCGCCTGCCCGGCCTGTTCCTGTCCGCGTTCCGCGGATGACGCGCCTCGCATGGGTTCGACCGGGGCGCTTCGGATCGATTCGGCCAGGTCGTGGCACCAGCGATCGGACGCTGACATGATGGGTCGCGATGTCTGTTGAAGATGTGACCATGGACCCGCACGAATCCGAGTCGCCCTCGGGCGAGTGGTCGCGCGCGGAATCGTTCCCGCGGTCGGTGATCATCGACCGCGACGTCGTCGCTGACGGCAAGCTGCATCTGTCCGCGCCGAAGCTGCGCTGGGTACTACTCGCCGCGGCGGCCGGCGCCGTCATCATCTCGTTGGTCGGCCTGTTCATCACCGGCTACGACAACAACAAGGGCCTCGAGGCGCACAATCCGGCTTCGCCCGGACAGACCGCTCTGGACAAGGAGTTCGGCACCGCGGCCAAGGGCGATTGCCTCAGCTGGAGCAAACAGGACCGCGGCGATCTGGTGAAGGTCGCCTGCTCCAACAAGCATCTGTTCGAGGTCGCGGCCGATATCGATATGTCGAAATACCCCGGCGTGGAATTCGGTCCCGGCTCACGCTTTCCGGACTCGTTGCGGCTGACCGAACTCAAGGAAGAGCACTGCACGCCCGCGGTCGAGCAGTATCTGAACAGCAAGTTCGATCCGCGCGGCCGGTATGTGGTCGGCCTGATGTACCCGAGTCCGGACGGGTGGAAGCACGGCGACCGAACACTGCGCTGCGGACTCCAGTTCTCCGGCAGTACCGGCACCCCGCTGCCGACCAACGGCGCCGCCGCCGAACACGATCAGTCCAAGGTCTTCGAACCCGGAACCTGCCTCGGCATCAATCAGAATCTGCCTTCCGATCCGGTGGATTGCGCGCAGGCGCACGCGGTCGAGATCGTGTCCACCGTCGACCTCGGCCCGCACTTTTCCGGCGCCCCGCCCGCAAAAGACGACCAGGACAAGTTCATGGAGGACGAGTGCGCCCGAGCGACCAACGACTATCTCGGCTCACCCGACGCGGTGCGCAATAAGACGCTCACGGTGTTCTTCGACTATCTCGACGCGCGGAGCTGGCTGGCGGGCAGCCGCAAATTGGACTGCATGATCGGCAAGGGCACCGACCGTGAGGGTTTCGCGCCGATCACCGGAACGGCGAAGGGCGACATCCTGATCAACGGCCAGGCTCCGGTGCCGCCGCCGAACTCCGGTCGCTCGACGCCCGCCCCGCTGCCCGGCGCCGCGCCGCTGCCACCGCAGCCGCAACCGCGCTGATGGCGGTGACCATGTCCGCGGATCGGTTCGAGGAACTGGTCGGCGATGCGCTCGATCTCATTCCGCCGGAATTGACCCGTGCCATCGACAATGTGGTCGTGCTGATCGAACCGCGCAATACGGAGGATCCACATCTGCTCGGGCTGTATCACGGAATCGCGTTGACCGAGCGCGACAGTCACTACGGCGGTTCCCTACCCGATACCGTAACCATCTATCGCCAGGCGATTCTCGACATCTGCGGCGATGAGCGCGAGGTCGTCGAGGAGGTCGCGATCACTGTGATCCATGAGATTGCACACTATTTCGGCATTGACGAAGACCGGTTGCATGAGCTGGGATGGGGCTAGTCTTATCCAAGCTGTGATCGTGCTCGGCTCGACGAGCGTGAAACCAGCACGGACAGCCGGAACAAAATTGGGGGATTCGATGGAACCGATCGCGTTGCCGTCGCGTCCTATCACTCGAAGGGGGAATTCTCGTGGTTCCGCCCCACAGCCACTAGAAGGAGTCGAGTCATGGTTGGACATGTACTGATCTCGCCCGAGGCCGTTCTCGCCGCAGCGGCCGAACTCGATCTGGTCGCCGAGCGGCTGTCCGCGGCGTCCATGATCACCGCGCCGGCGACGCACGTGATTCCATCCGGTACCGAAGAGGTGTCGCTCGTGGCCGCCAGCCACTTCAACCAGGGCGCGGCTAGCCACGATCATGCCGTCGCCCAGGGCATTCTCGAACTGCACCATGCTGCTCAGACACTGCGAATGCAGTTGGCTCAGCACATCGCCGGCGACGTCGTGCGCGCCGCCGGAGTCAACGCCATTCAGATCTAGCCCGCACCGCCGTCCTCAACCACCATTCAGACATTCAGGGGAGTTACAAGCATGGTTGCAGGAGTAACCGGGGTCCTGTGGATCGCCCGGCCATCCGAAATCAACTCGGCCACACTTCATGCGGGCGCACACGCGGTCCCGATTTCGGCCGCCGCTACCGCTTGGGGCGGACTCACCACCGCCTGGGTGGACGCGACGACCACCGTTGCACGCGTCATGGCCGAACTGGGCGTCGGCATGCAGGGTGTCAACGGTCTCGCCGCGCTCGGCAAACTGACCGGATTCCTCGGCTGGTCCGAACAGCAGGGCGTGCAGGCGGCGGCGATGAGCGGCAAGGCCGCGGCGAACGTCATCGCTTACGGCGTTGCCGCGCTCGCGATGCCGAGCCCGCCCGAAATCGCGGCCGTCAATACCGCATTGGTCGCCGCGGCGAACCCGCCCGGCGCGCTCAGCGGCGCCTATGAGGCCGCCGAGGTCGCCAGGCACGCAATGGATATCCGCGCGGCCATGGTTATGGATACCTATGAGGCGGCGACCTCGGCGATGGTGGCGACACCCGCCGAGTTCATGATGCCGCCGCCCATCGCCGCGGGTGCGGGCCAGGCCGATCCGAACGGGACCGCCGATGCCGCGTTCGAAGCGCCCACCGACCCGATCTCGACGGCGGTCGCCGCCGTGCAGGCTTTCGTGTCCAACCCGGGTGTGGCCAGTGCCGCCACGCAGGCCGCGCAGGCAGTGGGGTCGGTTGTCAGCACCGGTGTGTCGACGGTCGGCAGTGTGGCGAGCAATGCGGTCGCCACGGTGGCGAGCGCGCCGATGGCGACCATGGCTCCGATGGCGATGGGTGGCGCGATGGGTGGCACGATGGCCGCGGCGGGCGGTGCTACCGCGACCCGTGCGGTCTCGTTCTCGGGCACCTCGGCCGGTGTCGGTAACGTCCAGCTCAAACTGCCGGAGGGCTGGGGGACGGGCAGCGTGACCGGCGGCAACACCGCGACTGCGGGACCCGAGACAGTCGCATCTGTCGACGCCACACCGGCCCGGTCGATCAGCAACAGCGCGGGCAACCCGCTGCTGGGAAACCAAGCCCGCGACGACGAGGACGACGAGGATGAGCACGACAGCAAGGTGGACCTGCGATCCGATCACTTCGCTGATGGCCGCTACGCCGCCGATGGCGTGATCGGTGCCCACGCCGGGACGGTTGAGTGACCGTCCTCGGTACCAATGGTGGGCCGTCCGCACTCGAGGCGGTTGTGCTGTCGCTCGACGAGGTCCAGTTTCTCCGCGAGAAACTGGACCTCGATGACCTACCGGTTGTGCTGAACGCATACGCCCGCTTCGATAGCGTGCCCGCGCATCAGGCGGCCATGGCCACCGCGGCCGAGTCGCTCGAACAACGAGACCTGCTGATCGACGGCGGGGTTCAGCCCGACTTGGAGGACCGACTCCGGGTGCTGAACCGACCGCACTGGATCGTCGCCATGCGGCTGATCGTCAACGGGTACGTGAGTCGTTTCTGTCTGGCCAAGGGCGATGACCTTTCCGTCGTCGCCCTTCGCGGGCAGGACTCTTATGTGATCGACGAAGTGGGAATTGACCTGGCCGGCACCGTGATAGCGGCGCTCGGCACCGCCAAGCCACTCGAGCTCTACGGCATGAACGCACCGACCGAGGAGCTTGCCACGATCTTCGAGGACGTCGGCGATACCACTGCCACCGCCGACCGACTCGCAAAGGTCGGCAAACCCGCGCAGGACGCGCAAACCCTCGCCTCGGCCGTGGTCGAAATCCATTCGCATGCTCAGATC
Organism: Nocardia sp. NPDC051990; assembly: GCF_040680755.1. Classification (NCBI taxonomy): domain Bacteria; kingdom Bacillati; phylum Actinomycetota; class Actinomycetes; order Mycobacteriales; family Nocardiaceae; genus Nocardia; species Nocardia sp. NPDC051990. The sequence continues at coordinate 147,801 of NZ_JBFAXH010000004.1, read as the reverse complement.
ACCGCCGTGCGGTACGGGGACGGCACCCGCGACATTGTCGACAACCACATCGCTGTGTTCAACACCCGCAACGGGCGATTCATCTCGACGGCGAGCGTGGCCGACGACGGCACCAAGTGGTCGTCGCTGGCCAGCGGTACTCCGGCCCGCCTACGCACCGCCGTGGAGGATCTGATCCATTCCTTGCCGGAGCGGGAAGAGTTTCCGAGGCATCCGACATTGTCCTGAGGATCGGGCGGGACGCACTGTGCCCCAAGGGAATTCAGCCCATGGGGTCGTCGGCAGTCGGCGATGCCTTGTAGGCGAAGGGTGGGGTGAAGCGGCCCCAGCGGATGCATTCCCAGCCGCCGACGGGGCGCGGGACGAGTTCGATGGTTTCGGTGTTGTCGAGGTGGTTGTTCGTGGTGAACGGCGGTGCCACGCCGCTGAGGTTGCGGGATACCAGGCGCATGGCGGCACCGTGGTTGACCACCAGGATGTCGCCGTCGCTGCCGTCGGTCAGGTATTTGGTGCGCAGGTCCTCGATGACCGGCAGGAAGCGGGCCAGCACGTCGTATCCGGATTCGCCGCCGGGGACACGCTCGGCGAGGTCACCTTCGTGCCACGCGCGGTAGATCCGCTGGAAACACGAATGGGCTGCTTCGGTGTTCAGGCCTTCCAGTTCGCCGACCTGAACTTCGTGGATGTTATCGAGCACCTCGACCGGTACGCCGGTCACCGCCTCGACGTATCCGGCGGTCTGTCGGGCCCGCAGCGCGGCCGAGCAGAACAACGCCTTCGGCGGCCTCAGCAGACTCGAACCGAATGTTTTCGCTTGGGCCGCACCACGTTCGGTGAGCGGTAGCCCCGGGATACGGGTATCCAGGATCTTGGCGACGTTGCCTTCGGTCTCGCCGTGCCGGACGAGTATCAATCTGCCGGTCATAGGTCGGCCTCCCCCTTACGCAACTGGGTCAGCCACTCAGCGGCCGGTTCATCTGACGGCGGCGGGGTTCCGGTAGCCGAGGTCGCGGGCCAGGAGCCGAGGAAACGGATCCGCGCCGTGCGATGCAGTGCCTTGAGTGCCTCGGCGACCGCCGTGTCGTCGATATGCCCGACGCAGTCGAGGTAGAAGCGGTAGGTGCCCATACCGGTTCGGGTGGGCCGGGATTCGATTCTGGTGAGATCGATACCGCGCGTAGCGAATTCGGCGAACGCACGCATGAGGGAACCCGGTTCGTTGGGCAGCTCGAGCACGATCGAGGTGCGATCCGCACCGGTTGCGGGCGGCGCGACGCGCGGGCGGGTTACCAGCACGAAGCGGGTGACCGCCTGGTCATGATCGGCGACACCCGACGCCAGCGCCGTCAGACCGAGGCGTTCACCGGCCAGCGCGGTGGAGACCGCGACATCCGCGCGACCGGCCAGGACATCCTCGGCGGCAGCCGCATTCGAGGCCGAGGTGTACAGCTCGACATCCGGCAGCGTGCGCGATATCCAGAGCCGCACTTGCGCCCCGGCGACCGGATAGGCGGCCAAGGTACGAACATCCGCGAGTTCCGTCCCCGGCTTCGCCAGAATCGCGAAGCTCACCTCGAGTTCGGTTTCGGCGATGATCTGCAACCGCGGACCGATGGCCAGCGAATCCAGGGTCGCCGAAATGGAGCCCTCGACCGAACTTTCGATCGGCACGACGGCACCCTCGACATCACCGGACCGAATCAGGTCCAGGGCCGCACCTTGACTGGGCGCGGCAATTCGCTCGACCGGTCCGTCGAAGGCTTGCAAGGACTCGAGTTCGGCGAGGGCCATCTCGGTAAAAGTTCCGGACGGCCCGAAGTACGCGATTCGCGGCACGGTTACGACATTACTTGCGTGCGCGGAGGATGCTCAGAGTTCCAGCCAGATCGTCCGGCGCATCGGTTTCGATCGCCAGCAACACGCTGCGCGCCGCCTCGACCGCAGGTGGCTTCAATGAGGTCAGGAACGCGATATCGGGCCGGGCCAGCGCCGCCCGAACATCCTCACCGCACAACGCCGCAACCGTTCCCGCAACGATAGCCAGCGCTCGCTCCCCATCGGACGTGCGCGCAATGAAGCCGCCATCCGAGTGTGCGAGCTCAACCAGAAAATCGGCGACCTCCCGATCGGTCACATCGGCGTCCAGCACCCGAACGCCCGCCGCCGCAGTCCCCACCGCTCGAACCAGCCCCTCGTCCAAACTCCGCCGCGCCGCCGATGGCGCCGCCAACGAAAGCAACACCGGCTCCCCCGCCACCCCATGCGCCGCCTGCACGCCATCCGCCATACCCCCACCGTAACCATGCCTGTCCACCACCTACTTCCCGAACCCACCTGTTCACCCCACCCGCCCGCTCACACGCATCCACCTACTCACGCCGGTCCGACACGCCTACCTGCGAAGCACGGGGTGGCCGGGACGTGCGCCGGTGACGTGCTGCCGTCGGGAGGGGGTCGAAAGTTGAGGATTGTCGGGGAGCGGTTGCCGAAAGCAGAGGTGCCACCTGGCTTAGGTTTACCTAATTTCACTCCGCAAACGGTCAGAGCGACCGGACCTGAATAGACGGCGGGGCTCCGCCTCGAACCGCCGATCAGTACGACGCGACACGCACCGCACCCGCCGGTTCGGCGTGGGCAATAGATTCGGACGCATGCGTGCTGAGACCGGTCCCGGGTGGGACGAGCCCGAGCTGACCGATCGGGAGCGGCTGGGGATTCGGCTCGAAATCCTGGTCGTGCTGATGGTGACATTCGGGCTGAGTGGGTTGAATGCGGCGCTGGCGTTGCTCGAGAGCGCGCTGTCGCCCGGCGGGGTGGGCGGGCAGACCGTCGCACTGAATCCGACGCGGGCGGCGCAATCCACTATCGACCTGTTGTTTCAGCTGCTCAGCGCGTTGCGACTGGTCGGATGGGCGGCGCTCGGGCTGTACCTGTTGTGGCGCAGCGGGATCGGGCCGCGGTTGATCGGATTGGCCAGGGTCCGTTGGCGTTCGGATGTGCTGCCGGGACTGATCCTCGCGGCGGTCATCGGGCTACCTGGGCTCGGGCTGTACTTGACCGCGCATGCGCTGGGATTCAGCGTGACGATCGTGCCGAGTTCCCTCCGTGACCACTGGTGGCGGTTGCCCGCACTCATCCTGTCCGCGTGTGCGAATGCGGCGGCCGAGGAAATCCTGGTAGTGGCCTATCTCATAACCCGACTGCGCAGGCTCGGCTGGTCGGAGAACCGGTCGCTGCTGGCCTCGGCACTGCTGCGCGGGAGCTATCACCTGTATCAGGGCTTGGGCGGTGGGCTCGGCAATCTGGTCATGGGGGTGATTTTCGGCCGGTTCTGGCAGCGCACCAACCGACTCTGGCCGCTGGTGCTGGCCCACGCGACGATCGATGCGGTCGCCTATATCGGCTATACATTGCTACGCGGTCACGTTTCGTGGTTGCCGTAACCCCGCGGGTCCGCAGGGCGAATTTATTGGCAAGCGCTTACCCGAGCGCGCCAACTTCGGGCCGCTCGTCAAGCCTCCTGACGGCCCTCGAACAGTAGAGTCTGTGTGATGAACGGCGACGACCCCCAGCGCTACGAGCGGACGCGCCGGGTGCAGCACCCCTTCGGAAATCCCGGTGCGCCGTCCATGCCGCCGCAGCGGCGCGAGCCCCATCCGCCGGGGCGGCGCCGACCCGGTCCGAACCCGAGGCATATCGACCCCACCAAGGTCATCCGGCGCGACGGGTCGGATTACCCACCGCCACTTGCGTATTCGCAGGTACCGCCCGAAACGCGAAGGCCGCCGAGCAACTCCCGACCGGCCCATGCGCCGACTCAGCAGCCGCAGCGGCACCACACGGCCCAGCCGCGCGGCGTCCCCGGCTATGCGCCGCCCCAGCAGCCGGTTCCCTATCACGAACCGCGGAACCGGCGCCGCGCAGTACCCCCGCCGCCGCCCTCCTTACCGCCGTCGCGCCGCGAACGCGAACCTCGCCCGCCGCGCCGCCGTCGCAAACTGCACCCGTTCCGGTGGTTCCTAGTGCTGTTGGTGGTTTTGGTTCTCGCGGTGGTCGGCGCCGTCATCAAACTCGACGGTTCGCTCAATCGGATCGACGCACTGACCAAATACTCCGACCGCGTCGGCGACACCCCGGGGGCGAACTGGCTGCTCGTCGGCTCCGATGGCCGGGCCGGCCTCACGCCCGATCAGGAACAGGAACTCGCCACCGGTGGTGAGGTCGGACCCGAGCGCACCGACACGATCATGCTGGTGCACATTCCGAAATCGGGTAAGACCACGCTGGTCAGCCTGCCGCGCGACTCGTACGTGAGCATTCCGGGCCACGGCAAGAACAAGCTCAACGCCGCTTTCGCCTTCGGCGGCGCACCGTTGCTGGTGCAAACCGTCGAAACCGCCACGGGCGTGCATATCGATCACTACGCGCAGATCGGTTTCGGTGGCTTCGCCGGGATCGTCGATACCCTCGGTGGCATAGAAGTCTGCGTGCCCAAGGCCATCGACGATCCGCTCGCGGGCATCAATCTGCCTGCCGGCTGCCAGACCCTGAACGGTCCGCAGGCATTGGGTTTCGTCCGCAGCCGGGCAACCGCCCTCGCGGATATCGACCGGATGAACAACCAGCGCCTGTTCATGGCCGCCCTGCTGAAGAAGGCGACCAGCGGGGGCACGCTGGCAAATCCGTTCACGCTGTGGCCGCTGGCGAGCGATACCGCGAAATCGCTGAAGGTCGATAAGGGCGATCACATCTGGAATCTCGGCCAGCTCGGCTGGGCGATGCGCGGCGATACCGTGGCGACCACCGTCCCGATCGGCGGCTTCACCGATACCGATAGCGGAAATGTATTGCTGTGGGATAAGCAACGTGCGAGTCAATTCTTCGACGATCTCGCGAAGGACCAACCGATCCCGGACGATCTACTGACGCGGTAGCGTCGGGCCTATGCCCGATACCGAATCCGACGAGCGGTTCCCGGACCTGCTGCGCGACCAGATTCGTCGTGGCTTCACCGCCTCGCAGCAGTATCTGGCGGCGGCGGTGTACTTCGATTCGAATCGCCTGCCGCAGTTGGCCAGGCACAGCTACGGCAAATCCGCCGAGCACCGCTCGCACGCCCTATGGTGCAGTACCTGCTGGACCGCAATCTGGAGGTACGGATCGGCGGCCTCGACGACGTGCGGTCCACCTTCGAATCACCGCGCGGCGCAGTCGTTTTCCTGCTGGAATCCGAGCGCGCCCGCAATGCGCAGATCACCGAATTGGCCGGCAGCGCGCGGGCCAGCGGCGACTACCTCGGCGAGCAGTTCATCCAGTGGTTCCTCGAGGAACAGGTGGAGGATGTCGCTGGCATGACCACCCTGCTGACCGTCATCGACCGTGCCGCGGGCGATCTGTTCGACGTCGAGGAGTTCATCTCGCGCGAGCTGCGCACCACACCGCGCGCCGCCATTTCCGCTCCGAAAATGGCGGGCGCGAGTAAGAATTAATTAGGCAACACTAGCCTCAATAAGGCTGCACTTGGATGACACGCACCATGACCAGCGCTAATGTCGCAAGTATGGCCAGCCATCCGGACACATCGCACAGCAAATTTCATGGTCTGCTCCACGATCAGATCCGGCACGAATTCACTGCCGAGCATCAATACATCGCGATCGCGGTGTGGTTCGACAATGCGGATCTGCCGCAGCTGGCCAAGCGTTTCTATGCACAGGCGGTCGAAGAGCGTAATCACGCGATGATGATCGTGCAGTACTTCCTGGACCGGGATATCAGCGTCGAGATTTCTGGTATCGCCCCCGCGAAATCGCAATTCGAGAATGCGCGCGAACCGATCGCGCTGGCCCTCGCGCAGGAAAAGAATGTCACCGACCAGATCATCCAGCTGGCGAGCACCGCCCGCGAAGAGGGTGATTACCTGGGTGAACAGTTCATGCAGTGGTTCCTGAAGGAGCAGGTGGAAGAGGTCGCCAATATGACGACCCTGCTCACCATCGCCGATCGCGCCGGGTCGAACCTGTTCGACCTGGAGAATTTTATCGCTCGTGAAATGAATGCTCCGCGCGATACTGCCGGTGCTCCGTCCGCCGCGGGCGGCATCATTTAATTCAGGACTGGCGAATCAGGGCCGGCTCGTCGCGACGAGCCGGCCCTGTCGCTGTGAGACAGACGGGGCCGCGACCCCGCAGTCCGCATATCGGATTATGCGGCACTCAACGAGCTGAGCAGCGTCCTGAGCAGCGTCAGAATGATGTCCATGATGGTCCTACTTTCCTCATCTTCGGTGAGACTTTCGCTCACCACCACCAGCTTTCGGTGATGCAGAGAACCTAACCGAGCAATGATCAGAAAGGAGGGTGTTTCACAAAATTCTTCGTGATTTTTTTGAAATCACCGCAGGGTGACCTGACGCGACCGCAGCCCGTCTCGCGAGCGGCGCTCGTCGGCCGACAGCGGAGCATCATCGGCCAGCACCGCCGCCAGGCGTTCCCCGAATTCGATCGCCGGTTTGGTCCACTCGCTGGCATGCGATTCCGGATCCAGGTCGAAGACCGGCACCAGCAGGCCATGCGTGCGGAACGAACCCGCGAAACGGGAGCCATCGCCGAGATGCAGTCCGCCCGACGCATGCAAGCGCGCCAGCGCCAGCATCAGATCGTCCTCGTCCTCCGGGCGCACCCAGCGCAGATGCGCCTTATCACCGGCATCGACCCACCAGCCCGCACCAATCGAATCGGGGCCGAGTTCCAGTCGCGCGGACGGCATGATCGCCTGTTTGGCCTGTTCGATGGTCGCGGCGATCTGCGGATCGGGCTGCACACCCTCGGGCACCCACCAGTCGAAGTCCTGGTGCACGGTCAGTTCCAGCTGTGCGTCCGCATCGATCACATCCGCCAATCGTGGTCCGCCTGCGGCACTTTCGGCCGTGGTCAGCGATTCGCCGGGTTCCGCGGACTGCGTCCACAGGATCGCCGCCGCGATATCGGCGGCCGGATCCGGACCCTGGAATTGCACCTGTGTGGCGACGTATCCGGTCGGCCGCTCGCCCGCCCGCACCAACCCGGCGACCGCGCCCGGCAACACCGTGGCCAGCACGACGGAACGCTCCGCCGCGATCTCGGGCGATAGCCGCAGTGTCGCGGTCGCCGACGGCACGAATTCGCGCAGCGCGACCAGATCACACTCCGCGGCCAGTCCTTCGAACGGACGCGCACCGGCCTGCGCCGCCTGCAATTCCAAGGCCGCCCGCCGCTCGGCGAGACGCTGGGCCCGGTTCCCTCCGGGCTTCGGACTATTGCGCTTGCTTTTACTCACGGCAGGTCAAACTACAGTGTCACGGTGTTGGACTCGCAGCCCGCGGCGCTGCGTGTTCGCAGCCCTGTTCTCGGCCCCGCGTGCGCGGTATGTCCACGGCCCCTGACGTTCCGTTACCGAGCCGTCGAGACCCGCCGGAGCGGGGAGGGAGTTCGACCCCGGAGCGAGTCCCGCGCGCACGTCCCGACGGCTCGAACATCGCTCGGCGGTCGTGGGCTGCGGGCTGCGGGCTGACCGATCACACCGCACCGCTGCGAAACGGCGTGGGCCGAGCCGCGTCGACTCAGGCGGGCGTGAGCAGGGCCTTGGTGCGGGCGGGGTGATTGGTGGCGACCCAGCTGACGCCGAGGTCGGCGCATAGGCGCACATCGTCGGGGTCGTCGACGGTCCAGCAGTAGGTGGCGCGGCCTGCGGCGGCGGCCTTGTCGACGAGGTCGGGATGGTCGCGCAGGGTTTTCACCGACGGACCGACGGCGGTTGCGCCGACCGTGGTCGCGGCACCGCCGCCCAGGTAGCGCGATGATTCACCGAGCAGGACCGTCGGCAACAACGGTGCGGAGCGACGGATCCGCCAGACCGCGGTGGCCGCGAAGGACATGACGACCGCGCGGGAATGATCGGCTGAAGCGGGGGTGGCGATGCTGAAGCGCTGGAGTTCGGCGAGCAGCTTGCTCTCCACCAGCGCGCCGTAGCGCACCGGATGCTTGGTCTCGATGAACAGCTTGGTCGGCCTACTGCGCCAATCGAGTACCAGCCCGATCAATTCACTGAGGGTGAGCACCGATGCGGGTGCGCCGTCGGCCCCGAAGTCGAGTCCCTTGAGTTCGTCCAGGGTCATTTCGCTGACCAGTCCGGTGCCCGACGAGGTCCGGTCGACGGTGCGGTCGTGCACGCAGACCAAGTGCCCGTCCTTGGTCAGCCGGACATCACACTCCACACCATCGGCGCCCTCCTGTAGCGCTAGCTCATACGCGCCGAGCGTATGTTCCGGGCGTGCCGCGGAGGCACCCCGGTGCGCGACGACGAATGGTGCGCGACTGCCCTGGCTCACTTGGCCAAAACCTCCTCATGCTCGCGGTGCGGTGTATTTGTTTCGGGCGCGACCGGCTGCGTCGACGCGCCGCCACCCGGCTGCACCGGTTCGATAACCGGTACCGCCGGATCGACGGCGATCACCCACCGGCGCGCGAACCTGGTGCGGCCGAACAGGTCACGACCCGTCATCGACCGCTGCACCCAGAGGCTCAGCACCGCGACCCCGGCCGCGACCAGATCGGTGAACGCGGTGAACAGCACCCCATCCGCCTTGGCCTGCAAGGTATCCGCAGTCCGCCACAGCAGTGCCGCGACCGTGCAGCCAGCGCCGAGCACCCAGCCGACCCACCAGATGCGCACGGCCCGCAGTGTCCGGGAATCCGGACGCACGGCGACCGCCTCGGTGAGAAAGACGCCGGGCCACAACAGATTCACCACCGGTGTCAGACAGCCGAGCACGAGCGTCCGGACCAACCGCGGGTCGCGGCGGCCGACCGTGGCGAAGGCGGCCCGCCGCGTTTCGATCAACCAGCCGAGCATCGCGATCGCGGTGATCAACCCCAGACCGAGGCCGACCAATGCGGAAAGCCACACCATGGCATCGGAGATATGCAGCAACCACGGCGGAATCAGCCGGGTGCGATTGCGGAGCAGAATCAGATATCGCCCGAGTTCGGCGCAAGCGGCGACCGCGAAAACCGCCGCGGTCGCGATCAGTAGCGCACCGGCCCTATTGGTCAGCCGGTCCAGCGGCCGTTGCGGTGCCGGCGCGGACTCGACCGGCGGATCCAGCAGGCCCCAGCGCGGAATCTGCTGGTAGCGGGGTGTTTCCACGGATGGCCGCGGCCGACCCGAGCTCAGCTTGCGCGTGCGCCGATCGGGGCGGCGTGCCACCCACCGGTAATTGCGCCGCTCGGCGGGGGCATCGATGGGCGCCGGTGACAACAGCACACCACGGCACCGCGGACACCAATGCATCGGCGTCGTCTGCACGGCCCAGCGCGCGCCACAGCGCGCACAAGGTTGCACCACCGTACTCACGGTGTCTCCCCTGCGGCATGCCCGGGCAGCACGTGGTTACGCAGGCGGCCGCCTCCGGGCCTGACGTTCATGCCGCGTACCCCTCTCTCTAGCCTCAGTAGATCTTCGCCTGATGATCGCCGTCCGCAACCAATGGTCGCCCCACCCGCTGCCACGCCACCATGCCACCGCTGACATTTACCGCGTCGTAGCCGATGTGCGCCAGGTACTTGACCACCTCGATGGACCGGCCACCCTGGCGGCAGATCACGTACAGCTGGGCGTCGTAATCCAGCTCGTCGACGCGGGCGGGCACGTCGACCATCGGAATGTGGATCGCCGCCGGTGCGTGTCCGAGCTGCCATTCGTCGTACTCGCGCACATCGAGCAGAATCGCCGCCGGGGCGTCCGCCGCGACACGCTCGGTCTTATCGAATTCGTCCGGTACGGCTTCCACCGGCACCGACGACACTTCGGGGCTCGTCACGCCTCGATCCTGCCATGGGTGGCGCACCACCGGGGAGTTCCGGCCCCACGATGCGGTTGCCCCACGGGCACTTCACGGCCTCGACATCGGCACGCTACCTCGGGTATGTTCTGTGCCTCTGGATCCTGTCCGATGCCCCGCTCCGGGGTCGCTTGTGCATATCTCGATCGTAGTTATCCACATAATCCACAACTTGATCCACAGGGTCCAGCTATTGAACAGCACACTGATCACACGCTGAGGTTGTCGAGCAGCTGCCGATCTACGAGGGACGATGCACTGGACCCCGCATCAGTCGGGCGAGCCAAGCAGATTGCTGAAACGGTCGCGGCACGAACGACCGATCCGAGACTCCCCTCCTTGCCATCCCGGAGCGGTCATTCGCCGCCACTTCGGGATCTGCGGCTGTGCAGCTCCCGATATCTACTTGGACGCCGCTGATGGCCGATCGGTTCCCCCGAAAAACGACAACACCGGCCGATAGCTGAAATACCGGGTTCCTACAGGTGCTGTCGGTAGCCTGAATGCATGAACGTGAGCAGGGGGCTACTCGACGGAATGGATACGGCAGCACTCAACACAGCACTCTCCGAGGCCACATGCCTAGGCGTGGACGTCGATACAGCGAACGCACAACTGAGCCTCGACCTGGAAGTTCTGACGCTTCCGGCCGAGGAAGCCGCGCCCGAGGACTATCGCGTGCAGCTGACTTGCACTGGTGTCAGTCGAGTCGCAGCCTCACTGCGCATGCAGGAGTGGGACGATCTGAAGGCCAGCGTGCTGCCACTACAACTGGACAAGCTCGACGCGGCCATCCGTAGCTTCGGCGGCGGTCGACTGCACGGCTGGGAATTCATCGATGTAGACGACAGTGGCTGGGTGCACTGGAGTGAACTACTCAGCTTCGACACCCAGATCGACTCGCGCGTCTCCGCGCACGTACTCGAGTTCTCCCAGGAGGAGGGCATCGATCCGCGTGAACTCGATGTGCGGGTGTGGTTCGACGACATCATGATTCACGACACCAACGGCGCCGAAATCCCGCTGCAGCAATTCATCGCAGGTGGGGTGCGCTGGTGGGCGGCGCACGACGCGGGCGACCCGCGAACAATGCGCGCAGGAATCGTGCCACAGCTGTAGCGCCACTCGTAGCCGCACATTCGGTCACCCCGGGTGTGTGGTCGTATTTCAGGCACCCGGTCCGGCCGGACAGCCGCCCTGCCGCATGCGACGGAATGTAGGGGCAAGAGGCGCGGTTGCAAACGAGCGGGTGTACGAATGATGGTTGAGTGTGCTCGAGACAGCGGGCACACACGGCCCGACATCAGGAAAGGGACATCGTGGCTCAGTACACGTTGCCAGATCTGGATTACGACTACAGCGCCCTGGAGCCCCACATCTCCGGGCAGATCAACGAGATTCATCATTCCAAGCACCACGCTGCCTATGTCGCTGGCGCCAACTCCGCACTGGAGAAGCTCGAGGCCGCACGCGAGGCGGGCGACCACGGCGCGATCTTCCTGAACGAGAAGAACCTGGCCTTCCACCTGGGTGGCCACGTCAACCACTCGATCTGGTGGAAGAACCTTTCCCCCAATGGCGGTGACAAGCCGGTCGGCGAGCTGGCCGCCGCGATCGACGACCAGTTCGGTTCGTTCGACAAGTTCCGTGCGCAGTTCACCGCTGCGGCCAACGGTCTGCAGGGCTCGGGCTGGGCGGTGCTCGGCTATGACACCCTCGGCCAGAAGCTGCTGACCTTCCAGCTCTACGACCAGCAGGCCAATGTGCCGCTGGGCATCATCCCGCTGCTGCAGGTCGACATGTGGGAGCACGCCTTCTACCTGCAGTACAAGAACGTCAAGGCGGACTACGTGACCGCGTTCTGGAACGTCGTCAACTGGGAGGACGTGCAGGAGCGCTTCGCCCGCGCCATCGGCCAGGCCAAGGGCCTCATCTTCGGCTGAGTTCGATAGCAGCGCCTCCGGCGCTGCGTGTTCGCGGCCTCTTTGTTGCTTGGGTCCGAGCCGTCGAGACTCGCGCCTGTGGCGCATGTGCTTCGAGGACTCGGCCCCCAACTGGGCCGCGCTTCGCTCGAAACATAGTGTGACGCTGATGCGGTCGCGTGCCGGGGTATCGAACGACCCCTGGCTACGCTCACCACCGAGCATCCACAAGCTCGTGGGCATTACCGCTGCCCACGAGCTTGTTTCGGTTTGTCCACTTAGCACTCTTTGGTACTTGTGTGCCAACTGAGTTGTGGCGCATTCTCTCCGAATCCACAGTTCGAGGACGGGCAACACCGCCCCCGGTTCCACGACGGGAGGCAATCATGCCTACGAATGGCCCCATCGGCATCACGCCGTTCCATGCCCGCGGATCGCTGCGCGGGTTCATCATCTCCGGACGTTGGCCCGACACCACCAAGGAATGGGCGCAGGTATTGGTGCTCGCTGTGCGGGTGGCCTCGTTTCCGGGCTTGCTGACCACCTCGACCGTCTTCGGTGTGCGCGAGGAGCTACCGGATGATCCGGAACCCGGCACCGTCGGGCTGGTCCTCGCCGAGGGACCGGTGCTCGGTGACCAGGCGCTCGAACCCGGCCGATTCGCCGACCACGTGCCACCGGCACTGTTGATGCTGCATCCGCCCTCCGAGACCCGGCCCTCACTACCGGAATGCGTCGGTGTCGCATCGGGTTGCGTACTCCTGCCCGGCGTCCCACATCTGGGACTGGAACATCGAGCAGCCTGGGCCGAAGCCGAATCCGACGGCACCGTCACCTCGTTGGTCAGCCGGGTCGGCCTCGACCCCATCAGCGACCCCGACACCGCCGTCCTGGCCATGCTCCTGGCTGCCTGAACCGTCGCACTGCCAGTGGCTGCCTCGCACAAGCTCAGAGGCTGTTGCCGAATACGCCGAACGGGCGGTCACGCCGCCGTCACAGCGGCGGGACCAAATCATCTAGCGGCGAGCATGATTGCGCCCCCAGCCGGCCACATAGGTATATGACCTACGTCACATCCAAAAATCGTGTCGATTCGGCAACAGCCTCTGCACCCTTGCGCGAGGCAGTCAATCGGTATGCGGTGACACCGTGCGGATTGCCAAGGGCTAGCTCACTTCTGAATCAGCGTTTGCTGCTGGATCTGTGAGGGGAACCGAAGATCGGCGGTTGGATCTCCAAACTTATTGTGCGCATTGCTATTTCGATAATAGCGACTTGGCTCGAGACTGGACGCGGGGTACAGTCGATGGCAGCGAAGGGGAGTAGCCCGCAATTGCGCTGTCGACATACTGGTTCGCCGTCTCACGAGGATGCGGACCCGGCCGCGTGAACCGGTGTGGATCCGGTGGGCGAGACCTTCGGCCGAGACAACCCTTGCGTTGTCGGCCGGAGGAGTGACCCGATCTCCCGGCTGGCAGGCCGGAGCCCGGGAGTGCAGACCACATGATCACGACGATTTTGCTCAGCGTCGGAATCGTCTTTCTCGCCGAGTTGGGTGATAAGTCCCAGCTGATGGCGTTGACGTTCGCGCTGCGCTACCGCTGGTGGGTGGTGCTCGGCGGCATTGCGGCAGCCAGCGCGGCGGTGCATCTGATCTCGGTCGGCATCGGCTATTTCCTCGGTGCTGCCCTGCCCACCCGGGCCATCGCGCTGATCGCCGCACTCACCTTCCTGGCCGTCGGCCTGTGGACCCTGCGCGAACATTTCGGCGGCGATGACGAGGCGGCCGAACCCAAGCCGCCGCGGTCGACAACCGCGCCGTTCTTCGTGGTCCTCTCGGCCTTTCTGCTCGCCGAACTGGGCGACCGAACCATGTTCGCCACCGCCGCTCTGGCCACCGACAACAGCTGGGTCGGCGTCTGGATCGGCTCAACCATCGGCATGGTCGCCGCCGACGCACTCGCCATCGCGGCAGGCATTATGGTCGGCAAACATCTCCCGGAACACATCATCGGCATCTGCTCCGGCCTGCTGTTCCTCTACTTCGGCACCGCAAGCCTGCTCGCCGCGGCCCGCCCCGACCTCGGCATCCGCACCGGCGGCGCACTCGCCATCCTCGCGCCCGCCGCCGCGGGCATCGCCCTGCGGATCCGATCACGGCGCGTGCGGCGCAATTCGGAACGCGTCCCGAACGACCCAGCATCCGAAGTCGACAGGGTGCGCTGACCGGTCGCACCGGCCCGCCTGCCGCTATTCGGCCACCGGCTATTGCCTCAGCCGTCAAGGCGAAGGCCCAGACCTGAGCTCAAAGGGCTGGCCGTCAGTGCCTGGTGGCGGTGGGCGGGCCGGTCCGCAGATTGTCCGGAGTCCCAATCCTGGTTCGCGCCGACGTCCAGGTCGACGGTCCGCAAGCTGGTCTGCTCGCTGCCGCCCAGGCCCGCACATCGGACTGACGCAACATCGCGTCGCCGCAGATCACCATTGCGGCGCACCAGGTCAAGTACCAGCCAGCGGACCTATACTCAGCCGCCAGCCAGCGCCAACAGCAATTGCACGTGCGCGCCGGTCCGCTCGCTCAGGCCCCTACCTCGGACTGGCGCGGCATCGCTTCGCCGTAGAGGTCACCGCTGCGGCGCACCATGTCTAGTAGGGGTTCGTGGAGGGCTTTGAGGCCGACGAGGTCGTCTACGGCTATGCGGGCGGTGACCATGGCGCTGACGGCGGCGGCGAGGGTTTGGCAGGCGAAGCGCTGCTCGTCGGTGCGGGCGTCGAGGACGTCGGCGATCATATCGACGAATGCTTCCTGCAACTGGGCGCGGCGGGCGACCGCTTTCGAACCCACCGCGTAGACCTCGACGAGGTAGAGGCGGGCGTATGCGGGCTCGGCGATCAGCCCGTCGAAGTAGGCCTCGAGGATGCGGCCCATCCGATCGGGATCGGATGGGCCGGCCGCATCCCGCGCATCGCCGTTGGTCGCATCCACGATATTCGCGATCAGCAGCTCGACGGCCCGCTCGTAGGCGGCCTCGAAACAATCCTCCTTGGAACGGAATTGCTCGTAGAAGGTCTCCCGCGACACCCCGGCCCGCTTCAGGATGGCCGCGACCGAGGTCCCGACATATCCGTTCTCGACCATGGCCTCGGCCATCGCGCTCAGGATCCGCTCGCGCTGCGAGGCGATCACCTCCTCCCTCGGCAGGCCGTGTCGCCCCCGTGGGAGTTGGCGTGCGCTGCTTACGGATTCGGTCATTCAGTGGCTCCGAGGGTCGGGCGGGCGATCCCGGCTACGCCGGTCGCTCCATTTTGCGGGGTCTGACCGGTTGATCGGTGGTGAAGGGTGCCTCTTCGGTACGCGCGATTTCCAATGCCCGCGCCACCCCGCGCCGCAGCGCGATATCGATGACCCGCTGGGCGATCGGCCGGAACGGCAACACCACCGCCACCCACCACGGCGATACCACCTGACGTTTGCGCCGAGCGATGGCCCGTTCGACCGCATCGATCGCGGGACCGAGCGGTGCGACGCCCGAGACCGTGGACCGGCCGAGGATGGCCCGCGCAGCGGCGGTACCGAAGCCTCGCGCGGTCATATCGGTATCGAGCTCGGCGAAATACGCGACCCCGACCCTCGCACCGGTATGCCTGACCTCGTGCCGCAACGTATTGCCGAGCGCCTCCACCCCGGCCTTCGACGCGCTGTAGGCCCCGACCAACGGCAGATTTACCGCGGCCGCCAATGACGAGAAGACCAGCGCGTAGCCGTTCGGATGGCAGATGTGCGGTCCGGCGGCACGCAGGGTGTAGTAAACGCCGAGCACATTGACCGCCAGCGTCTCCTCCATGGCCGCCGGATCCCCGCCGAGCAGCGCCAGCTGTTTGGCCACCCCGGCGTTGGCCACCACCACGTCCAACCCGCCGAGTTCGGTGACCAGCGTGTTCACCACCCGCTCCACCTGCCGGTGATCGGCGATATCGCAGTAGCGCCACGGTGCGTCCCCGCATTCGCGCGCCACCTCCGCGAGCAGATCCGCCTCCAGCCCGAGCAGCGCTACCTTCGCCCCTTTCGCGTGCAACTGCCGCGCTAACGCGGCGCCGATGCCGCGCGCCGCGCCGGTGATCAGAATCCGACGCCCGGCCACGGACGCACCGGAAAACAGGTTCATACCAGCGACGATACCAGCTATGAACATATATGTTCGCAAACAATGTCCCGCTTATCGATGGGTGCTATGACATGCGGGCGCCGAGCGCGAGGGAGCCATGATGGGCCTCGCACAGCGGACCGGTTAGGGTGCAATTGACGAAGGGCCAACCGGCTGTCACGAACGAGAGGACCATCGTGGAGATTTCGGGTTCCGCCGCCATCATCACCGGAGGCGCATCCGGCCTCGGCGCCGCCACTGCCAAGCGTTTCGCCGATCTGGGCGCAACCGTCTTCGGACTCGACGTACCCCAATCCATCGAGCGCGCCGGGGACAATGTGCCCGACGGCGTCACCTTGATCCCCGCCGACGTCACCAGCAACGACGAGGTTTCCGCTGCGGTCGCGCAGGTCGTCGAATCGGGTGCGCCGCTGCGCATCGTGGTCAACTGCGCCGGTGTCGGCTGGGCCGGACGCATCCTGTCCAAGAACGGCCCGCACGATCTCGAGCTGTTCCGCACCGTCATCACCGTCAACCTGCTCGGCACCTTCAATGTCATGCGCTTGGCCGCCGACGCCATCGCCAAGACCGACGCCGTCGACGAGTACGGCCAGCGCGGTGTCATCATCAACACTGCCTCGGTCGCCGCATTCGAGGGCCAGATCGGCCAGATCGCGTACTCGGCCTCCAAGGGCGGCGTGCACGGCATGACCGTTCCGGCCGCGCGTGACCTGGCCCAGTTCGGCATCCGCGTGAATACCATCGCCCCCGGCATCATCGACACCCCGATGCTCGCCGGTGTCACCGAGGAGTACCGCAAGGGCCTCGAGGCCGGTGTGCCGTTCCCGTCGCGCCTGGGCCGCCCGGACGAGTACGCGCAGCTGTCGCAGTACATCGTCGAGCACGACTACCTCAACGGCGAGACCATCCGCATGGACGGCGCGCTGCGCATGGCCCCTCGCTAAAGAGCCTGCGCTCGTCCGCCTCCCCGGATATTCAAGCCATAGCAGTTGGGTGCCACGATCGTTGGCCGTAGGGCCGGCGGTCGGGCACCCATTCGGCTTTTGGGCGTACCCGGTGTACTGACGAAATCAGTTGTCGCGCTGGGCTCCTGCGGAGCCCAGCGTTTTCGTGACTGGGCTCAGGGGGTCGGTTTGTGGCCGATCCCGAGAAATGCCGTGGTCGAGAGGGGTCGGTGCGGGCGGTAGTTGGCGGCAAGGTAGGCGCGCATGAGCACGACACGTTCGGCCCACACCTGCTCGCCAACGGTGCGGCGCATCAGCACCAGTGGGGCGCTGCTGCGCACCATGGTCTCAAACATCTCGTCGGAGTCGGCGAAATCGAGTGCGCTGGTGTGGCGTTGGATACTCACCCCGGCGAAGCCCGCGGTGCGCATCTCGGTCGCGAAGACCTCCGGATTTTCCAGGTTGAGCAAGTTGGGTTGGGGTTCGGAAATGGACGGATCGGCGGCCACGAAGGCGCCGAACATCATCCGCATGAGTGGCGATTCGGCCACCGGCGCCCAACTCGACACCACGGCGGTGGCACCGGGACGCAGCACGCGGAACAATTCGGCGAAACCCTTGGCCCGATCCGGGAAGAACATCAGCCCGAACATCGAGAAACCGGCATCGAAGCTCTCGTCGTCGAACGGCAGTGCCTGCCCGTCCCCCACCTGCGTTTCGATATTGGTCAGCCCGGCGGTGCGGGCGTCCTCGGCGAGTCGCTCGATCATGGGCTCCGACAAGTCGATGGCCGATACCCGCGCCACCCGTTCGGCGGCGGGCAGACTCAGCGTGCCCGGCCCCGCAGCGACATCGACAACGTGTGATTCGGCCGAAAGATCGGCGAGTTCAAGTGCGTGTGCGGAGAAGGGGGCCATGATCGAGGGTCCGAATTCGGCATATCCGTCGGCGACGAGATCCCACGGTTCGGCCGCGGCAAGCGGGTTACCAGACATCAGCTGACGATCCTTTCGACCGTCAAAGGCTAACCGGGTGATCCCCCCCGGGACCTACCAACTCAGACCAATCTCACTGTACGCGAAGCAGATCAGATCTTGCGTTCGAAGGTGATCAGGTGATGGCCCGGTCCGTTGTAGTCGCGCACCGGTCCAGCGACCGTGAAACCGAGATGCCGGTGGAAGCCGATGGACGCGTCATTGCCCGGCGAGGTGATCGCCTTCACGATATGCCGATCATTCGCCCTGGCGATCGCAAAGAATCGCTCGTAGAGCTCGCGCGCGAGGCCGCTCTTGCGGGACTGCGGGTCGATGCCGACGAAGTGGATATAGGCCTCATCGGATTCCGACGGCGAGAGGAAGCCGATCAGGAATCCGGCCAGCCAGTCGGTCGGTTCCCGCCGTCCGGCGCCGGGCACCTCAGCGACCAGGCTGGTCCGGTAGAAATGATCGAGGAACAACCTGGGCAGGTGCGTTAACGCCGAGCGCCCCCACCAGTCGTCGATAACGGTGGTGATGGCGTCGTAGTCATCGGCACGTGCGGCCCGGATGATCGGACCGTTCGCATTCGGCACGTTATCCATTGTCCTGCGCGCGCCGCATTGCGGGTAGTTGTCCTGATCACGCGCGGAGCGCATAACCAGTGGCCGTGCGAGACGGCCACTGGTTATGCGGGAGCTTCGTCAGAGCGTGCGGGTCAGGCGCTCGGTGAGGATCTGGGCGAAGCGGGCCGGATCCGCGAGTTCACCACCCTCGGCGAGAACCGCGGTGCCATAGAGCAATTCGGCAGTTTCGGTGAGTTCGGGAACCTTCCCCGCGTCGGCGTCGTCCCTGCGGGTGTCGTAGGCATCGCGCAGACCGGTGACCAGCGGGTGGGTCGGGTTGAGCTCGAGGATCCGCTTGGACTCGGGCACCAGCTGACCGGAGGCGCGGTACATGCGCTCCAGCATCGGGGTGAAGTCGAAGACATCACCGACGAGGCAGGCGGGCGAGGTGGTGAGCCGGTTGGTCAGGCGCACCTCCTTGACCTTGTCCAGGGTCTTGCCGAGCCAGCCGAGCAATTCGGCGAAGTCCTTGTCCTGCTGTTCGCGCAGCGATTCGGTGGCCTTCTTCTCCTCCTCGGTCTCCAGATCGACCTCGCCCTTGGCGATGGACTGCAACGGCTTACCGTCGAATTCGGTGACCGAACCGACCCACATTTCGTCGACCGGATCGGTCAGGATCAGCACCTCGCGGCCCTTGGCCTTGAATGCCTCCATATGCGGGGAGCTTTCGACCTGCTGACGGGTTTCGCCGGTCATGTAGTAGATGGCGTCCTGGCCGTCCTTCATCCGCTCGACGTAGGCGGCGAGAGAAGTCAGCTCTTCCTCGGAGTTGGTCGAGGCGAACGAGGAAACCTGTAGCAGCGTCTCGCGGTTGTCGAAGTCCGAGAGCAGGCCCTCCTTGAGGACGCGGCCGAACTCCTTCCAGAAGGTCTGGTACTTCTCCTGATCCTCGGCGCCCTGCAGGTCCTTGACCGTCGAGAGCACCTTCTTCACCAGGCGCTTGCGGATCATCTGGATCTGCCGGTCCTGCTGCAAGATCTCGCGGGAGACATTGAGCGACAGGTCCTGGGCGTCCACCACACCCTTGACGAAGCGCAGGTATTCCGGCATCAACTCTTCGCAGTTGTCCATGATGAACACCCGCTTGACGTAGAGCTGCACGCCACGCTTGTGCTCGCGGGTGAACAGGTCGAACGGCGCCTGCGACGGAATGAACAGCAGCGCTTGATATTCGAAGGCGCCCTCGGCCTTCATCGGGATAATCTCCAGCGGATCGTCCCAGCCGTGGCTGACGTGCTTGTAGAACTCCTTGTACTCCTCGTCGCTGACCTCGCTCTTCGGGCGGGTCCACAGCGCCTTCATGGAGTTGAGGGTCTGCTCCTCGAGAATCGTCTTCTCGGTCTTCTCCTCGCCCTCACCCTCGGTGACGGTCCGCTCGACCTGCATGCGGATCGGCCAGGCGATGAAGTCCGAGTACTTCTTGACGATCTCGCGGAGCTTCCACTCCAGGGTGTAGTCGAAGAGGTGATCGTCCTCGTCCGGGGTCTTGAGCTGCAGCGAGACGGCGAAGCCCTGCGGGGCCTGGTCGAGGGTTTCGATGGTGTAGGTCGAGCTGCCCGCGGCCGACTCCCAGCGGGTGCCCTCGGTCTCGCCCGCCTTGCGGGTGGTCACCGTGACCTTGTCGGCGACCATGAAGGTCGAATAGAAGCCGATGCCGAACTGACCGATCAGTTCCTCGGCGGCCGCCTCGGATTTGGCCTCGTTCAGCTTCTTGCGCAGCTCCGCGGTACCGGATTTGGCCAGGGTGCCGATCAGATCGACCACCTCGGCGCGGGACATGCCGATGCCGTTATCCCTGACGGTCAGGATCCGGTTGTCCTTGTCGACCTCCAGCTCGATATGCAGATCGGCGGTGTCGACGTGCAGATCCTTATCGCGGAAGGACTCCAGCCGCAGCTTGTCCAGTGCATCGGAAGCGTTCGAGATCAGCTCCCGCAGGAACGTGTCCTTGTTGGAATAGACCGAATGGATCATCAGCTCGAGCAGCTGATGGGTTTCTGCCTGGAACTCGAGTTGTTCGACATGCTCTGTCACGTCGCGATGGTACCGCTGCACCTATCCGACATCCGCGGACATCTGCCCGAAGTCGGCCAAGCCGGGCACCTCGATATCGGCACGGTGGGGATCATCGGCCCGTGCGGGCCGTGGCTGCATCCATTCGCGCAGCACCATGGTGGCCCGCACATCGTCCTCGTTGTACTCCAGCAGTCGGGTGCGCTGACCCGGATCGGGTTCGCCCTCGTAGCCGACGGCCAGCCGATACCAGCTCATCGACGCCTCGCCACCCGCCTCGGGATCGCGCCAAGCGAAGCCCGCAACCGGCGCGATCTTCTTGAGCCCCTTGCCATTCGGGCAGATGAACTGGTCGGAGACGGCCTGGAACATATCCACCCACTGCGGTCCGTCGACGAAGGCGCGCACCTGCTCGACCGTCGGCACCCCGGGACGACCCGCGAACCGGCGCGCCGATTCGTAGAGCCATTTGTCCTCGGCGGTCCGCGAATAGCAGTAGGCAGCAAAGGTCTTCCCGGCCGCGACGGCCTCGGCGCGCACCGTCATAAGCCAGGTCCAGAATTCGCCGAAGGAGCGGCCCTCATCCTCGGTGGGCAGCGGATCCCAGGTGACGAACGGGCGGTACACGCCGTCGAGCAGCGTGCCCCACAGATATGCGCCGTACTCCTGGAAGCTCTCCAGATCGACATCCACCTCGACATCGGCTCGACGCACCCGGACTCGCTCGACCCGACGCACCAGCGGCGCACCAGCGAGCCAGGCGCGGGCGGTCACCACGGCCTCGTCGAACGGGCCGTGCTGCCAGTCCTCCGGATCGTCGCCGACCCAGGCGGCCAGATCATCGATGGTCTCGACACCGTATCCGCGCAGCACCTCCGCGCGGGAACCGGGCGCGACCAGGCTCACGTCCCGATGTTCGGTCAACCAGCCCTCGCAGCTGTGACCGGCGACCGGCGCCTGATCGGCGGGCGCTGCGCGGGTCCACCACGGGCACTGACGGCATTCGGGCACCTTCGACGGCACCGTTGGCAATTCCCCGCGCACCACCGCGATTCGATCGGCATAGCGACGGTCGTAATCGGCGAGCAGCGGGCCGAGATCGTGCACCAGAATGCGGTCGAAGTTATAGCCGATCACGCCGCCGACCAGCGCTGGACTTGCCAGGCCGTGTCGTTGCAGCATGCGGTACAGATGGGCAAGCCGCTGTTGATCGCGGGGCTGCTGGCGCAGTTTGCGATGCGGATCCGGTTGCGGATCCCAGTGATAGGGATCCGAGGTGGTCGGGTGGAAATCGGCCGGTTCGGGCTGGCGTAGATCGGTGACCTTGTGGTTGACCACGATCACCGGGATATAGCCGCCGCGATCGCGATCGCGCAGCAGGATCTCCGAACCGCCCCGCCGACCAGTATCCGGTTCCTGCGGCAGCAGCCCGCCCCAAATGTGTTGGGCGCCTTCGGCACACGCGCGCATCGTGGCCGCGGCCCGCTCCCCCGCGCGCAGCGTCGGATCGATCACCACCCAGTTGTCCGGATCCGCGGCGATCAGTGCCTCGCGCACCCGGGTGCGATGGGCGGTCGCGGCCTCCCGGCGCTGACGGACCCCGGCATCCTCGATCACCCCCGTCAGCTGTTCCGGATGGGCCGAATTCAAATGCAATCGGTGCCGACACCCGATCAACGCCCTGGCATCGACGAATGCGGTCGGCTCGGCGGGCATCGGCGCAGAACTGGCCTCGACCTGTCGCTCGTCGGCTACGCCTTCGTCATTGCGACCGTCGCGGTCACCGCTGCCCGAATACACATACGCAGTATGGTCCAGACCCCTGACAACTCTGTGAACCGCATGACACAGTCCGCGCACAAGGCACAAGTAGCCATGGAATCGCGTGGTACACCGGTGAGCGAGTGTCAGCGAGTGAACCGAAGACACAGCGCGCCCCGCGCACGGCGGAGCCGTTCGCTAGCGAGGCGCAGCCGTGCGCGGCGTGGTAGACCTGTGCCTGGTAGACGAGCAGCGAGATGATTCAATAGCAAAGCAGCCCGTTCGGAGCCAGTCTTACGAGCGATGTTCGCGGCCCGTCTCGCATCCGCGCGAAGGCGCGGCCATCGACTCAGCCGAGTCACCGGGGGGCCGCGAACACGTCGCGCCGCAGGCGCGGCAAATTGGACACAGGAGGGCCTCGATGGGGTTGTTCACGAAGCGCAAGCGGCGACCGAGCCGCAGGGCCGAGGCGAAGGCCCTCAAGCACAAGGCCGCCATGGAGGCGAAGCTCGGCGCCAGGAACGACCGCAAGGCCCGCCGCGCGGAGGCCCGCACCCAGCGCAAGGTCGCCAAGGCGCAGATCACCACATTGCATGCTGAGGAGAAGGCCGCACTCAAGGTAGCCGCAAAGGCCGAGCGGGATCCGTTCACGGCGAGTCAGGTCCGCAAGTACCTGGGGGTTGCCCGGGTGCTGGTGCCCGTACTCGCACCGCTGGCCTATCGCGCTGCGACCTACATCCGCGGCCGGATCGATACTCGTCGGGCGCATCAGCTCGGCATCGGCGTCGAACAGCTCGGTGATTTCAGCGGCCACGGCGGCCGGCTGCGGGCGCGGATCAGCAATACCGAAGCCGCCCTCGACAAGATCGGCGCGCAGTCCGGCGACAAGGCGAGCAAGGGTGAGACCCAGGAATTCGTCGCCGCCATCCAGGATCGACTCGGCAATCTGACCGCCGCGATTCGGACCGCGGAGCAGATGCCGGCACCGCGTCGTCGCGCCGTGCACACATCGATCTCGAGCGAGCTGTCCGGTATCGAGGCGGACGTACTGGCGCGCCTCGGCGTCAGCTGATCGATCCGATGTCTCCCGGCCAGCTTTCCGCCAGCCCCCGTGGCTGTCTGGTCGGCGGCATGGTCGGTACGCTCGCCATCGCCGCACACGGTGCGGCGGGCGGTGGATCTCCGGATTCCGCCGAATTCGCACTGCTGCTGCTTATTTCGGCGTTGACGGGTTGGGCCGCGGGACGGCTGCGTCTGGGCATCGGCCGTTCGGCCGTACTCGGTCCGCTCGTGCTCGGCCAGTTCGCCGGACATGCCGTCTTATCGGGACTGGTCGACCACGCCCACACCCATACCGCCGTCGGCGCACCGCGACTCGACCCCTATCTGCCCACCGGCTGGATGTTGGCGGCGCACTTGATCGCAACACTCGGCTGTGTCGCACTGATCCTGTTGGCCGAGCGGCTCCACGCGATGGCGTCCAGCGTCATTCGCGCGATTTCCGTCACCGGATCACCGTTAGCGCTCACCCGCCCGGTCCGCTGGTCCGGCCCCATTCTCCGGCACTACCGCTTTCATCCGAACGGCGCGATCGGGCCGCGCGCGCCACCGGTGTCGGCCTGACCCGCCGCACCCGAACCCCTTCGGACAGAAAGCACTTCATCCATGCGCACGCAGATCACGCGCACCTGCACGGCGGTCGCCGCCGCAGGCTTTGTTCTCCTCGCGAGCGGCACCGCCGCCGCACACGTCACCGCCGACGCACCCGGCGCGACGCAGGGCGGTTATTCGGTGATCACCTTCAAGGTCCCGACCGAATCTGAGACCGCGAACACCACAGCGCTCACCGTCGCCCTGCCCAACCTCAAGAGCGCCCGCACCGAACCCATTCCGGGCTGGAACTCCAAGGTCGACCGCAATGACAAGGCCGAGGCCACTTCGGTCACCTGGACCGCCGATCCCGGCACGCCCGGCGTCCGTCCCGGCCAGTTCCAGCGCTTCGTCGTCTCGGTCGGCCCGCTGCCGACGCAGAACGAGGTCAGCTTCACGACCACCCAGACCTACAGCGACGGTAAGGTCGTCAAATGGGATCAGCCGATGGGCGCTGACGGTTCCGAACCCGAACATCCGACACCGACGCTCACCCTCGCCGCGGCCACCGGCGACGGCCATGACGGCCACCACGTCGGCAGTTCGGCCGCCGCTGAAGAGAAGTCGAAGGACGCCGACAACACCGCGCGTTGGCTCGGCGGCATCGGGCTCGCACTCGGCCTGCTCGGCGTCGCACTCGGCCTCGGCAATGTGATCCGCGGAGGCCGGGCATGAGTGGCACCGCCATACGACGCATGCTCGCCGGACTGGCCGCGGGCCTGCTCTTGCTGAGCATGAGCGCGCTCGCGGCCGGAACGGCGGCAGCCCATTCGGCGCCGGTCAGCAGCGTGCCCGCCGACGGCGCGAGCATCGAAACCGGTCCGGATCGGGTAAGCATCACCTTCAACGAGCCACTGCAGGAAAGCTTTCCGGCGCTCACCGTGGTGGGGCCGGACGGGAATCTGTGGTCCAAAGGCGATCCGAAGGTGGACGGCCCGACGGTCAGCGTCGCGGTCGGCGAACTCGGCCCGACCGGTGTCTACAAGATCGGGTACCGGGTCACCTCCGCCGACGGTCATCCGGTCAAGGGCGAACTGAGTTTCACCCTGACCAAGGCGGGCAACGGCACCCCGGGCCCGAAGGCCAACAGCCAGAACAACTCCGGCGGTGGCGACGATTCCGGTGGCATTCCGCTGTGGGTCTTCATCCTCGGCGCTGTCGTACTGTTCGGCGGCGGTCTGGCCTTCGCCCTGTTCGGCGGCAGGAGCCGCAAAGCGCAGCGGTGAGAAGAGCACACGGGTGAACAAGGTGCAGCCGACGACCAGCGGCGGAAATGCGCAAGCGTTGCTGCTGGTCATCCCGGCCGGGTTGCTCGGGGTGGCGCTCGCACTGATCCTGGCCATCCCGGCCCCCGTACAGACCGAGAGCGTCGTTCGGGTGCTGGCCGACTGCACCGGAGCGACCGTGCTCGGGCTGGCCGCGCTGCCCCGCCTACACGATCGGCAGCGGCCGCCGTGGCGGGCACTGGCGGTACTGGCCGGGATCTGGTGTGTCACCGAATTCACGGTGCTGGCCTTCGAGGCTGTCGCCGTTGTCGGGGTGCCGATCGGCAAGCTCAGCGGTAGGCAGTTCAGCAATTTCCTGGTCGAGATCAGCGGTGGTCAGGTCGGCATCGCGGTGCTGATCGGCAGCGGTGCGGTCGCGTGCTATTCGACGCTGGCGTTCCGGCGACCCGATACCGCATCGGCTGATCTGGTGCTGGTCTTCGCCGCGGTGGCGCTCGCGCTGCGGCCGATTACCGGACATATGTCGCAGCAGCCGTTGGGCTCGGTGTTCGCGGCGCTGCACGCGCTGGCGGCGGCGTCCTGGTTCGGCCTCTTGGTCGCGCTGGCGCTGGTGGTGCGCACCCGAGGCGAGTGGGCGGTGACACTGCCCCGGTATTCGGCGGTGGCACTGCCGCTGGTCGGCATCGTCGCGGTCACCGGCCTCGTCAACGGGTTGGTGCGGGTGGGCGGGATCGCCCCGTTCGTGACGACGGGCTACGGCCGTATTCTGCTCGCGAAAACCCTTGTGCTGGTCGCGTTGCTGGCACTGGGCTGGTGGTGGCGACGGACCTGGGTACCGCAGGCGACGGGGCATCGAATGCCTGCCGAATCCTCGCTGCGGCGGGCGGTTATCGAGGTGGCGGTGATGGCCGTTGCCTTCGGGATGGCGGCGACCCTGGCGGTCACCGGCTGACGCTTGCAAATGCAAGCGCCCGCCCCATTCGCGTCTGCAGGTGGTGCGGTGGGAGCAGAACTTCGCGATCGCGGTGAAGTCGATTCAGCAGGCAGAGCTAGCCACCGATCGGCGAACTTGTCCGGTCCGGCCGGAGAATCCCGTGCGCTACGACTGACCGCACGCCACCGATGCATCTCACCAGCCCTGGTGCGGAATTCGCCTGCCGAATATTCGCCGAACCTGGCCGTGATGTATCTCACGGGCATAGCCTGAACATATGAAGCGCCCCACGATAGGCCAACGGATCGCTTACGATCTCGGCCGCGAGCTCCCCGAGGAGCTGCACGAGTGGGTCATCCACGACCTCGTCGGGCACGGGGCCATGGAACGCTATCTCGTCCGCTTCCTCGTACCGTTCATCCCGTTCTTCGCGCTGTGGTTGCTGTTCCCCGGCCCGATGGGGTTGAAGATCGGCATGATCGTCATGATGATCGTGCCGCTGATCCTGTTCACGGTGTCGCTCAGTTACGTCTGGCGCCGGTTCCGGCTGGCCCAGCACGGCATCGATCAGCAGTGGATCAACCACAACAAGATGCGCGAAACCGAGCGGATCAAATACGAGATGCATTACGGGCACCGCTAGCGGTGTCGCACCAATGGAATGGACAGACCGGATGGTCCGTTCGCAGTCGGCTGCGGCCCGAAATCTAAGCTGGCACCTGTGACCGAATCGCACAACCCCTTAGCCACTGCGGACCTCGCCGACGAGATCGGCCCCGAAATCCGTAGCTGCGATACGCAGTTCATCCAGTTCGGCGGGCGCGCGGCATTCTCCGGATGGATCACCACGATCCGTTGCTTCCAGGACAACCTGCTGGTCAAGCAAACGCTGAGCGAGCCGGGCAATGGCGGCGTGCTGGTCGTCGACGGCGGCGCCAGTGTGCACACCGCACTGGTCGGCGACATCATTGCCGGACGCGGTGTGGCCAATGGCTGGTCCGGCGTCATCGTCAACGGCGCGGTGCGCGACTCGGCCATTCTGCGCACGCTCGATATCGGCATCAAGGCGCTGGGCACCAACCCGCGCAAGAGCACCCAGACCGGCACCGGCGACCGCGATATTCCGGTCGAATTCGGCGGTATCACCTTCGTACCCGGCGACATGCTCTACAGCGACCACGACGGCATAGTCGTCCGTGCCGAAGGTTGAGCGACTAAGCCGTCGCCACCCTGACCTTGTGACCGGCGAGGACAACGATGTCGCCGACATGCAGTTGCCGTCCGCGACGCAGTTCCACCTCCTCGTTCACTCGTACCAGACCCGCGGCGATCACGGTCTTGGCCTCCGATCCGGAATCGATCAGATTGGCCAGCTTGAGGAACTGACCGAGTCGAATGACGTCGTCATCGATCGGCACATCGACTGCATCGGACATGGGATACATCCTTACTCCGTTGCCCTCGAACCAGAAATCCAACCCTCGCGCGCGGTGTCCCGGAGGCGGTAGCGCAGCGTAACCACGCCAGGGACTCGTGAACACCACAAATCAGATACAGACGGTCGACACACATGAATGATTTGCTGAGACCAGCGACGCGAGCGACGGGCCCGGAGGCGGTAGCGCAGCGTAACCACGGAGGGCCCCGGGAGTGTCGCGAATCAAACACCGACATGCCCGGGTGGTCTTCGAGCACCACCACCGCGGTACCGTACACACTGGTGCTGTGACAACCACGCACGCCCGGCAACACATCGCCACCGAACCACTCTCGGAAAGATCGGCACCACCGGTCCCGCACCGCGGGCACGGACGGCTGCGCGAAGTCCCGCATATCGCGGGCCTGATCCTGGGTGTGTTCGCCGTGCTCTGTTTCCTGTGGAGCCTCTCGCCCGGACTGCGATATCTGACGCATGTGCCGCGTCGCTACATCGACCTGTACTACTTCGACGCACCGGACACCAGCCTCGTGTGGGCATTGGTGGTCGGTCTACTCGCGGGAGCCACGGCCAGCCGCAAGCGGATCGCCTGGTGGTTGCTGGTCGGCTATATCGCGCTCTACGCCCTGGCGAATGTGCTCGAATTCGCCGACGAGGGCAATATGCACGCGCTGGTGGCGGCGGTGGTGCAGTTCGCCGCGATAGGCATACTGCTCGCGTCCTGGCGGGAGTTCTACACCAAGGTGCGCCGAGGCGCCGGCTGGAAGGCGTTGGGCGTATTGGTCGGCGGCCTCGCTATCGGTTGTCTGCTCGGCTGGGGTCTGGTGGAGCTGTTTCCCGGATCGCTGCCACGCGGCGTGCAGCGGCCGCTGTGGTCGATCTACCGGGTGACGGCCGCGGTGCTGGTGGACAACGAACATTTCGACGGCCATCCGCGGCCGTTCATCAACTTCCTGCTCGGCCTCTTCGGCGCCATCGCCCTGCTGGCCGCGGTGATCATCCTGCTGCGTTCACAACGCGCGGGCAATGCGATGACCGGCACCGACGAATCCGCGATCCGCGGCCTGCTGGAACGCTCCGATGTCGAGGATTCGCTGGGCTACTTCGCGACCCGACGCGATAAGGCGGTGGTGTTTGCGCCGAGCGGCAAAGCGGCGCTCACCTATCGCGTCGAATCGGGCGTCTGCCTCGCCAGTGGTGATCCGATCGGCATTCGCGAGGCCTGGCCGCAGGCCATCGATGCCTGGCTGCGGCTCGCCGACCAATTCGGTTGGGCTCCGGCGGTCATGGGCGCCAGCGAACTCGGTGCAACGGCGTATCGACGGGCCGGACTTTCAGCATTGCGCCTCGGCGACGAGGCAATTCTCGACACCAGGTCCTTCTCGCTCGCGGGGCCGGAGATGAAGCAGGTCCGCCAAGCCGGGAACCGGTTGCGCAAGCACGGGATCACGGTGGGCATCCGCCGCCATCGCGATATCCCGACCGAGGAATTCCGGCAGGTGATCGCGCGTGCGGATGCCTGGCGCGATACCGAAACCGAGCGCGGCTTTTCCATGGCGCTCGGACGCCTGGGCGATCCACTGGACGGCGACTGCCTGCTGGTGGAGGCGGTGAATCCGCAGGGGCGGGTACTCGGCATGCTGTCGCTGGTGCCGTGGGGACGAACCGGCGCGTCACTCGAGCTGATGCGCCGAGATCCACACGGCCCCAACGGTGTCATGGAGCTGATGATCTCCCAGCTCGCGCTGACTTCCGAACAGCATGGCATTACCAAGGTTTCGCTGAACTTCGCGGTGTTCCGCTCGGTATTCGAAGAGGGCGGACGCATCGGCGCCGGACCCGTGCTGCGGCTGTGGCGCGGTGTGCTGCTGTTCTTTTCGCGCTGGTGGCAGTTGGAGGCGCTGTACCGGTCGAATGTGAAGTATCAGCCGCACTGGGTGCCCCGATTCTTCCTGTTCGAGGAACGCAGGCAACTCCCTCGAGTCGCCATCGCCAGTGCGCTCGCCGAGGGCTTCCTGCCGCGCTTCGGCAAGGAACCCGAAACCATCACCCATACCGGTCTGCACAGTGCGGTACCCACGGGCGTTACCGGACTGCACGCCGACGGTAGTCCGCCGGATCTGCCGGATAACGTTGGGGTGGAACAGCTTCCGCGCCGCCCGGAGCAGGTGCGGGTGCGCATGGACAAGCTCGATCGGCTCGCGGCCGCCGGTATCGATGCCTATCCGGTCGCCTATCCCCCGACGCATACCGTTGCGGCGGCACGCCGTTCACCGCGCGGCACCACGGTGCGGGTCTGCGGCCGACTGTTGCGCATCCGCGATTACGGCGGTGTGATCTTCGCAGTGGTCCGGGACTGGACCGACGATATCCAGCTGGTCATCGACCGCGATCGGGTCGGTGCCGAACGCAGCGCCGAATTCGGTGATTTCTTCGACCTCGGTGACCTCATCGAGGTCAGCGGCCGGATCGGACACAGCCGCCGCGGCGAACTTTCACTGCTGGCCGCGGACTGGCGGATGATCGGCAAATGCCTGCATCCGCTGCCGGACAAGTGGAAGGGCCTGTCCGATCCCGAGGCCAGGGTCCGCCAGCGCTACGTCGATATGGCGATCAATCCAGAGGTCCGCGAGGTGCTGAGCAAGCGCACCGCGGTGGTGCGCTCGCTGCGGGATTCGTTGAACGCCTGGGGATATCTCGAGGTGGAGACCCCGATCCTGCAGAAGGTGCACGGCGGGGCCAACGCGACACCGTTCCACACCCATATCAATGCCTACGATCTGGACCTGTATCTGCGGATCGCGCCCGAGCTGTATCTCAAGCGGCTGTGCGTCGGCGGCATGGAGAAGGTCTTCGAAATCGGCCGCAACTTCCGCAACGAGGGGGTGGACTTCAGCCATAATCCGGAGTTCACCAGCCTGGAAGCCTATGAGGCACATGCCGATTACGAGCGCATGATGCGGCTGGCCCGCCAGCTCATCCAGAATGCCGCACAGGCCGCCAATGGATCGATGGTGGCGCTGCGCCCCAACCCGGACGGCTCCTTCGAGGAGGTGGACATCTCCGGGGAGTGGGCGGTGAAGACCGTGCACGGCGCGGTATCGGAGGCGCTCGGCACCACGATCACCCCGCAGACCACACTCGCAGAGCTGCGCGAACTCTGCGATGAGGCGCAGGTTCCTTATCAGCACGGCTGGGATGTCGGACAGGTCGTGCAGGAAATGTATGAGCACCTGGTCGAATCCCATACGGAGAAGCCGACTTTCTACATCGACTTCCCGACTTCGGTCTCCCCGCTGACCCGCGCGCACCGCAGCATTCCCGGGGTAACCGAGCGCTGGGACCTGGTCGCCTGGGGCGTCGAATTGGGTACGGCCTACAGCGAACTCACCGACCCGATCGAACAGCGCCGCAGGCTCACCGAACAATCGATGTTGGCGGCCAACGGCGATTCGGAGGCCATGGAGCTCGACGAGGACTTCCTACAGGCGCTCGAGCATGCGATGCCGCCGACCGGCGGATTGGGGATGGGTGTCGATCGCATCGTCATGTTGATCACCGGCCGCAGCATCCGCGAGACGCTGCCGTTCCCCCTGGTGAAGCCGCGCTGAGAATCTCCCGCCAGGGATCATGAAAGATTGCCGGCGCGAAACCGTATTCGCCCGCTAATCTTGGTAATTCGGCCCCGGAGGAGGCCGATACGATCAATCATGGGGATGCATATGTACCTTGATCTACTGACCAACACCGCTCTGCTGGATCCACAGGTATGGGCGAGCGCGGATACCTGGACCAACTCCGACACCGTTGCCTCGGCAGTGGAGTTCGCGGCCAAGAAAAAGAAGAGCAGCAGCGGGCTTCTCATCGGTGGCATCTGCTGCCTGGTCATCGTCGCTCTGATCGTCGGCGGCATCTACCTGCTGACCCGGCGCAAGAAGCAGCAGTAAGCTCGCGGAAACGGCCCGGCTCGCACCTCACGACGCCCCTGCTGCGACTGAACGCCCATCGTACGGCAGAGTGGGCGGAGTGCAGTTGATACTCGTTCGTCATGCTCAGCCGGTTCGGGTGCCGACCTCCGACGGACCAGCCGATCCCGAGTTGGCGCCGGTTGGTGTCGAGCAGGCCGAACGAGTGCCTGCGGCGTTGGGGCATCATCGGATCAGTCGGATCGTGAGCAGTCCGCAGCGACGGGCCCGCGAGACGGCCGAGCCGACCGCGGCGAAGTTGGGGCTGCCGGTGGATGTGATCGACGATCTCGCCGAATACGATCGCGACCTGCCTTCCTACATTCCGATCGAGGATGCCAAGGTCGAATTCGCGGCCGTCTACGAGCGGATCAAGTCCGGCCATCTGCCCGAACAGATCGACGCGCCCGCCTTCAGCACCCGGGTGCGTGATGCCATCACCTTGATCGCCGCACACACCGATCCCGCGGATACGGTGGTCATCTTTGCGCACGGCGGGGTGATCAATGTGCTCCTGCAGGACGTGCTCGGCCTGGTCCGGCCGCTGACCTTCCCGATCGACTACTGCTCGATCACCCGGATCCTGTTCTCCCGCAGCGGCCGCCGGACCGCGGCAACCATCAACGAAAACGGCCATGTGTGGGATCTGTTGCCGCGCAATATTTCACAGCAACCTTGACCGTTGTTCGCAAACTCGACCATTCACAGTCGACTGCCAGACTGATCGCACCACAATCCCAGTGACGGAGCCTTCGATGGGAGCAGGTCATTTCGAGCGACCTGCAAGTGCGTCGCTAGCGGCGAGCCGCGGCACCAGCGACTCACGATCCGAGAGAAAGGAACCCCGTTTTGCTCGCCAAGACAACGCGCAACGTAGCCCGAATCGCGGTCGCCGGCGCATTGATCGTCGTGCCACTCGGCGCACTCGCCGTCACGGCCTCCGCGGCCGAACCCGATTCCTCCACGCAGTCCGTGTCGGGTCCGATTCCATTGCAAGGCACCGAGATCGACTGTCACCACCACCACCATCACCACCGCCTCGGCGATGGACGTGACGATCAAGGTCCATGGTTCCCGCGGCCGGATAATGGCTTCCTCGGCCCCGGACCGCAGCCCTTCCAGCAGTTCCAGCCGCCGACCGGCTCCGCGGGCTGATCACGGGTCGTAGAAAGCGAAAGGCCACCCCTCCGTCGGGAGAGGTGGCCTTCGCTCTGTGTCCGGGACCTGGTATCAGGCCATGCCCGCGATCCAGTTGTGCATCCAGGAGATAGCGGTCTGCCCGTCGCCCACCGGGTAGCTGCCGTAGAGCGTATGCGTGTGCGAGTTGTAGAACCGCTGCAGATCCTTCGCCCGCTGCTGATTGGCGGACTCGGTGAGCTGCGACTGCAGCGTCGGGATACCGCCGAGGTTCGTCAGGTCGTTCATGATGGCGCCCGCCTCGAGCTGGTAGCGCCACAGGTTGGCCGGATTCGCCTCCGAGGTCTGCGCGAGGAAACCGGCGAACCGGGTCACGAAATCGTCGGTGGCGGTGGCGCAGTAGAGATCGTCGAGCGCGCAGATGGTGCGGGTGCGATCGCTGAGCCAGCCGAAGCCGCCGACCCGAGCGCCACCGGCGCCGGCACCCGGCGCGGCCGGTCCGACCTGGATGTCGGTGGGCGAGCGGCGCGGATCGGAGATCAGGCCGACACCCGCGATCCGGTCCACCGGAATCGGGCTCAGGCCGGTGCCGATCTCGGCGGCGAGGTCGCCCGCCGCATCCGCACCCTGGCTGTAGCCCACGAGCGCGATCTTGGTGCCACCGCAACGCTGCACCATATCGGTGGTCAGGCCGCGGGCGCGGTCGGTCGCTTCCTTCCTGGACGCGCCGTAGACATCGCCTTCCCACGGGAATGCGGTCGCGGCATATGTCACGTAATCGACGTCCACCGACCGGGGCAGATTATTGGTGACACCGGACAGCATGCCGGGCTGCGGCGTCTTGTCCTTTCCGGTCTCCCAAGTGCCGGGCACCGCCACGACATAGAGACTCGGGCAGCCCGGATCGGCCGTTACCGAACCGCTACCCAGAACTACGCCGGACGCAACAGCCGCGCACGCACCGATGGCGGCGGCAACCTTCTTCAACTGCATATTGCTCCAGTTCAAAACATCGCCCCTTGCGAGAGCCGGTTGTTCGCTTACCGTGCTGACCTCGGCAGATGTCGATCCAGTGCACATCGGATCACCAGGACTGACCCACTGGCACGACATGCATGTCGCAACCCACATCCCAAGATCACGTACCACGCCGCAGATCACAATAAGGCAACACCACGGCAGACGCCATTCGAACTCGCGGCAGTGTCCGATTCCCGTCACCGGGATTAGCTGAAATCGGTTCCGCCCGGCAATGTTGCGCGCGCCTGGACAGGATCGAATACGCACGCAGGGCAAATGCCGGCAGTCTCGATGCACGAATAAAGGGCGCCTGTGGACCGAAATCCACAGGCGCCCTTCCCGCTCCGGTAAGAGAGGTTCTAACGCTGCGCGACAGCCGTCGGCAGGATCGGCGCGGGCAGCGCGGTCTCGCCCTCGAGGAACTTGTCGACCGCGGACGCGGCGGCGCGGCCCTCGGCGATAGCCCAGACGATCAGCGACTGGCCGCGGCCCATATCGCCGGCGACGAAGACGCCGGGGATATTGGTCGACCAGTTCCTATCGCGCTGGACATTGCCGCGCTGGTCGTAGCCGACGCCGAGACCTTCGAGCAGCCCTGGCTTCTCGGGTCCGGTGAAGCCCATGGCGAGCAGTACCAGATCGGCCTCGAGGGTGAAGTCGGTGCCTTCGACCTTCTCGAAGCGGCCGTTGACCATCTTGACCTCATGCGCCTCGAGCGCGGTGACCTTGCCGTCCTTGCCGACGAACCGCTCGGTGTTCACCGAGAACACGCGTTCGCCGCCCTCCTCATGCGCCGAGGAGACCCGGTACATGAGCGGGTAGGTCGGCCACGGGGTGGAGGAGGCACGCTCCTCCGGAGGCCGCGGCATGATCTCGAACTGGTGCACACTGGCTGCGCCCTGGCGGTGCGAGGTGCCCAGGCAGTCCGCGCCGGTATCACCGCCACCGATGATGACGACCTTCTTGTCCTTCGCGTGGATCGGCGGCAGGCCGCGCTCGTCGGTGACTTCGTCGCCGAGCTGCACCCGGTTGGCCCACGGCAGGAATTCCATCGCCTGGTGGATACCGTCCAGATCCCGACCCGGGATCGGCAGGTCACGCGCGAGGGTTGCGCCACCGGCCAGCACGACCGCGTCGAAACGCTCGCGCAGTTCGTCAGCGGTGATGTCGACACCGACGTTCACCCCGGTCTTGAAGATGGTGCCCTCGGCCTCCATCTGTGCGATACGGCGGTCGATGAAGCGCTTCTCCATCTTGAATTCCGGGATGCCGTAGCGCAGCAGACCACCGATGCGGTCGGCGCGCTCGAAGACGGTCACGGTGTGACCGGCCCTGGTCAGCTGCTGTGCGGCGGCCAGACCGGCCGGGCCGGAACCGACCACGGCGACCTTCTTGCCGGTGAGGCGGGTTGGGTAGACCGGGGTCACCCAGCCCTCGTCGAAGGCGTTCTCGATGAGCTCGACCTCGACCTGCTTGATCGTCACCGGATCCTGGTTGATGCCAAGGACACAGGACGCCTCGCACGGCGCCGGGCACAGCCGCCCGGTGAACTCCGGGAAGTTATTGGTCGCGTGTAGCCGGTCGATGCCCTCACGCCACTGGCCCCTGTGGACCAGGTCGTTCCACTCCGGGATGAGGTTGCCCAGCGGACAGCCGTTGTGACAGAACGGAATACCGCAGTCCATGCACCGGCTTGCCTGAGTCTGCAGGGTCTGCTGGGAGAAATCCCCCTCGTAGACCTCTTTCCAGTCCAGCAGGCGCAGCGGGACCGGACGACGCGTCGGCAGTTCCCGTTGGGTGTGCTTCAGAAATCCTTGCGGGTCAGCCACGTGCTGCCTCCATAATCGCCTCGTCGACGTCGGTGCCGTTTTTCTCGGCCTCGGAAATCGCGAGCAAAACCTTCTTGTATTCGCGCGGCATAACCTTCACGAAGTGGTTCACCTGCTGGGACCAGTCGCTCAGAATGCGTTCGGCCACGGCCGAACCCGTCTGATCACGGTGCTGGGTGATGATGTCGCGCAGCCAGGTGAAGTCGTCACCGGCGAGCTGCTCGACCGCACCGGCCTGTTCCGGGTTGAGCTTGGACTCGAAGGTGCCGTTCGGGTTGTAGACGAATGCGACACCGCCGGACATACCGGCACCGAAATTGCGGCCGGTCTCACCAAGGATGACCACCCGACCACCAGTCATGTATTCACAGCCGTGGTCACCGACGCCCTCGACCACCGCGGTGGCGCCCGAGTTGCGCACGGCGAACCGCTCGCCGACCACCCCGTTGATGAGTGCCCGACCGCTGGTGGCGCCGAACAGGATCACGTTGCCCGCGATGATGTTCTGCTCCGCGACGAATTCGGCCGGTGCGTTCAGCGACGGGCGCACGATCAGATGGCCGCCGGAAAGACCCTTGCCCACATAATCGTTCGCGTCACCGTGCACCCGCAGCGTGATGCCAGCGGGCACGAATGCGCCGAAGCTATTGCCCGCGGAGCCGGCGAAGGTGATGTCGATCGTGTCATCGGGCAGGCCAGCGCCACCGTAGAGCTTGGTCACCTCGTGGCCGAGCATGGTGCCGACGGTGCGGTTGACATTCGTGATCTTGGTTTCGAACTTCACCGCCTGACCGCGCTCGAGCGCATCGGCGCTCTGCGCGATCAGCTGCACGTCCAGTGCCTTGTCCAGGCCGTGGTCCTGGGTCTTGGTGCAGTACCGGTCCTGGCGCATGAAGGCCGTCTCAACATCGTCGAGAATCGGCGACAGGTCCAGCTTGCTGGCCTTCCAATGCGCCTTGGCCTTGGAGGTATCGAGCATATCGACCCGGCCGATAGCCTCGTCCAGGGTGCGGAAGCCCAACTCCGCCAACAGTTCCCGGACCTCTTCGGCGACGAACAGCATGAAGTTCTCGACGAATTCCGGCTTGCCGGTGAAACGTTCGCGCAACACCGGGTTCTGCGTCGCGACACCGACGGGGCAGGTATCGAGGTGGCAGACCCGCATCATGATGCAGCCCGAGACGACCAGCGGCGCGGTGGCGAAACCGAATTCCTCGGCCCCGAGCAGTGCGGCGATCATCACGTCGCGGCCGGTCTTCATCTGGCCGTCGACCTGCACGACGATGCGATCGCGAAGTCCGTTGAGCAGCAACGTCTGCTGGGTTTCGGCCAGGCCGAGCTCCCAGGGACCACCCGCATGCTTCAGCGAGGTCAGCGGCGAGGCACCGGTACCACCGTCGTGGCCGGAGATCAGCACCACGTCCGCATGCGCCTTCGACACGCCGGCCGCGACTGTGCCGACACCGGGCTCTGCGACAAGTTTCACGTGAATCCGCGCCTGTGGGTTCGCGTTCTTCAGG
Source organism: Nocardia sp. NPDC051990 (assembly GCF_040680755.1). Lineage (NCBI taxonomy): Bacteria > Bacillati > Actinomycetota > Actinomycetes > Mycobacteriales > Nocardiaceae > Nocardia > Nocardia sp. NPDC051990. The sequence goes on along the minus strand of NZ_JBFAXH010000004.1, from coordinate 110,799 downwards.
TCGTGGATCAGCTGCGCCAGATCCTCGATCGAGTAGATGTCGTGGTGCGGCGGCGGCGAGATCAGGCCGACACCCGGCGTCGAGTGCCGCACCTCGGCGACCCACGGGTACACCTTGTGCGCGGGCAGCTGACCGCCCTCACCGGGCTTGGCGCCCTGCGCCATCTTGATCTGGATATCGGTGCAGTTGGTCAGGTAGTGCGCGGTGACTCCGAAGCGACCCGAGGCGACCTGCTTGATCGCCGAACGCCGCCAGTCACCGTTCTCCTCGACCTCGAAGCGGGCCGGATGTTCGCCGCCCTCACCGGAATTCGAGCGGCCGCCGAGGCGGTTCATCGCGACCGCGAGGGTCTCGTGCGCCTCGGCGGAGATGGAGCCGTAGCTCATCGCACCGGTGGAGAAACGCTTGACGATGGCGCTGGCCGGTTCGACATCGTCGATCGAAATCGGCTTGCGCTCACCGGTCTTGAACTTGAACAGGCCGCGCAGCGAGGCCAGCCGCTCGGACTGATCGTCGACCAGCTTGGTGTACTCCTTGAAAATCGAGTACTGACCGCTGCGGGTGGCGTGCTGCAGCTTGAAGACGGTATCCGGGTTGAACAGGTGGTACTCACCCTCGCGGCGCCACTGGTATTCACCGCCCACCTCGAGTTCGCGGTGCGCGCGCTCGTTGCGGTTCTCCAGGAACGCGACGGTGTGCCGGGCCGCCACATCGGCGGCGATCTCGTCCAGGCCGATGCCGTCCAGATGCGAACGCAGGCCGGTGAAGTACTCGTCCACCAGATCTTGCGACAGGCCGATGACCTGGAACAGCTGCGCGCCGGTGTAGGAGGCGATGGTGGAGATGCCCATCTTGGACATCACCTTCAGCACGCCCTTGCTCGCGGCCTTGTTGTAGTTCGCGACCGCCTTGCGGTAGTCGGCGGCCAGATCGCCGGCGCTGCCCGGCATCTGGAGCCCGCCCCGCTCGAGCAGATCCTCGATGGTCTCGAAGGCCATATACGGGTTGATCGCGGCCGCGCCGAACCCGACCAGCATGGCCATGTGGTGCACCTCGCGGGCGTCACCGGCCTCCACGACCAGGCCGACCATGGTGCGGGTGCGCTCGCGCACCAGGTGGTGGTGCACCGACGCGGTCAGCAGCAGCGACGGAATCGGCGCCAGCTTCTCATTGGACTCGCGATCGGACAGCACGATGATCCGCGCGCCGCCCTCGATGGCGGCCGAGACCTGGGTGTTGATGGCCTCGAGCGCCTTGCGCAGGCCCGCACCACCCTTCTTGACCGAGTACAGACCGTGTACGACCACCGAGCGCAGCTCCGGATGCGAGCCGTCGTCGTTGATGTGGATGAGCTTGGCCAGCTCGTCGTTGTCCACAATCGGCTGCGGCATGGTGATCTGGTGGCAGGACTCCGGTCCCGGATGCAGCAGATCGGCCTCCGGGCCGATGGCCCGGCGCAGGCTGGTCACCACTTCTTCGCGGATCGCGTCCAGCGGCGGGTTCGTCACCTGAGCGAAGAGCTGGGAGAAGTAGTCGAAGAGCAGTCGGGGGCGCGCGGAAAGCACCGCGATGGGGGTGTCTGTGCCCATCGAACCGAGCGCCTCTCCGCCGGTCTTGGCCATCGGCGAGATCAGCAGGTTCAGCTCTTCATTGGTGTATCCGAAGATCTGCTGCCGGATCAGCACGCGATCATGCGACATGTGCACATGCGGTCGGTCGGGCAGATCGACCAGCTTGGTGACACCTGCGTCCAGCCACTCCTGGTATGGGTGCTCGCCGGCGAGCTGGCTCTTGAGCTCCTCATCACCGACGATGCGGCCCTGCGAGGTGTCGACCAGGAACATGCGGCCCGGCTGCAGCCGGACCTTCTTGACCACCTTGGCGGGATCGATATCGAGGACACCGACCTCGGAGGCCATCACGACCAGACCGTCATCGGTGACCCAGACGCGGCTGGGGCGCAGGCCGTTGCGGTCGAGGACGGCGCCGACCACGGTGCCGTCGGAGAAGCACACCGATGCCGGGCCGTCCCACGGCTCCATCAGCATCGAGTGGTAGTGGTAGAACGCCCGCCGCCGCGGGTCCATGTTCTCGTTGCGTTCCCATGCCTCGGGAATCATCATCAGCACCGCGTGCGGCAAGCTGCGGCCACCGAGGTGCAGCAGTTCCAGCACCTCGTCGAAGCGTGCGGTATCGCTCGCCCCCGGGGTACAGATGGGGAAGATCTTCTGCAGGCGGTTGTTGCCCGCCTCGTCGATGCCGAAGACATCCGAGCGCAGCAGCGCCTCGCGGGCGCGCATCCAGTTCTCGTTGCCGGTGACGGTGTTGATCTCACCGTTGTGCGCGACCCGACGGAACGGATGCGCCAGTGGCCACGACGGGAAGGTGTTGGTGGAGAACCGGGAGTGCACGATGCCGAGGGCGGACTCCATCCGGCCGTCCTGCAGGTCCAGGTAGAACGCGCGCAGCTGCGGCGTGGTGAACATGCCCTTGTAGACGAAGGTCTGACCGGACAGGCTCGGGAAGTACACCGACTCCTTGCCGACCGCGCCCTCACCCGCACCGGCCTTGCCCAATTCGTGCTCGACGCGCTTGCGCACGACGTAGGCCCGACGCTCCAGATCCATACCCGACAGCTGTTCGGCCGAACCCTTCGGCGAGCCGATGAAGATCTGTCGGAAGGTCGGCATGGCGTCGCGGGCCAGCGCACCGAGGGTGGACTCGTCGGTAGGCACATCGCGCCAGCCGAGCACGGCGAGGCCCTCGGATTCGACGATGCGCTCCAGGCCGTAGGCGGCCTTGGTCGCCTCGCGGCGGGCCTGCGGGAGGAAGGCGATACCGGTGGCGTAGGAGCCCTCCGGCGGCAACTCGAAATCGACCACAGCGCGGAAGAACCGGTCCGGGACCTGGATCAGGATGCCCGCGCCGTCACCACTATTGGGTTCGGCACCCGCGGCACCGCGGTGCTCCAGGTTCAACAGAGCCGTAATAGCCTTGTCGACGATGTCGCGGCTGCGGCGGCCGTGCATGTCGACGACGAATGCGACACCGCAGGCGTCGTGCTCGTTCGCCGGGTCATAGAGCCCGATGGGTCCAGGGGACCTGTGGCCAGGAAGTTGCGTCATGCCTCTGCCTTCAAGAAAGTCGGCCTCGATTAATCGGCCTATGGGAAGGGGCCTTTCGTCGATTGCCTCCGTCAAGACTGCGCCCGTACGTTCCGAAACCAGCCGCGCTGATGGTCTTCTCTTCGTGCAGTCACGTCTCCAGTTGTCCACCCGCCGCGATGACGTAGGGGTGCTCGTCGGTACCGGAACGCTTACGTGTTCCTTACCTCCGCACGGGTGTGCGCCCACTGCGGTTTGGGCACCGGATTCGCCGAGTCCGAGCGGGCGCTATTGCCGAACATTCTGTGTTCGGCGTAAGAGCAAACGATAAGTCAGGTCCGGGGCCCAACCAAGTCAGGTCGTGCTAATAACTAGGTCTAGCTGGGCTTCTTCAATCCGTCCTCCACGTGTGCGCGTCGTCCAGTGTAAAGCAGCGAACGCGATTCGATCGATCCCCTTGGCACTGGGTGCCAACCAGTGAGGATGTGCGCCCAGGACCCGTGCCGCGGCGCACAGCGCAGCCGAGAACCGGCGCTCACCTGCATCGATGTGGATTTCCCCTGCTTCGACCGGGGCAAACCCGATTCCTGGTGGCTAACTGGCCAGCGGGCTGAATGAGAGATTTCCGATAGGGGTGTGACAAGCACACAACCCGATCCGACCGTCCGGACTCTTTTGCCCGATGTGGAATTCAGCACATTTCCAGCAATTTCGCTCGAGTGATTTACAACACATTTCCTCGGCGCCCCCGCGGTGCCGAAGAATTGCGGCTCGCAGCACTAGGGGCCACACAGCGCGGCGGCGGCCCGGACCAGCGCCGTCTGGTGCAGCGCATCGCGGCCGGAGGCGAGTGCCCCGAAAACCGGCGGCGCCAGGAGCACGGCACAGTTCGGCCCGGTGAGCTCGGCGCGGCGCAGTACGAGTTGATCGACGATTTCCGCATTCACCCGGTCGATCACCGGACGCACGGACGCCAACTCGGGCGGCACGCTCGGCGCCGCGGTCGGATCGAAGCGCCAGCGGGTGACCAGGCCGCGCTGCACGATTTTGTTGGCCTCGATCTGCCCGTAGAACACCTGACGAATCCAGCTTTCCGGCAGCCCACGGTCGGCGCCGAGGCGCGCCATCGCGTCGTATACCTGCGCTTCCCGGTCCGGATCGTCGATCGAGGGCCGGCCGCCGTTCTGCGCGGCCGTCGCCCACTTGGCCGCGGCTACGGCATCGGCGGTATCCAGGCGTTCGGTCACCAGCGCGACGATGCCATCCAAGGCCGGATCGCCGTCGAGCGTTTGCGCGCGGCTATCGGGGGCGGTCATCAACAGGGCCGCCGCCGTACACACCAGAACCATTGCCGAGCCTCGGAAAAACACTCGCAACACCTCGTCCGCCGGCTCGTACCGATTCGGTCACCCATGCCAGATTAAGAGTGACCGGAGGCACAAGTCCCGCTACGCAGCTGGATTCTGTGAGCCTGAACACATCTCCGACTCCGTGCTCGGTGTGTCGGGCTCGCGCCTGTCACGCTGTGACAACGAATCTGTGACAGTTCGGCAGGTCTTTTCGAGCGACCTGCAAGCAGTCGCTAGCGGGCCGCCACTTTGACTTGGGATGTAGAGGACGGGGGATCCCATGACAGTCACCGGCTTGTTCACCTGGCTCGGTGGAGGTCTCGGGCGCGACCAGGGGACAGAACTCGACTACCCGCATGAGCGGGCGAGTTATGCCGTAAGCGGCGCCGTCGTACTGCTGTTCGCGGCGGTGGCCACAACGGTCACCACGCTCGCACTCGCCGAGGCCGATGGCATGCCGCTATTCGCGATCATGTTTGTCGCGATGGTCGTCGCGCTGCTGGCCGGCGCGGTAGCCCGCGCCTTGGCGACCGCACGACCTGCCGGAGGTCCGGATCGCCGCGGCCTCGCCGGACGCATCGCCGTCGCGGTTGTGGCAGGGATATTGGTCGCCGAACTCGCCTCGACGGTGCTCTACGCCGACACCATCGATCGGCTGCTCGATGAGAAGGCCCAACATGCGGTCGAGTCCGCACCCGCCGTGGTCGTCGCGCGGACCGAACTCGACCGCGCCAAGGCCGATCGCGCCGCAGTGGATCAGTCGATTACCAAGGCTCAGGCAGATATCGACCACGCGCTGGTGATCGCACGCTGCGAATATCACCCGACGCCGGAATGCCCGCAGACCAGGATCACCGGCGTACCGGGCCGCGGCCCCGAATCGCAGACCGCCAACGAGATGCTCGACGCCGTACGCAAACAGTTGGCCGCCGCGCAGGACCGGGCGGCCGTACTGGATCAGCGGATCACCGAGGACCAGAAGGCCGTCGACACCGCCGGTTCCGCCGCCTTCGCCGCTGCCGATCGCGGCCTCGGCGCGCGCTGGCTGGCCATGAACGACTACACCACCGGCACCGCGGGCGCATTCCTGCTTCGGGTACTGACAATCAGCACCTTCGTCCTGCTCGCGCTGCTGCCGCTGATCCTGCGGTGGTGGCGCGGCGAGACCTCACTCGATCGGCGGCTGGCCTTCCACACCGTGCAGGACCGCGTCGAGGCCGCCATCGCGATGAAGCACGCCGACGTGCGGGCCGAGGCCGAAAATCTGCGCGCCGAACAACAATTGACCGCCGCCCGACTGGCCGTCGAGGCCGATACCGCCATCGATCGGGAGCGGCAGCGCACCCGGATCATCGTTGCCATCGGCGGGTTGGAAATCGGTGTTTCGGAACCGGGTCGACGTGGCGAACCCCCAGTCGCACCGGCTGGGGACCCAGAGGACAGCTCCGTGTCTCAGGATGGCACCGTGACACCCAACCTTCCGGCCACCGTGAGCGCCGGCGCGGTGGTGTCACATACCGCTTCGGCCGCCCCCAAGGGCGGTGGCCTGGAACTTCCGCTGATCGGCACCGTGCCGTTCTCCGATACCGCGGCCCGCTTCTTCCGCCCGCTGGTGCCCGAATTCGTCGCCAATGCGATCGATACCGCCACCTACCCGCTGCGCACCGCGCGCCAGGCATTCGAAGAGGTCGAGGAGATCACCTTCACCCTGCGCCGCACCCGCAATGTGACCGTCGACTCGCAGGACTCGCACGCCCAACCCCCACCTCCCGGCTACCAATTGCCCGGAACCCCTGGGTCCTCGCACGCCCAGCGCGTCGCGGCCGCCGTCGTCGACCCGGACTACACCCACGACCCCCGCTACGCCCGCTACGCGGCCCTCCCACACACCACCGCACCTCAGGGCTACGGCCTGCCCCAAGCCGAGCGGCACGACGAGTTCTCAGCCCAGCACCGCAGCGAACTGCCCGGCCACCGCGGTCTGCCGCCCGCCAACTGACCAGTCACCGGCAGATCCCGCGGCGGATTCCAGCGGCGGCTGCCGCCGATCGGCTCGATGGCCGCGCACTGCATCACGGCATTGTTCGGCGGGCGCAGCTGTGGTGCCCTTCCAACAGGTGGTGCGCGCCGGATACGGCAGTTGCGCCTGGGGTCCTGGCTGCTCGGGTCTGCGGCGGAGTCGGCCGCAAGTGCGGTAGGGCGATCGTCGACAGCGGTGATGACTTCGCATCGGCTGCGCTGGTTTACGCGCGGGCCGTCCGCAATCGGAAGGCCACCACCGCGGCGATCAGTAGCACTACGGCGGTGCCGATCGCCGCGACGTGCACGCCCGAGACGAAGGCCTCGTGCACCGAGGTCAGGAATGCATCGGCCATCGATTGCGGTAGCTGACGGGCGAATTCGGTGGCGCCGCCGAGAGATTCCGAGGCGGCGCCGGTCTGTGTGCTCGGTACTTGGGACAGGTCGAGGCCACCCCGGAACACCGCCATGGTCAGGCTGCCGAGGACCGCGACTCCGAGTGCGATGCCGGTCTCGTAGGCGGTCTCCGAAACCGCCGCGGCCGCACCGGCCCGCTCGGCCGGAGCCGAACTCACCACGAGATCGGACGAAACCGTCAGTGCCACACCGACACCGGCCCCGATGAACAGGAACCCGAGGATGAACGGCAACGTGCTGGTCGCCGCGTCCGGGCTCAGCCACAGGAACAGCGCCGAACCGACCGCGGCGAGCACCAGCGCACCACCGAGCACCACTCCGGGACGCAGTACCCGAACCAACCACGCCGCCGCCAGCGAGGCGAACACGCTGGCCGCGAGACCCGGCAGCAGGAGCAGTCCGGCCCGCATCGGCGAATGCCCCAGCACCAACTGCAGATACTGCGAACCGGAGAACAGCACACCGGCAAGCGCGAATACCGCGAGCAGCGTGGTGAGCACCGCAGTGCGGAATCTGGGCAATGCGAACAGCTTCAGATCGATCATCGGATGCGCGAGGCCGCGCTGTCTGCGCACGAACAGCGCACCCGCGATTACCCCGATCGCGCCGATCACCAAGAGCCGCAAGCTCATACCGTGTGCCGCGGACTCCTTCACCGCATACACCACTGGCACCAGCGCCAGCATGGACAGCACCGCACTCGCGAGATCGAAGCGACCTGGCTTCGGGTCACGGGATTCCGGAATGAGCATCGGCCCCACCGCGAGCAGCACCAGCATCACCGGCAGATTCACCAGGAATACCGAACCCCACCAGTAATGCTCGAGCAGCCAGCCGCCGAGCAGCGGACCGGCCGCCGCACCGCCACCGGCCATCGCGGACCAGACCGAGATGGCGACGGTGCGCTCTCGCGGATCCAGGAACATCGACCGAATCAGACCCAGCGTCGCCGGCATCAGGGTCGCACCCGCGACACCTTGCAGCACGCGGGCGGCGATGAGCATCTCCGGATTAACCGACCAGGCGGCGAGTACGGAGGCGAGACCGAATCCGACGGCCCCGATCAGCAGCAACCTGCGGCGTCCGATCCGGTCACCCAGATTGCCCATGACGACGAGCAGTCCGGCCAGCACGAATGAGTACACGTCGATGATCCACAGCAGCTGCGGCGTGGTCGGCGCGAGTTCCGCGCTGATCGCGGGTACCGCCAGATCGAGCACGGTCGCGTCGACGGCGAGCAGCAGCAGGGCCAGCGCCAGCACCATCAGACCAGCCCAATCACGCGCCGTCGCACGCGGCGGCATGGCCTCGGTGTCCTTCTCGAATTGTGTGGTCATCGCCTTGTCGACTTCCATCGTTCGGGTTTATTACCGTCCAGACGGTACAGTAAATTGCCTTTACCGTCCAGCCGGTATAGTGGCTCAGGTGACCGCAAACACCCGCGATCGAATCCTGGACGCGCTCGAAACCCTGCTGCTGGAAAAGGGCATGTCCCAGGTGACCCTGGACAATGTCGCCGCGACCGCCGGGATTTCCAAGGGCGGCCTGCTCTACCACTTCAAGAGCAAGGACGCCCTGCTCGCCGGTCTGGTGCGGCGACTGAGCGAACGCGCCGAACAACAGCTCAGCGCCGCCGTCGCCAAGGGCACATCCGTGACCGAGTGGTATCTGCAGACCCCGAATCCGAACAATGCCTCCGACGCGCTCGAATTGGCGCTCTACCGTTCGATGGTCGCGGCCATGCGCACCGTCGATGCCAAGTCCGGCCCGGAAACCGATGAGGTGAAGCAGGCGCTGTCGGACATGATGGACGGCTGGTCGGACGGCCTGGACAAGGAGATCGATGATCCGGTGTGGGCCGACATCATCCGCTTGGTCGGCGACGGTGTCTACCTGCGCGCGCTGCTCGACCTCCCGCCGGTCGACCCAACGCGCTACCGGAAGGTCGTGGACCGGCTGCTCGAGCGCTGACCCGACGCACCATCCGAATGCTGCGCCCCGCATGCCAGGTCACCGAGCGCTAGACTCGGCCGCGTGTCACCAGCCGCCGAGCCGGCCGGTGCCGTCGGGGTGGGGAACGAACCGGTGCCAACCTCCCCTGGAACGACGGTGCCGATCCGCCCACTGAGCTTCCGCGAACTGCTCGACGAGCCGTTCGCGCTGATCCAGGCGAATGTCGTCGCGCTGGCCGGCACGACCACAGTCGGACTCGTCCTCGCCGAACTGCTGGTCGTCGCGGTCACCGGCGGAATCTCCGCTCTGACCGATGGCTCCGACGCGGGCACCGCATGGGCGGTCATCCTCGCGACGGCGGTGGCCGCCTGGCTGCTGCGGTTCCTGCTGCGCGGAATGACGGTCGCGCTTGGACTCGCGACGGTCGCCGGATCGCCGATCGGCTGGCGCACGGCGCTGGGCCGGGTGGGTGCCGTCGCGGGACCGCTGTTGGCGTTCCATGTGCTGTTCACGCTGGTCGGCATCGGTGTGCTGATAGTCGGCAGCCCGCTGATCATCACGTATCCGTTCGCACTGATCTGGCTCGGCTATCTGCGGGCCGGGCGGTTCGTCGCGGTGCCGGTGATCTTCGTCGAACGGACCACACACGCCGGTGCGGTCGCGCGCTCGAAACTGCTCGTCGAGGGCGCGCAGTCGTCGATAACCGGATTGTGGTTCGCCTGCCGCGCGCTCGTCGTCCTCGTTGCCGTGCCGCTGCTCGGCATTCCGTGGTACCTGTCGGATTTCACCGGCACCCATCGCTGGCAGGTCATCGTCCTGCTCTCCGCATCCGCGCTGTTGCTCATCACCTTCGGTGAGGTGGTCGAGTCGGCGACACGGGTGGTCTCGTATGTGGATCGCCGCTGCCGGCGCGAGGGACTCGATATCCGGGTCCCTGGGACGGATAAACAATGACAGACCTCGGCAAACCAACATCGAACGAGCCCGCGGCCCCGCCACCGCCCCGACTCGGCCCCGCGGACGCCCACCGCGATGCCGCCGAAAACGCCGCACTGCACCGGGATTTCGATACCGCGCTACGCGAGCGGTTCCGCGCGGTACTGCGCGGCCTGGAACAGCGCGGCATGCTGGAGGTCCGCCGCTCGCGGACCGCGCGGGAAACCGCCGACGACGCGACCACCACGCTGCCGCTCGAGGATGCGAGCGAATTACACCCGGCCGCACACAGTTTCGACGAGGTCGTCTATGGCGGCCGCCGCGCCACCGAGGACGAATACCGCCGCCTCGAATATGCCGACCGCTACTCACACAGCGCCCCACCGCCGGCACCGGAACCGGTCGAAGCGACGATCACCGAGAAAACCAAGGCCCGCAGACAACTTCCGCAAATGCCCGATCTGCTGCGCAACCCGAAATTCTGGACCGCGCTGCTCGCCGCTATCGCGCTGGTAGTACTGCTGTACGCCGTGCTGAACTCGTGCGCGGCGCCCGCGCCGGATAAGCCGATACCGCCGGATATTCCGCCGACCAAACCACCCGAGCACCATCCGAATAACAACAGCGACGACTCCGGCTTCGGCGCCGGCGAGGACTCCATCTTCGGCAGGCTGCCCGCACCGGTCGCCTTCGGCGGCCTGCAATTCCTCATCGCCGCGGCGGTGCTGGTGTGGTGGCGGGCGCGTCGGCGCGGTGCGCTGGTCGGTGAACCGCGACCGGTCGAGGTGGCCGCGAACGAACTGCTCGACGGCCAGGCGGCGCTCTATCGGCGCTCGAAGGACCACGAACATGTCGCGACCCGGCTGCGCGCCGCCACCCTGCGGCGTATTCGACCGATGCTCGGCGTCGACACCGATGTCATGCCGGACCGGCTTGTCGCGACCATCGCCGCACGGATCAGGGCCGATCCGGCCCTGATCGGCGCCGCACTGTACGGACCGGTGCCCGATGCGAACACCCTGCAACTCGTTGCCACACAACTCGAATGGATAGAGGCGGAGGTCGGATGACCAGCACGGACACCAACCACACCCCCACCGCCGACCAGGCGGGCGCCGCATTCACTGCACTGCGTGCCGAGATCGGCAAGGCAGTGATCGGCAACGACAACGCGATCATGTACCTGGTGCTTGCCCTGCTCTGCCGCGGCCATGTACTGCTGGAAGGCGTTCCCGGCGTGGCGAAGACACTGCTCGTCCGTGCGCTCGCGACGGCCCTCGACCTCGAGCACGCCAGGGTCCAGTTCACCCCGGACCTGATGCCCGGCGATGTGACCGGTTCGCAGATCTACGATCCGCATACCACCGAATTCACCTTCCGGCACGGCCCGGTCTTCACCAATCTGCTGCTCGCCGACGAGATCAACCGCACGCCCCCGAAAACCCAATCGGCGCTGCTGGAATCGATGGAGGAGCGGCAGGTTTCAGTGGACGGTAAGCCGCAGCCGCTGCCGGATCCGTTCGTCGTGGTCGCCACCCAGAATCCGATCGAGCAGGAGGGCACCTATCCGCTGCCGGAGGCGCAGTTGGACCGATTCCTGTTCAAGGTCGATATCCCATTGCCCGGCCGCGACGACGAATTCCGCATTCTGCAGCGGCATGCTGGCGGTTTCGATCCGCGCGATCTCACCGCGGCCGGCCTGCGTCCGGTCGCGGGTCCAGCGCATATCGCCGCGGCGCGGGCGGCGATCGCCCAGGTCACCATCAGTCCGGAGGTGCTCGCCTACACGGTGGATATCTGCCGGGCCACGCGCAACTCCTCCGCGGTGCAACACGGTGCGTCCACCCGCGGCGCGACCGCCCTGATGGCGGCCTCGCGCGCCTTCGCCTGGCTGAACGGGCGCGGGTTCGTGACCCCGGACGATGTGAAAACGGTTGCGGTCGCGGTACTTCGGCATCGGCTGCAGCTGCGGCCCGAGGCAGAGTTGGACGGTGTGACGACCGAGGGTGTCATGTCGTCACTGCTGCTTTCGGTTCCGGTTCCGGTGTAGCTCATGGTCGTTACCGGTCGGCTTGCCCTGACGGCGGCGGCGGTCGCGCTGTTCGTCGCTTTTGTCATGCCGTCGTGGCTCGGTGTCGTCCTCATGACGAGTGTGCTTGCCGCCCTTGTGCTGTCCGATCTCGGCACGGTGGCGCGAGCGCGCGACCTGACCCTGACCAGGGATTCGTTGACCGTGATCCGGCTCGGCCGCAGCGCCGAGGTCGAACTCGGCGTGGTGAACAATGGAACCAGGACGGTGCGTGGACGGCTGTGGGACGACTGGCCCGGCAGTGCTTGCGCCGAAACCCGCACGCACCGACTGGATGTGCCGTCCAACACCCGGATCCGTGTGCACACCACATTGACCCCGACTTATCGCGGGGATCGGGTCGCCGGTCCGGTGACGGTGCGCTTGTTCGGGGTGCTCGGTATGGCCGGATGGCAGAGCCGCCACAGCGTGCCCGCGCGCGTGCGCGCACTGCCTGAATTCCACAGCGAACGGCTGCTGCGCTCGAAAGTCAAACGGCTGCAACATCTCGAGGGCCGCAATGTCGCGAATATGCGCGGTCAGGGCACCGAATTCGATTCCTTCCGGGAATATGTCGCCGGTGACGATGTGCGGGCTATCGACTGGCGCGCCACCGCCCGCGCCACCGATGTGCTGGTGCGCACCTGGCGTCCGGAACGCAACCGGCACATGTTGATGATGCTCGATACCGGCCGTATCAGCGCGGGTCGCGTCGGCACGGGCACCCGTCTGGACGCGAGTATCGAGGCCGCCCTTCTGCTCGGCGGATTGGCAGCCGCAGCCGGCGATTCGGTGGATCTGCTCGCCTACGACCGCGAGGTCCGCACCGAGGTTCGCGGGGCCGGTGGCCGCCGCCTGCAACTGAAACTCATGCACGCCATGGCGGGCGTCACCCCCGCGCTGGTCGATACCGACAGTGCGGGACTGGTGCGCGCCGCCATCCAACGCGCCCGCCGACGCAGCCTGGTGGTCTGGTTCACCAGTCTGGATGGGGCAGCCGTCGAAGAGAACCTGCTACCGGTCCTGCCGACGCTGGCCCAACGCCACCGCGTCCTGATCGTCTCGGTCACCGATCCCGATGTCGCCGCGGCCGCCACCAAACGCGACACCCTCGCCGACCTCTATCCGGCGGCCGCCGCAGAATCCTTGATCGCCGAACGCGCCCTGGTCCAGGAGTCCCTGCGCCGCATGGGCATTGCCGTCGTCGCGGCATCCCCGGACCGCCTCCCCGAGGCGCTGGCCGACGAATACCTCGAGCTCAAACAGTCCGGCACTATGTGAGTTCGTGTTCCCGTCGCCGGGCATGGTGCCTCGGCCGTGGTACGGGCCGAGATTCAGCTCGCGCGGGCGATCGGCATCGGGCGCGAGCCCGCCATGACCATCGGAGTGCGGATCGGGGCGAGGGTGCGGCGTTGGCGTTCGGCGATGACCGCGCCGAGGATCTGGACCGGTGGGTAGCCGGCCGGTACCGGGATCTGCAGGCGGTCACATACGGCAATGAGCAGGGTGTGACCGAGGCTCGCCTGGGCGGCGGGGCTCAGGGTATTGATGCGAGACAGGTACTGGCGCACCGCGAGTGCGAGATCCTCGGTGATGCCGGACAGGTCCAACTGTCCGGACCAGGCGACCAGCCAGGGCGGCGCGACGGCCAGCAGTGGGAAGGGCACGCGGCGCTGACCGTGCACCACAACGGTGCCCGCGAGCACATCGCCGACCCGGCGCGCATTCGGCGAGCACATCGAGGTGATCACCCCGACGGCACCGAATGCGCCCAACATCCAGAAGTCGACGATCACACCCGCCAGACCGCGGGTCAGGGCATGGCGGAAATCGATCGGCCCGCCGTCGCCGCGCACCACCCGCAGTCCGAGCGCGAGCTTGCCGACGGTTCGTCCGCGCATCAGGGTTTCGCAGACCACCGGATAGCCGACGAGCGTCCCGACGATCGTGGTGACCGCCGCCGCGCTGTACCACGCGGCGTCCGCGCCGGAGTAGCCCAGTACCACGCCGAGTCCGAGCATCAGCATGCTGCCCAGCACGAATTGCACCAGCACGTCCAAGAGGAACGCGGTGGCCCTGCTCGGGATCCGCGCGATGGCCAGCTCGAGTGCGACCGCTTCGCCGGTGGTGAATTCAGCCATGTCGATAGCATTCTTCCGACCGGCGGTATGGGAGGCAACCAATGGACGTAGATGCTTACAGCTATGCACAGCGGGGGGCATGGGACCGACTGGCCTATCTGGCCGGACGGCGCAAGCTCAGCGGCGCGGAAGCCGACGAACTGGTCGCGCTGTACCGGCGCACCTCACAGCAGTTGGCGCGGCTGCAAGCGCACAGTCCGGATCCGGAACTCATCGCCGGACTCAGCGCCCTGCTCACCAAGGCCCGCGGCCGGGTGCTCGGCACCCAGGGCGATGCGTGGCGCCAGGTCGGCCGGTTCTTCACGCACCGCTTCCCCGCGACGCTGTATCGGGCGTGGCCGTGGTGGGTCGCGGTGGCGGCGGTCTTCATCATCGTCTCCACCGGTCTGGCCGTCTGGATCGCCGGGTCCGGTTCGGCGCGCGATCTGTTCGGCATCTCCGATCACAACGACTGGCTCACCGCACCCGGCGGCGAATTCGAGACCTACTACTCCGAACATCCGCACGACGCGTTCGCCGCGCAGGTATGGACCAATAACGCCTGGGTGACCGCGATGGTGCTGTTCACCGGGGTGCTGATCCTGCCTGCGGTGTACCTGCTGTTCGGAAATGCGCTCAATACGGCGGTGACCGGCGGGTTGATGGCCGATGCCGGTCGGCTCGACGCGTTCTTCGGATTCATCCTGCCGCACGGCACGCTCGAGCTGACCGCGGTCTTCGTGGCGGGTGGGGTGGGACTGCAGCTGGGCTGGACGCTGATCGATCCGGGACGGTCGAGTCGGTTGGACGCGGTGGCACGCCAGGGCCGGGCCGCCGCAACGGTCGCGCTCGGTCTGGTCGTGGTGCTGCTCGTCTGCGGGCTGCTCGAGGGCTTCGTCACACCGAGTTCGGTACCGGTGCCGGTGAAGGTCGGCATCGGATTCGTCGCGGAGGCATTGTTTCTCGGCTACGTCTTCGTGGTGGGTCGCCGGGCCGCACTCGAACAGGACGCCCGCACTGCGGCGGCGTTGGGATTCGGTGGCGCCCAGAGGATCTCGAACAGCGGTGGCAGACAACGCCGAGCACACGGTAGGTGAAATGGGGCCGGGCAATCGGTAGCAACGCTACGTCACGGATGTTCTTCGAAGTCCCCTGATTGAATTCCGCTGGCCGCAGCGAGTCCAGCTCAGCTGCGGCCAGCGTTACCGTCAACTCTACACAATCGTTACCCCGACGCAACCCTCCCCGCCGAGGTCAGGCGTATAAAGCAGCGCCCCAGCAAACCCATGCGGGCACATCGTTTTTCAGTCGTCCAGCAAACTTTTGGCATGCGATTCGGGCAGGTAAGACCAGCCCCGGAATGGACCTTCGGCATGCAATCCCCGATCACAATCGGGAAACCACGGGTCGGCGACAAACATTCTTCGAGCGATTAGCTGCATTGCCCACATAGAGCCCCCAATGGCCCAACAATGCCGCTTGGACCTGGGCATTCATCGCTCGGCAATGGGTGTTGCTGATAGTTGGATACGGTAAAAGAAACTTCAGGTTGGTTTACAGCGTTATAAACGTGATAGACACCTAGTCGTAACGCTCCGTGGTGGACTTACATCCGGTCAAGATCATGATTAACCAGTTGCGGCAATGTGGTCGCTGGTGTACCGGATCGCATCGCCGTCAGCACCACGACCGCAACCATGATGCACGCTGTGATTTCCGCCACCCTCCCTGTTCGGTCGCGCCGAATCGGACGAAAACGACACTGCGGCAGCCGAAAGCGGGCCCCGTACTGGTAGGGCGGGGCCGCATATCGGACGTCTCAGGCTTCGGCCAGACCGAACCGCCGGTGCGCCAACCGCAACGGTGTCGGGGCGTACCACGCGACCCGCCCGAGCAGTCGCATCGCCACCGGCACCAGCACGCCGCGCACCAGCGTCGCGTCGATCAGAATCGCCAGGCCCGCGCCGAGTCCGAAGAACTGGATGAACCGGACATCACTGCTGGTGAAGGCCAGAAAACTGATCGAAATCAGTGCCGCCGCGGTGGTCACCAAGCGCCCGGTGCGGGCCAGCCCCTCGATAACGGCTTCCTTCGTGGACGCACCGCGATCGTGCAGTTCCTTGATCCGGCTGACCACGAAGACCTCATAGTCCATCGATAGTCCGAAGGTGATGCAGAACAGCAACAGCAACATCGAAATATCCAGCGGCGCAGGGGTGAATCCGATCAGTCCGGACAGATGCCCCTGCTGGAAGATGAACACCATCAGCCCGAGCGTGGCGGCCAGGCTCAACACATTCGACATCAGTGCGCGCAGCGGCTGCACGATGCTGCCGGTGAACAGAAACAGCAGTACGAAGGTCGTGGCCAGGATCCACCCGATGGCGATCGGGAGTTTCGCACCGATCGATGCGAGGCTGTCGCGCAATTCGGCCATCTGTCCACCGACCAGCGCATGGGCCCCTGCCGGACCGGGTGCCGCACGCACTCGATCGACCAGATCGCGGGCCGCGGACGAATTGCGGTCCAGATCGGTGAGTACGGTCAGGCGCTGTGCATCCGGTCGGGCGAACCGGGCGTCGGCGGGTGTGTTCGCCGCCAACTCGCCGTGGACGAAGGTGCCCGCACTCGATTCGACCTGGGTGACGTGCTCGACCCGGGACAGCGTGCGCGCGTAATCCGCGAGCGGCGCGGCGGCAACGCCGGTTTCGGTGATCACCGACAGTGCGTTGAGATCGCCGCCGCCGAAATCGTCGCGCATCGCTGCACCGACCTGACGCACCTCGGTGCTCGTCGGCAGCACCCGATCGTCGGGCGTGCCGAACTGCACATGCAATAGCGGCGCGGCGGCGAGCAGCAGCACCGCAACCACCGGGACACCCGCAAGCAGCGGCCGACGCATCGCGAATCCGGCCACTGCGGCCCAGAACGGCGTAGCGTCACCGCGGATCCCGCGCACACCGGGCACCCGCCACGCATCGGTACGCACGCCGAGCACCGCGAGCAGCGCGGGCAATACCACCACCGCGGCGACGGCGGAGATGGCGACGACGCCGATGCCGCTGTAGGCGAAAGACCGCAGGAAGTATTGCGGGAAGATGACCAGCGCGGACAAAGCCGCCACCACGGTGGCCGCACTGAATGCGATGGTGCGCCCGGCCGTCGATACGGCCGCGATCACCGCATCGCCGGGTTCGGCTCCGGCCGCGCGGCGTTCACGGAAGCGACTCACCATCAACAGGCCGTAATCCACCGCGAGGCCGAGTCCGAGTCCGGTGGTCAGATTCACCGCGTAGATCGACACATCGGTCACGGAACCGAGGATCGAGAGTTCGGTGAAGGTGCCGAGGATGGCGATCCCACCCACCACCAGGGTGAGCAGCGCGGCGACCACATTGCCGAAGGCCAGCACCAGCAGCGCCAGAATCAGCGGTACCGCAACGGCTTCCGCGAGACCGAGATCCTTGCCGATCTGCTTGATGATCGAGTGGAAGATCGCCGTGCCGCCGCCCACCTTGATCTGAGCGACCGGACCGTCGGTGCGGTAGGTCTCGACAATCGGGGCGGCGGACTTCTCCTTATCGGTGACGTCCTTGTCGACGTTGCCCGCCAGGACGACGGCCGCGGTCCCGTCCTCGGAGCGCATGGCCGGGGATCCGGTATCCCAATACGAGACGATATCGGTCAGGCGCTGGTCGGCCGCGAGCCGACGGGCCAGATCGCGGCCGATGGTGGCGACCGCGGCACCGTCGACCGTCCCCTGTTTCGCCTCGACCAGGAAGACGTAGTCGGTATCGGCGCCGAACTTATCGGCCAATCGAGTTACCGCGGCACTGGATTGGGCATTGGGATCCTGCTGGCCGCCCGGCTGCATCTTGCTGAAGGCAGTCGCGCCGACGACACCACCCGCAATGAGGGCGAGCACGCCGACGACCAGGATCCAGCGGGCGCGGTGGACAACGAAGCTGCCGAGTCTTTCGAACATATCGAGTCTCCGATCGGGCATGTTGTCATACGTAAACTTTACGGGTGTTAACTTGCCATATCATGTGTGCGGGTGTCAACATCAAAGTGATGACAAATTCGGAAGCAGCAACGAAGCGCTCCTCTCGCGACGGCCGCTACCACCACGGCGACCTGCGCAATGCCCTGGTGCGCGCCGCCGCCGAACTCGCCGAGAGCGGTGGGCCGGAGGCGGTGACCGTGCGCGCGGCGGCCCGGCATGTCGGCGTCACGCCGACCGCGGCCTATCGGCACTTCACCAATCACGAGGAGTTGCTGAACGCCGCGCAGGGCCAAGCCCAGCAGACCCTGTTCGGCGCGATGGCGGAGGCGATGGCGAGCCTGGCACCGCACGCGGATGCGATCACCCGGCTCGGCGCGGTGGGCCGGGGCTACATCAGCTTCGCGATGCGCGAACCCGGCCTGTTCCGCACCGCCTTCTGCGGCGACATGGCGCCATCGCCCGCGTTCGATCTGCTGGCCAGCGTCCTGGACGAACTCGTCGACGTCGGCTTCCTCGATCCCGCGGACCGGCCGGATGCCGAGTACGCCGCCTGGTCGACCGTGCACGGCATGGCTTCACTGATCATCGATGGTGTACTCGCCGACCTCGACGATGCCGCACGGGATAAGGCGATCCACCGGGCTCTCGCGGTCGTCGAGCGGGGTTTGGCAACCGGACCGAATGCCCCCGACTTCAGCTGACGCGCAGGATTCCGGTGATCGAGCCCTGCAGAATCTTGCGGTCTTGCGTGATCAGCGGTGAGATCTGTAGCGGATCGTCGACGACGGTTCCGGCCAGCGGACGATTCGAAATCACGGCGCCGATATCGGGATCTACGACGGTGAACGGCTAGCTGTCGAGCGGGGTCGTGATGTCGAGTCCGACCCGGGTCACGGTGTAGATGGAGCCGCCGGTGGTCGACGTCGCATCGGAGGTCAGCTTTCGGTAGATGCCTTCGATCGAATCCGATGCCAGCTGACCGGAAACAGTATTCGAAACGGAGATGATCCAAATTGGGCGGTGGCTAGCATGGCGGCATGAGTAGTCGACCAGGGCGAAATCGAAGTTCGCCGCGGAAATCGGTACGGGCCGAATGCAACTCGCGCAAGGCTCGATGACCGAGCTGCCGCTGGCCGATGCCGCGATCACCGTCAATATCTACTTCGTGCCGGATCTGGCCGCCGCCTGCGCCGAACTCGCACACGTCGTCCGTCCCGGTGGCCGCATGGTCGTCGGTATTCGGCGATCCGGACGCGATGGCGAAAATGCCGTTCACCGCACACGGTTTCACACTGCGGCCGGTGGCCGAGGTGATTGCCGCGCTGGAGGGCGCGGGCTGCACCGTCGACAATCGCCAAGCGCCCAACCCGCCGATTCCGCATCACCTACTCGTCGCGCTCCCTGCCTGACTACATCAGGGCCCCACCATCGACGCGGATCTCGGTGCCGGTCATATAGCGGCCGTCGTCGGAGGCGACCATGGCGACCACACCGGCGATATCCTCCGGACTGCCGAGCGCACCGCCATTGAGCCAGCCGGTCAAGCGCGAGAACAGCTTCGGGTCGAAACCCTCCGGCTGATCGAGGATGGACTTGGTGGTGATCCCAC
This sequence comes from Nocardia sp. NPDC051990, assembly GCF_040680755.1. Taxonomy (NCBI): domain Bacteria; kingdom Bacillati; phylum Actinomycetota; class Actinomycetes; order Mycobacteriales; family Nocardiaceae; genus Nocardia; species Nocardia sp. NPDC051990. Next base: position 91,218 of record NZ_JBFAXH010000004.1, on the reverse strand, counting down.
TGGTGATGCCCGCGGGCACGATATTCACCGCGCGCAACCCCTGTTTGGCGTACTCCAGCGCGATCGCGTGGGTGAAGGCGTTCACCCCACCCTTCGACGCGGCATACGACGCCAGATAGGGCGCCGCACTGAAGGCCGCGGTCGACGAGAGATTCACCACAACACCGTGACCGGTCTCCAACAGTGCGGGCAACGCGCTCTGGGTCATCAGGAAGGTCCCGGTGAGATTGACCCCGATCACCTGATTCCATACCTCGAGCGGCATCTCATCGGTGCGCGCGGGCCGCAGAATGCCCGCCGCGTTCACCAGCACATCCAGACCGCCGAGGAATTCGACCGCCTCACCCGTCGCAGCGCGCACCGACTCTATATCGGCGATATTCACCTGCACGGTGCGCAGCCGCTCGGCCGCATCCCCTGCCTTCGTCGCGGTGCTCTCCAGGCCGGCCGCATCGATATCGGCGGCGACCAGCGTCGCCCCCTCATCGAGCAGCCGCAGGGCAATCCCCTGCCCGATACCCGATCCCGCCCCGGTGACCAATACGCGACGGCCGTCAAATCTACGCATGCCAAAAATTAGAACAGGTTCTCATTGGGAGTCAACAGGTTCTCGAAGAATCCGCTGGTCAGAATTGTGGCGCGGATCCGGTACGGACGGGCCGGTGTGCGAAGCGCCATTCGAGCATACGTTCGTGCGGACTGCCTCGAGGTATTCGGCGATGGCGTCGCGGTTGCGGGACAGGCAGCGGATGCGGTCGGACATGCGGTCGCGTTCGCGTTCCAGGGTGGCCAGCATTTCCGGGGTCGCGTCCGGAAAGTAGATGGTGCGCGGCTTGTCCAGGCAGGGCAGGATCTGTTTGATGATGCGGGTCGGCAGGCCTGCATCGAGCAGGCCGCGGATCTGCCCAACTCGGTCGACGAAGCGGTCGTCGTAATTGCGATAGCCGTTGGCACAGCGGTCGGCAGCGATGAGGCCCTGTTCCTCGTAGTAGCGCAGTAGCCGCCGCGAGGTGCCAGTGCGCTCCGACAGTTCTCCGATCCGCATTGGATTCCACCTTGACCTTCACATGTATGTGATGGTTCCAACATAGACGGCATGGACAACGCACTCTTCGACTACAACCCGATCGTCGACCGCGCACCGATTCACTGGCCGAACGGCGCCCGCGTCGCGTTCTACGTCGGGCTCAATGTCGAGCATTACCAGGTGGACCGGCCCTCGACCAGCATCTTCCCCGGCACCGCCGCCCTCACCCCGGATCCGCTGAACTACGGTTGGCGCGATTACGGCCCACGAGTCGGCATCTGGCGGGTCATCCAAGCGCTGGACAAGTTCGGCATCCGCGCCAGCGCCCTGCTCAACTCCGATGTCGCACACCATAATCCGCAGATCATCGCCGCCGGGCGGGAGCGGAACTGGAGCTGGTTGGCGCACGGCAAGAACAATTCGATCTTCCAGGCCGATATGTCTGTCGATGACGAGCGCGCCTACCTCACCGATATCGTCGAAACCATCGAACGCGCGACCGGCCGCCGTCCGCACGGCTGGATGGGTCCCGCGCTCACCGAGACCTTCCACACCCCGGAACTGCTGGCCGAGCTCGGCCTCGGATACATCCTGGACTGGACCAATGACGATCAGCCGTATCGGCTCACTGTGCCAGGACTGCTGAGCGTTCCGTACTCGGTCGAACTCAACGACAACAGCCTGTTCCTCGGAACCGGTTTGCGCGGTGCGGATTTCGTGCAGATCGTCAAGGACCAACTGGACCGGCTCTACGAGGAGTCCGCCGACAGCGGCCGCGTCATGGCTCTCGCGCTGCACCCCTTTGTCATCGGCCAAGCCTTCCGCATCAAATATCTGGAGCAGGCCTTGGCCTATGTGGCGAACCATCCGGGCATATGGCTCACCACCAGTGACGAGATCGCCGACCATTACAGCGCCATGTGAAGCTATTGCGAGCAACGCCGTCGAGGACCATCATGCCGATCAGGTATTCGATGATGGCGTCACCGGTGCGGCCGGGGAGGAAGAAGAGGTGTGACCGTCGCCTTCGCGGGTGGGCCCGGGCCTGAGCCGCCCATATCCACCACCACTAGACGACGACGCATTCCAGCACGCTCACCGAGGAACCGGTCGACGACACTCGCTGGAGTCGCAGGCCTGCGGGGTGAAGTATCCGCTGGTACTCCCCGAGAGTGCGTTCTCGGCCGGCCAGGACGGCGAGCATGACAAGGTCCAACATCCGCGCGGGATGCGCGGTGCCGTCGTTGTCGGGCAGGACCGCTTCGACGATCAGCAGCCGGCTCGCGGTGGTCATCGCAGCAGCGCAGGTGCGCAAGATGGTGCGGCACTCCTCGTCGTCCCAGTCGTGCAGGATGTGCGAAAGCACGTACACGTCGGCACCGGATGGAACATCGTGGAAGAAGTTCCCGGCCACCGTCGTACACCGGTCGGCGACCGGGCAGTGAGCCAGAGTTCACCGGCATGGTCGATCACAGCAGATGCTCGGGCAAGAAGTTGAGCGACCAGGAAATCGACCGCATTACCGCCCTCGGCCGCACGGACGGGTTGACGACTGAGGCAGGTGTGCCGACCGAGTCGTATGGAATCGGCTCAAATGTATTGCGGGAGGTTGGAGTTCGGCGGTCCTGCGACGGCTACCACACATCGGCGGAACTGGGTGAAATTTCGTGCACCCGATAGCTCATGTGGCTAGATCGGACCCGACCGCGATCCAGCCGACGAACGACAGCCACCCACCTCCGCCTGGCCGGCATCGCCGCTCGAACACCAACCACGCGCACTGCGATGAGGGCTGGGATGAACCAAGAACCAGATGAGCTGACGGAGGACCCGGTCCAAGGGCACATAAGGCCCTAGCACGGTCGGGCACCCGGCGACGACGGTGGGAGGTATCGAGGCAACCGCACGAGAGGGTGGACGGTCATGAGTATCAGCAAACGTCTGGCCATATTGTTCCGGGTGAAGGCGAACAAAATCCTCGACCGCAGCGAGGACCCGCGCGAGGTCCTGGACTATTCGTATCAGCGGCAGCTGGAGATGCTCGCCCAGGTGCGGCGTGGTCTGGCCGATGTGGCCACCAGCCGCAAGCGCATCGAACTGCAGGAGAACCAGCTGCGGTCCGCCGCCGACAAGCTGCAGGGCCAAGCACAGCAAGCCGTGACCCAGGGCCGCGACGACCTGGCCCGCGAGGCACTGACCCGCCGCGCGGCCACACTCGCCCAGATCGAACAGCTGCGGCCGCAGTATGACGACCTCGCAGCACAGGAAACCAAACTCACCACCGCCGCACAACGGTTGCAGGCGAAGGTGGAGGCATTCCGCACCCGCAAGGAAACCATCAAGGCCACCTACACCGCCGCCGAAGCCCAGAGCAAGATCAGCGAGGCGGTCACCGGCATCTCCGAGGAGATGGGCGATGTCGGGCTGGCGATCCAACGGGCCGAGGACAAGACGGCGCAGATGACCTCGCGGGCGGCCGCGCTCGACGAACTGATCGCCTCCGGCGCACTCGACGACGCCACCGTGGTGCCCGGACAGCGCGACGACATCCAGGCCGCACTGGACGCCGGACGCGGCAGCAGCGTGGATGCCGAACTGGCACAACTGAAGAACGCGGTCGGCCCAGCCCTCGAGGCACCCACGCATGAAAGGTCCGGGTCATGATCATCCGCATCCTGGGCGAGGGCCAGTACACCCTCGGCGACACCGAGGTCGATGAACTCAACGAATTCGATGACCAACTGCTGCACGCGGACGCCCTCGGCGATGATGCCGCGTTCGCACGTGTGCTGCGGCAGCTGGTCAACGCGGTCCGGCGCCGGGGCACGCCGGTCGCCGCCGACGCCTTGGTCAGCTCCGATCTGGTATTGCCGTCCGCGGACACCGAACTGGCCGAAGTTCGGGCGATGCTGCGCGACGACGGGCTGATCCCGGGATAGCCATGCGCACTCGTTTCCGCCCCGATCATCAGCTGACCACGCGCATGGGACTGACCATGTTCCTGCTCGGACTGATCTATGTCGCATTCATCGCGGCACTGGTGGCGCTGATCAAGTCGTGGATCGTGATCGTGTTGATCGTGGGCGTGCTGCTGTTCGCGCAGTTCTGGTTCGCCGACCGGATCGCCTTGTATGCCATGCGCGCCCGCATCGTCACCCCCGAGCAGGCACCAGAACTGCACGGTGTCATCGACCGGCTGTGCGCGACGGCGAACATGCCCAAACCGCAGATCGCGATCGCCGACATGGACATGCCCAACGCGTTCGCCACCGGCCGCAGCCCACGCCGCGCGGTTGTCGTCGTGACCACCGGCATCCTGCGTCGACTGGATGCCGACGAGCTCAACGGTGTTCTGGCGCATGAACTTTCACATGTCGCGCACCGCGACGTGGTGGTGATGACCACCGCGTCGTTCCTGGGCGTGCTCGCCGGTCTCGTGGCACGGTTCACGCTGTACTCCACCATGTTCGGCGGCGGAGGGCGGGACCGGCGCGGGGATAATCTATTCCTGGTTGTGTTGGCAGTGATGGTGGTGTCGGCGGTCGTCTACGCCGTCAGTTTCCTGTTGATCCGCGCCCTGTCGCGGTATCGGGAGCTCGCCGCCGACCGTGCCGGCGCCATCCTCACCGGCCGCCCGTCCGCACTCGCCTCGGCGCTGACCAAGGTCAGTGGCGACATCGCCCGCATCCCGAGCCGGGATCTGCGCGCTGAACAGCCCTTCAACGCGTTCTTCTTCGCCCCCGCGCTCGGCGCCGGTGCCAGCCTGTCACTGCTGCTGTCGACACATCCCAGCCTGCAGCAGCGCCTCGACCAACTCGCCCGCATCGCCACCGAACTCGGCGCGCAAGGGTGAGGCAGGTGGGGTTCTTCGATGCCCTGCTGGGTCGCACGAAGCCGGTGCAGCCGAATCTGGACGCACTGTTTGCGATCCCATCGGCGGCCTACACCCTGCAGGCGGCGCTCGATCTGCGGCCCACCGGGGCCGGTGCCGTCGCCTTCGAGCAGGCCGAAGGTGCCGGTGCGCGGCGATCCCAGGACGAGATCCTCGACGTGCTGCATCTGGAGCCGAGCATCACCGTCACGGTGACTCGCGACGAGTACGACTACACCTGGATCGTCTGCCGGCAGGACGAAACCGATCCGGCTGCCCTGGTGACCGGACTGCATGCGATCAATTCCACTCTGTCCGATAACGGTTTCGGACCGAACCTGCTGTGCACTGTCATCGGGTTCGACGGACCCGGGGTCCCGGCACGGCATCGCCTCGGTCTGGTGTACCTGTTCAAGCGCGGCACGTTCTATCCGTTCGCACCCCTGCCCGGACGACGCCGTGACAACACCCTCGAATTACAGGTCCGTGCTGCCCTGTCCGGCGAGTTGCCGATCGAGCCGGACCTCGAACGCTGGTTCCCGGTGTGGGACGCGCCGACACCATAAAACGAGGCGTTCCGTCGCGGTCACCAGCAGTGGACCGGCCCGTCGCCGTCGGCGAGCATGATCTCCAGTTCGCCGAGTGCCTCGTGCAGTTCGTCGATGACCAACGCGCGGGCCGGATCGGCGGATCACCGAATCCGCCCCAGACCCAAATTTTTGCGCCCCGGCAGCGCGATAACCGGATGCCAGGACTCCTCTTCGTCCAACGAGACCCACGGCCGGCGCGAATCGGCGCCGAAGTTCTTGCCGGACAGCCGAAGCCACTCCCGGCCTGACGGACAGCCATCGCTCCAGTACAGCTTCGGCATCGACGACAACACCTCGACGCCTGAGCGCATGAGCAAGGTGACGAACAGGATGTTCAGCCCATGGGTAACGACCACGAACAGCGGGTAATGCGGAACCTGCCCCATACACCCTCCCTTCCAACTGGTCTCTTCCGCCCGGAACTACCCGGTCACCTGTCGGTCAAGCCACGTCGGGGTTACGAACTTCTGGTCGGATATGCGCAGGCGCGAGCCGCGACTCCGGACAACGGACCGAGGCACTGGAGACCAGTTGGTCGGCCTCGCGATGTGTTTGCTGTCTCCTTCCATGGGTAAGGCCGCAGCAGCGCAATTCGCGCTGACCGTACTACGTGTCCAAGGAGACGATCGTGGAAGCAACGTCGATCAACACCACCGATGATGTCGTCACGTTCCTGATCGAGCAGCACATGCGCATCCGCGAACTGTTCGCCGAGGTCCAGCAGGCCCCAACGGCGGAACAGCGGGAGCAGAAGTTCTACGAACTGCGCCGCTTGCTGGCGGTCCACGAAACCGCCGAGGAAGAAATCATCCACCCGCGCTTCCGGCGAGAAGTCCACGACGGCGCCGACATCATCGAGGCGCGTCTCGAGGAAGAGAACAAAGCCAAGCGCCAGCTCGCCGATATCGAAGCGGTTGATATCGATTCTCCCGAGTTCGACGCCAAGCTTGCGGCCCTGCGCGACGGGGTGATCGCACACGCCGACCATGAGGAGCACGAGGAGTTCAACCGGTTGCGTTCCGAGCTGGAACCCGACGAGCTGGCGCGTCTCCGCACGGCGGTGAAATTCGCAGAGGCCATGGCGCCGACACATCCGCACCCCGGCGTCGAGTCCGCGAGCGCCAATCTGCTCGTCGGACCATTCGCGGCCATGATGGACCGCGCCAAAGACGCCATCAACCGCACGAAATGATCACTGCTTCGCACTTCAGGGGCTTGGTGCTTGCCCGGCAGCGCCGCCTCGACCACGGCGGTGACTCCCGTTCGAGCCAAGACGGTGACGATGTCGAAGACCGTTCGAAGGCTAGGCTGAGACCCGGTCCGGGTCGGCGGGTCGGCGGGTCGGCGGGTCGGCGGGTCGGCGGGTCGGCGGGTCGGCGGGTCGGCGGGTCGGCCAAGACCAAACCACGTCCTGGGCGACTTCGTCGTGGACGAATCGCCGGAAAGCCAAGCTCGCGTGCGAGGCTGTGGCGGTCGATCGAGGCCAAGTGCAAGGGCGATACGCCGGATCAACGTCGGCCGGTCCTGCTGCACAATTAGCGGCCGAGGTGGTGATACTCGGCCAACGCTTCCAGCAAAGGCGCACGCGAATGGTCCACAACCAGCGGCGCGGATCCCACCGGTAGAACACCTTGCCGAAATCCGAAATCTTTGACAACGCCGTGCTTTACCGCCGCTGGGCTGGTGGCCGATGCGAGGCTGGCTGACTGAGTTCGCCGAAGCCGGACTGCTGGGGCATCAACCTCGATGACCAGCTCACGACGGACCCGCCGTGGCGCGAACTGGCGCGGCGGTAATCAATTCCGTTCAGTGCCCTTATGCACAACGGCTACCGACGGACTCAGATCTCGGCGACCTGTAGCGCTGCAGCTGGTGTCGTTACCGGTCGTGTTGACGAGTGCGCTGCCGCGCCTCGTGCGCAGCTGCTTCGCCGCGCTCTTTCTCGGCCTCAGCTTCCTTGCGTGCGGCATCGCGTTGGGATTCGGCTTTGTCCTGCTGCGCACGGCCCTCATTTCGCAGATCATCGTCGCCGGTGACGGCTCCGGTGGCTTCCTTGATCTTTCCCTTGACGTCCTCGACGACGCCCTCGGCGGCTTCGCGGGGACCACTCTTGTGCTCGGCCATAGCATTTACCTCCCATATTCGCGTAGTCGGCTGATACTGCCCGCTTACCCCGCTCCAGCACGTTGAACCACACGAAACTTGCGGCGAGGTGCCCCCAGGTCATGGCTGCCAGGTGTTTGCCACACGGATCGGCCGAGCTTGTCCCGCGACCTGGGAGGAAACACAGGCGTAATGCGCGTAGCGATTTGTCCGTCATGGTCACTCGTATGAGCGATCGATCGAATCGTGAGGGAGGAGGGGGCCGAGAGGGCCGAGATCGATATTGAGGTCTTCCGGAGTGAGTCCGAAATGGTCACGTAGTTCGTCCATGCGTTGTTCAAGCAGCATCAGGGTAGTGCCGATGCGTTCGATCTGGGAGTCGGTGAGATCACCTGCGTCTACGCGGCGTAGCGCTTGCCGCTCCATCAGTTGCCGCAGGAGCTCCATCAAGGTGAGGACGAGGGTGACCAACCCGCGCTCGACGGATTCCGGATCGGTGTCGATTCGTGGAGGGATGCCGCCGAATTCAGTCATCGGCTGGTTCCAGCACATCGCGCGGCGCGGACCCGACCGGCGGATACAGGGTGCTGATCGAGGAGATGAGGGCTCGTAACGAGATCTGGACCAGGTCGACGTCAGCGATGGCGAGTTTGACGTCGCCAGTTATGACCACGCCACCGGCCAGCACCCGATCCAGTAGGTCGACCAGCGCGACGCGGCGGTCGGTGTCGACGGTGTGGTCGGCCCGAATCATGTCGGCCCTCGTTGGACGCCGGCGAACGAATACGGCGGCCAGGGGCCGGTGAGTTCGAGCCGGATGCCGGGAAATTCGGCGCCGAGCGTCGTGACGGTCGCGGTGAAGTCGTCGGTGCGGTCGTCGTCCACGAGGTATGTCCCGTTCAGCACCATCCAATCCCGTCGGCCGCTTACCGCCGGGTCGGTCAGCGGCTGACGTCGTCCTGCCGCTGCGTGATAAACCAAACGCGCGTGAATCTCCTCGGCGCGCTCTGCCGCTTCGCGTTCTATGGTCTCCTGTGCGGACAATTGCGCGCGACGCCGGGCCAGGTACGCGGCCCCTGGCGTCATGGCTTTGTCCGCGGCTTCGGCCTCGGCAACGGCGGCGGTGAGGGCAGCGCGATCGCCATAGCCTCGTACGCCCCACTCGGTACGCCCGCGCACCAGCTCCAGCGCCGCGTCGAAGTCCGCTCGCCGCTCATCAAGCAGCGCGCGTACCCGGTTGTCGTCGTGGAAGACGGTGGCCAGCCGCAGCGGGACGGTCGGACCTCGGCGCACCATGGCCGACACGACCGCGTCGTGTGCCCGTGCCGTCGCCTCCAACCAGTCCAGATCCTCGAAGTTCCGGCGTAGTGGTTGCTCCCCGAAAACATCCAGCGGCACCGAGCCGACGACTGCCGTCAGGTCGCCCGAGACGAGCGTCCGCACCGGCTCGCCCGCAACTCCGGCCAGCTCGCTCAGATGCGCCTCGCCATCGTGGCGAGGCGCCACGACGTACAGCCAAACTGCGAAACCACCGGTCACGGTCGTTCTTTCTTCCGCTCATGGCCGCGTTCGATGGGTTGACGGCGGTCGTTCGCCGCCTCCAATTCGGCGATCCGGTTTCGCAGTTCCCGGTTCTCGAGTTCGAGGTCCGGTGCCTTCCGTTCCAGCGCGCGGCCGTCTCCAGGGATGCGATCACCAGCCTTAGTTTGATGGTGAGCAGTTCGATATCGAGGAGATTCACTTGAATGTCGCCCGCGATCACCAAACCCTTGTCCAGGACTCGCTCCAGGATGTCGGCGAGGTTGGTGGACTGCCCGCCCCCGTAAAGCTGCGGCGCGTACGAACCGCCTCCGACCACCGTCATCGCTGATTCCTCGGGGCGATGTCGGTGCTGCCGCGGCCGAAGCGTTTGGTTCTGCGGTAGGCCAGCAGATTCTCGTCGAAATCGATCTCCACATCGTAGAGGGCCAGGATGTCCGCCGACGAGGGGATGCGGCGATCCTCGAGCACCTCGATTTCCACGAGCCAACCATCCTCCGTCGGTTCCAGGCTCGTGACGCCCTGGATCTCGTTCGAAGTCAGTTCCGCGAGGCGTTCGATCGCCACCGCGGCGGCTTGCGCCGCGGTCAGGGCCGGTTTTTCACTCGAGGCCGAATGAGCATTGTCGGAACCGTCGGAAATGGTGTCGCGGGCCACGTGAGTCACTCCTTCCGGTCGATTGGGCCTACCTCGGACCGGTCATGCGATCCAGGATCGCTTGCTGCGCTTGCTCGGCCTCTTCCGTGGACAACTCACCGGTCTGCCTGGGGGAAGCAGCATCGACGGTGTCAATCTGATGAGACGTCGTCACAGCATCGGCGATCATAAGCGCGGTGGACCGCGTGTGCGGTGGTTGCCGAGTTCGGGGTAGTCACTGCCGAGTTCGTTCGTGAGGTCAGCGAGTGTGTCGGCGATGGCGTTCAGTGGCGCTGGCGAAGCGGTCGAACAACCCAGGTCTGGCCATCGACATCGGAGGGCATCGTCCTGTTTCGCCCAAATCGATGGTCCTGCGTGGCCTAGTCGGCGCGGGAGGCTCGACCGATTGCCATTGGTGCGGGACGTACCGTGAACTCGACCCCGAAGTTGTTCAATGTCAACGGCTCGGCCGATCGGCTGACAGACGGCAGTGCGCTTCAGGGTAATCAATTCCGTACGGTGCCCAAGGGTCACGCATTTTCGACTCGGGCCCGCTCGTGGACGGTGAGCAGTAGATGGTCGAACCGGCTTCGGATCGCCGGTGGGCCCATCGGCAACGTATCGAGTTCGGTGATCAACGCGGCCGCCAGGGCACGCAGTTTGACGTTGGTTTCCTGTGAACGCCACTGCAGCACTCGGAATGCTTGCTCGGAATTGATCCGGTAGACATACATCAATATGCCTTTTGCTTGCTCGATCACCGCACGTGCCTCGAAGATTTCCGGCAATTCCTCGTCGAGAATTTCCTGGCGCTGTTCGGCGAGGGTGTCGGTGACGTCGATGTAATAACCTGCTGTACCTACCAATGTGCCTGCGGCGTCGAGTAATCGATCGGCGACAACGATCACCTGATGTTCATTTCCGGCGGTGTCGATGAGACGATGCCTGCTGGAGAACGACTCACCGGTCTGTATCGCGGCGGTGATGATATCGGCGACTTGGGCGCGGTCGTCCTGATGTTTGTGCAACAGCAAAAGCTCGGTAGTCGGTGTCACCGCTCCCGGCTCGTAACCGTGCATATGCGCAACCTCGTCGGACCACTCCCAGCGCTGGTCCGCATACCAAAAGCGGAAGCCGCCAACATACCGGCGTTGCCCGGCGGCGAAAACTCCTTCGGCCGCGACAGGCGTGGGCGGTTCCGAAGACTCGGTCACCTCCGAAGTATGTCACTCTGTGTTCGCGAATGATCAGTCGCCTGCAGGGAGTCGAATCCTGTCGAATATCAGCGTTCGGCCTGACCACCGGTACCGCGCGTGCGGTATCGGCGGTACGAAAACAAATCGCGGCGGGCGGCGGCGCGGGCTCGCGGTCGGTTTGGTACGCCCGTCGGGGGACTAGGTCGATCGGCCCTCGATGAGGCCTTCTTTAGTGGGTTTGTTGCGGCGGTGTTCATGGATGGTCGGATGTTGTCGGCACGGTTTATACCACCGGGCACCGAGATTGCGTCATTCGCCAGCGGATGAAGACCAGTCGCCGAATGACTCACCGGCCGACATGAAGATCGTGCGAACGCCGACCTGCACGGTATGGTCGGCGAACCGTTCGTAATAACGGCCCAGCAGCGTCGGATCGACCGCGGCGGCTATCCCGCCATCCCATTGAAGTCTGGCCAAGAACGCACCCTCGAGACGCTGAGCACGCCGAGTTGACGGTGCTAGTTCGAGCGGGTCGGGCCGCACATGACCGTTCGACGGTGTTGCAGGGATGACATGTGGAGCTGGTCTGACATGGGGTCGGCTGCCGCCGACGCTGAGCATGCTCAGCGTCGAAAGCGGAAGGGTCAGTAGTAATGGCGTCGGCCGCCGACGGCACGGCCCGTCGACCCCAACAGCAATAACACGAGCCCGATGACGAGAACCACGATCCCGATGGTCCACAGGATCGGGATGCTGAATATGAATCCAACGACAAGAAGAATGATTCCAAGAACAATCATGGCCAGCTACCTGGTTTCGCTGCTGTACTCGGGGGGCTCAGAAACCCTCCCGTGCTGGTATCGGTCATGCGCGCAATTGCCACCGCGCGTCCTAACGTGCACCCAATGATCAACCGTGTGCTGCATGTTCCAGTAGACGCCTCGGGATCCAGGATGTACACACCCCCCGTTTACCGAAGTTGCGACTCGATCATGTTTTGCTCGCCACCGCACGACTGGCAACGGCGGCAGGCCCATTCGCGGGGTGGGCGGCTCGTCACCCCATGATTCGTCTTTCGCATGTCGGAAACCGAGCGTGGCGTACCGATGTTTCGGCGGCTGGGTTGGGGTATTCGCGATATAGGAGGTGATGGACATGCCGAAGGCATGGTCGGACAAGAGGGAGCGGCAGTTCGAGCACATCAAGGATTCGGAGAAAGAGCAGGGTGCGTCCAGCCGGCGGGCCGAGGAGATCGCGGCGCGCACGGTGAACAAGCACCGTGCTCAGTCCGGCGAGGCCCATACCGCCAGTGGGACCTCGGTGCGGGACATGTCGCCGCAGCGGCGTGGTGGTCTCCGGTCGGGAACCAATCGCCCGAAGGGCCCGACCCGCGATCAGCTGTACAACGAGGCGAAAAAGTGCAATATCGAAGGCCGCTCGAAGATGACCAAGGGCCAACTGGCGCGAGCGCTCGGCCGCGTCTGATCGGATAGGGACGCAGCGGCTGAGCTCGCCGAGCAGGCCGAGCGGCGCGAGCTGACGGTGCGTGCCCATCGCTCAGTCACTGACCGCAGGCGATATCGTGGCTTTTCGCAATGGCATAGTTGCGTACTCGGCCGAGGTCGAACGCCGGGTACTCGGGTTCCTGATGTCCCTGCGATGTCCGAAGCCGCGGCCGTGGCGATGGCCGCAAGTGTGCGTTCGATGATGGACACGGATCTGGCGGCGAGCGTCACGGGGGTCAGTCGACTTTTCCAGCAGGACGAACAGCCCAGCTCGGTGTGGTCCGCCGTCGTGGAATTGCCAAACCTTGACCTGAGACGTTCGCACGGAGCGCGGATCGTCGCGCAGATGGAGACAAGATCGATCCCGAGGGATTCGCATTCCCGAACACGTACGGACCAGACAAAGGCGCACCATGCCGTCGCCGTCGGTGTAGGGGCGATCCGACCGTGGTGAGCGGCTGTTTCCAGGACCGGCCTGTAGGTAGGTCGACATGCAAAGGTCGAGAAAGAGTGGCGGTTCCGATGAAACCGGTCCGACTCGAAACGGTCACCATGGTGCACACGAACATCGCAGCGCTGCGAATGGATTCGAGTCCCGCCCGCATGAGGGAGAGGACCCGGAGCTACCCGGGTGCTAAGCCCATGTGCACGTAGGCGTCGATGCCATGAATGAAGATACCGACCCAGAACCCGACGAGCGCCAAACCCCCGACAGGACGGAGCAGGGCCACAGGGACCTGGTCGCGCAACCCCACACCCCCGACGAAGGCGGACCGATAATTACCGCGGAAGCGGCGGCGGCGCGGGCCAGCTCGGCGCAGAACCCGCTGGGCAAGCCGGGGCGTCGATTCGATCCGCGATCGCCGTTCATGATCGGTATGGCAGGCGCGGCCGGAGTGGCGGTGACCTACGGCGCGATCCAAGCGCTGATTGCCGTGAGTCAAGTGCTGGTCTTGATCACCATCGCGTTGTTCCTGGCAATAGGGTTGGAACCTGTGGTGTCGTGGTTGGTTCGGCCGTGGTTTCCACGATGGGCCGCCGTGACCGCCGTGTTCCTGGTCGCGATCGGCTTACTGGCCGGGTTCCTCGCGGCCGCGATACCTCCGCTGGTCACCCAAGGCAGCGCGCTGGTCCACAACGCTCCCGATTACGTCGACCACCTTGCGCACCGATATCCACTCATCGACACGCTCAACACTCGTTTCCATCTGCAGGACCGACTCCAGCAAGGGCTCGGGTCCGATCCCGCCAAACTGGCCGGTGGTGTCCTCGGCGCCGGCCGCCTCGTATTCAGCATCGTCAGCGGCACGGTGATCGTCGCGGTGCTCACCGGCTACTTCATGGCCAATTTCGCACAGGTTCGAACTTCGATCTACCGGCTGTTTCCGCGCTCGCGCCGACCTCGAGCGATCCTGATCGGCGACGAGATCTTCGTCAAAGTCGGCGGCTACATCCTGGGCAATCTGGTCATTTCGCTGATAACCGCGGTGCTGACCTTCATCTGGCTGCTGATCTTCGACGTGCCCTATCCGCTATTGCTGGCCGTCCTGGTTGCCGTCCTGGACTTGATCCCGGTGGTGGGGTCCACCCTGGCCGGAATCATCGTGGCCCTGGTCGCCCTCACCGTGTCCCTACCCGTCACGGTGGCCACCATCGTCTTCTTCATCGTCCTGCGGTTGTTCGAGGACTACGTACTGGTGCCCAGAATCATCGGCAGAACAGTGCGGGTCCCGGCGGTGGTGACGGTGGTGTCGGTTCTACTCGGTGGTGCCTTGCTCGGGATCGTCGGTGCCCTGCTCGCCATCCCCGTCGCTGCCGCGGTGCTGCTGATCATCAGTGAAACGGTGTTACCGTCGCTGGACGATCGCTAGTTACCCGCGTTCGGCTGGATAAGGGGGCGGCGGTTGGGGCGGCCACCGCCTCGTGCACGGCCGCCAGCTGCTCGATCCCGCCCCCTAGCATCCGCGTCAGTGTGGGCAGCGCCGACCTCAGCTGAGGCCGGCGATGTCGTGGGCGATTTCCGCGAGTCGGGTCTGGGCGGCGGAGACGACACCGTTGCGGTTCTTGTTGGCTTCCTCGTAGGCGACGATGGCTCGGATGTCGGTGGGTTCGGTGAGTTCCTTGACCGCGGCGACGGCTTGGGTGACGTTCAACTCGTCGTAGTCGGCGATGGGCAGTTCGTCGGGTTCGAGGATGCCGGTGGCGGTGCGGATCGAGCGCAGGGCATCGGCTGCGGAGTCGGCGCCCTCGCGGCGGGCGACCTGCTCGGCGGTGGCCAGGGCGGCGTCGCGGGAGGCGGCGAGGGTTTTGACGGCGACATCACCGGCGCGCGTGCTTTGGGCGAGCAGCTCGCCGAGCGCGGGCGGGGTCGCACGGACGGTGTCCAGCGCTCGGTCGAGGCTGCGCGCGGACCAGGCGACAGGAAGGTTGACCAACTTCACCGCGGTCCCGGTGGCTGCTTGCAGCGGGGTGCGGCGCAGTGCGGCCGGCCCGCCGAGGGCGTCCTCGGCCAGGACGGTGGTCAACCAGTCCACGGTCGCGGTGTGCGCGGCGATCAACTCCTGCGCCAACGCCACGACGTCGGAATGCCCGGTGGTGGTTGCCAGGGCCTTGATGTAGCGGGCGCGGTCGAGGAGCTGATGTTCCAGGGCGAGGTCACCGAGCAGGGCCTCGTCGAACGGCTGGGCCTGTTCGACCACAGCCTTGACCGCAGCAGCGCCTCGTCCCACGAACGGGGCAACCATCTCCGGGACACCACCCAGTTCACGGATGGCTGCCTCGATGGCACGAGCACGGTCTCGGGCGTCATCGGCGTTCTCGGACAACACACGACGCACCGCCTCGGTGCGGGCCTGCACGATCCGGGTGTCGGCGACTTGGACTTCGGTGTTGGTCAAAGCGAGGACGGCGTGCAACTGCGCCAACAAATTAGTCGTATTGCGTGTACTCATGCGCATCTCGTCCCTTCGGCGTTGTTGACGGCATCAGGTCGGCGCAAGGTGTAGCGCTTCATGACTATACCGTCCGGCAACCCGCCGCTCCAGGACGCATCCGTCGATATACACCGAGGTAGACACGTAGATCGCGACAACCGCTCCCCAGCTCAGGAGATGCGCGCGGTATCAGTTGGTGAACTTCGGGCTACCGCGCCCGCCGCTGGACCACGTATGCCGGATCCCGAAGGCGACATCGCCGTCAACTCCAAGATCCGGCTACCCGATTACCTGCCGTACGTTGCTCGACGTGGTGCTAATAGAACAGCTATCCAGTGCTCACGGGCGTGTTCTGCCCGGTGCGGATTCGCCCTTCACCGTCGCGGAACTCCACGGTCAGGATGATCACGCCGTGCATCGGATCGTGCGTCGGATCGACGCTGTCTCGAGTGCGCTGCCGTGCCACGATCTGTACGACCGTGGGCGTGAGCTCAATGGTTACCTCATGCTGGTACCCGACGCTGACCTCGTGCAGCGGCCCACCCGGAGCGAACACGAAACGCTGTTCGGTGAGCAGCTCGTCTCGACTTGTCACCAGAGCGCCGCCGAAGTTGACGAAGGTGCTGTCCTCCCAGAACAACGCGTTCATGGAGTCGGCATCGTTGGCGTTGAAAGCATCCTCGTACCGCGCCAACAAGTTCAACGCGGGATTGTCGATCATCGGCTTCTCTTCCACCCGGCTTGTCACAACACAGCGAACCTAGAAGCTCGAGCACTCTCGAGGTCAACACCGCCGACATGGGCTCCCCTCGATGACCTCTGACACTCGCCGAGACCGCTCGCAGTACCCGCACCTCTGCGCTGCGTTCCCCAATCACCTCGCCCCGGCGGGCCGCACCATCGAAACTGGTTCCGACTCCTACCACCTCGCCCCCACCCGCACCGCTGAAGGCCGAACCACCCCGCACGGATTCTCACGCAGGAATCAATCCGGACGAGGCACTGGTCACGCCGGGAAAGCGCGAGCCACAACCCATCCGGCTTCTGAGTGATCGTTTCCTTGACCCGCAGCCGATAACCCGTGTTCACTGAATTTCATTTCATTTCAATGCATTTCATTTCGATGCGGGTGGTGCAGAATGCAATGAAATGAGATGGGTCTGTGCGGGTTCCGGGATTCTGGAACGGTTTTCGCTGCGGCTCGCCCTGGATATGCGGCTATTGCTGCAATCGGATGCGGGTTCACCTTGCAGTAGCGCCGGGCAGTTCGGGGGCTCTTGCTGATCGACTCTTGCTGGGAGTCAGCGGCAGCAGTTGGGGTCGAGGACGGTGCACAGCGCGGCGAGGGCGTCGCGGCGGGCCTGGTGGACGACGCTCATGCCGTGGCGTTCGGAGTCGATGAACCCAGCCTTGCGGAGCTGGGTCAGGTGATGGCTGACAGTCGATTCCGACAACCCGACCACCGCGGCGAGGTCACCGCCGGTGCGGCCGGCATCCGGGTCGGCCAACAGCAGAGACACGAGTTTGACCCGGACCGGGTCCGCGAGGGCTTTCAGCCGGAGGGCGACGTGCAGGGCGGCTTCGTCGTCGACCGGTCCGGCGGCCACGGGGGCGCAGCAGACGGGTGCGGTGATGTCGATGACGGGCAGCGCTTTGGGCATGTACCCAGCCTAACGGCAGATATTGACTTATGTCGAAAAGGTGGCACACTGGCCACCCCAAGCCATTCGATATATGTCACACAGGCGGTGATCATTATGTCCCGGATACAGCTCGCCCTCAATGTCGACAACCTGGAGGCCGCAGTCGGGTTCTACTCGAGGCTGTTCGGTACCGAACCGGCCAAGGTGAAGCCCGGCTACGCGAACTTCGCGGTCACCGAGCCGCCGTTGAAGCTGGTGCTCATCGAGAACCCCGGTCACGGTGGCAGCCTCAACCACCTCGGCGTGGAGGTCGACTCATCGGAGCAGGTACACGCCGAGATCGCCCGACTGTCGAAGGCAGGGTTGTTCACCGAGGAGCAGATCGCGACGACGTGTTGTTTCGCCACCCAGGACAAGGTGTGGGTGACCGGCCCCGGACAGGAGCGGTGGGAGGTCTACACGGTGCTCGCCGATTCCGAATCCTTCGGCACCGTCCCGCAGTTCACCGAGATCACCGATGGTGAGGCGGTGCAGGCTTGCTGCGACACCGACGGGCGCGGGGAGTCCGAGACCGCGTGCTGCGCTCCGGCCGCCGACCGATGACCAGGGTGTGTGAGAGCGAGGCGAGGCGGGAGTGAGCACCGCGGTACAGGTGCCGGCCGCGCGGTTGCCGATGCTGGACCGGCTGCTGCCGGTCTGGATCGGGGTGGCGATGGCCGCGGGACTGGCGCTGGGCCGCCTGGTCCCCGGCCTGGGCGGAGCGTTGTCGGCGGTCGAGGTCGAGGGGATTTCGCTGCCGATCGCGGCCGGGCTGCTGATCATGATGTATCCGGTGCTGGCCAAGGTCCGCTACGACCGCCTGCACACCGTCACCGGCGACCACCGACTCCTTCTCGGGTCGTTGCTGTTGAACTGGGTGGTCGGCCCGGCGCTGATGTTCACCCTGGCCTGGCTGCTGTTGCCGGATCTGCCCGAGTATCGAACCGGGTTGATCATCGTCGGGTTGGCGCGCTGCATCGCGATGGTGATCATCTGGAACGATCTGGCCTGCGGCGACCGCGAAGCCGCCGCCGTCCTGGTCGCGATCAACTCGGTCTTCCAGGTGCTCATGTTCGCGGTCCTGGGCTGGTTCTACCTGTCCGTGCTGCCGGGATGGCTCGGCCTGGAGCAGACCACGATCGAGGCCTCACCCGTCGATATCGCGGTGTCGGTGCTGGTGTTCCTCGGGATCCCGCTGGCCGCCGGGTATCTCACCCGCCGTTACGGTGAGAAGGCCCGCGGCCGGGACTGGTACGAGAACCGGCTGCTGCCGGCGATCGGACCGTGGGCGCTCTACGGGCTGTTGTTCACCATCGTGATCCTGTTCGCGCTGCAAGGTGAGCAGATCACCGGCCGCCCGCTCGATGTCGTGCGGATCGCGGTGCCACTGTTGATCTACTTCGCGCTCATGTGGGGCGGCGGTATCGCCCTCGGCATGGTGCTCGGGCTCGGGTATGCGCGGACCACGACGATGGCATTCACCGCCTCGGGCAACAACTTCGAACTCGCGATCGCCGTCGCGATAGCCACCTACGGCGCGATGTCCGGGCAGGCCCTGGCCGGTGTCGTCGGACCGTTGATCGAGGTCCCTGCCCTACTCGCCCTGGTCTACCTGTCCCTCACCTTGCGCCGGCGCCTCACCCGACACCGGTTCGCTGAAGACTCACCTCCCGTGACCTCTGAGATGTCGGCCGTGATCCGACGCACAGGCGGCAACTCCTCGTAGGAGGGGAGAAGATCGGCCACCCTCGCTAAGCAGTCCTGCTCATCGAAGCCGGTCACACCGGCGTACGGCCTGGTCCACCAGAGAACTGATCCGTGTTCTGGATCGAATTCGATCCAGAACCGTCGCACCGTGGGCATATTCGCCACCGAGCGCTTCACGATACCGAGTTCGATCAGTGACTTCCGCCCGATAGTCGGCATGAGGGTGCATTAAAGCGGGGCAGCCGGAAGCATACGGCTACTTCATAGCAACTGGACGGCCATGCGCAACCTGGACTTGACGGTCTACAGGACCATCGGTGAAGAAGACGCCTACTTCGAACGCATGAATCAACGCGGCTGGAGCCAACCCCACGCTTGGGTGCAGCGTTAGCGCCTTACTGCTTGCCATTGTCAACGTCAGTTGAACGAGACACGGGGGTCGGGAGTGCTTCAGGACCCCCTTCACCCCACACCCGAGTCCCCCACACAGGCCGCACCCACCAAAACCACCGTCATACAGGGGAAACCAAGAACCCAGACCGAAAGGGGAGCAATAGCCCAGGGAGAACGCCGACACTCCCGTCAACATCCAGACACGTCAGCACACATTCGCGTCAACATCCGGGTCAACAAACCCTGTTGACGAAAGAAGTCGCAGACCAGAGAAAACACCCTCTGACCTGCGACTTCCGCGTACTACACTGGTGGGCGAAGGGGGACTTGAACCCCCACGTCCCGAAGGACACTGGCACCTGAAGCCAGCGCGTCTGCCATTCCGCCACTCGCCCGAGCGACTGGGAGACAGTATCACGCGGTTCAGCGAGACACGAAATCGCCTGTTGGCGGCACTCGAGGGCGGTTCGGACAGAAACGGGAACCCAGGGTGACTTCGGGGAGTTACAGGTGTGGACGATCGTGGATATCATGCAATGAACGTGGTCGGATACGCGACACGCCATATGCGTGTCTCGTTGTTATGAATCAACACAGACGCTCGCCGAAGGGAGGCCTAGATGGGCATCGTTTCTCGATTCGAGCGTCGTCTACAAGGCGCCGTCGGTGACGTGTTCGCCAGAGCCTTCGGGGGCAGTGTCGTTCCCCAGGAGGTGGAAGCGGCACTCAAGCAGGAGGCCGCCGACAACATCCAGGATCTGGGTGGCGGACATCTGTTGGCGCCCAACAGTTATGTGATCACCATCAACACCTCTGATCACCAACAACTCGACGCCGACCACGACCTCACCACCCGCGCGTTCGCCAAACACCTTCAGGACTACATCCGCGAGCAAGGCTGGCAGACCTACGGCGAAGTACACGTGGCATTCGAGGCATCACCTACGCTGCACACCGGACAGTTCAGAGCGAGCGGTCGGGTCGACCCCGACATCGGCCGCAGAGCCAGCCCGGCTCGCAGCCCCGAACCCACGCCACAACGACCTGCACCCCCGCAACCAGGAGCTGGCCCCATGACGCAGAACTCAGGCTACGACCCAAGCCGTGAGCCCGCGGAGTCCGATCCACGCAACCGTGGGTACGCACCGCCGCCTGCGGGGCGGCCCGGGCAGCCGAACGGTGCGTACCGCGACGACTACGGCCGGGGCGGCGCACCCTACGGCGGTGGCTCCGACTACCAGGCGCCGGACTCACAGCAGGGTTACGGCGAGTATCAGAGCGGCTACGACTACCAGCAGGGCGGTCAGGGCTACGGGCAGCAGGCCTACCAGGATCCGGGTTACGGCCAGGGCTACGGTGATCGCGGCGGCTACGGCCAGCAGCAGGGTGGCTACGCCGACCGGGACTACGGACAGCAGGCCTACCAGGA
The DNA here is from genome assembly GCF_040680755.1 of Nocardia sp. NPDC051990. Taxonomy (NCBI): domain Bacteria; kingdom Bacillati; phylum Actinomycetota; class Actinomycetes; order Mycobacteriales; family Nocardiaceae; genus Nocardia; species Nocardia sp. NPDC051990. The sequence continues at coordinate 70,607 of NZ_JBFAXH010000004.1, read as the reverse complement.
GCCCGGCTACGGCCAGCAGGGCTACGGGCAGCAGGGCTACGGACAGTCCGGCTACGGCGAACAGGGCTACCCTGATCAGGGCAGTTATGGTCAGCAGGGCTACGGGCAGCAGGGCTACGGACAGTCCGGCTACGGCGAACAGGGCTACGCGGAACCAGGCTACGGCGAGCAGGGCTACGCCGCGCCCGAGGAGCAGGGCGGCTATGGGCAGGCCTACTCGCAACAGCCCGGCTACGGCGCCCAGGGCGGCCACCAAGCCCCCGCGTATGGCGGTGGCGCACAAGCCGGTTCGAGCTATTCCGCGACGCTGCAGCTCGACGACGGCAGCGGCCGCACCTACCAGCTCCGCGAGGGCAGCAACATCATCGGCCGCGGTCAGGACGCGCACTTCCGGCTGCCGGATACCGGAGTTTCACGCAGGCACATCGAGGTTCGCTGGGATGGGCAGACCGCGATGCTCTCGGATCTGGGTTCGACCAACGGCACGCTCGTCAACGGCTCGCCGGTTCAGGACTGGCAGTTGGCCGACGGCGATGTTATCCGCGCCGGGCACTCCGAGATCCTGATCCGTATCGTCTGATCCCGTAAGCTCGCGATGCAGGTCACGACATGGCGTACAGGGATTTTGCGGCCGTATCGTGATCGAACTCGACCCACGGCCCTATGATGCTGCGAATACACGCGCGTCGCCAGGACCGGGGCTCGCGAAACCAGCAAGCCGGTGGGGGCGAACTCCGCACCTACGGGCACCGACGTACACGGTCGAACAGGAGGTGGAGCGCCGTGCAGGGACTCATCCTGCAATTGACCCGTACGGGGTTCCTGCTGCTGTTGTGGTTATTCGTGTGGGCGGTGTTGCGCACCCTGCGCAGCGACATCTACGCGGCATCCGGCATCCGGATCCAGCCCAGGGCCGCACGCGGCTCCGCGGTGCTGCCTTCTTTCAGCCGAGGCCAGAAGGGCGCCAAATTTCTTGTGGTGACTCAAGGTTCACTCGCCGGCACTCGCATCTCGCTCGGCACCCAACCGGTGCTGATCGGACGTGCGGACGACTCAACGCTGGTACTCACCGATGATTACGCCTCTACCAGACATGCGCGGCTCTCACCGCGCGGTGACGACTGGTACGTCGAAGACCTCGGCTCGACGAACGGCACCTACCTCGACCGCGCGAAAGTCACCACCGCAGTCCGAGTTCCACTCGGCACCCCTGTCCGTGTCGGCAAAACAGTGATCGAGCTCCGATCGTGACACTTGTTCTCCGCTACGCAGCGCGCAGCGACCGCGGTCTTGTCCGAGGCAACAACGAGGACTCCGTCTATGCGGGCGCACGGCTGCTCGCACTAGCTGACGGCATGGGCGGCCACGCCGCCGGCGAGGTGGCATCGCAGTTGATGATTGCCGCACTCGCCCATCTCGACGACGACGAGCCCGGCGACGATCTTCTCGGCAAGCTCAACACCGCCGTCCACGAGGGCAATGCCGCCATTGCCGATCAGGTCGAGGAAGAGCCCGAACTCGACGGCATGGGCACCACGCTCACGGCGATCCTGTTCGCGGGCAAAAAACTCGGCTTGGTCCACATCGGTGACTCACGCGCATATCTGCTGCGCGGTGGCGAGCTCGCCCAGATCACCCGCGACGACACCTTCGTCCAGTCGCTGGTGGACGAGGGCCGGATCACGCCCGAGCAGGCGCATACCCATCCGCAGCGTTCGCTGATCATGCGCGCCCTCACCGGCAACGAGATCGAGCCGACGCTGATCATGCGCGAGGCCCGCGCCGGCGATCGCTATCTGCTGTGCTCCGACGGACTCTCCGACGTGGTCAGCGATGAGACCATCGCCAATACCATGCGCGAGGGCAGCACCGACGAATGCGCCGACCGGCTCATCGAACTCGCCCTGCGCAGCGGCGGTCCGGACAACGTCACAGTGGTCGTCGCCGATGTCATCGATCTGGACTACGGACAGAGCCATCCGATCGTGGCCGGCGCGGCCTCGGGCCAGGACGAGGACACCCCGCCGCCGAATACCGCCGCCGGCCGGGCCGCCGCGATGCGTCCGCCGCGCGCCGAACCGCGCCGGGCCGCCGCCGCACCGGAGACGCCGCCGCCGCAGAAGTCACATAGATTGCGCTGGATCCTGCTCGTGGTCGCCCTGGTGGTGGCCGCGGCTGTCGGATTGCTGGTCGGCTACAAGATGATTCGCAGCAACTACTACGTCGGAGCGGATAACAACCAGGTCGTCATCATGCGTGGGCTGCCGGGTTCGGTGCTGGGTTATTCGATCCACGAGGTCGAGATGATCGGCTGTGTCGACCCATCCGGCACGCTCACCCTGAAGCAGCCGGACGAGACGCTGCCGCCGAAATGCACGGCGCTCGAGGTGTCCGATCTCAAGCAGACCGGACACGACCAGGTGGACAAGGGATTGCCGCCGGGTTCGCTGGACGAGGCGCGCAAGCAGATGCAGATGCTGGCCCGCAATGAACTGCTGCCCGCGTGCCCGGCCAAGGAGTCGGTGCCGCAGCCCGGCGTCGTTCCGCCGAGCGAACCGCCAACGCAGCCCGGTGTACCCGTGCCAACGACGGGCGCGCCGGCCACCGAGAACCGCGCGCCCGCACCCGAACCGCTGCCGGGTGAGACCAAGAGCCCAGATGCCAAGCCCCCGGCCCCGACGGCGACGGCGTCGCCGAACCCCCAGACGGCGGGGGAGCCTTGCCGGGTGACGGACTGATGTCTGCTCCGGCATCATCGTCGGCTGGGGCATTTCCCAGTCCTCCCGGCGGATTCGCGCCAGCGCCGCCGCCATCGACGAAGCGTAATGCCGAACTCGTCCTGCTTGCCGGTGCGACCGGCATCGTCACCGTTTCGCTGTTCCTGGTCGAGGCGAGTCAGGAACAATCAATCACCTGGGATATCGCGAAGTATGGTCTCGCCTACCTGGCCCTGTTCGCGGTGGCGCATCTCGCGGTGCGGCGTTTCGCACCGTTCGCCGATCCACTCCTCTTACCGATCGCCGCGCTGCTGAACGGACTCGGCCTGGTACTGATCCATCGGCTCGATCTCGCCGATGCGCAGACCGCCGCCTACAACTCGTGGCCGATCCCCTCCCCCGACGCCAATCAACAGATCCTGTGGACCGGTCTGGGGATGATCATCTTCATCGCGCTCCTGGTCGTACTGCGCGATTACCGCACGCTGGCCGGCTACAACTACACCCTGGGCCTGGTCGGTCTGGTCGCGCTGGCGATTCCGGCGTTGCTGCCCGGGGCGTATTCGGAGACCAACGGCTCCAAGATCTGGATCAGGCTGCCCGGTTTGAGTGTGCAGCCGGGTGAATTCGCGAAGATCCTGCTGATCATCTTCTTTGCCTCGGTGTTGGTCGCCAAGCGCGATCTGTTCACCGCAGCCGGTCGGCATTTCCTCGGCATGGAGTTCCCGCGCGCCCGCGACCTCGGACCGATTCTGGTGGTCTGGATCGTCTGCATCGGTGTGCTGGTCTTCGAAAAGGACCTCGGCACTTCGCTGTTGATCTTCAGCACGGTGCTGGTGATGCTCTATATCGCGACTGAGCGGGTCGGCTGGCTCATTATCGGCGGCGCGCTGCTGACCATCGGATTCTTCTTCGCCTACCAGGCCTTCAGCCATGTGCGGGTGCGCACCCAGACCTGGCTGCACCCGTTCGCGGACTACAACAACACCGGCTACCAGATCTCGCAGTCGCTGTTCGGTCTGGCTACCGGCGGATTGGCGGGCACCGGCCTCGGCAGCGGGCGGCCCTCGCAGGTGCCCTTCGCGAAAACCGACTTCATCATCACCACCATCGGTGAGGAACTCGGCCTCTTCGGACTGGCCGCGGTGCTACTGCTGTTCCTGGTGTTCGTGGTGCGTGGGCTGCGGACCGCGCTCGCCGTGCGCGACAGCTTCGGCAAGCTGCTGGCCGCCGGGTTGGCGTTCACCATCGCGATCCAGCTGTTCGTAGTGGTCGGTGGTGTCACCAAACTGATTCCGCTGACCGGTCTGACCACTCCGTTCATGTCCTACGGTGGTTCGTCACTGCTGGCCAACTACGCGCTGCTGGCATTGCTGATCAAGGTCTCCGACGCGGCACGTGCCCCGGCGCCGGTGCGCAAGAAGGATCCGGTGGCCCCGATCGCGGATGCGACCACCGAGCTTCTGCGCAAACCGGAAGCGAGGCCGCAGGAATGAACACACCGCTACGACGGGTCGCGGTCGCGGTGATGCTCATGATCGTCGCGCTGCTGCTCAACGCCACCTATGTGCAGGTCATCAAGGCCGACGACTATCGCACCGATCCACGCAACTCACGCATGCTGCTCGACGAATACGCCCGCCAGCGCGGGCAGATCTCCGCGGGCGGCACGGTGCTGGCCAGTTCGGTCGCCACCGACGACCGCTACAAGTATCTGCGCACCTACCCCACCGATCCGGAGGCTTACGCACCGGTCACCGGCTTCTACTCGATGCAGTACGGCAGCACGGGGCTGGAGCGCGCCGAGGATACGGTGCTCAACGGTTCGGACAATTCGCTGTTCGGACGCCGCCTGATCGATATGATCTCCGGTCGTGATCCGCGCGGCGGCAATGTGCTCACCACGCTGGATCCGATGATGCAGCAGGTCGCCTACGAGCAGCTGACCGCCAAGGGTTTCACCGGTTCCGTGGTGGCGATCGAGCCGAGCACAGGCAAGATTCTCACCATGGTGTCCACCCCCAGCTACGACCCGAACCTGCTGTCCGGGCACGATGGCGCCCAGGGCACCAAATCGTGGGAAGAGCTGAGTGCGGACCAACGCCAACCCATGTTGAATCGTGCTGTGTCGCAGACCTATCCACCGGGCTCCACCTTCAAGGTGGTCGTCACCGCCGCCGCGTTGGCCAACGGCACCGCAACCCCGGATGACCAGTTCACCGCAGCGCCGAGCATCATGCTGCCGGGCACCAACACCCCCCTGGAGAACTACAACGGCACCACCTGCGGTAGCGGCCCTACCGCGACGCTCACCGAGGCATTCCGCAGATCCTGCAATACCGCATTCGTCGAACTCGGCCTCAAGGTCGGCGCCGCGAGACTCAAGGACGAGGCCGCCGCCTTCGGCATCGGCCAGCGCCGTAACATCCCGATTCCGGTCGCGGAGAGTACCGTCGGCACGATTTCGGACAATGCCGCATTGGCCCAGAGCAGCATCGGCCAGCGCGATGTCGCACTCACCCCACTGGACAATGCGGTCATCGCGGCGACCATCGCCAACGACGGCGTCCGCATGGAGCCGTACCTGGTCGATCAACTGCAGGGACCCGATCTGAGCGAGCTTTCCAAAAATAAACCGGTCTCGGTCGGCCAAGCTGTCAGCGCCCAGGTAGCGTCAACGCTGACCAACCTGATGATCGCGTCGGAGGACAACACCGTCGGACACGGCCAGACCCGGTATCAAATCGCCTCTAAGACCGGAACCGCCGAACACGGAAGCAATCCGCGCAATACGCCACCACACGCCTGGTACATCGCCTTCGCGCCCGCACAGAACCCCAAGATCGCCATCGCGGTGATCGTGGAGAACGGCGGCGACCGGGCGTTGGCCGCGACTGGTGGCTCAGTGGCCGCGCCGATTGCCCGCGCGGTCTTGGATGCCGGTTTGCGAGGGCGCTGAGAGATATGAACGTGCGAGTGGATTTACGGGGGCCGGGATGTTGAACAACGGCGCGATGATCGCCGACCGATATCGGCTGCAACGCCTGATCGCCACGGGCGGTATGGGTCAGGTATGGGAGGCACTCGACACCCGGCTGGACCGCCGGGTCGCGGTGAAGGTGCTCAAATCCGAGTTCTCGGCCGACCCGACCTTCCGGCATCGGTTCCGCAGCGAGGCCAAGACGACGGCCCAGCTGAATCACCCGGGTATCGCCGGAATCTATGACTACGGCGAGACCATGGATCCGCATGGCGGGGAAACCGCCTATCTGGTCATGGAATTGGTGCAGGGCGAACCGCTCAATACGGTGCTGAACCGGCTGGGCCGGCTTTCGGTGGCCCAGGGTCTGGACATGCTGGAGCAGACCGGTCGCGCACTCGAGGTCGCGCACGCCGCCGGTGTCGTGCACCGTGACGTGAAGCCGGGCAATATCCTCGTCACACCCACCGGGCAGGTGAAGATCACCGATTTCGGCATTGCCAAGGCGGTCGACGCCTCCCCGGTGACCAAGACCGGCATGGTGATGGGCACCGCCCAGTACATCGCGCCCGAGCAGGCGGTCGGCGAGGACGCGACCGCGGCCAGCGATGTGTACGCACTCGGTGTGGTCGGCTATGAGGCACTGGCCGGGCAGCGGCCGTTCAGCGGCGACGGCGCGATCACCGTCGCGATGAAACATGTGCGCGAGGCCCCGCCGCCGATGCCATCCGATCTGCCGCCCAATGTGCGCGAGCTGATCGAGATCACCATGGGCAAGGATCCGACCCTGCGCTACGCGAGCGGCGGCGAATTCGCCGACGCCATCGCCGCTGTGCGTGCCGGACGCCGCCCACCACCGCCGGTTGCCACCGGCGGACCGATGGCGACCGGTGCGACCCGGGTGCTGCCGCCCGGCCCGACGGTGATTCTGCCGGCGCACGACCACGAGGGTCCGACGGTCCGGTACAACACCCCGGCCACCCCGATGGGTGTGGCGGGCGCCGGTCCGACCAGACAATCGCCCGCCGCGCCGAGGACCGTGATGAGTTCCGGTGCCACCCGCGGCAACCCGGCGCCCGATCCGGAGACCTCGAAATTCACCACCGGCCAAAAGGTCGGCGCGGCGGTCGCCGTTGGCGCGGTGCTACTCGTCGGTCTCGTTTTGTGGCTGCTCTTCGGCGGCGATACCAATCCGGATACCGTGCGCCCCACCACCACCACCAAGATCGCGCCGCCGCCGGTCAACACGCAGCCATCGACCACGACGACAACCGAACCACCGACGACCGTCGACACCGCGACCAGACCGGCCCCGCTACCACCGCCGAGCGCGGAACCGGCGCCGACTACAACTACGACTACGACTACGACTACGCAGACGCCGACCACGACGACAACGCAGACGCCGACTACCACGAAGTCGTCGAAGACATCGAGTGCATCCACCACCACCAGAGGCTCGTGGTTCCCTACGCTCGATTTACCATTTCCGGATAGTCCCGGTGTCCGAGGACCCTCGGCCACTCCAGGCGCTGCTACTCCGCAAGGACAACCATGACGACCCCGAAGAATCTCTCCTCCCGCTACGAGCTGGGTGAGATCATCGGGTTCGGCGGCATGTCCGAAGTCCACAAGGCGCGCGATCTACGGCTCAGTCGGGACGTGGCGATCAAGGTGCTGCGCGCCGACCTGGCCCGCGACCCGACGTTCTATCTGCGCTTCAAACGCGAGGCACAGAACGCCGCTGCCCTGAACCATCCGGCCATCGTCGCGGTCTACGACACCGGCGAGGCGGAGGTGGACGGCGGCCCGCTGCCGTACATCGTGATGGAGTACGTCGACGGCGATACGCTGCGCGATATCGTGCGCGGCAACGGCCCGCTGCCGCCGCGCCGGGCCATGGAAGTCGTCGCCGACGTCTGTGCGGCACTGGATTTCAGCCATAAGGCCGGAATCGTGCACCGCGATATGAAGCCCGCCAACATCATGATCAACCGAGCCGGTGCGGTGAAGGTGATGGACTTCGGCATCGCGCGCGCGATCGCCGACAGCTCCAACCCGATGACCCAGACTGCGGCCGTCATCGGTACCGCGCAGTATCTTTCGCCCGAACAGGCGCGCGGTGAAACCGTCGACGCCCGCTCGGATGTGTACTCCGTCGGCTGCGTGCTGTTCGAAATCCTCACCGGCGAGCCGCCTTTTACCGGCGACTCGCCGATCGCGGTGGCCTACCAGCACGTCCGGGAGGATCCGCGGCTGCCATCGCATGTGCACAACGGAGTGCCACGCGAGCTGGACTCGGTTGTGCTCAAGGCGATGAGCAAGAATCCGGCCAACCGGTACCAGACCGCAGCGGAAATGCGCGCCGATCTGATCCGGGTGCTCGGCGGCCAGAAGCCCAGCGCGCCGATGGTGATGACCGATGAGGACCGCACCACCATCCTCGGCTCGAACGAACCGGCACCGCGCAGCTTCCGCACCGTCGAGCGCAATGACGACACCGCCGAGCAAGAGCGCGCCGAACCGGCGAGTCCGCGGCGCAATCTCTATATCGCGCTCGGCGCCGCCGCGGCGGTCATCGTCGCGTTCGCCCTGTTCTGGGTATTGATCGGACCGGGTGCGCGTCCGGATCAGGTCGCGATACCCGACCTTTCGAACAAATCGGCGCAGCAGGCCCAGGACTCACTGCAGAAGCTCGGCTTCACGGTGGCCATCCAGCAGAGGGCGGACAACAAGGTCGCCACCGGCAATGTCATCTCCACCCAGCCGCTAGGCGGATCCCAGGTCGACAAGGGCAGCACGATTACCGTCCAGGTCTCCACCGGACCAGCGCAGGTGCAGATTCCCCGACTCGACGGGATGACCCAGGAGCAGGCCGAACAGCAGCTGAACGCCAGCGGTTTGCGGATGGATTCGAATGTGCAGCGCAAGCCGTCGAGTGCACAGGAGACGGACAAGGTGATCGGCACCGATCCGTCGGCCGGCTCCCGCGTCGATATCGACCGGGCCATTATTGTGATCTTCGGCGCCGGGCCGGAGCAGATCCGAGTGCCGAATGTGATCGGTCAGGACATCAGCGTCGCGCAGCCGAATCTGGTGGACAGCGCCGGATTCAAGATCACCATTCAGGAGGTGCCGTCCTCGAAGCCCAAGGGTGAGGTGATCGCGACCACCCCAGCAGGTGGCGCCACCGCGGACAAGGGATCAACGGTCACCGTGCAGGTCTCCAGCGGCGACATTGTCATGCCGAGCCTGATCGGCCTGACCGCGGCACAGGCGGTGGAAAAGCTGCGGCAGGCCGGATGGACCGGCACCTCGGCACAGATAACCCAAGCCACCCAGGGCACCTTCGATACGAACGCCGTCGGCCGGATCGTCAGCCAGCAGCCGGCGGCCGGATCGGCAATCGCGAAGACCGGGATGGTGTCGATCACCACCTACGTCCTCGGTCCGCCGTGATAGCGCTTTGAAGGCGGACCATCGGGTCCGATGGGCGGGCGAAGGGGCTGCCCATCAACCCACCGTGGAACCGGAGGCAACCCCATGACCACTGCCAGGGACATCATGAAACCCGGGGCCCGGCCGACCTGACCGGCCACCTCGACGACAATCAGCCCGGCGAATTCGTCACCGCGGTCCGTCCCTGACTCCGATCAGGAAAGATCGAGGTGGCGATTCATCGACATCGCCTCCTCGGCCAGCTCCGCCAATTCGACCACCTGGACGCCGCGCAGGCGCAACTGCTCCACGCCGACACAGTTGGTCACGAAGGTCGATGGTTCCCGCCAGGCGATGACGACACGCGGAATCCCGGTCCGCAGAATCCGGTCGGTGCACGGCAGCCGGGTCGCGGTCGCGCGCTGGGAACATGGTTCGAGGGTGCTGTAAATCGTCGCGCGGGCTAGCCGAGGATCGTCCGCGTCGAGCTTGTCGAGCGCGGACTCCTCCGCGTGGACCTTCTCATCGGTCTCGCGCGAATAGCCGGTCGAAATCTCGATACCATCGGCAACGATGACCGCGCCTACGGAGAACGCGGTCGGACTCGGCGGGCACAGCCGCGCCAGTTCGATGGCCCGGCGCATGAATCGGATATCGGTCTGTTCGGAGGTACCGCCGCAGGCGCGCGGCAGGTAGCGCAGCAATGCGACATCACCGACCTGAGTGACATCAGCCAGGTGCATCCTGCGGGCCGGATAGCTCGCGGGCCCGAGAAAGCGCGGCGCTGCGGCATGTCCGACGACGATCGGCGCGACCGCCATCTGCAATTCGTCGGCCAGGTCCGCCGAGAGAAACTCCGTATGGACGCGGGTGCCGCCCTCGACCATGAGCCGGGCAATGCCGCGGCGACCGAGATCGTCGAGCATCGCACCCAGGTCGATATCGGCACCGAGCGGGACGACTTCCGCCAGACCCGCCAGCCGATCGCTGAGCTTGGCCGCACCGGCGTGTGTGGTGTACACGAGTTTCTCGCCGCCGGACTGCCAGAACCGCAGCTCGGGATCCAGATCGCCGCGTGCGCTCACGGCGATCTTCACCGGGTACTCCGGTTTTCCGGCTGCGATGCGCGCGGCCCGCCGGTTCGCACTGTTGACGAGCAACCGCGGATTGTCGCGGCGCAGCGTCTCCGCACCGATCAGGATCGCGTCGGAGTCCGCGCGCACCTGATCCACCCGATCGAAATCCGCGGCATTGGACAGCTGCAGCCGCTGCGGACTGGCATCATCGATATATCCGTCGACACTGACCGCGACGGACAGCAGGACATAGGGTCGTCGCGTCACTGGGTCACCAGTGCCGCAACCTCCGCCTCCAGCATCTCCACCAGCCCCTCGGACGGACGCTCGCCGCATACCTCCAGCCAGTTCGCCAACATCCGGTGCCCGCCCTGGGTCAGCACCGATTCGGGATGGAACTGCACGCCATGGATCGGCAGGGTCCGATGCCGCATGGCCATCACGATCCCGGACTCGGTGCGCCCGATCACCTCGATATCCGCGGGCAGGGTGTGCTCGAGGACGGTGAGCGAGTGGTATCGGGTCGCGGTGAACGGGTCGGGCAGACCGGCCAGCACGCCCACGCCGAGATGGAAGACCGAGCTCGTCTTGCCGTGCAGCAGCTCCGGCGCACGAGTCACGGTGCCGCCGAACGCCGCGCCGATGGCCTGATGGCCGAGGCATACCCCGAGCAGCGGAATGCCGTGCCGGGTGCAGGCATGTACCAGGTCGAGGCTCGCCCCGGCCCGATCGGGAGTGCCAGGACCGGGGCTGATCAGAATGCCGTCGTATTCGGTGACGACCGCGTCCACATCGGCTAGCCTCGGGTCGTCATTGCGCCAGACCACGGCCTCGGCGCCCAACTGGCCGAGGTACTGCACCAGGTTGAACACGAAGCTGTCGTAGTTGTCGACGACCAGTACACGCATGCTGTCGAGATTACGTGGCCACCCGGCGGACCGTCGCGCGCATTACCAGTTGGGATAGCCTAGAGACAGACCGGAGGGGACCTGAGCCCTCACCCGGACCGTCTCGGCTTCCGCCGGATCGGGTTCTGTGGTGCGCGAGCTCGGCCATAATTCAACCGAACCCGCCCGCCGGTACCGACCTGAACGCCGAACACGAGGACGACATGCCCAAGTCCAAGGTCCGTAAGAAGACTGACTACACGATCAATCCCGCCAGCCGCACGCCGGTCAAGGTGAAGGCGGGTCCGTCCCCTGTCTGGTATGTCGTGATCATGCTCGGCTTCATGCTGGCCGGGCTGGTCTGGCTGCTCGTCTACTACCTGGCCAACGACCGGATCACCTGGATGGCGGATCTCGGGGCGTGGAACTTCCTGATCGGCTTCGGTCTGATGGTCATCGGCCTGATCATGACCATGCGGTGGCGTTGACCCGGGCAATAGCTGGGTCTTTCGAGCGACCTTGCAAGCAGTCGGTAGCGGTGGGATCACAGACGTGTCATTCATGCACACCTGTGGATAACCGTGTGGACAACTCGAGGAACGATTGGGGAAAGTGACACGTGGATCCCGAATCCGATTCGCCTGATCCGTTTCCCGAACCACGCACCACCTGGACCACGCCGATAGCAGCGCTCATCGCGGTCACCATCGGTGGCGTGGTGCTGGCCGGTACCGCCATCCTCGCCAAGGACGGACCGAGTCGCCTGCTCATCGGATTGGCGGCGGTCGGCCTGCTCGCCTTGGCCGGACTCGGATTCCGACAGCGCCCACGCCTGAGCATCACCGCCGACCCACCGCCGCGGCTGGTGATTCGCACCCTCACCGGGCCAACCGAGTACACCCGCGATCAGATAATCCGGGCCCGAGTCGTCGGCTATCGCCGCCTCGGTCGCAAGAATCCCATGCTCGAAATCGATGTCGAGCACCACGGCGACGAACGCCTGCTGATCTTCGGCCGATGGGACCTCGGCACCAGTCCGGACGAGGTCTTCGAATCCCTTGTCGCACACGGACTGGCGCATTAGCCGCGCGCCGGATGTGCGCGGCGGCAACGTTTCACGTGAAGCATCTACCGCAGTGTTATCGCCGCGGCCACGATGACGGCAAGTGCCGCCACACCGACGGCGGCTACGGCAGCCCACCCGATCAGCCGTGCGTTCTCTTGCGATTTCGCGCGCAACCACTGCGGCAGAAACAGAATTCCGAGTGCGGCAAGAGTGCCTGCGACGAGTCCACCGAGGTGTCCGGCCAATGAGATACCGGGCAGCGAGAAGCTGATGAAGACATTGATGCCGATGAGGATCAACATCTGATTCGGATTCTGTCGCACCCGGATCAGGACCACGGTAATCGCGCCGAACAGTCCGTACACCGCACACGATGCGCCCGCGGTCAGGGTGTCCTTCGCGAAAACCATGACGGCGGCCGAACCACCGAGCAGTGACACCAGGTAGACCGCTAGATAGCGCACCCGTCCGAGCACCGGCTCGACACTGCGGCCGACCACGTACAGCGCGAACATATTGAGCAGCAGGTGGATCGGACCGTAGTGCAGGAAACCGGATCCGACCAGTCGCACATATTGACCGTGCGCCACCGCGGGCGGATACAGCACCCAGTCGATGTACAGCGCCGAATGCCCGGTGTTCTCCAGCAGACTCTTCGATTGCCCCGCGGTGACCGCGAAGACGATCGTACTCAGCGCGATCAGCGCGTAGGTGACATACGGAATCGGGGTACGCGCCATCTGCGCACCGGCGACGGTTCGCACCGGCCGGACCGCACGCTGCCCCTGATGGACACAGTCGACACAGTGCTGTCCGACCGCCGCGGGTCGCAGACATTCCGGACAGGCCGGCCGCCCGCACCTTGTGCAGGCCAGGCCCGTAGGACGATTGGGGTGGCGGACGCACGTCGGTGCGGGCGGTTGAGCATTCATCGGATTATTCGATAGTGATCTTGGAGATGGTGACGGCTTCCTTGGGACGGTCGTTGCGATCGGTCGGCGTGGTCGCGATGGCATCGACGACCTTGCGCGAATCGGGGTCTACGACCTCCCCGAAAATGGTGTGCTTGCGGTTCAGATGCGGCTGCGGGCCGACGGTGATGAAGAACTGCGAACCATTGGTGCCCGGTCCCGCATTCGCCATCGCAAGCAGGTAGCCGCGATCGAAGCGCAGCTCCGGATGGAATTCGTCGCCGAATTCGTAGCCGGGTCCACCGCGTCCGGTGCCGGTCGGGTCACCACCTTGAATCATGAACCCGTCGATCACCCGGTGGAAGCGCACGCCGTCGTAGAAGGGACCGGAGGTGCCGCCGCTGGCGTTCTCCGTCTTGTACGGTTCCGATCCGTCGGCCAGGCCGACGAAGTTCCGCACCGTCTTCGGGGCGTGGTTACCGAAGAGCGAGATCTTGATATCGCCGTGGTTGGTGTGCAACGTGGCCACGGCGGTCTGATTCGGTGAGGTCACACCGTCATGCTAGCCAGCGAGACATCCATGCTCGCCACACCGGTCCCTCGGCACGCAGGGATCACCGATTCTGCGCACCGGAAAAACTGATCTCGCGGGCACATGGGTAACTCGTCAGGGACGGGCTGACTGAACTCCATCGGTACCGGTGGTCGCCAACGCTGATCTCATGGCACTCGAGTCTGGCGCCTAAGGCCAGGCGGACAAGCCCTACTGCGTGATGCTCGGGTATGTGCCACAGTTGTGCCATGACCTTGGGGCGCCTACTCACCTCCACACGTTCTCGTAACCGACTGATCGCCACGGTCGTCGTCGCACTGGCCGGTGGCGCGGCCTGGTTGGTCCGCAGCAAGCGCCCACAACCGCCGGAGCCGGCACCGGCGCCGCCGCGAATCGGATACTCCCGCAACGGTTCCGCGCCGACCCCATTGGCGGACGCCGGCGCGGACAACGGTCGCTGACGGCCGCTCGGATACGGTCAGCGGCTGACGGTGCGCTTGTACTGTCGCCGCGCGAGCGGGATGAACACCAGCAGGATGATCATCACCCACGCCAGCGTGGTTGCCACCGGATGCTGCATGGACCAGGCGTCCGATTTCGGTGTCATCGGATTGGTATTGCCGAATAGATCGCGAGTCGCCTTGGTGACCGCCGACACAGGATTCCATTCGGCGAATACTCGCAGCGCCGTCGGCAGATTCTCGAGCGGCACAAAGGTGTTGGCCAGGAATGTCAGCGGAAAGATCACCATGAAGCTGGCATTGTTGAAGACCTCGGGCGCGCGGACCAGTAGGCCGACCACGGCCATGATCCAGGAGATCGCGTACGCGAACAGCAGTAACAGCACATAAGCGAGAACCGCGTCGAGCAATGATCCGCGAATCCGCCAGCCGACCACATAACCGGTCAGCGACATGACCACCAGGCTGACCACATTGATCACCACATCGCTGATGGTGCGCCCGACCAGCACGGCCGAGGGCGCCATCGGCAGCGAGCGGAACCGGTCGATAATGCCCTTCTGCATATCCTCGGCCAGGCCCAATCCGGTGAACGTCGCGCCGAACACCACCGACTGCGCGAAGATGCCCGCGATCAGGAACTCCCGATAGCCGCCCGACATGCCGGGCACCTCGATCGCCGAGCCGAAGATATAGGCGAACAGCAGCACGAACATGATCGGCGACAGCGTCGAGAAGATCAGCACGTCGGGTACGCGCTTGATCTTGATGACATTCCGCTTGGCAATGGTCACGCTGTCGGTGCAGACGATGACGAGGCGTTCGCCGAGCGGCATTCGGGTTGTTCCGGTGTGCACGATCGCCGCGGTCATCGCTTGCGTCCTTGCATTACTTCGAGCCGATCCGCGGGTTTGTCGAGCCGATCCGCGGGTCTGTCGCCATTGCGCCCATCGCCGTTGACCAACTCCTCGGCCTCGTGACCGGTGAGGGTGAGAAAGACATCGTCCAGCGACGGACGACGCAGACCCACATCGTGGATCTGCACATTGTGCATGCTCAGCCGGCCGATGGCGGCGACGAGCGCCTGCGATCCGTCGCTGACCGGAACGATGATCCGGCGCAGTCCGGGTTCGAGATGGATCTCCCCATCCGCCAAACCCTGTAGCGCCTCCTGGGCGGCCGCGAGATTGTCGGCGTGGTCGACGGTGAGTTCGATGCGGTCGCCGCCGACCAGGGTCTTGAGTTCATCCGCGGTGCCGCGGGCGATCACCTTGCCGTGGTCGATCACCGCGATGGCATCGGCCAGGCGGTCGGCCTCCTCCATGTACTGCGTGGTAAGCAGGAGGGTGGTGCCACCGGCCACCAGTTCCTCGATGACATCCCAGAGGTCGAGGCGCGCCCGCGGATCGAGCCCGGTGGTCGGCTCGTCGAGGAAGAGCACCGGTGGATTGGCCACCAGCGCGCCGGCCAAGTCGAGCCGTCGGCGCATACCGCCCGAATAGCCCTTGACCGGTCGGTCGGCGGCATCGCTGAGCCGGAAGCGCTCCAGTAGTTCCCGGGCGCGCTCCTTACTGCGTTGCACGCCCATGTGATAAAGCCGACCGACCATCTCCAGGTTTTCGAATCCGGTGAGATATTCGTCGACGGCAGCATATTGCCCGGACGCGCCGATGCGTGAGCGCAGGGCCTGTGGATTGCGGAGCACATCGATACCCGCGACAATCGCGCGGCCGGCATCCGGAATGAGCAGGGTGGTGAGCACCCGGACGGTGGTGGTCTTGCCCGCACCATTGGGTCCGAGCAACGCGGTGACGGTGCCCTCGGGCACCGCCAGATCGAGTCCGTCGAGGGCGACCAGCTGGCCGTATCTTTTGACCAGACCCTCGGCGACGATTGCGTCGGGCATACTTCTCCTGAGGTTCGCTCGCTCGGGCGAGGTGACCAGTACTCGAGTCAGTATTGCCCTGGGCACCGACAATTTCCGGTGATTTTTCGTCGACCTGGGCTTGCCCCGAAATTGACGGACACCAGTAGCCACCGAACACAAACGGCCGCATCCCATTCCGGCGATGCTCGGGGGTGCCGGATCGGGATGCGACCGGTTCGATCATCGCGCCCGGTATCCGTCCGATCGCGGGTAGCGCACTACCCGATTCGGGCCCGGCCGGTACTCGGAATCCATGTGCCCGACATGCCCGCACCCGAACGACACGCGACAAATCCGGCCGAATCTGTCGTACGGACGACAGACCCGAGCAGCGACTTCGGCAGGCAGCAACCGGTCGGCATGGTTTTCACATTCATCTCGACCGGGCTACGTGTTCGAGCCCGAGCCGTAAATCCCTGCGCGACAACATTTTTGACAACAGTCAGAGAATCGCTGAACAGGCCGACACCCGACCGGTCCGGCTATTCGGACCGTGCCCGCGCCCGTCGCAGGTGAGCCATCTCGAAAAATCTTGGAAAGTGGCGATCCCCACGCACACACAATCCCGGATCATCGCGTAGGATCATTCACGTCGGCCCCTCCCCCCCGGGCCGACCTTACGCGGGCCTCGGCTAACTCCCCCCCTTCGCCGAGGCCCGCTCCCCATTTCCGGGGGCAGATCACCCCGGCTCAGCTATCTGTCGGCACCGTTGGATTCTCTGCAGCGCCCACCGATAGCCAGGCTGCCGTCAACCGTTGTGCCCGAACCTTTCCGGCGGTCGCCAGCAATCGACGATCCCGCTCCCACCGCTCGCGAACGACCGGATCGGCCTGTGCCCACAGCGGCTCCAATTCGGTCAGCACCTGCTCGAAATACGCGTATACGCCGCCCAGTGCGATATGTCCCCCTGGGGAGGTCGGCCGATCCATATCGAGGCCGCGCACGAAGGCCACCGCCGTGAGCATCCGCTGTAGCGTCGCCCGCGGCCAGCCGGACGCGCGCCCGATCCGCACCAACCAGCCGAGCGTGGCCGCGAGCACATGGACGTCTTCGATGGTGCGGAATGGTTTGAGGTAATCCGAATACCCGTCGCCGGGCAGCGGCTCGGCCGCCGCATCGGTGAATGTCACGGATGCGTGAGGGATTTCGGGGGCAAACTGTGTCCGGGGCCGATTCGTCGCACCGACACCGGGCTGGGCCGCATCGACGAGGACCGCGCGCAGCCGGTTCCGACCGTCGGCCACCGTGCCCGTGCTGGCGATCACCAACAGCCGGCGCGCGAGTATCCCCAATGTGGTGAAGGTCTTGGTGCCGTTCACCCGCCAACCGCCGTCGGTCTCGGTCACCTCGGTCGCGATCGCGGACGGATGCGCGCCACCCGCCTCGGTCGCGGCGACCGCGACCAGCTCATCGGCCGGGAGTTCGGGCAGTAACGCGCGCAGCGCCTGCTGATATCCGGACAGGAATGCGAAACCCAGTCGGTCCGCACCGAATCCACCGGCGATCGCGATATCGATCGTGGTGTCGAAACGCGCGGCGGCAGCCCGATGCCGCGTCCACGCGTCGGTGATCGACTCGAGCGGTGTCGGATCGAGCGCCTCGGTCAGCAGATAGTCGAACACAGAGTCCACTCGTGCACGCTAACCGAGAACAGCACCTGGCCAGCACCCAGCAAAACAGCAACTACCGAGCAATCGTTATCCGCAACGTCGGCGATGCAGCAGCAGAATCTCAGGATCGCCAAGTATCACTGACTCGCCATCCCCGTATTAGGAGCCTGACCAGTGATGAAACCGGATCTCGCGCGCCGAAAGGCGCTGTACAACGCCGAGGCACGGTTGTCGTGGGTACTCGCCGCACTGGCCGGTCTCATCGGAGCCGCGGCCTTCATGCATACTGAGGGCTATTTCGTGACGTTCATGACCGGCAATACCGAACGCGGCGTGCTCGGCTACTTCCACGGCGAACCCCATCTCGCCATCGCCGCGGCGCTGCTGCTGCTCTCGTTCCTCGCTGGCGTAGTGGTGGCGTCTTGGTGCCGCAGGCGCTACTGGTCCGGCCATCCGCACGGCCCGACCCTGCTCACTACGCTCAGCCTCGCCATCGCATCCCTGGTGGACGGCATCGGCTACTGGGCAACGAATGTCACCAATATCGACCTCATCCCCATCCTGTTCGTCACCTTCGGCGTCGGCGCCCTCAACACCTCATTCGTCAAGGACGGCGAGGTCTCTGTTCCGCTCAGCTACGTCACCGGCACGTTGGTCAAAATGGCCCAGGGCATCGAACGCCATATCAGCGGTGGCGATTACGCCGACTGGCTCGGCTACTTCCTGCTCTATGCCGCTTTCTGCACGGGAGCGCTGCTCGGCGGATTGCTGAGCCAGATCGTCGCGGGCTGGGCCATGCTCATCGCCGCCACCGTGGTGTGCCTGATCACTACCTTCTACACCTACCTGCACCTGGACCGCCACGGACCGCCCGCGACGAGCTGACCCTTGTGCGCACCGTCGAGGCGACGGATGCGGTTGTGCGGTGGGGAGTTTCGATGATCCACCGCCGGATCACCTTTCGGCACTTGCACAACACGGCACCTGGGCCGAAGTCCGGCCGCTATTGCGGCCGATTCTGTGTCCGACGACCTATAAGCAGGCAGCGAGAGACGATCTGCTGCACCGCTGGCCCGAGGCCGCCGAGATCGACACCCGGTTCCTCAGCCGCCCCGCCTTCCCGTTCGTCGACGAATTGGTCGCGATCGACCTGCCGGATGCGCGATCGGTCATCAACTACTCGACCCTGGCACTCTGGTCGGTCTCGGCCGACGAGGTCTTCGCGGCCGCCCGCGAAAATCTGGAATCCCTTGTGCAGCCCCATGATCCACGCGGCAACGCCATCCTCACCCGCACCGATCGCGATGGCAGCGCCTACCTCACCTCCTGGCCGCTCGCCCCGGGTTGGCTGGCGAGCTTCAGCCGGCGCTACGCCGGCCGCCTTGTTGTCTTCATTCCCGATATCGACACCTTGATCGTGGTCCCCGATATCCCACACCTGCTCGCCCGCATCTACCGCCAGGTCGAGCAACAGTATGTGGACGCACGCCATCGCCTCTCGCCCCAGTGCTACACCCTCGACGCGGACGACACCGTCGTCTCCTTCGACCGCGCGGGCCGACACGAACAGCATCGAACCGCCGTCCGCGCGGGATACCGCCTGGCAATGTGGGAATACGCCGTCCAGGCCCACTGGCTCAACCGGGCGCTCCAACGCGACCTCGAATTCACCCGCTACGACCTGGAGATGGCCATCGTCGGCGAGATAAAGCTGGCAGGCACCGATACCCACCCCTTCACCTACACCGTCTGGGGCCAAAGCGTCGACTACCTGCTCCCGGCCGCCGACTACATCAGCTTCGCCAGCACCGACGCCGACAACAATGCCGTTCCCTTTTGCACGGTCCCGCTCACCGCAGCCCTCGAAATAACCGGCCTCACACTGATTCCCGCCATGTCCCCCATCCGCTTCGAGGCCCGCTTCTGGCCCGATGAAACGATGCTCACCCAGTTGAAGCGAGCCTCGGTCACCCTGTGAATCAGGCCGGGAATCGGTCCGGATTTCCGCCCGCCGACGGCGAACCTGTGCAAAGATGGCATTCTCTGGGTTCGCACCTCGCTCGACCTTGTTCGATGCAGGCTTAGTCGATTACGCGCAGAGCTCCATGCGTTGGCCGTCCGCCCACTTGGCGGACACCCGCACTATCCGAGCAGCGACCCGCCACCGCGCATCACACCATTCGAAGCTGTTGATGCACATTACATCCAAGGAATGCGAAGGGCGCAACCGTTCCCACCTGGAAAGGATGTACGAACAATGAGCTATTTGGATTCTTGTTCAGCATCGCACGGTGCGTCAACGGTCGGTAGTCGCTCATGAAGGCCGCGGACGAGATCCTCGAGCTGACCGACGAGTTCCACCAACACCCGCACGAGGTCTACGCGACCTTGCGTAAGCGCGGCCCGATCCATCGTGTCCGCTTGGAGGGGGTGCTCGGCTGGATGATCGTCGATCACGAGGTGGCGAAGCAGGCCTTCGTCGAGCCGACCATCAGCAAGAAGATCGGCTCGCCGCAGGGACAGGCTGTCATGGCCGAACACGGCGCAGAGGGCCGGTACAACGGCGCCATCAACGACAACATGCTCTTCGCCGACCCGCCGCAGCACACCCGCCTGCGCAGCCTGGTCGCAAAGGCGTTCGCGAGCCGCGCCATCCGGGATCTCGGACCTCGAATCGAGCAGATCGCCGACGCGCTGCTGGATGACCTGACCACCCGCGAGTCCGCCGACCTGCTGGACAGCTATGCATTCCCGGTCCCGATCTCGGTGATCTGCGAATTGCTCGGGGTGCCGGACGCGGACAAGGACGAATTCCGCGCCTGGACGGCAGTCCTTGTCGATGACTCGGCCGACATCGAGGAGCGCACCAGCACCGGTGTGAGATTCTTCACCTACCTGACGGAGTTGATCGCCGAGCGCAGCCAAAACCCCCTCGACGACCTGCTTTCGGAGCTCATTGTCGCGAAGGACGACAATGACCGGCTCGACCAGCAAGAACTCATATCCATGCTGTTCCTGCTGTTGACCGCCGGCCATGAGACCTCGGTCAACCTGATCGGCAACGCGTTGCACGAGCTGCTGATCGACCCGCGAGCGGCCGACCACCTGCGTGCGGACCCGAGCAAAATTCCCGGCTTCATCGAAGAGACCCTGCGCTACCAGGGCCCGGTCCACTTCGGCACGGCCCGCTACACCACCGCCCCGATCACCTTGGGAGATCAAGACATCGATGCGGGCGAATTCATCATTATTTCGATCGCAGCAGCCAACCGCGACCCGAAGCGATTCACCGAACCCGACCGCTTCGACCCCAACCACGGCGACAACCGCAACATCGCCTTCGGCCATGGCATCCACTACTGCATCGGCGCCGCCCTGGCCCGCATGGAGGCAACCATCGCACTCACGCGCCTACTGGCCCGTATCCCAGCAATGTCACTCGACACACCGGCACACGAGCTGACCTGGCGAAATAGCCTGCTGATCCGCGGCCTCACCACCCTCCCCGTCCGCCTCTCCACCACCACAAAGAACAGCGCCGCCGACGGGGCACACCCCCTGGACGAAGCCTGGCAACCTCTATAAACCACAGTTCTCAATGGTCTAGCGCCCGGTAGCCCGCTGTGCCCACCAAGTGCCGATCCACCAAACATCCACGCGACCACAACCGAGGGACCAGCCTCACCGTGCGGACAGACGAACGAGGTATGAGGAGCCCGTGGCCGGGCGCGGCGCCGGACAGGCGGCGCCCTGGCCCGCATGGAAGCATGCCACCGCACTATTGCCGCATCCCGGCAATGTCACGTGACGTACCGGCCAACGAGCCGACCTGGCGATCCGCGACCTCACCACCCTCCTCGTCCGACTCTCCACCACCACAAAGGACAACGCCGCCGACGGGACAACCACCTGGGGCGGAGCCCACAGCCTCGACGAGCCACAGTTCTCTGTGGTCTAGTGCCTGCCGCCCTCTGGCGCACCCCATAGTGCCGATGTCTACCCGACCAGGAGGGGCCCGGTTCGGCATCCGGACAAGGCGACGGTCAGTTGTACGAGGCCAGGACGTTGTGCATTGCGATGAACGTGTGGATTCATGGCGTTTCTTTCGTCGCCCCTCTCGCTCAGATCAGCTCCATCACTGGTCCTTCGTGCACGGCGCGGTAGATCGTGTTGCGGATTGCGTTGGCCTCGCGCGAGGTGAGGGTGCGGTCGATCGGCCGGAGGACGATCCGCAGCAGCAGGTTGACCTGGCCGGGGCGGGTGCCGAGGCGTGACCGTGCGGTATCAGGTAGAGACTCGTGGGGAGTGCGGCTCAGCAGCTCGACCGATTCGACAACGTCCGCGTCGGCCCCCAGCTCGGTGCGGATTCGGTCGCCCAGCGTCTCATCGTCCTCGTCGTCGGCGACGACCACGGAGATGTCGCGTCTGGCCGACGGCAGAGGAGAGACGTGCTGCCAGGGCTCCAACGTCAACATCTGCTCAGCGATCCGAGGATCCTTGGCTCGCAGGTAGCGGATATCAGGGATCGACTTTCGCAGCATCAGCGCACGCTCCAACCCCAGGCCGAGCGCCAGACCCGACCAGCGGTCCGGATCCAGGCCCGAGCCGTGCAGGACATCGGGATGGATGCGCCCGCACTCAGCGAGCTCCAGCCACTGGCCGTTGTGGCGCACGTCAATCTGACGCCCTCTGACGGTGTACGGATGCTCGACGTCAGTGACCATCCAGTCCGCACCCGGAAGGATGGCGTCGACCAGCAGGCCGATCATCTCGAGAATGTCGCCGTCCCCGGTGTCACGGATGCTGCGAAGGCGCCAGAGGTCCACCTGGTGAGGTTCGCCGACATGGTTGCGATCGACCGCGTCCCGCCGGTAAACCAAGCCCGGCGCGACGATCAGCTCGTCGATGTCGGCGCGGTTCGCGTAGTCCCCGATGGCAGTGGGGAGCTCCGCGCTCATGTGGCTGCGCAGCATCACCGTCGGACTGATGTAGCGGGTGTAGCGACGGGCACGGGTGACGTCGCCGAGGTCGTAGCCGAGGCGGTCGTAGTTCTCGCGCACCGGCACGATGGGCGAGTTGCGCACGTATCGAACTGTGCTGCCCCATGCGGTTCGCAATGCGGTGACGACCGCGTCGAGAAGTGCCTGGATTGCGTGGTCGCCTTGAGCCGGATCGGTCAGATCGCGCAAATTGAGTGCACGACAGAGCTGTTCGGGGGTGAGGTAGTCGGCATGAGCCATGGCAGGGTCTCCAAGAAGGTTTCGGGCCGGCGAAGGATGAGAACTTCCCCCGGCCGTGCCTGCGGAGACCCGGTGAGCTATTGGCGCACGTCGAGGACCCCGCGGCCGCCATCCGGCCGGGGGTCGCTAAATCGCTGCTGCCAACGCATGGCGCAAGAGTAACAGGCCGTCTCTCTATGGTGCCGCGAGATGTCCCCGCCCCACGCCTTCAGTGCAGGACCACTGACCCGACGCCATTGGTGGCTGCGCCCCTGCCTATCGGCGACCGTCAACAATGTCCTGTCCAACAACAGCTAGTTGATCTTTGGCTGAGGCACGTCGACCTCCGAACCGCGCGCCAGGCGGCAGATGAGCGGGAGGTGACCTCAGCGCTACCTGCGGCCGAAGATCGTTGACTTGGATTACTGTGGCGGCGTGGGGTTTACCGAATACGGACCGGGTGATGTCGTCTACTTCCCGGAGGGACCGTTCAGCGGAATCTGCGGGGTCGTGCGGGAAGTCAACGCCCGTCGCGCCGAGCTGCGCATCGACTTCGGCGAGGGCATTGTCCACCGCGAAGGAGGCGTGCTGCGAGAGCGGCGCCACAGCCTGACCGTCGGATTCGACGAGGTTGAGTTGGTCTAGAAAACATCACCCGCCGGGCACGCGACCTATTCAGTCAGGCGGCGAATCCTCTCAGATTCGATTTGTGAACCGGATGTGACACAGGCGGGGCAAGATCATCGATCTTGCCCCGCCTGTGTCTTCGTGGTGGAGCCTAGGGGAATCGAACCCCTAACCCCTGCCTTGCAAAGGCAGTGCTCTGCCAATTGAGCTAAGGCCCCGAATTCCCTACTGTCCGAAGACAGTTCAGCGGGTAGTGACTTCGTGCCACAGGTCCGCATCGTCGCGCTTGCGCAGCTTGGTGATCCCGATGAGAACCGCGACTACGAGACCGACCGTGAGAAGAATTTTCATGAATCCCACCCTACTTGTGATGTCCGGGAGTGGGCCTAGGAGGACTTGAACCTCCGACCTCTTCGTTATCAGCGAAGCGCTCTAACCGCCTGAGCTATAGGCCCCTAATTCTCGTTCGGATACCTGCCGGAGCTGCTAACCGAACCGAGGCACGAGATTACCTTACCCGCCCGCCGTTAACCAAAACGGCCGGTCACCGCCCTACGAGAGGACGGGGACCTGCCGCGTCGACGCCGTTCTAGTCGGGGTCGGCCAGGGTTACCTGGATACCGCCGACGAGGTCACAGCACTGGTTGTAGATGAAGACACCAACGGTCGACAATGCGGTGAAAAGCACCACATTGATCAGCCCGATGACACCCGCATAGCCGAATACCGAACCGGCGTCGACCAAACCGACTGAGCCGCTGTCGGAGGAGACCATATCGGTGAAGGTGCTGTTGAGCCGCTCCCACACACCCATGCCCTCGAGCACGATGTAGAGCAGACCGACCGCGAGCATCCACACAAAGAACATGGCCACGCTGATCACCAGCGAGATCTTCAGGGTCGACCATGGGTCGATCCGGCGAATCTGCACGGTGGCCCGCAATGGCTCACCCGTGGCGACGGCCGCCGCGACGGTGACCGGAACCGCGGGTGAGACCGGTGCGGCGGCCTTCGGGCCCGGGGTCTCGACCGGCAGCGGGTGCCGTATCTCGGACAGGTCCGGCATGTCCTTGATCAGTTCCGGGCGCGCGATGCTACGGGTCGGTCCGTCGATGCCGACGGACTTCACCATCGCCGCTTCCTTGCGCGCCGCCTTGGCCGCGAGATCCGCGGTGGTGCGGGCATTGCCGCCACCGAGACCGGCGCTACCGAGACCGGCGCTACCGAGGCCGCCACCGCTGAGCCCACCACCGAGTCCACCACCCGGGGAATTCGGGCGACCGGTCACCGGCGACTGCCCAGGGCGGTACAGGTTCGACTGCGGCTCCCGCTGCGGCAGTTGCGACCAGCCCTCCTGGAAGGGCGACTGACCGCCGCCGTTCGATGCCGAGCGGTCGCCCGCCTCCGGAGCGGCCGACTCGCCGGAGTTACCCGGCCGAGCCGGGCGCTCGGCGGCACCCGAGTTGGACTCCGGCGCGTTGAACGCGACTTCGCCTGGCTGGCTGTGCATTTCGTGCGGCTGGGCACCTCCCTGCGGGCCACTCGGCTGGCCGTTCTCGGCCGATGCGACCGGCCGTGGGATCGGCCGCGGCGGAATCGGTGACGGTGCGATCCGTTCGGTTACACCGTTCGTCTGGTGCCGCTCGTCGTTCGGCTGATTCGTGGTCAATGGGAATCCTTAGATCCGTTCGTTGCCGCCGCTGTGGGGTTACTGCTCAGAGGAACCGGTGTCGCCGTCTCCGCCGACGATCGAATCAGGATCGGGTTCGTCGGCATTGCGCGCGATAGCAAGCAACGTATCGCCATCGGCAAGGTTCATCAATCGCACGCCCTTGGTCTGTCGTCCAGCCTTACGAACCTGCTTGGCCGCCGTCCGGATAACGCCACCACCGGACGTGATCGCATACAACTCATCCTCGTCGTCGACGATGAGGGCACCTACCAGGGTGCCACGCTTGATGTCGTATTGAATAGTCAATACGCCTTTACCGCCCCGGCCCTGCGGGGTGTACTCCTCGATCGCGGTCCGCTTGGCATAACCGCCGGAGGTCGCGACGAGCAGATAGGTATCGGCGCGAACCACATTGAGCGACAACAGTTCATCGTCGGCATTGAACCGCATGCCCTGCACACCGGAGGTGGCGCGGCCCATCGGACGCAGCGCCTCATCGGTGGCGGAGAAGCGGATCGACTGGCCGCGCGCCGAGACCAGCAGCAGATCGTCATCGGCCGAGCACAGTACGGCGCCGACCAATTCGTCGTCGTCGCGCAGGTTCACCGCGACGATGCCGCCACTGCGGTTGGAATCGAAATCCGACAGCTTCGACTTCTTGACCAGGCCGTTCTTGGTGGCGAGCACCAGGTAGGGCGCATCTTCGTAACCCTTGATCTGGATGATCTGGGCGATCTTCTCATCCGGCTGGAACGCCAGCAGATTAGCGACGTGCTGACCGCGCGCAGTCCGGCTGGCCTCGGGCAGTTCGTAGGCCTTGGCTCGGTACACCCGGCCCTTATTGGTGAAGAACAGCAGCCAGTCGTGCGTGGAGCTGATGAAGAAGTGCTTGACGATGTCGTCCTGCTTGAGGCCCGCACCCTGCACACCCTTACCGCCGCGCTTCTGGCTGCGGTACAGGTCGGTCTTGGTGCGCTTGGCGTAACCGGTCTCGGTGACGGTGACGACCACATCCTCGCGGGCGATGAGATCCTCATCGGCCATATCGCCGTCATTGGCCACGATCTTGGTGCGCCGCTCGTCGCCGTACTTCTCGACGATCTCGGCCAGTTCGTCACGCACGATCGCGCGCTGCCGCTCCGGCTTTTCGAGAATGTCCTTGAGGTCGGCGATTTCGGCCTCGATCTTGGCCAACTCGTCGACGATCTTCTGCCGCTCCAGGGCCGACAGCCTGCGCAGCTGCATATCGAGGATGGCGGTGGCCTGGATCTCGTCGATATCCAGCAACTGCATCAGGCCGGTGCGCGCAGTGTCGGTATTGGCCGAACGCCGGATCAGCGCGATGACCTCGTCCAGCGCGTCCAGTGCTTTGACCAGACCGCGCAGGATGTGGGCCCGTTCCTCGGCCTTGCGCAGCAAGTACCTGGTACGCCGGACGATGACTTCCAACTGGTGCTCGACGTAGAGCCGGATCATCTGATCCAGGCGCAGCGTGCGCGGCACGCCGTCGACGATCGAGAGCATATTGGCACCGAAGCTGGTCTGCAGCTGGGTGTGCTTGTAGAGGTTGTTCAGCACCACCTTGGCGACCGCGTCGCGCTTGATGGTGACCACGATCCGCATACCCGCGCGATCCGAGGACTCGTCGTGGATATCGGAGATGCCCGCGATCTTGCCGTCCTTCACCTGCTCCGCAATGGAGTTGATGAAGTTGTCGGTGTTGACCTGGTACGGCAGCTCGGTGATGACGATCGTAGTGCGGCCGCGGTTGTCCTCCTCGATCTCGACAACACCGCGCATCCGGATCGAACCGCGACCGGTGGTGTAGGCATCCTGGATGCCCTGGCTACCGACGATGAGGCCGTGGGTCGGAAAGTCCGGACCCTTGACTCGTTCCATACAGGCGGCCAGGGTCGCCTCTTCATCGGCGTCGTAGTTCGCCAGCGCCCAGTAGATCGCCTCGGCCAACTCATTGAGGTTGTGCGGCGGGATATTGGTCGCCATACCGACCGCGATGCCGTTGCTGCCGTTCATCAACAGGTTGGGCACCCGGCTGGGGAGAACCGTCGGCTCCTGTGAGCGACCGTCGTAGTTCGGCGTGAAATCGACCGTCTCATGGTCGATTTCCCGCAGCAGCTCCATGGCCAACGGGGTCAGGCGGCATTCGGTGTACCGCATGGCGGCCGCGCCGTCATTGCCGCGGGAGCCGAAGTTGCCCTGGCCGTCGACCAGCGGATAGCGCAGCGACCACGGCTGGGCCATGCGGACCAGGGTGTCGTAGATCGAGGCGTCACCGTGCGGGTGGTAGTTGCCCATGGTCTCGGCGACCGGACGGGCGGACTTCACATAGCCGCGGTCGGGCCGGTAGCCGTTGTCGTACATCGCGTAGAGCACGCGGCGATGCACCGGCTTGAGGCCGTCGCGGACGTCGGGCAGCGCGCGGCCGACGATCACGCTCATCGCGTAATCGATGTAGCTGCTCTGCATTTCGTTCTGGATATCGACCGGCTCGATCCGGTCACCCGCTCCGCCGCTGGATGGCAGGGTGGTTTCAGTCATCTAAAAGTCTCCTTTGGCACCGGACGTGGAATTACGCGTCACGCCGGTTACACGTCGAGGAAGCGAACGTCCTTGGCATTGCGGGTGATAAAGCTGCGGCGTGCCTCGACGTCCTCACCCATCAGGATCGAGAACAGCTCGTCGGCCGCGGCGGCATCGTCGAGGGTGACCTGACGCAGCACCCGCACCGAGGGATCCATGGTGGTCTCCCACAGCTCCTTGGCGTTCATTTCGCCGAGACCCTTGTAGCGCTGGACACCGTCGTCCTTGTTGATCTTCTTGCCCGCGGCGAGACCTGCCTCGAGCAGGCCGTCGCGCTCGCGATCGGAGTAGGCGAACTCCGGATCGGACCGTTGCCACTTGAGCTTGTAGAGCGGCGGCTGCGCGAGGTACACATGCCCGTGCTCCACCAGCGGCCGCATGAAGCGGAACAGCAGCGTGAGCAGCAGGGTCGAGATGTGCTGGCCGTCCACATCGGCGTCGGCCATCAGCACGATCTTGTGATACCGCAGCTTGGCGATATCGAATTCATCGTGGATGCCGGTGCCGAAGGCGGTGATGATCGACTGCACCTCGTTGTTCTTGAGGACGCGGTCGATGCGGGCCTTCTCGACATTGATGATCTTGCCGCGCAACGGCAGGATCGCCTGGTACATCGAGTCGCGGCCGGATTTTGCCGAGCCACCGGCGGAGTCGCCCTCCACGATGTAGATCTCGGACTTGCTCGGATCCTTGGACCGGCAGTCGGCCAGCTTGCCGGGCAGGCCGCCGATATCCGTGGCGGACTTGCGCCGAACCAACTCCCTGGCCTTGCGCGCCGCCACGCGGGCCTGCGCGGACGAAACCGCCTTCTGCACAATTGTCTTCGCATCGGCGGGATTGGCCTCGAACCAGTGCGAGATGTGCTCGTTGCAGGTCCGCTGGACGAACGACTTCACCTCGGTATTGCCGAGCTTGGTCTTGGTCTGGCCCTCGAACTGCGGGTCGGCGATCTTCACGCTCACGATGGCGGCCAGCCCCTCCCGGATGTCGTCACCGGTGAGGTTGCCCTCCTTCTCCTTGAGCAGCTTCTTATCCTTCGCGTACTTGTTCACCACCGTGGTGAGCGCCGCGCGGAAGCCCTCCTCGTGGGTACCGCCCTCATGGGTGTTGATGGTGTTGGCGAAGGTGTGGACGGACTCGGAATAACCCGAGTTCCATTGCATTGCCACCTCGACCTCGTGACCGGTGCCCTTACCGGTGAAGGAGACCAGCGAGTTGTGGATCGCCTGCTTGGTGCGGTTGATGTGCTTGACGAAGTCCTCGAGGCCACCCGGGTAGTAGTAGGTCCGGGCCTTCACCTTCGGCTCGGCGGCCGGGGCACCCTCGTCGAGGTGCTTGGGCGCCTCTGCGGTTTCGCTGACCACCTCATCGGTGACATCGCCCTGATGCACTCGCTGATCGGTGAGGGTGATGGTGAGCCCCTTGTTCAGGAACGCCATCTCCTGCAAGCGACGCGCGACCGTTTCGAAACTGAAGGTGGTGGTTTCGAAAATGTCCGGGTCCGGGAAGAACCGGATGGTGGTACCGGTGCGTTTGGTCGGTTCGCCCTGGATGAGCTTGCCGGGTTTCGCGTCCTTGTATTCCTGTGTCCAGTGATAACCGCCGTAGTTCACGTCGGCCTCGAGTCGGGTGGACAGCGCGTTCACCACCGAGATGCCGACACCGTGCAGACCGCCGGACACCGCATAGGATTCGCCGTCGAACTTGCCACCGGCGTGCAGCTGGGTCATGACCACCTCGATGGTGGGCACCCCTTGCGCATGCATATCGGTCGGGATACCGCGGCCGTCGTCGACCACTTCGACACCACCGTCGGCGAGCAGGGTCACCTCGACCTTGCTCGCATAGCCGGCCATCGCCTCGTCGACAGAGTTGTCGACGACTTCCCAGATCAGGTGATGCAGGCCGCGCTCGCCGGTGGAGCCGATGTACATGCCCGGGCGTTTGCGAACCGCCTCCAGGCCTTCCAGAACGGTGATGGAGGAGGCACCGTAGTCCTGCTTGCCCGACGTCGCGTTGGTCGAGCTCGATGCGTTGGAGTCCTTGGCAGCCACTGGTCGGTAGCTCTCCTTACTTGCTGATCCTTGGCGCAGCGATCGGACAGCAGACGTGGGGCCCGGGTTTCAGATTTCTGGTCGTGAAGTACGGGTCCACGCGCGAGCTGTACGGAACGCGCCGAAAGTTCGCCGCTAGTTACGCCACCATCCTACTGGTAGACCCAAGCCACAATGCACCTACGACACCCCTAACGGCTCCGTGGCTGAGAGAAATCGGTCGATCGCGGGTCGGTTCCGCCTTCAACCCCTTTGAGTCCATCAGATTTGGCCTGAGAGTTACCTGTGAGGCGGAGTCGCAATCGTGGCCACGCGCGCCGCGGCCCACTGCATATTTCAGTCTACGGAGCGGACTCCATGGCTCGCGGCCCGCGGCGTTCCACGTGAAACTGATCGATGCGTCGCCGACCGCCGCTTATCCGTAGGTATCCCGCGGACCTCGGCCTCTGATATGCCGCTCCCCTTTGCGCCAGCTCGGTGCCGCCGGACCGGCGATCTTCAAGGATGTGACGACGCCCTGTCCCACCGCCGCATTGATCTTCGCCAGGATCTGGCCCTGCAGCATGCGCAGTTGAGTGGCCCACGCCGTGGATTCGGCGGTGATGCTCAGCACGCCGTCCTTCAATGTCACCGGAATCGCATGCGAGGCGATGTCCTCGCCGACCACACCGGCCCAGCGGCCGAACACCATGCCCTCGGCGACCTTGGCCGACCAGCCCCGGTTCTTCGCAATGGCGCCGGCCAGAGTCGAAAGCAGTTGCGGGTCGCGGTCATCGGGCCGCGCGCCCGACCAGCCGGTGCGGCGGCGGGCTCCGGTGCGCAGCCGACGCGGCGATGCCCGGCCCTGCCCCACCGATTTACCGCTGGCCTTGGCAGCCGCCCGCGCCTCCTCGAGCGCGCGCCGTGCCAGATCGATACCGCGCAGTTCCGGTTCCGGCTCGGATGCGGAAGCATTCGACGCTGTTGGGTCGTTCACCAGGTCCGCCTCTCCCCGCAGCCGTTCGCGCGTCGGTTGCCGACGCGTCACTGTGCAATCGCGGCTGATCTTACGACGTGGGCCAGGACCCGACGGGTCCGATCAACCGGTAGCGGCGTCGGATTCCCGGTCGACGATCCGGGAGATCCGACCGTCCGCACCGCCGTTCGTTTCCACCCGCAGCGGAACCGCGGAAAGTTCCGCGGGTACATCCTCGGCGACCGCGGCGGTAATGAGCACCTGTTCGGCGCCGGCCGCGACCTCGGCGAGTGCGGTGCGTCGGCGACGATCGAGTTCGGCGAATACGTCATCGAGCAGCAGCACCGGTTCGGCGCCGGTGGCGCGCAGCAATTCGAAGGCCGCCAGCCGCAGCGCCAGCGCGAACGACCACGACTCACCGTGGCTGGCAAAGCCTTTCGCCGGGGCGGTGCCGAGCATCAGATCCAGTTCGTCGCGGTGCGGACCGACCAGGCAGACCCCGCGTTCCAATTCCTTCGGCCGCGCCGCCGCCAACTCGCGCACCATGATCGCCTCGAGCGCCTCGACGTCATCGGGCTGCGGTGCGCGCCCGGGATCCAGGAACTCCGGCGGCAGGCTCGCGCTGCGGTAGCCGATTGTCGCCGGACGTGATTCGGGCGCGATCGACGAGTACGCGTGTGCGAGATAGGGATATAGATCGTGCACCAAGCGCAGCCGCTGGGCGAGCAGCACCGAGGCGTGGGTCGCCAAATGTCCGTCCCATACGTCCAGGGTGCTGAGTTCCGCCTTCGAGCGGGCCTGGCGCCCAGCGGATTTCAACAGGGCCGAGCGCTGCCGCAACACCCGGTCGTAGTCGGCGCGCACGGCGGCCAGCCGCGGCAATCGGGCTGTGCCCAACTCGTCCAGGAAGCGGCGCCGTTCCCCCGGATCGCCGCGGACCAAGGCGAGATCCTCCGGTGCGAACAGCACCGTCTGCAGAATGCCGAGGATTTCTCGCGGCCTGCGCACCGGAGATCGGTTGATCTGCGCGCGATTCGCGGCGCCCTGGTTCAATTCGATATCGATGCGCAGTTCCCGGCCCGCGTTCACGACGGTCGCGCCGATCCTGGCGCGTTCGGTGCCGATACGGATCAGCGGTGCGTCCGCGGCGACTCGGTGTGAGCCCAGAGTGGCGAGGTAGCCAACCGCCTCGAGCAGGTTCGTTTTGCCATTCCCATTGGACCCGAGGAAAACCGTTCGGCCTGGGGATAATTCGAGCTCGGCGTGCTCCCAGGAGCGGAAGTCGCGCAGTGACAGCGTCCGGATGAACACCCGTCTACTCCGCTCCGGCCGTCGTCATTGCCGTTTTTCGCCGCTGTTGGCGACGAATCGGGCGCAGACCACAACATCTTGTGGTCCATCCACTGTCTGTGGACGGACTGTGGATAAAACGCATCGGCGCCGATGCTCAGCCCGGCAACCGAACCGGCATCAACAGGTAGATGTACGGGCTCTCCAGTGCGGCGAACGCACCCGACTCCGTCACCTTGGGTTCCTCGTCGCTCGCAGGCAGCAGCACCGCGGGCCGGCTCGGCGTGGTGAAGCCGAAGGTGACCCGATCGGCGTGCAGCGCGGATAGTCCGTCGATGAGGTAGCCCGGATTGAACGCGATGGTCAGTGCCTCACCGCGGAACTCGGCCTCCAGCCACTCCTCGGCACGGCCCGCGTCATCGCCGCCGGCCGAGAGCAGCAGCCCCTCGCCGGTGAATTCCAGCCGTACCTGGGCACCGCGCTCGGCGACCAGCGCGACGCGCTTGATGGCGTCGGTCAGCGTGGCGACCGGGAGGGTGGCGATCGAGGTGTGCTCCTTGGGGAGCAATTGCCGGAACTTGGGGAATTCCGCGTCGAGCAGTCGGGTGGTGGTCCGACGGCCCCCATTCACGATGCCGAGCAGACCGTCCGCGCCACTTCCGGTGCCGAGCGAAAGTTGTACGGGAGCATCCGATGGGCCGAGCGTCTTCGCGGCCTCCGACAGCGTCCGGGCCGGAATGAGCACCGAGGTCTCGATATCGGTGCGGGCGGGCTGCCATTCGATGTGCCGGACCGCCAAGCGGAATCGGTCGGTGGCCGCGAGTACGACCTGCGGCCCCTCGATCTCGACCCGGATACCGGTGAGCATCGGCAGGGTGTCGTCACGGCCCGCGGCGACCGCGACCTGTCCGACCGCCTCGGCGAAGACATCGACGCTCAGCTGCCCGGTCTGCTGGGGCACCTCGGGCAGCTGGGGATAGTCCTCGACCGGCATGGTCGGCAAGGAGAATTTCGCGCTACCACAGGTGATCAGCACGCGGGTGCCGTCGACGGCGACATCGACGGGCTTATTGGACAGCGCCTTGGTGATATCGGCGAGGAGTCGGCCGGAGACGAGCACCTCGCCGGGGCCGGCGACCTCGGCCGCGACGCGCATCTGCGCGGAGACCTCGTAGTCGAAGCCGGAAACGGTGAGTCCGTTCTCGCCCGCCACGAGTAGTACGCCGCCGAGTACGGGCACCGGAGGCCGCGACGGGAGGCTGCGTGCCACCCATGCAACGGACTCGGCGAAATCCTCTCGGGCGACCCGAAACTTCATACTCGCCAGCTCCATCGCCCGATCTGTCCTCTCCCGGTTCCGTGATCTCTGTCGGCTCGTCAGCGTTGATTCTCGAAAAAGGGGGTGCTGTACCTGCCGCCTTGCAGTCTGGCATAGGCGACCGACATTGAACCGTACTCGTCCGGACCAGCTGAACCTAGCCCGACCCTCCGGTTGTTCTGTGTAGCGCCCATGAACCGCGCTCCGAAATATCGAGCAAGGACAGCAGGTGCGGGTGGGTCACGCGGATGTCTTTGCGCTCTTCTCCTTGCTTGTCTCGGCGAGTGGTTCGGATGCCGATGCTCACCGATCGACTTTCCACACATCCTGTTTTGAAGAGAGATCTTCAAGAAGAAGAACTGAAGTAGTAGTAGGCACTGTGGAATCTGTGGACTGCGGCCGAATCCGCAGGTCCGGGGGTGTGGTGCGGTGGGGATGACTACTGGGTGACTCGAGGATGAACGGAGAGGGGTTGTGGATGTCGCGGATTTGTTCCTCATTCATCCTCGAGCACTCCTCGAGTTGTTCCACCAGATTCACCAGGTTGTTCACACCTGTGCACCGAATCGTGGACAGCTCGAGGAATCCTCGAGGACTCCACAGGGACTCCTCGAGGATTCCACAAGCCGCTGACCGAGCCCGGTGCTGGTCAGGGCCTGTGTGTTGCGATGGCTGTGGACTCTGTTGATTCCACCCCTGTTAGCGACGGATCCACGATCATGCGCACAGCCTGTGGACGAACCGGTGCACAACTCGGAGTTTCCTCGAGGACTCCACAGGAATTCCTCGAGGAGTCCACAGGGCACAAAAAAGCACCGCCCCAGGTCAGGGGCGGTGCCGAGGTGTTAGTGCTGGTCAGCGCGAACGCTGTTTAATCCGGGCTGTTAGTTCTTGTACTTGGTCGTAGACGCGGCGCCGCTCGGTCATCTCTTTGCGCACCTTCTTCTCCGCGTACATGACCGTGGTGTGGTCGCGACCGAAGGCCTGGCCGATCTTGGGCAGCGATAGATCCGTTAGTTCCCTGCAGAGATACATGGCGATCTGACGGGCCTGGGCCAGCGGCCGGGCCTTACCCGGGCCGGTCAGCTCCTCGAGCGTGGTGTTGAAGTATTCGGCGGTGACGGCCATGATCGTCGCCGCATTGATCTCCAGCGTCGCGGTATCCGGCATGAGATCGCGCAGTACGACCTCGGCCAATGGCAGGTCCAGCGCCTGGCCGTTCAGTGAGGCGAAGGCCGTCACCCTGATCAGCGCACCCTCCAACTCGCGGATATTGCGCTCGACCCGACTGGCGATCAGCTCCAGCACATCGTGCGGTACGTCGAGCCGGTCCATCCGGGCCTTCTTGCGGAGAATCGCGATGCGCGTCTCCAACTCCGGCGGCTGCACATCGGTGATCAAGCCCCATTCGAACCGGGTCCGCAGCCGCTCCTCCAGCGTGGCCAACTGCTTGGGCGGCCGGTCGGAGGACACCACGATCTGCTTATTGGCGTTGTGCAAGGTGTTGAAGGTGTGGAAGAACTCCTCCTGGATACCTTCCTTACCCTCGATGAACTGGATGTCGTCGACCAGCAGAATGTCGGTCTCGCGGTAGCGGCGCTTGAATGCCACCTTCCGGTCGTCGCGCAGACTGTTGATGAAGTCGTTGGTGAATTCCTCGGTCGATACGTACTTCACCCGCATACCGGGGAACAGTCGCTGGGCATAGTGTCCGGCCGCGTGCAGCAGATGGGTCTTGCCCAAACCCGAGGCACCCCAGACGAACAGCGGGTTGTAGGCACGTGCGGGTGCCTCCGCGATCGCGACCGCCGCGGCGTGCGCGAAGCGATTGGACGCGCCGATGACGAAGGTCTCGAAGGTGTACTTCGAATTCAGGCTCGCCGAGGAATTCGACGGCGCCGGATTCTCCTGCGACTTGGTGAAGTAGGTAGGCCACGAATTGCGGACATTGACGACCGGTTCGTCATCGTGCGAGTTGTCCGAGATCGGCTCGCGGACCGATTCGTGCGCGGCCGCGATGGCGGGATCGCTGCTCGGGCGGGATTCTCGCGCGGATGCCGCCTCCCGCAGCGGCGCCCGGCCCTGCGCCCGTACCGGTTCCGGTGCCGGCTCCGGATTGAACAGTGACTCCTGTCCGGGCGGTATGGAATCGCGGCGCGGCGGGAGTCCGGATTCGCGCCGGGGCGCGGGCGACGGCTCCTGCCGTTCGCCATTGGTCTGGCTCGGATAGTCCCCACGGGGCGGGTACTCGTCGGTCGGGTATCCCCCCGCCACTTCGTATCCGGGCACCGGCAGGTACTCCGGTGCGCTCGCGTATTCGGGCGCGGGCTCGTAGTCGGGTGTCGCCGAGTAATCCGATCCCGCCGGGTAGTCGGGCGCCGCCGGGTAATCACTGGGCTGGGCATAACGCGGCGGGGCGTAGTCGTTGCGTCCGGGATAGTCGGGCGCGGGGTAGCCGGCCGGACCGCGCCCGCTGTCGCGGCCACGCTCGGGCCGACTTGTCATACGCGCGTGGCGCGGATTATTGCCGAGACGTTCGGTCGGCTGGTTCGCCGGCGCCGCGATCCGGACGCCGAGGCCCTCGACCTGCGGACCGAGACGACGGCCAAGCGAACGCAGAATGGGTTCGCGCAGATCGCGTTCGATGGCCTCCTGGGCCAACGACGAAGGCACCGAGAGCAAGGCGAACCCCTGCGCCACGGTCAGTGGCTTGACCAGTTTGAGCCAGGCCTGCTGGGCCCGGGACACCGGCGGGATGGCACCATCGGCCGAGCCGGTGGTGAGTTCAGTAACCACCTCCGGCCACACGGTGGCCAACACGTTCTGCTCGTCGTCCATGCAGTTTCCTCCCCGGAAGTAGGCGATAGGAGCAGACGGTCGGATTCTGCGAAGTATCGGCCATGGCTGAGTCGATGTTTGTGATTCCGCGTACGTCCGTAACCGGTTCGGACGCAGCCCAGGTCCCCCATCCGGGCGGCGGCGTGGCACCGTCGGCCCTACGAATATGCCACTTCAGGGGTCTTTCCACACAATTATCCACAGATGTGGAGAACCCTGGGGAAATGTGAAACGAGGTTGCGCTCTGCGGCTATACGGCCTGGACCTGCGGTTCTGCAGCAATCCCCTGGCTATGCACCTTGGCCGGTGCGGCGGCCGCCGGCTCGGGGTGTGGACGAACTCACGGTTATACCCAGGATGCGATGACTCCGGTGCGGCGGTTTCGAGCAGTCTACGATACGGATGGGCCGAGTTTGACCCGCACTTTGCCGATCAGTACCCTCGTACAGTCACCCCTTGGTGCGGTGGCGGTCCTGTGCTGACCGTGTCAGGTCGTATCGACCTCGTGCGCCAGGACCGACGCGCATCGATGATGACCACCTCGTGATTCATCGCGCAAAGACGTATCACTGACAAGCTTTGGGCGCCGAACGGGGCCCACCTACTGGAGGAGTGTCGACCGTGGCCAAGGGCAAGCGGACGTTCCAGCCGAACAACCGTCGTCGGGCGCGTGTCCACGGCTTCCGTCTCCGTATGCGCACTCGCGCTGGTCGCGCCATCGTGTCCGCGCGTCGCAGCAAGGGCCGCAAGTCCCTCACTGCCTGATCCTCGCTCTCGGACGCTCCGGTGTTGCCTGAGCCGTATCGGTTGCATCATCGTGCCGACTTCTCCCGGACGGTGCGCCGCGGCCAGCGAATCGGGAGGCGAGATCTGGTCGTACACGTGCTCATGCACGGGTATGACGGAATTGTGGGCGAGAGTGGACGAAGAAGCGATGCGGCAGAGGCCGGATCGTTGGTCCGCGTGGGCGGTCCGCGGTTCGGATTGATAGTCAGCAAGGCGGTGGGCAACGCGGTGATTCGACACCGCGTCGCCCGCCGCCTGCGTCATATGTGCGGTCAGGTGATCGCCGAGCTGCCCGCCGATGCCGATATCGTCATCCGCGCATTGCCCGGCGCCGCGACCACCGACTCGACAGAGTTGCTCCGCCAGCTGCGTGGCGCGCTGCGCAAGCTCGATATCATCCGCCCATCGGCTACCGTGGCCGGTGCGGGATGAGTGCGCGCTCCACCATTGCTCGGTTACCTGCGAACACGGTGATCTTCCTGATCGAGCTCTACCGGACGTATGTCTCCCCCATGCGCCTGCCGGTGTGTCGTTTCACCCCGACCTGTAGCGAGTACGCGGTGACCGCGTTACGCACCCGCGGCCTGTTCGTCGGCCTCGGATTGACGGTCGTGCGATTGGCGAAATGCGCACCCTGGCACCCTGGTGGGTGGGATCCCGTTCCGGAGCGGAAAACACGCGAACGGAACGAGACAGCCGCCGACCAGCAGCCATCGGCGCCACACGCTTGTAAAGGATCACCGCGCGCGGTGATCGGCGATACGAACGACGGGAGTGCATAGAGCCGTGCTCGACTTCATTTATTATCCGGTGTCCTGGATCCTCTGGTTCTGGCATCGGGTCTTCGGGTTCGCGTTCGGCGCGGACAACGGACTCACCTGGGCACTGGCCGTGGTGTTCCTGGTGTTCACGCTGCGCTTGGTGCTTTACAAGCCGTTCGTCAAGCAGGTGCGCACCACCAAGCAGATGCAGGAGCTGCAGCCCCAGATCAAGGAGCTGCAGAAGAAGTACAAGAACGATCGCCAGAAGATGGCGACCGAGATGCAGAAGCTGCAGAAGGATCACGGCTTCAACCCGTTGATGGGCTGCCTGCCGATCCTGGCGCAGGTGCCGGTCTTCCTCGGTCTGTTCCATGTGCTGCGTTCGTTCAACCGCACCGGCACCGGTATCGGCCAGCTCGGCATGTCGGTCTACGACAATGCGCATACGCCGAACTACGTCTTCAGCGCCGTCGACGTCCAGTCCTTCCTGAGCGCGCGTATCCTCGGCGCCCCCATCTCGGCCTACATCACCAGCCCGCCGAGTCAGCTGCAGGCCTTCGCCGACTACGGCGGCGTGCCGACCAAGCTGAGCATCGCACTGGTCTCCATCCCGCTCATGGTGATCGCCGGTCTGGCGACGCACTTCAACGCCCGCGCCTCGGTGGCCCGGCAGAGTCCGGAAGCCGCGGCCAACCCGCAGTCGGCCATGATGAACAAACTCGCCCTGTGGGTGTTCCCGCTCGGCGTGCTCGTTGGTGGTCCGTTCCTGCCGATCGCGATCCTGCTCTACTGGGTCTCCAATAACATCTGGACTTACGGACAGCAGCACCTCGTCTTCGGCCGTATGGCGAAGGAAGAGGAAATCAAGAAGCAGCAGAAGCTGGAGCAGCGCGCACAGAACGCGCCCAAGCCTGGTGCGAAACCGGTCAATGTCAAGAAGAAGCAGTCACCCTCCGACGCGACACCGGTCGATGCGAATGCCGATGCCGTAGATGCGGTCGACGCGGCACCGTCGACCAATGGCACCGCGAAGTCGCCGACCAAGGCGGGACAGCGGCGCTCCGGCGGGCAGAAGCGACCGGGCAACCGTGGGCGCCCCAACCAGAAGCGACGGCGCTGACACCTCAGCGCGCCTGCGGGATCTCTGAGCAACCCTGTTCGCGTTCTCCGATTGGCGCTGGTCGCCGGTCGCGCGCGATGAGCAGATGAAGAGGAAATCAAATGACTGTTGAAACCGACGGAGGGGACGCCACTGTGGCGACGACGACGATGGTGAACGATGCGGACGGTCGCGAAGCCGATGCGGGGGCCGACTCCACCGACGCTGCGAACGATGCCGAGGAAGCTCTCATCGAAGAGGGCGAAATCGCGGGCGACTACCTCGAGCAGTTGCTCGATGTGCTCGACTTCGACGGCGATATCGATCTCGATGTCGAGGGCGACCGCGCCGTCGTGAGCATTGATGGCGGCCGTGATCTCTCCAAGCTGGTCGGCCGCGATGGCGAGGTGCTCGACGCGCTGCAGGAGCTGACCCGCCTCGCCGTGCAGCAGGCCACCGGAGTGCGCAGTCGGCTCATGCTCGACGTGGCGGGCTGGCGCGCCAAGCGTCGCTCCGAGTTGAGTGCGCTCGGCACCGCCGCCGCGCAGCGAGTGCTGGAATCCGGTAAGCCGGAGCCGTTAGCGCCGATGACTCCGTTCGAGCGGAAGATCGTGCACGACGCGGTCGCCGCCGTCGATGGTGTCAGCAGCGAGAGCGAGGGCGTCGAGCCGAATCGGCACGTTGTCGTGGTGCCTGCCTGAATCGCGCACTGTGATTGGATTAGGGCCTCCGGTCTTCGGACTGGAGGCCCTTTTCATGTCTCGGATGCGCTCCCCTGCTCCTGGCCCCATCGCCACACTGATCGACTCGAGTTCGAAAGGATGTTTCACGTGGAACGAGATCTCGGCGGCATCACCGCGTTGCCGAATGAGCTGGAGCCCCCGGCCGCGGCCACGGTGGTATTCGGAGACCGGCTGGATCTCGCGCGTCGGTACTGTGCCGCCCTCGCCGCCGCCGGCGTCGAGCGCGGACTGATCGGTCCCCGTGAGGTGCCGCGGCTATGGGATCGGCACATTCTCAACTGTGCGGTGGTCGGTGAGTTGATGGCGGAGGGCACCACTGTTGTCGATATCGGCAGCGGTGCCGGACTGCCTGGAATTCCACTGGCGATCGCGCGTCCCGATCTTCGGATCACCTTGGTGGAGCCGCTGTTGCGCCGCACCATCTTTCTGAGCGAATTCATCGAGGCGGCCGGACTCGATGTGACCGTGGTCCGCGGTCGGGCGGAGCAGTCGGGCGTGCTGAAGGAAGCCGGCGGCGCGGATGTGGTGACCTCTCGCGCGGTCGCCCCGCTGGCGAAGTTGGCGCAATGGTCCGTCCCCTTGTTGCGTGATCATGGACGGATGCTCGCGCTGAAGGGAATCAGCGCGGCCGAGGAACTCGAGCGCGATGGCGAGGAATTGACGAAGGCGGGCGCGGGGAATGCGGCCGTGCTGGAATGCGGTGCCGGACTCGTCTCCACCCCGACCCTGGTGATTAGCGCGGAGCGGTTGCCGCGCGCCGAACGTCCGTCGCGTCGGGCCGGCAGGTCGACGCGGAAGTCAAAGTAGCAGTGGCCGATTCGCGACAATGTTTCATGTGAAACGACGCTTCTGAGCGCCTGCATCTCGGCGGGCTGCAAACGCGAAACTTCACGTGACGTTTCGAATCCGATGCCCGTGGATGGGGAACACGATGATCTCCATTCCGCCAGGCTCATTGGATGCGAGAGCGCCCGACGTGGGCCGCTCGCTCCCTCGGGCCATATTCGATGTTTCATGTGAAACAGAACTTCGGTGTCGGTCCGGGACTTCATGTTTCATGTGAAACAGCGAATCGAGTCCGTCAATCTTGTTCGTGGCAACGCGATTCGGTGCTGATTTGCGTGTCCTTTGCGTGATGCCGCGATTCAGCTTTCTTATCGCGCTGAGTACTGGCAAGCTAGTGGGCGTCGGGCGTGAGCGTTGGTGCCACGGAGGGATGTGGGTGCCGCAGCGGCAAGAGCTTCGCTCGGTCGATCGGGCGCCGCGGTTCCGATTGAGCATCAAGTTCGATCCGACACGGCTAGTGATGACACGGCGTCGAATTCGGTCGGGCGCTTGTGATCTGAGGTTCTCGCGTTAGGAGCTGTCTATGTCGAGCGGTCCGGCGAATGTTTCACGGGAAACAGCGTCGCGCGTGCCGGGGATGCTGGACTCCAGCACCTTCGATGCGGAGGCATTTGGAAGCACACCGTTCGGGCACATCTCCCCGAGCGAGACCCCGATAGCGGCCGAAGCCCAACGTGCAAGCCAGATATTGCATCCAGGAAAGGTGACAGTGCCGAAACCGCGCGAGCAACGGATCATCACCATCGCCAATCAAAAGGGGGGCGTCGGTAAGACGACAACCGCCGTGAATCTCGCGGCCGCCCTGGCGCATACCGGGATGACGGTTCTCGTGATCGACCTCGATCCTCAGGGCAATGCCAGCACCGCCCTGGGCGTCGAACATCACTCGGGTGTCCCGTCGAGTTATGAACTCCTCATCGGCGAGGTGTCGGTGCGGGATGCGATTCAGCGGAGTCCGCATAGCGAGCGCCTGCTGTGCATTCCGGCGACCATCGATCTGGCCGGCGCCGAGATCGAATTGGTTTCCATGGTGGCCAGGGAGGGGCGGCTCAAGGCCGCCATCCAGGAGGCCAATATCGCTGGGTACGACATCGATTACGTCATGATCGACTGCCCGCCGTCGCTCGGTCTGCTCACCGTCAATGCGCTCGTCGCGGCCAAGGAGGTGCTGATCCCGATCCAGTGCGAGTACTACGCGCTGGAGGGTGTCGGGCAGTTGCTCCGCAATATCGGTCTGGTGCAAGCGCATCTGAATCCCGAACTACATGTGTCGACGGTGATTCTCACGATGTACGACGGTCGAACCAAGTTGGCCGACCAGGTCGCCGAGGAGGTACGTGGGCACTTCGGTGATGTGGTGTTGAAGTCGGTCATCCCCCGCAGTGTGAAGGTCTCCGAAGCGCCGGGCTATGGCATGACGGTGCTCGATTATGATCCAGGCTCCCGGGGTGCGATGAGTTATCTGGACGCCGGTCGCGAGATGGCTGCGCGGCCGGTTGTTCGGCCGGGTGCGGCAGAGCGCGCGCAGTGACGAACGAGGAAAGGGTCGGTAACCGATGACTCAGGCGAAGAAGGGCGGGCTAGGCCGCGGACTTGCCGCGTTGATTCCGACGGGGCCGGCGGCCACACCAGGGCTCGGTGCCACACCGGGACTCGGCAGTGCCGCAGCCAATGTCGTCATCGGCATCGATCCGATCGGACCGCAGCCGGCTTCCGCCTTCCTGCACCGGGTCCCTGACCCCAACGATGAGCAGCTGTCGGATGGTGGTGCGACCTATCGGGAAATTCCGCCGGAGCAGATCGAGCCGAATCCTAAGCAGCCGCGACATGTTTTCGAAGAAGACGCGCTCACCGAGTTGGTGCACTCCATCAAGGAATTCGGCCTCATGCAGCCCATCGTGGTGCGTCGGCTGGAGCCGGGGGTGGACAAGTATCAGATTGTGATGGGCGAGCGTCGTTGGCGCGCTTGCCAGGAGGCCGGACTCGCGGCCATTCCGGCCATTGTCCGCGAGACCGCGGATGGCGCGATGCTGCGGGATGCCCTGCTGGAGAACATCCACCGGGTGCAGCTGAACCCGCTCGAAGAGGCGGCGGCCTATCAGCAGCTGCTCGAGGAATTCGATGTCACCCATGAGGAATTGGCCACGCGAATCGGTCGATCCCGACCGGTGGTGACGAATATGATTCGCCTGTTGAAACTGCCGATCCCGGTGCAGCGCCGGGTCGCGGCCGGCGTACTTTCCGCCGGACACGCTCGCGCGCTGCTCGGCCTCGAGGCAGGCGCCGACGCTCAAGAGGTACTCGCCGCCCGCATCATCGCCGAGGGATTGTCGGTCCGGGCCACCGAGGAAGCCGTCACCCTGGCAAACCGGGATCCGGATACGGCCGCTCCCCCCGCACCCCGGCGCAAGCCGATTCATATGCCGGGTTTGCAGGATGTGGCCGAGCGGTTGTCGGAATCATTCGACACGCGCGTCACCGTGAGCCTCGGCAAGCGGAAGGGCAAGATCGTTGTCGAATTCGGTTCGGTCGAAGACCTCGAACGCATCGTAGGCATGATGGAGCAGCAGCAGCTCGGCAAGTGAAAGAAGTGGCAAAATAGCCGTGTGTTTCCAGTAGGCAACCGGTCCGGCGTCGAAACGTCACTGTGACGGCGCGGAAACGGCCTACGGCGCGGCTTCTTAGCAACAGCACAGCGACGTGGAATGAGGCGGGTTCGCTTTGATCGCTTATTCTTGCTGGCGAGTGAATGCAGCGTGAGCGTGGATGAATCGGATAGCTGGAGGCTGAGCAGAGCGGTGTCGACCAGCGTCACAGCACTAACCCTGGGCGGACTCGATAAGCTACCCGCGCATGCGCGGCGTTGCGTGTTCTGGGAGATCGATCCGGCCGTGGCCGCGACCTCCCGTGAGTTCAGTGATCCAGTCTTCGAGAAGGAGGCCTGGCTCTCCACGGTCATGCTGGAGTGGGGTTCGTGCGGTCAGGTCGCGAACGTGGACGGCAATGTCGCGGGGTGTGCGCTGTACTCGCCACCGAGCACCGTACCGCGTGCCGGCCTCTTCCCCACATCGCCGGTCAGCCCGGACGCGGTCTTGCTGACCACGCTGCGGGCCGAATTCCCCTACCAGGATGCCGACATAGCCCATCGCCTCATTACGGCTGTGGTGGCCGATCTGGTGCGTCGCGGCGTCCGCGCATTGGAGGCCTTCGGGATTCGCACCGATCCCCCGGCGACCGCGATGTCGGACCGTTCGCTCGGCTCGATGCGGTTGATGGAGCGGATCGGCTCACCGATCCGGGATGTGGCCTCGGCCGGTAAGGCGACCGAATGTTCGCCGGAGACCTGCATGATCGAGGCCGACTTCCTGGAGGACGTGGGCTTCGAAGTGGTGGCGCCGCATCATCGTTTTCCCCGGCTGCGTTTGGAACTGAACTCCGATCACGGCTGGAAGGAAGATGTGGAGCGCGCGCTCGATCAGCTACTGGCCGCGGCCTCGCTGACCGTTCCCTTCCGCGTCGGAGCTCCCTGAGACCAAGCACAGATAACGGTGCGCTCCTGCTGACAGTTTCGTCGGCAGGAGCGCATTCGTATCGGAAGTATTGGTTGTTCGTAATCTATTGATTCAGAAGGAAGTTCGCTACATCCGGTCGGCAGCAGCCATTTCCTCGGCCAATAGTTCAGCGAAAGTGTATGTGCCCGTTGGCTGATCGTCTTGGCCGAGCAGATACAGCCGCTTCACCGAGATGAGGATCGCCTCGGCGATTACATCGCGCATCCGTGGGTTGGTGAGAACCGATGCATCGTATTCGTTTGTGAGATAACCGATATCGACCTGGACGGTCGGCATCTTGGTGAGCCGCAATAGATCCCAGGTGCGCGAGTGGGTTCGGCAGTCCTGCAACGAAGTTCGCGCAACCACCTCACGCTGGATGAAGCCGGCGAGCACTTG
The DNA here is from genome assembly GCF_040680755.1 of Nocardia sp. NPDC051990. Taxonomy (NCBI): domain Bacteria; kingdom Bacillati; phylum Actinomycetota; class Actinomycetes; order Mycobacteriales; family Nocardiaceae; genus Nocardia; species Nocardia sp. NPDC051990. Next base: position 26,221 of record NZ_JBFAXH010000004.1, on the reverse strand, counting down.
GCCGATCATCGATACCGACCCGTGCGAGTTGCCGAAGTGGAAGCCCGCGACACCGTTCGCGGACGGGCTCGGATTGGTCGCACACCGCAGCGAGATCATCAGATCGGCGTCGAAGGCATTGGAGGTATCGGCGCGCTCGGCATCGGTCGGATTGGCGCCCCACGGCCGCGACAGGAAGGTTTCCATGCCGGTGGCGGCCATTCGGCCCTCCAGCCTGCTGGCCAGGTCCCAGAGGATCTCCGACTCGTAGACATCGCCGTACTCGGTCGGCACCGCGAAGCCCTTATCCGGGCCGCCGAGGCCGGGATCGATGACGATCCGCTTGCCGGTGAGCTGCGGCCCGGCCCGGTGCACGACCTCTTCCTCGGCGATGCGATGCGGATTGCCTCCGGTGACGCGCGCCCCGAGCAGCTCCAGCGAGCGCAGCGTATCCGGACCGCAGATGCCGTCCGCCGCCAAGCCGATCTCCCGCTGAAATGCGGTGAGCGCCTCATGGGTGTGCGGGCCGAAGTAACCGTCGACGCGGTGCACGTAGAAACCGAGGTCCTGCAGCCTGCGCTGCAGCGTTGCCACATCGTCGCCGTAGAGCGGCGCGGAGAGCTGGTAGATCAACGTGCGGGCACCGAGGCGATAGGAGGCTTCCTTGAGCGCACGGTAGGTAGCCGGTCCGACGACCCCGTCGACTAGCAGTCCGCGGTGCTGTTGGAAGGCGCGAACCGCCGAGTCGAGCTGGCGATCGAAGGAAGCGTCGGTGTCCATCCAGTACTCTCGCGCATCAGCGTGATCTGCTGCGGCGGAGTGCGTATGCAGAAACCCGAGACTTGCCAGGGTGCTCCGAACCTCGGCGACGGCTGGACCGGTATCGCCGTGACGAAGTCGGTGCATGCGTGAGAGCCCTTTCCTTCCGTCCACCCGGGTACCCACTCATGCGAAGGCTCACACCGTCGCACGACCGGAGGTCGGTCGATTGTCTCAGACCCGGACCGGAATTCAGCAATTCCCGGCGTCCAGGCATCCTACGGCGCGTCGTCGAATGACGGCGTTCCTTTGACGAATACGTCAGATAATGCCGTCGAGTTCACGCAGCAGGGCGGCTTTGCCCTTTGCGCCGACGATCTGCTTGACCGGCTTGCCACCGGAGAACAGCATCATAGTTGGCAGCGAGAGGATCTGATAATCGCGGGCGACGCCCGGATTGGCATCCACATCCACCTTGGCCACGGTCAGCTTATCCGCGTGCGTGCCCGCGATCTCCTCCAGTACCGGGGCGACCATCTTGCACGGGCCGCACCAGTCGGCCCAGAAGTCGACGAGTACGGGCTTCGCACTGAGCAGCACATCGTCGGCGAAGGACGCGTCGGTCACGGTGACCGTGTTTTCGGACATGGGTATCTCCTTTGTTGAACTTCGGCGCTCCCGGGGCCCTCCGTGGTCACGCAAGCTACTGCCTCCGGGCCCGTCGCTCACGCCGCGGGTAGTGCAAAAATGATGAGATCAGTTGGCGGGCACGGCAATCGAGTTGCCGGCGTGATCCAGGGTGTTCGAGGTGATGTCACCCTGTTCGGCCAGCCAGCGCTCGGCGTCGATTGCGGCCCGGCAGCCGGTGCCCGCGGCGGTGATGGCCTGGCGGTAGGTGTGGTCGACCAGATCGCCCGCGGCGAAGACACCGGGCACCTTGGTGGCGGTCGAGGGGTGCAGCACCTGCACATAGCCCTCGTCGTCCAGCGCCACCTGATCCTTGACCAGCTCGCTGCGCGGGTCGTGACCGATCGCCACGAACAGGCCGGTCGCGGCCAGCTCGGAGGTCTCGCCGGTGCGGGTATCGCGCAGGGTCAGGCTGGTCACGCCGGTATCGCCGTTGACCGCGGCGACCTCGGCATTGAGGACGAACTTGATCTTCTCGTTGGCCTTGGCGCGCTCCAGCATGATGCGCGAGGCGCGGAATTCCTCGCGCCGATGCACGATGGTCACTGTGTTGGCGAACTTGGTGAGGAAGGTCGCCTCCTCCATCGCGGAGTCGCCGCCGCCGACCACGACGATGTCCTGGCCCTTGAAGAAGAAGCCGTCACAGGTGGCGCAGGCGCTGACACCGCGGCCGAGCAGTTTCTGCTCACCCGGGACGTTCAGATAGCGCGCTGCCGAGCCCATGGCGAGGATTACGGCGTAGGCCTGGTACGTCTCGTCACCGACGGTAACCGTCTTGATCGGGCCGGTCAGGTCGATGGCGTCCACATCCTCGGTCCGGATATCGGCGCCGAACCGCTTGGCCTGTTCGCGCATCTCCTCCATCAGATCCGGGCCCATGATGCCGGCCCGGAAACCGGGGAAGTTTTCGACCTCGGTGGTGGTCATCAGTGCACCGCCGAACTGGGTGCCCTCGAACAGCAGGGGCTGGAGTTCGGCGCGGGCTGCGTAGACGGCGGCGGTGTAGCCGGCGGGTCCGGAGCCGACGATGATCAAGTCGCGAACTGCGTTGCTCATGTGACCCTTCCGAGGGAGATTCATTAGACGTGTCGGTCAACAACAGGGTAAACGCAGATGTTCCCGCGCTCGCGCCCGCTTCCTACGATCGGCTGTCAGCCATCCACACGCTGATTTCGGATGTACGGGGGTAACGGGGTACGTCCAGCACTGTCCACGGCTGAACCGCCGGTCGGCAACATAGCTTCGGCGCACCCCACGGTGCCGGCGCAGGTTCGAGGAGGCGGAGGAGCCGCCCACTCGTCAACCGATATCGGTGAGTGCCAACCGCTGCGGATCGTCGCCGCCGCAACCGATTCCGACGACCAGTGCGGTGATCTTGTGTGGGCGCGGCCCGGTGAGCAGGATCAACACGGCGTCCTTGCCTTGGAAGGTGGTGTTGGTCGAGCCGAGGACGGTGCGGTCCAGGCCGTTGGCGTGGACGCAGCGGTTCAGGGCCGTTGGCGCGCCGAGTGCGCCGGTGACGTCATTGCGACCCAGGGCACTCAGTGCGACGGTGGTGTCGAGTTCGTCACCGAGTTGGACATTGCCGGTGCTCGGTTGGGCGCTGGGGGACACCTCGTGCCCGCGCAGTGCGTCCACAACGACCGCGACACTGGCCGCGACCGCGACCACGGCAGCCGCGGCGGCGAGCCAGCGGAGTGCGCGGGTACGGCGTTGCGGCAGCGGGATGGAAGCGGTGCCGGGTGTGGGGTTCACCGGTTCGGAATCCGTTGCGTCATCGGCGGATTCGGGCCACACCGTGGCCGTTGATTCCGGCCGTGCGGTGACCGAGGGCAGTCGATGGAGGGGTGCGACCCGCTCGCTGGGCTCCCACGCCGCATCCAGACCTTCGACGAACTCCGCCAGCCGTGCCGCGATATCGGCGGGCATGGCGTGGATGACACGCTCGTCCCGGCCGAGCGCGCGTAGTTCGGCGCTGACGTCATCGAGCGAGTTCAGGAACCGCAGGGCATCCGGATCATTGCGAACCACCGGCCATAACTGTTCACTCAGCTCCGGCGCCAGATTGTCGGCGTGCAGATCGGCGAGCAGTTCGGGCGAGAACGGAGGCTGCGGAACGGATTGCGTCGCCATCGCACCTCCGGGTTCTCGAGTAGATGCCCACCGCACATCACGGGCACTGCTGTATATCGTCTGGTTGTCCGTCACTATTAATGACGCATCACAGCTACTTCCGGTTCCCCGGATCACGCAGAAATTCCAAACGTTCTTGAAGCCGCAGCCGACCCCGCGCACATCGGCTCTTGATGGTGCCCTCCGGAACGTTGAGCAGCGCGGCTGTCTCCGCGACACTACGCCCCTCGAGTTCCACCGCGACGAGCGCCGCCCGCTGCTCCTCCGGCAGCGTGAACAGCGCGCGGTCGATGACGAGGGACATTTCCAGTTCGGCGATATCGTCCCTGGTGTCCTTCGGCTCCGGCATGGTCTCCGGCGACAGCGGTACCGCGCGGCGGGTCTTGTTGCGCCGGATCCGGTCCAGGCAGGCGTTCACCACAATGGCGTGCAGCCAGCTGCGCACCTCGGCCTCGGCACGGAAGGTGGCCGCGGTCCGGTGTGCCGAGAGCAGGGCGTCCTGCAGTGAATCGGCCGCGTCCTCGCGGGTATAGGAGGTGCGCAGGGCGGTCTGCCAGAGGTGGTCGTTATGGCGGCGCAGCAACTCGGCGAAGGCATGCCGCTGACCGCGGACATGGGCCTGCAGCAATTCGACATCGGTGAGCTCGTCGGGCACGAAAGAACGCTCGTCGAACGCAACAGGCCGTGACTTCCCCCGGTGGGAATCCTCGTTCAGTTCGGACGGCAAAACCAACCCCTTGGACAGCTCTCACGGCGACGACGGACATGAGCGACCACCATCGAATTTCGCAGCATCCAGGATCGAAAAACCAGAACCCGGGGGGCTCCCCCTGCTGTGAGAGCGCGGCTAGATCATATCGTCAGTAAAGATTTGACAGCAACCAGACCAGTCAGGGCTGAATCGGTGCGGTATGCCCGGGGAATCGACACCGGCGGGCGCGATGCGAGAACATTCGCAAGAACATTGGTAACTCGTCGAGCAAGCCCAAAAGTCAACGGGCACTTCACTTAGGACCTGAATGCGGCCCCAGCTGCGCTTGGTGTTCGGTCCGAATACTCGCCAGAGCGGTCAAGCCGCGGCGTCGAAGCGGATTTCGGCGATCGACGTCTGGAACTGCCCACCGGAATTGCCGAGTCCGGTGATCCAGACGAGTACATAGCGGGCCGCCTGATCGCCGTGGACCGGGATTTCGGTGATGCCGTTCTCTAATCGGGCCGAGCCGATCAGCTGGGTCTGGTCCAGGGTCGGTGCGGCCGTCGGCGAAGTGCGGATCTCGACCGAGGTGCCCGGACTCGGCGATTCGATCGAGACGCTCGTCAGCTTGGCCGGACTCGGCAGGGTGGCCAGCAGCCCGACGCCCTTCTTGAGCGCCGGGAACTGCTGGAAGTACTGATCGGTGCGCCAGACGGTGCCCGGATCGTGATCGAGCACCGCACCGGTACCACTGACATTGTCCGGAGTGCCCTCCGGGGAGAAGACCGACACGCTCGTCACCGGAACCGGCACCCCGCTCGCGGCCGTATCCGCCGTGCCGACAGAGGTGGGTGCGGGCCCAGGTGAGCTGTTCGTGGTGAGACCGATATTGCGCTGCTCATTGAGCGGTGCGTTCGAGGCGCTCGGTGCGAAGACACTGACCATCCACCAGATGATGATGCCGACCACAAGTGCGGCCAGGATGCCGAGCCCGACCATGATCCACATCATCCGCTGCGAGCGTTCCCGTTCCGCCGCAAGCAATTCCGGATCCGCGAGCGATTCCTCGACGCTGCTCGGCGGACGCTGACCGAGGCGAAGCACCGGGATGAAATCGGTCTTCTGATCGACCACCGAGGCCTGTTCGAGCACATGCTGCACGGTCGCCGCGGTGCGCACACCCTTATTCGATTCCAGTGAACGGACCGCGACCGCCGAAATCTCGAACGGCACCTCGGGCCGGATCTGCCGCGGTTCGACGGGGGTGCCATCGGAACCGAAATCGGCGAGCCGCAACCCGCCGACCGTAGCGGCGTTGCCGGTCATGCCACCAGCGCGGATCGGCCAGCGGGCAGTGATCAGCGCGTAGAGCATGGCGCCGAGGCCGCGCACATCGGATTGCGCGTCGGAATCGGACAGCGTGCCAGGGAATGCGAGTACCGCATCACCGGTGGCACTGATCCGGACCCGATCCGGATGGTCGATGGATAGCGAGCCACCGCCGCGGTGCGCCAGCTCGGCGGCCGAGGCCAGCGCCCGGACGGCGCGGGCGGCACCGATGGGCGATGGCACCGTTTCGGCCATTTCACGCAGCGACCGGCCCGGCGTCCACTCGGCCACCACGATGCCGCCGGAGCTGCCACGCACCACATCCAGCACGCGGGCCAAGCCCGGCGAGTTGATCCGGCCCAGGCGCAGTGTGCGCGACAGGATGGCCTGCGGACCGTCGTGACCGGAGTTGTCGGTGGCCTTCTGATCGGCATCGACGAAGGTGAGTGCGACCTCGCGGTCGAGCTTGATATCGAGCGCCTGCCAGAACCTGAGTCCGCGGGATCCGCCGTGACTCGCGAGCAGCCGGTAACGGCCGCCCGCTACCGAAGCGCCCGGAAGCAGCTTGGGGCCGCGCGGCGTTCTTCGGCCCGCATCGTCCATCGGCGGTAGCTGCGGCGGGATCGGGATCATCCCGGTGTCGTACATCGGATCGCGCTGCGGGGCCTCCAGCGGTTGCTCACCGGATCCGTCCGCCGAATCGTGCTCCGGCGGACCGCTATCGGCACCCTGATTCGCGTACGCGGGATCGGAGGCCTCCCCGGCGGGCGGAACATCTGTGGAGAGCCCGCCTGCCTTGGTCGTAGCAGATTCGGCGGCTGGGACGCCGCCCAGCGCCGCGTCGTCGCTCACCCTCGTTCCTCCTTCGCCCTGATATGTCGAAGTTTCGGCGAACTCGCCACCTGTGCTTCTCTGCCGAACAGGGTACGGGAACTCACCCATACCGGTGCTGTCAACGGTATGAGCTCGGATCACGGGTAGCACCATGGTTTGGGCATCCATGTACGGGTCGAAACCAGGGTATGCCACATACGGTTCGGGCCGCCGGAACACCTGCGTCGCGTACTCGTCCTCGACCGGGCCCTCGAGGTCGAGATCGGGGGCGGGCGGGGTGAAGCCGAGGCGCCGGGAGATGGCGACGGTGATCGCGACGATCTCCGGAATGCCGGCCAGGCGCATCAGCCCGAAGGCGACCGCGAACATCACGATGGCTGAGATGATCACCCGGATCAGCGAGCCAGGGCCGCCGGAGAGCCGGTCGATGCCGAGCACCTTGTCCACGATCAGCATGACCGCGCCACCCGCGATCGAGGAGAGCAGAACGCGGGTCACTGTGCGTCCGACATTGACCATGCGTAGATCGCCGAGGCTCTGGTGCAGCAGATAGCCGCCGATGACGGCACCGGCCAGGAAGCCGAGTCCGGTCGCGACACCGAGGATGATCACGACCTGACCGCTGTCGCTCGCCAGCACCGGCGCCAGTGCCGAGAACACGATCTTGATGGTCGTGATGGCGAGGATGATCCAGGTCGGCGTCCATGCTTGCTCCCTGGCGTAGAACACGCGCAGATGGATGAGCACAAGGGAGTACGGAATCAGCGTGAAGGCGGACCAGCTCACCGCGGTGCCGAGCCGTGCGGCGTCGCCGGTGAACCGCGCATAGCCGAACAGCGCCTCGCCGACCTGCGGACCGGCCAGCGTCAAGAAGGTGACCACCGGAACCAGGGCGATCATCGTCAAGCGGGTCGCGACGGACAGGTCGTCCACGACCGCGGGTGTGTCATCGGCGGCCGCGTTGCGGCTCAACCGCGGCATGATCGCGGTGAGCAGCGTGACGCCGAGTACGCCGTAGGGCAGCTGGAGCAGCAGCCAGGCGTTGGTATAGATCGCCGGGCCCGCCTCATCCGCCGTCGAGGCGATGTGATTCGAGACGATCAGACCGATCTGGCTGATCACCACGTACAGGATGATGGCCGAGCCCATCTTGCCGAACTGCTTGAGTCGCGCGTCGATACCCCACAGCGGCCGCAGATCGATCTGATTGCGCTTGATCGCGGGCAACAGGGTCAGCGCCTGGGTGGCCACACCGAGGGTGATGCCGCCGCCGAGGACCAGCAGTTTCGGATCGCTCATCCGAACCGGATCCAGCGTGATCTCGCCCGGTGTGAGGGCATAGAGACCGAGCACGACCAGCACGACGAGGTTGTTCAGTACCGGCGCCCAGGCCCCGGGTTTGAAGTTCTGGCGGGTATTGAGAATCGCCGTGAACAGCGCCGACATGCCGTAGAACAGGATGGCGGGCACCAATAGATAGGTCAGCGCCGTGGTCAGTTCGGTATTGACCTTGCCGTCCGAGGAGACGAAGACCCGGGTCGCCAGCAGCGGCGTCGCCGCCGCCGCGAAGAGTGTGGCCGCGGCCAGTACTACGAAGGCGGCGGTGACCAGCCTACGGGTGAATGCGACGCCGCCGTCCTCGTCCTCCTGTTCGGCGCGCACCAATGTCGGCACCACCATCGCGGTCAACACCGCGCCGAGAACGAGCTCGGTGATCATATTGGGGATCAGGTTGGCCGAGGTGTAGGCACTGGCGACGGCCGGGCCGAGCGCGGTCAGCAGCAACAGCTGTTTGCCGAAGCCGGTGACGCGGCTGATCAGGGTGGCGATCGCGATAGATCCGGAGTCGCGCAGCAGGCGCGAACCCGCGTTCTGTTTGGTTTCGGTGGCGACCGCGCCCGATGCGGGTGCGGCGGGCCATTCCTGGGTACGCGGCTTGGCCCCTTCCCGAGGAGCGGGATGGTGCTGTCGTGCTACCGGTTGCCGCCGTTCGACGGGTTGCTGATGCTCTACCGGCCGCTGTCGTTCGATCGGTGGATGCCGCGTCACCGGAGGCTGTGGCGGTGGCGTCTGATAGCTCGGTCGCGGCGCCTGATAGTTCGGCGGCGGCGCGAAACGCTGGGGCGGGACCCGAGGCGGTGCGCCCGGCGGTCCCGGTATCGGCTGGCCGGACGGCATCGGCCGCGGCCGAGCCGGACCGGGCTGTTGCGGCGACACCGGGTATTGGCGCTGGCCCGGATGCGATTGCTGACCTGGATGCGGCCGGGGTTCGGGATATTGCTGCGGGTCTGGATAGTGCTGGGGACGCGGTGCCGGTCGCTGCGGCGCAGGTTGCCTGGGCAATGCGCCGGAGGGCGGCGCCATCGGACCGGTGGGCGGCTGCGAGACGCGCGGTGTCGGACGGGGCGGCGGCATCGGTCGCTGCGGCTGACCGGGACGGCTCACCTGCGGTACGCGCGGTGAATCACCGAAACGTGCCTCGGGAGTCATCTCCGCGTCCTCCGGTTCTGCCGGTGGCTGCGCGAGCGGGCGTTCCCATGGTGCCGAAGGCGCCCGGCGGACCGGGGGTCCGTCGGGCCGATCAACAGGTGGTTGCCGATGAGCCGATAGTTCATCGTCGCTCATCGTGCCTCCTGCGCCATGCCAGCCCCCGTCGCCGGGCCGATGCCGTCCACGGTGTTACGCGATTGTCCTCCACGATGCCATGAGTGGGTGCCGGGTCGGTATCGATCGGCGGCGGCCGACTGCTTGCCGGGCGACCGAACGAACACAGCGACGACAGCCGAGCACGAGCGAGGTGTCCTCGTACTCATCCCACCTCCTGCTGCTCCTGCTGTAGTACGCGCCTGCGCGCACGTCGGTACCTGTTCACCCGGCGCCGGGTGCCTGGATCGAAACCCTCGTCGGCCGGATCCGGCTGTCCGCGGAACCGACGCCACAACCGGCGCCCGGCCAACAGGAGCAGCAGTATTCCGGCACACGCCGTAATTATTGCCAAGGTCTGACCGTATGCGTTCGAACGCACCGAGACCGAGGTGGGATTGCCGAGTGGGACACCGTCTGACGTGGTAAGGGAGATCGGAATGACCAGGTTACGGCTGTCGGTGACCTCGGTCGGGATCTGGAACGACCGACTTCCGGTGGGAGGCAGCGTCTCTTCACCCGGATCGGTGATCTTTGTCTCCGTCGGCGCCTCGATCCGGAACCGCACCCGGATGGCGACCGGCAGATTGTTGCGCGCGACCAATAGCAATGGGCTCTGTTCGGAGGCCAAGGTGTACACCCCACCGGGCGGCAGCACGGTGACCGAACCGTAGAGCCGGTCCAATGTGCGGGTCGTCTGGTCGAGCCGGCGCTGGGCATAGGTATCCGGCTGTGCGGAATCGCCGGAGCGCCGGTCCGACAGGGTGAGCACGCGCAGCAGATCGTCGCGCAGCGGGGTCAGATATTGATTCGGTGACGGCTCGGCCGCGGGCACCTCGACGAGCGAGCGCATGAGATCGGTGATCCGGCGGGCCTGGTCGTGGACCGGCAGCAGGAAACTCTCCGATACCGCGTCGTGCGCGGCCTGCGGCAGATAGTCGGGTTCGTAGGGCTGTGGGTCGGGCGATTCGGTGACCAGTTCGGGGAGCGTACGCGGAGTCGCGAGGTTATTGCGCAGCAGCAGGTCGACCTGTTTCAGGATCGCGGTGGCCTCTTCCCGGTTCGCGCTCCACTGCTGCGGCGGAGCCAGTAAGAGCGAGCGCGGGCGGTTCGGCTCCGGGTTCAACGCGGTCCAGGTGATGGCGCCGAGTGCGTCCTGTAGGCGGGCCATCCTGGAGTCGTTGGTGACGTCGTAGCGGACGTGTGCCGGGGTGAAAGACGGGGTGGGCGGGTTGGAGCCGACCGCGGCAAGGGCGGTCGCGGACCAGATATCGAAGGTCGCCGCGTGCAATGCCGGATCGGTGGGCGCGGTCTGGGCGCTGGCCGGCGCCGGGCTCGTGGTCGGGGCGGACGTGCTTGTGGTCGGTGTACTGGTGGCGGACGGGGTCGGTGTCGCGCTGGTCTGCGGTTCCGGTGTCTGCACCGCGGTGACGGGCACCGGGGCGATCTCGGCGAGCCGGACCACATCCGGCGTGCTCGTCTCTGGCAGCGGCGGACTCGAGCTGCTCTGGTTGGCGGTGCTCTGACTACCGATGCCGCCGCGTCCGGTGGTTATCGGCTGCGAATCCGTCCAGGTACCGGCGGTGCCGAGCGGGACGGCACCGGTATCGGCCAGTACGGCGGTCCCGAATCCGTGGCCGCGCAACAACATTCCCGCGCTGTCATCGATACTGCCGGAATCCGGGATGCTCACCCCGCGCACCGACTTGGTGGCCAGAATCGAATCGACGATCTCGGCGGGTTCGTTCAGCGCCCGGGTGGACAGCTCGGGATCGTTGACGGCGGCCAGTGCCGTGACATCGACCTGCGCGAACGGCAGCGCGACCGTGCAGGTCGACGCGGCGACCGCGCGCAACCGGTCCAGCCAGGTCCGAGCCTGATCGGCGCCGGTGCCCGCCCTGGTCGCACCGTCCGGATCGGAAGGGCTGGCCAGCACGCGATAACCCTTGGTCATCACCTGTGCGGTGATCAACAGATCGGGATCGATCGCGACACAGACCGCCGAGGTCAGCGTCCGATCACGACTGGCCTGGTTGGTGCCGAGCACCGATTCCAAGGCCCCGAGCAATTGATCCAGCCGCCCGCCCTTGCCCAGCGATGCGGCCAGTTCGTCGTCGGTGAGCTCGGCTTTCCCGTTGAGTGGCCCGGTGACCCCTGCGACCAGCCGGGGACGGTCGGCCAGCGGCCACAGCAGAGTTGTCGCCACCGGGGTATCGGGGGCGGCGGGTACCGGCGAACTACCGTCGACGGTGGCTGGCACGCCGAGCACCGGAAGCAGGAACCGCGCGTCGTCGAGGCGGGCCTGGGTGCCATAGGCCGGTTCCCCGTTGACGTTCATCAGCAACGGATAAACGCCCGGCTTGGTGATATCGAGCGCCGCCGTACCGCTGTTGGAGCGCAACGGGATGCTGATCGTGAACTGTTTGCGCTGGCCGGGACTCAACCGATCGGCGATATCTTCGAACGGACCGGTCAGGTCGTAATTGACCTGGTCCAGTCGCAGGGTCGAGCGCAGCCCGCTCGGAGTCGACACCGCGGCGGCCCGCTGGATACGGACGCTGATGTCTTGCACCACCCGATCGCCGATATTGGTGACGGTGCCCGCGACCGTCAGCGTCGGATCGCTGGTGGTGGTCACCGCGGACGGATTCACCGAATCCAGGGTCAGCTTCAGGAATTTCGGCGACGACGAACTATTCGGCGTCGTCGGCTGGGCGGCGACGGGCTGGGCGAGCAAGACCGGAACCGCCGTCGCCGAGCCGAGAATGGTCAGGACCGTCGCGATGATCCGGAACAGGGCCACCCGTCGCCCGGCCACCACCCCCCACGGAATCGCTGCGCGATGCCGGAAAGTCTGGGTCATCGCTTGCCGGTCTCCATCCGGTCGATCATCCGGTTCGCCACTTCGGCCAGGCGCCGCTCGTCGGCATAGGCGAGCCGAGAGTCCAACTCGCTCAACGGAACCCACGCGACCTGCGTGACCTCGACGTCGGCGTCGGAGAGCTCACCACCGATGGAGCGCAGCAGATAATGATGCACGGTCTTGTGTACCCGGCGACCCTCGGTGACGAACCAGTAATCGATGCTGCCGAGTTCGGCGACCACGATCCCATTGATTCCGGTCTCCTCGGCGACCTCCCGGATCGCGGTCTGCTCGGGCGTCTCCCCCTCTTCGATATGTCCCTTGGGCAGCGACCACAGCAGTCTGCCACGCCGATCGGTTCGCCCGATCAGCGCCGCGCTGCGCTTATCGCTCGGCCCGTCCAACCCGTCGACAACGAGTCCACCCGCCGAGGTTTCCCGTACCGTGCGCATGCGCGGTTTTGCCGCGTTGGCGGCCGAACCGCGGCGCCGGGGCTGGCGGCGTCGACTGTTCGCGCGATCGGCCGGAGACACCACGCAATCCTACTGTGCTGAATTGCCGTGCCTCCGGCGCGCCGCGAACTCCTCGCTCGTAAGACCCGCTCCGTCGTGGTTGCGTGGTGTTATCAGCTCGGCTTGTGCCAAATGCGTTCCATATATAGGGAGGTGCATATAGGGAGGTGCGCAGGACGTCCCGGTAGGTGGATGCGCAGGCTGTCCGGCTGCGCTGGAATATCGGTTGTGTGGGCTCGGTAAGCTGCTACTTCGTGGTTTCGCCCAAGTCCGAGGATGCAGCGTTGGATCGACGTACCCGATTGCTGGCCGCGGCCGCGGTCACGCTGGGACGGTTGTCCGATGTGTTGACGCCGTTGGGCGAATTGTTCGCCGCGCGGGGGTTTGCGCTGTACCTGGTCGGGGGCAGTGTGCGGGATGCGGTGCTCGGACGGTTGGGCACGGATCTGGATTTCACCACCGATGCCAGGCCGGAGCAGGTGCAGGAGTTGTTGCGGGGGTGGGCCGATCATCTGTGGGATACCGGTGGGTTGGCATTCGGCACGGTGAGTGCGTCGAAGGCCGATCAGCAATTGGAGATCACCACCTTCCGCAGCGATACCTATGATCGGGTGTCGCGCAATCCCGAGGTCACCTTCGGTGATTCGCTCGAGGGTGATCTGGTGCGGCGTGATTTCACGGTCAATGCGATGGCGGTCAAGATCGGGGCCGATGGGTCGCTGGAGTTCGTCGATCCGCTCGGCGGGATGGATGCGCTGCTGGCCGGAAGGCTGGATACACCGGCGGCGCCGGAGGATTCGTTCAGCGACGATCCGTTGCGGATGCTGCGGGCGGCGCGTTTCGTCGCGCAGCTCGGCTTCGAACTACAGCCGCGGGTGCGCGCGGCGATCGTCGCGATGGCAAGTGAGATCGAGCGGATCACCGCGGAGCGGGTGCGTACCGAACTGGATAAGCTCATCGCCTCCGCGCATCCGATCGACGGCGTCAATGTGATGTGCGAGACGGGTCTGGCCCAGTTGGTGCTGCCCGAGGTGCCCGCGATGAAGCTGGAGATCGACGAGCACCACCAGCACAAGGATGTCTACTGGCATTCGCTGACCGTGTTGCAGCAGGCCATCGACCTGGAAGAGGGCGATCCCGATCTGGTGCTGCGCTGGGCCGCGCTACTGCACGACATCGGCAAGCCCGATACCAAGCGCAACGAACCGGGCGGTGGGGTCAGCTTCCATCACCATGAGGTGGTCGGCGCGAAAATGGTGCGCAAGCGGATGCGCGCGCTCAAGTACCCAAAGCAGTTCACCGAGGACGTGGCGCGACTGGTGTTCCTGCACTTGCGTTTTCACGGCTACGGCAAGGGCCAGTGGACCGATTCGGCGGTGCGACGCTACGTTACCGATGCCGGTGACCTGCTGCCACGGCTGCACAAACTGGTCCGCGCCGACTGCACCACCCGCAATAAGCGTCGCGCCGCCGCACTGCGCGGCACCTATGACGAGCTGGAGACGCGGATCGCCGGACTGCTGGCACAAGAGGATCTGGATCGGGTACGTCCGGACCTGGACGGTAACGCGATCATGGAACTGCTCGGCATTCCGGCAGGTCCGGAGGTCGGCAAGGCCTGGCGATTCCTGAAGGAGTTGCGCCTGGATCGCGGACCGCTCACCAGGGATGAGGCCGAGGCCGCGCTGCTGGAATGGTGGAAAACCCAGGTCTGAACGGAGTTCGCCGGTCGATCAGAAGATGACCAGTGTGGTGCCCGCCACAATGGCCGAGCGGATCTGGGCCAAATCGAACGATCCGGTGATGCCCAGCAGCTCTACTCGGAACCGGACCAGATCACCTTCGCAGGTGGCGTGCACGATGTGCGCGTCGTACGGCAGCCGATCCAGCAGGATCGGCGGCGCGGTCACCAGCATGCGCGGGATCCGGATGCCCAGCCAGTTCGCCCGGTGGATATCGACAGCGAGCAGGTTGTCGCGCACCTGCGCCTCCAGCAGCACGCTGATCGGGCGTTTTCGATGCTTCGCTCGGATCAATCCGCTCGCGTCCACGCCGAGCTTCCAATCGCGCTGCTGGGTATCGAGCCAGCCGACGAGCGCCTCGGTGGCGACCGTTCCGGTCAGGTCCAGCTGTTGCGCCCGCGCCTTCGTCGGCACGCCGGGCACCAGCCGGACGCCGTGTGCGGTCACGGTGACCTGCTCGATCGCGTAATCGTCCCAGTGCAGCCGGGACAGCACGGTCTTGGTCTGGAAATGCGCGCCGCGCCTACGCACCTTCAGCACCCGCAAGGTCGCGTGCAGATCGTGGCCGAGCAGGGTGGCGCTGACCTCTTGGCCGCCGAATCGGCTGAGAATGCCCTCGCTGAGCACGGTCATCAGCACGTCCGGCATGAGCGCGGTCACGGTGCCCGCGCCGAAGTCGGCCAATGGGTCCACCCAGGCGGTGGTGTAGGCGAGCCACTGCTCGAGCAGTGATTGATCGAAGAGGCGTTTACCCATGTCGACGGCCCGCATCGGTGACCATGACATCGGATCGAAGTACGTGGCCATGATTGTCCGAGCGTACTTGGCGTCGATGAACACGACCACGGTCGCACAGTGGGCAATCGTGTGTATCCACGGAATGACGTGCCTCGGTTGATGCCGACTTCATCCGTAGATACGGATAGAATTGCTTGGTCTGTCCGTATTTGCGGAACTATGCTGACCGGATGGCGACTCTCCGGATACGTGATGCGGCCGAACTGCTGGGGGTCAGCGATGACACCGTGCGGCGCTGGATCGATTCCGGCGTGCTGGCGGCGGATAAGGATGCCTCCGGTCGTCTGGTGATCGAGGGCAGGGAACTCGCGGCCCTGGCTGTCGAGCAGGCTCGGACCCCCCGGACTCGCCTCGGAAGTGCCAGTTCGGCACGCAATCGGTTTCCCGGATTGGTCACCCGTGTGGTGGCCGATACGGTCATGGCTCAGGTGGAGATGCAATGCGGACCGTTCACAGTGGTGTCGTTGATGAGCAGCGAGGCGGTGCGCGAACTCGGTTTGGAGCCGGGCAGTGTCGCCATGGCGAGTGTGAAGGCGACCACGGTCGTGGTCGAAACGGCCGCCGACTGAGACTTGCCGCACTTGCCTCGATTTCGGCGGTGCTGCTCGTGGCCGGTTGCGGATCCGGTGAAAGTGATAGTGCGAGTACGGATTCCGGGACCGTGACGGTCTTCGCTGCCGCTTCGTTGAAGCAGGTGTTCACCGGGCTCGGCCAGCAGTTCGAGGCGGCGCATCCGGGCTCGAAAGTGGAATTCTCGTTTGCGGGCTCCTCGGATCTCGCCGCGCAGATCTCGCAGGGCGCGCCCGCCGATATCTTCGCCGCGGCCGATCCGGTGACGATGGCGAAGGCGGTCGACACGGGCCGGATTACCGAGCCGACGCGGAACTTCGCCACCAATGTGCTGACCATTGTGACGGCACCTGGGAATCCGAAACACCTTGCCGGACTGCGGGATCTGGCACAGCCTGGTTTGCAGCTCGTGGTCTGCGCGCCGCAGGTGCCATGCGGGCGGGCCACCAAGAAGGTCACCGATTCCGCCGGGGTATCGCTCGCGCCGGTGAGCGAGGAATCGTCGGTGACCGATGTGCTGGCGAAGGTCACTTCCGGGCAGGCCGATGCCGGTGTGGTGTACGTGACCGATGCGGCGTCAGCGGGTGCGAAGGTGGCCATGGTGCCGATGCCGGAGGCGGCCGCGGCGGTCAATACGTATCCGATCGCGGTACTCGCGGATTCGAAACATGCGCAGCTGGCGCATGATTTCGAGAGCCTGGTGACCGGGCCGAAGGGCCGGGAAGCGTTGGCGGGAGCGGGATTCGGCGCACCGTGATGCGCCGACGATCGGTGACCACCGGATTGCCGCGCTGGCTGCTGCTGCCCGCCGCGGCCGGGTTCGCGCTGGTCGTGGTGCCTTTGTTCGCGTTGGCCTATGGCGTCGAATGGTCGCGCTTCTTCGATTCGGTGAGTACGAAGGCATCCCAGGACGCGCTGTGGTTGAGCCTGCGCACGGCGCTCGCGAGCACGGTGCTGTGTCTGGTGCTCGGGGTGCCGATGGCCGCGGTACTGGCCAGGGGAACGTGGCGCGGGCTGCCGCTGTTGCGGGCAATGGTGTTGCTGCCCTTGGTGTTACCGCCGGTGGTCGGTGGCATCGCGCTGTTGTACACGTTCGGTCGGAAAGGATTGATCGGCAAGCATCTGGAGGTGGCCGGAATCCACATCGCCTTCAGTACGACGGCCGTGGTGCTTGCCCAGACCTTTGTGGCATTGCCGTTTCTGGTGCTCACGCTGGAGGCGGCGATGCGGACCGCGGGGTCGCGCTACGAACAGATCGCCGCGACACTCGGTGCCGGTCCGACGACGGTCTATTGGCGAGTCACCCTTCCCCTGCTGCGCCCCGCGCTGATTTCCGGTGCGGTACTGGCCTTCGCCCGTGCCCTGGGCGAATTCGGTGCGACTATCACCTTCGCGGGCAGTCTGCAGGGGCGTACCCGCACCTTGCCATTGGAGATCTACCTCGAACGCGAGGCGGATCCGGCCGCGGCGGTGGCGCTTTCATTCGTGCTGGTTGTCGTTGCCGTGTTGATCGTGCTCATCGCTTACCGCAGGTCAGGGGTGATGCCAGGGCCGGGGACGGTGCTGCGGAGCAGTTCGCTGAACAACCGCGCGGCACCGCCCGAGCTGGTTGCGGGGACTGATCGGTGATGCGCGCTGGTCGAATCTCACGGGTCGTTGCGCATGGTGCGAATACCGGGCTGGTGGGGGCGATGAGATACCCGATCTCCTCGGTGTGCGGTCGTCGAGCGGCGGTCGACCGATGATGCGGTATCTGCGGCGCGCGAATGCGCGTCGCGAGTCGCCGGTATCGACGGTGGCCGAGGGGTCCGGACTCGCGGTTTCGGCGCGACTGGCCGACCGCGATTTCGACGTGGAATTCGACATGGCCGATGGTGAGGTGCTCGCGGTCCTCGGACCGAACGGTGCGGGGAAGTCGACCTTGCTGGAGGTCGTGGCCGGCCTGGTGCGACCGGATGCGGGACGGGTGCGACTCGCCACCCGGGTGCTGACCGATACCGCGAAAGACATTGCGGTGCCGCCACATCGGCGCGGCGTCGCGCTACTCGCACAGGAGGCAATGCTATTTCCGCATCTGACCGTCGCGCAGAATGTGGCATTCGGACCGCGCAGTGGTGGGTTGTCGGCGCGGGCCGCGCGTGCGGTCGCGCTGGAGTGGCTGACGGCTGTCGACGCGGTGGAGTTGGCCGCGCGCAAGCCGGGTGAACTGTCGGGTGGGCAGGCACAGCGGGTTGCGTTGGCGCGGGCCTTGGCGGTCGATCCGCAATTACTGCTGCTGGACGAACCGATGGCGGCGTTGGATGTGGCGGTGGCTCCTGCCATGCGGGCGCTATTGCGCCGGGTGCTTTGCGCACCGGGCGATGGTGCGCGGCGCGGCGCGATGCTGGTCACCCACGACATCATCGACGCGTTGACCCTGGCCGATCGGCTGCTGGTGATCGAATCGGGTCGCGTGGTCGAATCCGGTCCGGTGGCAACGGTTCTGGCGCGGCCCCGCAGCGCCTTCGCGGCTCGCATCGCCGGGGTCAATCTGATCGTCGGTACGGCCGGTGCGGGCAGTGCCGAGCGCGAGGGCGTGGTGCTCGCCGAGGACGTGGCGGTATACGGTCGGGCCGAAGACGCCTGGCCGCCGGACGGGCGGGCCGCGGCGGTCTTCTCCCCCACCGCGGTATCGGTGCATCGGGCAGCGCCGGAAGGCAGCGCGCGCAATACCTTCGGTGTCCAGATCGCGGAACTCACCGATCGTGGTGGGATCATTCGCGTGCAGGCGACGAATCGACCGGACGGCTCTGCCGGTTTGGTCGCCGATGTCACCCCGGCGGCCGCCGCCGAGCTCGACCTGGCTCCTGGCCGTTCGGTGTATTTCGCGGTCAAGGCGGCGGAGGTTCAGGTCTACCCGTGTTGATCCGCTGGTCGCCGCCCGATTCGGCCCAGCCGCGTCGGCGCAGGACATAGTCTGAGCTGGCGTTACCGCTACGAGCTGGGCTGGTGTACGGCTGGCTGTGCCGGGTGGCGGCAAACGCCTTCAGTCATCCGCGCAGGACCGATAGTGCGCTGTCCACCCGAGTTCCGCCATGGGCCGCATCATCCAGGCGTGCACGGTCAATGGCTTTGGCGTGCCGAAGGTTTCGGCGACCAGCCGGACGTGTCCGCGGAAGCTGAGCGGGGGCGTCGTCCATGATGTCGTAGGCGGCATCGGGCTTTCAGTTCCCGTATCCGCCACCACCGGGCGTCTCGATGACCAGCACGTCCCCGGGCTCTAGGTGCGCCGAATCCGCGCCGCGCAGGTGCTGCACGGTGCCATCGACACGCTCGATCCGGTTACGTCCGAGTGCACCGGGCGCGCCGCCCGCCATGCCGTACGGCGGCACCCGACGGTGACTCGACAGCGTCGAGACCGCTACCGCTTCGGTGAACCGCAGCCGACGCACCGCACCGTCACCGCCGCGCCATCGACCGGTGCCCCCGCTGCCCGCGCGTACCGAAAACTCCTCGAGCAGCACCGGTAGCCGCCACTCCAGCACCTCCGGATCGGTGAGCCGGGAGTTGGTCATATGGGTCTGGACCACCGGCGCGCCGTCGAAGCCGTCGCCCGCGCCGGATCCGGATCCGATCGTCTCGTAGTACTGGCTGCGATCATTGCCGAAGGTGATGTTGTTCATCGTGCCAGAACCCTCGGCCTGCACCCCGAGCGCCGCGTACAGCGCGCCGGTAATCGCCTGGGAGGTTTCGACATTGCCCGCGACGACCGCGGCGGGCGGTTCGGGCGCGAGCATCGAACCGGGCGGCACGATGATCCGCAGTGGTCGCAGACAGCCGTCGTTGAGCGGGATATCGTCGGCGACCAGGGTGCGGAAGACATAGAGAACTGCCGCGTTCGCAACGGCGTACGGCGCGTTGAAGTTACCGTCGAGCTGCGCCGAGGTGCCGCTGAAATCGATGGTGGCGCTGCGGTTTTCCCGATCCACGGTGACCCGAACGCAAATGGTCGCACCCAGATCGGTCACATAGGCGTATTCGCCGTCGTCGAGCGCATCGATGACGCGCCGTACGGACTCCTCGGCGTTGTCCTGCACATGCCGCATATACGCCTCGACGACATCGAGTCCGAAGTGCCCGATCATCTTCCGTACTTCTTCGACGCCCTTGGCATTGGCGGCGATCTGGGCGCGCAGATCGGCGAGGTTGGTGGCCGGATTGCGGGACGGGTACGGCGCCTCGGTCAGCAATCGCAGCGTTTCGTTCTCCCGGAACCTGCCGTCCTCGACGAGCAGCCAGTTGTCGAAGATGACGCCCTCCTCCTCGATGCGACGGCTGTTCGCCGGCATCGAACCCGGCGCGATACCGCCGATCTCGGCGTGATGGCCGCGCGAGGCGACATAGAAGAGGATTTCGGTGCCCGTGGTGTCGAAGACCGGCGTGATCACCGTGACATCGGGCAGATGGGTGCCGCCGTGGTAGGGATCGTTGACCGCATAGGTGTCGCCGGGGCGCATGCCCTCGGCCTGCCTGCGCCGGATGACCTCCTTGACGCTGGTGCCCATCGAGCCGAGATGGACCGGAATATGCGGGGCATTGGCGACGAGATTGCCGTCGGGATCGAAGAGTGCGCACGAGAAGTCCAGGCGCTCTTTGATATTGACCGATTGCGCGGTCGACTCCAGACGCGCGCCCATCTGCTCGGCGATGGACATGAACAGATTGTTGAAAACCTCGAGCAGTACCGGATCCGCTTCGGTGGCGGGAGCGACGGTCCTGGAGGAGGTAGCTTGCGTAACCACGGAGGGTTCCGCGGACACCCCCATCGACACAGCGCCGGCCTCCGGTCCGGCCGCGGCCTCGACCCGTTCCATGATCAGATGTCCGAGGTCGTTCACCACGGCATGCCAGCCGTTGTCGACGACTGTGGTCGAGTTGGCCTCGGTAATGATCGCAGGCCCGCGCACCGCCCGACCTGGCACCAATTCCGCACGCCGATAAAGGAATACCTCGCGCAGAGCGCCACCGGTATGCAGTCGCACCGCTTCCGGTTCGCCGGCGGTCGCGGGCGGCCCGGCCAGGTCGGCGAGATCGGGGGGTTCGGTCAGTCCGGTCGCCTCGACCGAAAGCGCCTCGATCACAATCGGGCGGTCCAGTACAAAGGAGTAGGTGCTGCGGTGGCGTTCGACGAAATCCGCTGCCATCCGTGCCGGTTCGGTGAGTTCGATGGTGAGCGTCGTGTCGGTGCCGTCGTAGCGCAGCTGGGCGCGCCGCGCGATACGCACCCGGTGCGCCGGCACGTCCTCACCGAGTAGTTCGGCGCGCGCGACGGCCTCCAGATCATCGGCGATCTCGACGACACGGTCCATCGACTCATCGCGCAGCGGCAACTCCACCGAACGTTCGCGCATGGCGGTGGTATCGGCGAGACCGATTCCAAGGGCCGAGAGCACACCGGCCATGGGCGGCACCACCACGGTGCGAATGCCGAGGGAATCGGCCACCTTACAGGCGAGTTGGCCGCCCGCGCCGCCGAAGGTGGTCAGCGCGTACCGGGTCACATCGTGGCCCTTCTGCACCGAGATTCGCTTGACGGCGGCCGCGATATTGGCGACCGCGATGTCGAGATAGCCCTCGGCGACCTGCTCCGGGGTGCGATCGTCGCCGGTGCTCTTCGTGATTTCGGCCGCGAGTTCCACGAATCGCTCGCGCACCAGCGCATCATCGAGCGGCGCATTGCCGTCCGGTCCGAAAACCCGCGGAAAATGTGCGGATTGGATGCGGCCGAGCATCACATTGGCATCGGTGACGGTCAGCGGCCCGCCGCCGCGATAACAGGCCGGTCCGGGTGCCGCGCCCGCGGAATCGGGTCCGACGCGGTAGCGGCTGCCGTCGAAGTGCAGGATCGAACCACCGCCCGCCGCGACGGTATGGATATCGAGCATCGGCGCGCGCAACCGGACACCGGCGATCTGCGTGATGAACACCCGCTCGTATTCACCAGCGAAATGCGATACGTCCGTGGAGGTTCCACCCATATCGAAACCGATGACCCGGTGGAATCCGGCGAGTTCGGACATCCGCACCATGCCGACGATGCCGCCCGCCGGACCGGACAGGATGGCGTCCTTGCCGCGGAACTGTCCGGCCTCGGTGAGTCCGCCATTGGACTGCATGAACATCAGCCGCACGCCGGTGAGTTGGTCGGCGACCTGTTGGACATAGCGGCGCAGCACCGGCGAGAGATAGGCGTCCACCACCGTGGTATCCCCGCGCGGCACCAGTTTCATCAGCGGGCTCACCTCGCTGGACAGCGAGATCTGCGGAAATCCGATCGCGGCGGCGACCCGGCCGATCGCCTGTTCGTGCTCCGGATACAGATGCGAATGCATGCAGACGACGGCGATGGCACGAATACCGCTGTCGTACAGCGGCTTCAGTTCTGCGGCGAGGGCGTCGAGATCCGGTGCTGCGAGCACCGTGCCGTCCGCCATGACGCGCTCGTCCACCTCGATCACGTGCTCGTGCAACAACTCCGGTAGCACGATTTCCCGCGCGAAAATCCGCGGCCGATTCTGATAGGCGATGCGCAGTGCGTCACGGAAGCCACGGGTGATGACCAGCACCGTGCGTTCCCCCTTGCGCTCGAGCAGCGCGTTGGTCGCGACCGTCGTACCCATCCGGACGGCATCGATCGCGGCGGCGCCGCCCGCGTCGGCGAGGATTTCGCGAATGCCCGCCACCGCGGAGTCGGCGTAGCGCGCCGGATTCTCCGAGAGCAGCTTGTGTGTGACGAGTGTGCCATCGGGGCGTCGGGCCACCACATCGGTGAAGGTGCCGCCCCGATCGATCCAGAACTGCCAGCCCGGCCCGGGCGCGCCGGTCACCGGAGCCGCCGGTGTGGGATGCGTATGCGCTGGTCGATCACATCCGCACCATACCGAATCACCGTAGGCGCGGATCCGGGCCCGATCAGTGCGGCGGATCGAGTTTCGCGTGCATGAGATACACGTTGTAGCTATCCCACGCCGAGATGGTGAAGTACAGATCCTCGCTGGTCGACCATGGATGGATGAAGCCGCCGTAGGCCTTCGGATAGTCGTCGGTCGAGACCAGCGCGACACCATCGGTCCAGGCGCCCTGCGGGCTCGCCGCGGTCCGCATCACGATCGCACCACGCGCCGAATCCAGGTAAACCATCTGCCACTGTTCGGTGCCGGAGTCGAAGCGCACCGACAACTCGCTGGCTATACCGACAACCAACGGTGTGGCCTGGTTTTCGGCCGCGGGTGCCCAGGTGCCGCCGACCCAGTACTGATAGGCGGACTTGTTCAGCACCTCCGTCTTCGGCACCCTGGCCAGACCGATTACGCCGACCCGGCCGTTGGGCGTGCCGAACATATAGACGTAATCGCCCTGCGGCACCATGGCTGCCACCTGGAACCGGCCGAGTCCGAAGACGTTGTCCCACCTGGCGTACTGATCCTTGACCCAGGTGCGGCCGTTGTCGTCGGAGTAGGCGAGCCCGCCGTAATTGGTCGACCACAGACCGGGGATGCGGCCCCAGTGGTTCACCGACATATAGCTCATGAACTGGCGCTGTCCGATCGCGAACCCGGAGGTCGGGATGGTGGTCGTCTCCCAGTTCTTGATCTTGCGACTGGACAGCAGTTCGGTCGCGTGACAACGGCTGTCCTGCACCATGGTGTCGATGGTGAGGCCGTCGGAGAGGTCGCGGTCGGTGCTGTAGCCGAGCACATTGCTACGCCAGTCGGGTCCGCCAACGCCACCACTGGTCCAACCATCGCCGAAGGTGTCGCCGAAGGCCACGGCGACCTCACCCGGTTTGGTCTCCCAGATGATGCCGAGGTCGGTGCCGTCGACCTGCCAGCGCATATCGGTGCGGTTCGCCGAACCGTGCCCGGTCACCTGACCGACCAGGGCCACCGACTCCACCAGCGGTGGGGCAATGGCGGCGGTCAGCGTTCCGGGTTCGGCCGGGTGCACGACCGGCGGCGGCGCGGGTTGCGGTTCGGGTACCTCGCCGCCGGGCACCGGGATCGGAATGGGTTCGATCTCCGGACGGATTTCTATGCGCGGCAGGCGGATCGCGGCGGAACCCGAGCTCGATCCGGATCCGGAACCGGAGCGCGACCCGGTGTCGGGCGCGCCCTTCGGGTCCGGATCGGTGGCGGGATCCGGCGGTTTCGGCGTATCCCGGATATCCGGGCACGGGTTGCGGCACGGGTCGGTCGGCAGCGGCTCCGGATCGATCCGGGTGTTGTCCGGCGGCGGATCAGGGACCGGAACCGGCGTGATCTCGGGAACCGGCACCGGAATATCGATCTGCGGCGGCAGCTGGGGCAGCGGCGGAGGCGGCGGTGCGTTCGGGTCCGGCTCCCGGTTCAAGGGGTCGAATCCGATCTCGCCGCAACTGTTCATCGGCGGCGGCGCCCACGGATGCTGTGCGGCCTGCGCGACGGGAGTCGGTACAGTCAGTGCACCGGCCAGCAGTACACCGAGGATTGCGGGCGCACAGGGATATTTGGCCGCCGACGCGTACACGCGCGTACCGCTCGGCCGAAATCCCATCCCTGGTTGACTCCCTGTCGATTCGGGTCGATGGGAGATCAACTTACCCGACCGAATCGCGCTGGGGGTGGAACCGGACGGTGCGCAGTCGCGTCCAAACGAATATGAACGAGATCGAGTACGTATTCGGGACCGGTGACGGCACGGTGCACGTCTGGACCGGTCCGGCGGATCTGGATCTATCCGGGTCCGGCATGAACGACGCGGTGGCACTCGACTTCGACGGCGATGGCCTGGTCGATGACGTGCTGTGGGATTCGCACGGCACCGGCATTGCCGATGTGGCCGGGCTGGATCTCGACGATGACGGTGTGCCCGACCATTTCTTCACCGATCCGACCGGCAACGGCACCTGGAATCACCAGATCACCGGCAGCCCGGACGATGCGGGCAGCGAACAGTTGGCCTGGATCGAGCGCACCGAGCCGGAGCCGGACCATCTCGCCGCCAACGAATTCGGCGCGGCCTTGTCCGATAACGATGAGCCGACACCGGATTCGCGCTGGTCGGAGCCGGCCCCGATCGAACAGGCCGCCGCGCTGCGGGATCATCGCACCTGGTCGGGCGATGAATCCGGCTACCCGACACGGCCGTTCAGCGAGTGACCGGCGCGCGTCTATTGTTCACGGCAATGGCCGCTACTCCCGCGCAATAGATTCCGGCGCCGACCAGCACCACCGTGATCGACCGCCCATCTGCCGGGATAACCAATGCGGTGAGCGCGATCGCCAGGACGAACGCGATATTGAATACGGTGTCCTGCAATGCGAATACCTGACCACGCCTGGTGTCATCGATATCCATCTGCATGGACGCATCGCCGGTCAGTTTGATGGTCTGCCCGGCGAGCCCGAACAGGAATGCCGCGACCAGCAGCAATTGATGCGCCCGATGCGCCGCGGTCCCCGCCGTCGCGATCGCGGTCGGCGTGACCAGCGCCAACTGCACCACGGTCGCGGTCAACAGCCCGAGCACCACCGTGCGCGACCGGCCGAGCCGCGGAATCAACACCGGTGCTACGACCGCCGCCACCAGCATCCCCGCCGCGGTACAGCCGATAGTGAGCCCGAACCGGGTCAGCCCGGTATTCGCACCACCGCCGTCGACGGGCGCCTGTCGCAGGACCAGCACCATGATCAGCGTATTGGTGCCGAATACGATCCGATGTGTGCCGATGCCGATCATCGCGGTGGTGACCCGAACCGCTCCCCAGACCGCGGCCGCACCGTGACGCAGACCGGTCGCGATCGCGTGCACCGTACTTTCGCGCGCCGCGGTCCCCGGCGCCGGACCGAGCACCCCGGCCCCGAATCCCACCGCGAATACCGCACCGCAAACCGACCACACAGCACTGATAGCCACCGCGACTGCCGACGCGAAATTACCCGCGCCGATCCATCCGATGATCGCGACCGCGGCGGCGGCACCGACACCGGCACATCCGGACGCCACCGTGGCGAGCACCGAATTCGCGGGCACTAGCCAGTGCGGATCGAGCACCCTCGGCAGCGCCGCGGACACGCCAGCGAGCACAAACCTGCTGACCCCGACAACGGCGAGCGCGAGCAACAACAACGGTGTCGCACTACTGACTGCCAACAGCCCGACGCCCACCGCACCGATCAGCACCGCCCGCACCACATTGGCCACCAGCAGCACCGCCCGCCGATCCCAGCGGTCCAGCAGCGCACCGGCATACGGCCCGATCAGTGAATACGGCAGCAACAAGACCGCGAATGCGGCCGCGATGGCGAGCGGATCGGTCTCCCGTTCCGGGTTGAACAGAATGGCACCCGACAGCGCCGCCTGAAACATGCCGTCACCGAACTGACCGGTAAAGCGGATCAGCGCCAAACGCACTACGCCGGGACTCTCGCGCAGCGCCGTCGATAGCGAAACCGGCCGTTCATCCGCGGGAGTGGAGCCTTCGGGGCGACCAGTAGACACGCCCAGAGGCTACTGGTTTTTGGCCGCGCGGGCTGTGTTGGATTTGCCGCGCGGGCGCGGCGTGTTCGCGGCCCCCTGCTGTCTCGCGTCCGAGCCGTCGAGACTCGCGCCTGCGGCGCATGCGCTTCGACGACTCGGACGCGAGACGGGCCGCGAACTC